>NZ_CAUPXD010000019.1:0-35417 GCF_963515095.1 uncultured Granulicatella sp. | reverse complement strand
AAGACAGCGTTAGAAGGTGCTCGAACAGCTTTAAATGGTCAAGCAACGAATAAGGATGCGTTGGAAGCAGAAATTAATCAAGAAACTGCAACGAAAGCAACAGCTCAATATAAGAATGCAGACCAAGGTAAGAAGGAAGCATATGATAATGCAGTAGAATCAGGAAAAGCAATTTTCAATAGAGCAGACGCAACACAAACAGAAGTAAATGATGCCGTAACAGCGATTGCTAACGCTAAGAATGCATTGAACGGAAAAGAGACAAATCGTCCTCAATCAGACAACGATATGATGAAAGCTTTATTCGCTAAGAAATCAGAAGCGAAGATGTTGATTGAACAAGAAGCGATGAAGAAAAAAGCTGAAATCAGTCAAGCAGAGCTTTCTGAAAGTGAAAAAGCATTGTTAGATGCTAGAGTGGATCAAGAAAAAGCGAAAGCTTTCCAAACGATTGACCAAGCAACAACGATAGAAGAAGTAAATCAAGCACTAAAAGCAGGAACTGAAGCGATTCGTTCAATTGCTGTAGCATCAGCGAATGGAAGAATGACATATGTTACTCCAGAAGAATCTGAAGAGGCAATGTCACAAGCACATCGTCAAGCATTACCTCAAACAGGAACTGGAAATGAAGTAGCTATCTTTGGCGCAGCAGCAAGTGCTATTCTTGCAGGATTAGGATTAGTCGTTCCAAGTAAGAAAAAAGAAGACTAAGAAATCCCTATCACGTATAGAAGTTTGATTATAATCTTTATGAAATAAATAACTCCTGAAATTCATATCAGTTGAATTTCAGGAGTTATTGTTTTGTTGTGATGTAAGCGCTCTCTAATTCTTCGGTAGTGAGAAAAATCTCACTGTTTATTCCCCATCTGATGAAATAAGTCGTTCGATATATTGTTGCCCTAATTCTTCAAATTGAACTTTGTTTTGCAATAATTCAATTACAGATTCTTGGAAAGCTTCTACTTCTTCAACAGGTAGACTACAATGAATTGCTACTACATCTGTAAATTCCTTGTCGACTACAGAAATAGTATTTGTTTCAAGATAGTATTCTAGTTTTCCAACGGTAGAATAATCAATCGTCACTTTTAAAATGGTTTCTAAGCTAGCTTGTACAACACCGATGGCTTTCAGGCCTTCTGCCACAGCTCCTGTATAAGCACGAACAAGTCCGCCTGCGCCTAGTTTTGTTCCACCAAAATAACGTGTGACTACAACCGTAGTATTTTTTAATGCTTGTTTCTTCAGTACTTCTAACATTGGAACGCCGGCTGTTCCACTTGGTTCTCCATCGTCCATTGCGCGTTGGAATTTATCTCTTTCACCAATTAAATAAGCTGAACAATTATGAGTAGCTTTCCAATGTTCTTTCTTAATAGCTTGAATAAATTCAAGTGCTTCTTCTTCTGTTTCTGTGCGTTTAAAATGTGCGATAAAACGTGAACCTTTAATTTCAATTTCATGCTGTCCATCTTGATGAATGGTTTTATATTGCTCTAACATAGACTCTCCTTTCAATGATTATGTATTCATATTGTACCATAAAACGTACACGATAAAAATAATATGAAATTCGACTGTTTTATTTGCAACATGACAAAGTTTCTTATATATTTAATATGCTTTAAAAATAATAATTCGAAAGAGGAAAACATGAAAAAAAGTAAATTAATGATATCGATTGTCTCTGCAAGTTTATTAAGTGCCTGTGTTCAAATTAATACAGCACCTCAGCCTACAACGACAACTTCAGTGGCACAAACGAAACAAAGTAATCAAACAACGACAAAGGTAACAACTCAACAAGCAACAGTGAACAAAAATCAGTCTTCCTCTCAAAGCTCAGATTCTTATAAAGATAGCGTACAAAAAATGGTAGAAGTGTTTGAAAGTCAACATAGTTCATTAGATATTACCAAAGTTCAACTAAAGACTTTACAGCCAATGGTCTATGAAATTTCTGCATTGGATGATACAACAGAATATGAGTTTATCTATCAAGTAGATAGTCAAAATTTAGTTCAAACAGAAATGGATCGAAAGAAAGGAGATATTTCTTATAAGCGTGCTTATAAAAAGATTGAGACATCTACTTTATCAGATGTTGATGATATGATTTCAATGGCTTTAGGTCAATTTTCTGGAGGACAATTAAAAGATTGGACATTAGAACGTGATAATGGTCAATTATATTGGAATGTTGAAGTTTATTATAATGGAAAATCCATGGAAGTAACGATTGATGCTACTTCAAAACAAATTGTAAAAATCGATGATTAAAAAGTATATTTTTAAATAGGAAACAGTATGTATTTATGTTATACTACATTGCACATTATTTAGAAAAAGAAAGGAAACGATATGAGAAAAGAAATTTTTTCTATTAGAAAAATCAAAAAAATTGCTGGATCAGTTGTGATTGGGTCGGCTTTATTTGGTATTGGTACTCCAGTAAGTGCTGCGAGTCCATCGACTTATCATTATGTTGACGAAGCGAATTTAACAGAACAAGAAAAAGCCCTTCTTCATACGGAAGTTCCACCTCAGGATGAAGAAGTATATTATTTAATTTACCGTAAAATCGAACAAGTTCTTCCACAAACGGGAGTCAGAGAAAATATGGCATTTACTGCTGCAGGATTATTAGCTGCAAGTAGTATTGTTTTAGTCGTTTCTAAGAAAAAACGCCATAAAATTTTAGGAGCATTGTTAATCACTGCTTCAGGAGCAGCAACATTTATTCCTTCTCAAGCAGTAGCAGTGGAATTAAGCCAAGTGATTCGTGCGTCTTCTAATGAAGGTGTGGTACAAATTGATGGCTATCGTTATGTTGGATATTTAAGTGAGAAAGAGTTGAAACAAATTTCTCATCCAGAACAAGCGAAAACTACAGTAGAAGCACCACAAGCTCCAGTAGAAGCAGTTACTCCAGAAGTTTCTACAACAACAGTAGAGAAAAAAGAAGAGACAAGAATTGAAACAACAACTGAAGAAATTCCGTTTGAAACCATTACACAGGCAGATACAACATTAGAAAGAGGTAAGAGTCGAGTTCTATACGCTGGACAAGCAGGAGTTCGTAAGGTTTATACGCAAGTAACAGTTGTGAATGGTGTAGAAACACGTAAAGTTGTTAAAACTGAAGTAACAAAACAACCAATTTCACAAATTGTTGGAGTAGGGGAAAAAGAAGAAACGCCAAAACCTACAACACCAGTAGTTGAGAAAGATGTGCCAGTTACTCCTTCAAAAACAGTTGAACAACCAAAAGTAGAAGTTCCTAAAGTTGAACAACCGAAGAAAGAGGAACCAAAAGTAGAAACTACTAAAGTTGAACAACCGAAGAAAGAAGAAGCAAAAGCAAATGGTACTCAAGAAGAAGGCAAAGAAGGTCAAGCGTTAGTACAACCTGAATTACCAGAGTATACAAAACCACTTTCAACAAAAGGAACACAAGAACCAGGACATGAAATGCAATCTCCAACGCTAGAAGTTCCAGAATATAAAGTAACAACTGGTACAGTTGAAAAGTCTACTGAAAGTGAATTAGATTTCACAACAGAAGTAGTTCCGGATGACACAAAATATGTGGGTGATGAAGTTGTTGAAAACCCTGGTTCTAAAGGTGTTCAAGTTACTAAAACAACTTATGAAACAGTAGAAGGTGTGGAAACAGATAAAGTCCTTTCTACAACTACAGAAGTGAAAACTCCTGCTGTTCCTAAAGTCGTTAAAAAAGGAACAAAACCAGTTGAAGGAACAAAAGTTGAAACAAGAGAAGAACCTATTCCTTTTGAAACAAAAACAGAAGATGATGACACTTTAAAACGTGGCACAACTAAAGTTGCTCAAGAAGGTGTAAACGGTAAGAAACAAATTACTGAAACGTATAAAACGATTCGTGGAGAAAAAACAAATGATGCTCCAACTGTAGAAGAAAAAGTTATCCAACCACCTCAAGATAAAATTATTAAGAATGGTACAAAAGGTTTAGAAAAGCCAACATTACAATGGGCTAATACTGAAAAAGATGTCTTGAAGAAGAGTGCGACAGCTAGTTATACATTGAATAAACCAGCTGGAGTAGAAATTAAATCCATCAAATTAGCGTTAAAAGATAAAGATGGACAACTTGTTAAAGAAGTAACTGTGGCAGAAAATAATTTAAATGCTACTTTAGATAAATTAAAATATTATCAAGGTTACACTCTATCCACAACAATGGTTTATGATCGTGGAGAAGGCGAAGAAACTGAAAAATTAGAAGATAAACAAATTCAATTAGATCTTAAAAAAGTTGAAATCAAAAACATAAAAGAAACAAGCTTAATGAGTGTGGATGATGCGGGTAACGAAACAGATAAGAGCTTATTATCTGAAAAACCGACAGATGTTTCTCCATTGTATTTACGTGTGACAACTCACGACAACAAAGTGACAAGACTTGCAGTAAGTTCAGTTGAAGAAGTTGTTGTAGATGGAAAAGCATTATACAAAGTAGTAGCAAAAGCTCCTGACTTAGTTCAACGTAGAGCAGATGATACACTGAGTGAAGAATATGTTCATTACTTTGAAAAACAATTACCAAAAGTAAATAATGTGTACTATAACTTCAATGAACTTGTAAAAGATATGCAAGCTAATCCAACGGGTGAGTTCAAACTTGGTGCAGATTTGAATGCGGCAAATGTTAAAGGGAATGGTAAATCTTACATCACTTCAATATTCAAAGGTAAATTACTAAGTAATGATGGCGGTAGATTTACAATTCATAACCTTGAACGTCCTCTGTTTGGTAGAGTGGAAAATGCGCATGTTCATGACATTAATCTTGGTAATGTTAATATTAACTTACCAGGAGAGAATAAAGTTGCACCACTTGGTGAAATGTTCAAAAAATCAACAATTGAAAATATTAAAGTAACCGGTAATGTTGTAGGTAATAACGATGTTACAGGTATGGTTAATAAACTGGACGAAGCGGATATGCGTAATGTTGCCTTTGTTGGTAATGTTACAAGTGTTGGTGGTGCCGGCTGGTGGTCTGGTGGACTTGTCAGCGAAAGCTGGAGAAGTAATACGGATAGTGTTTATTTCGATGGAAATATTGTCGCTAATAATTCTAAGGTTGGTGGACTTGTCGCTAAAGTCAACCATGGTGGAAATCCAAATGACTTCAAGCAACGTGGTCGATTGAAGAATTCATTTATTAAAGGTACTATGACTCTTAAAAACCATGGTCAAAGTGGTGGTTTAATCCATGAAAATTATGACTGGGGTTGGGTAGAAAATAACGTAAGTATGATGAAAGTAACCAATGGTGAAATCATGTACGGAGCAAGCTCAGTCGATACAGGTGATTCATACTTCGGATTTGATAACTTCAAGAATAACTTCTATGTAAATGATGTTGCAACAGGTTTATCATCTTATAAAAAATCTAAGCAAATTAAAGGTATTTCAGAAGCAGATGCTTTAGCGAAATTTGCGAATATGGGTATTACTGCTCATGAGTATACAATTAATGAACCTGTTACAAATAAATTGAACCAAGTGAAACCAAAAGCTGATACGTATAAAGATATTCAAGATTATAACGCAGAACGTGAACTTGCATACCGTAATATTGAAAAACTTCAACCATTCTACAATAAAGAGTGGATTATCAATCAAGGGAATAAGATTCCAGAAGGATCTAAATTATTAACGACTGAAGTATTATCTGTAACTGGTATGAAAGATGGACAATTTGTAACAGACTTGTCAGATGTTGATCACATTATGATTCATTATGCTGATGGTACGAAAGAAGAAAAAGCTGTGTCACCTAAGGCTACATCAAACGTGGAACAAGTAAAAGAATATAGTATTACCGATTTAGGAGATGTAGTTTACACACCAAATATGGTGGTTAAAGATCGTACTCAATTACTAAGTGATGTAAAAGCGAAATTAGATACAATTACCCTTGAATCTCCTGAAGTTCGTACGATTTCAAATAATGTTCCTGCATTATACCTTGAAGAAAGTTTTGTAGATACAAAAGCAAATCTTGATAAGTTAGTAAAAGCTCTTGTTGAAAATGAAGATCATCAGTTAAATGGTGATGAGGCAGCCATCAAAGCACTTCTTAAGAAAGTAGAAGATAATAAAGCTAAAATTATGATGGCACTTACTTACCTCAACCGTTATTATGGTATTGAATATGGTGACTTAAACATTAAGAATATAATGATGTTTAAACCAGATTTCTATGGCAAGACACCAAGTGTTATTGATAGATTAATTCGAATTGGTTCACAAGAAAAGAACTTGAAGGGTGATAGAACTCAAGATGCATACCGTGAGATTATTGCAGGGGATACAGGTAAAGGCAGCTTACGTGATTTCTTAGAATATAATATGCGTTTATTTACAAATGATACGGATATTAATGATTGGTTTATTCACTCAGCTAAAAATGCGTATATTGTAGAACCAGAAACAACGACCGAAGAATTCAAAAACAAACGACACCGTGTGTTTGATGGTTTAGATAACGATGTGCATGGTCGTATGATTTTACCATTGTTGAATTTGAAAAAATCACATATTATATTGATATCAACTTATAATACAATGGCATACAGCTCATTTGAGAAATATGGTAAGAATACTGAAGCTGAACGAGAAGCCTTTAAGCCACGTGTTCAAGAAGTTGCGAAAGCTCAACAAACCTATTTAGATTTTTGGTCAAGATTGATGCTCCCTAATGTTCGTAATCAGTTACTTAAGAGCCAAAACATGGTTCCAAGTCCTGTTTGGGATAACCAAGCTTATGCAGGTATTGGTGGAGCTAATCGTATGGGTTATGCTGATGGTGGAAAAGTAGCGACTCCTGTTCGTGAATTATTTGGACCAACTGATCGCTGGCATCAAATTGACTGGCGTATGGGAGCAATGGCTAAAATTTACGGTAATCCATATAAAGATGATCAAGTCTACTTTATGGTGACAAATATGTTTGAACCATTCGGTATTTCTGCCTTCACACATGAGACTACTCACATTAATGATAGAATGGGTTACTTAGGACCGAATAGACATCGTCAAGGTACAGATTTAGAAGCTTATGCTCAAGGTATGTTACAAACACCTGATAGCTCTACTTCTAACGGAGAGTATGGTGCTCTTGGTATCAATATGGCTTATCATCGTCCTAATGATGGAAACCAATGGTATAATCCAGACCCTGATAAGTTAAATTCACGTGAGGCGATTGATCACTACATGAAGAACTATAATGATGCTCTTATGATGTTAGATCATCTTGAGGCTGATGCTGTATTACCACAATTAAATGGAAATACAAGTCGCTGGTTCAAGAAAATGGATCGACAATATCGTAGTGGAAATTCAGGTCATCAGTTCGATAGAATTCGTGAAATGAATGATGCTGAAAAACAATTAGCTATTAATACAATTGATGATTTAATTACTAATAACTTAATGACGAAACATGGTGCTCCTGGTGATGGTACTTATAACCCATCGGACTTTGGGTCTGCTTATGTCAACATGAATATGATGACTGGTATTTATGGTGGAAATACAAGTACAGGTGCTCCAGGTGCAGCATCCTTTAAACACAATACATTCCGTATGTGGGGTTACTTCGGATACGAAAATGGATTTATTGGATATGCGTCAAGTAAATATCAAGGGGATGCCAACAGAGAAAACAATAAGATGTTAGGTGATGACTTCATTATCAAGAAAGTTTCTAATGGAAGATTTACTAACCTTGAAGATTGGAAGAAAGAGTATTACAAAGAAGTGAAAGCAAAAGCTGAAAAAGGATTTACTGCAATTGAAATTGATGGTAAACAAATTACAACTTATGCTGAACTAAAAGACTTATTTGATAAGGCGGTTAAGGCTGATCTAGCAGGTGGAGGAACAGCTAAAACTGTAGAGCTTAAATCAAAAGTATTTAAAGCACTTCTTAAGAATACAGACGGATTCACAGGACAATTATTCAATCCTTAAACTCAATGAAAAGACCCTTCGGGGTCTTTTTCTTTTTCCCTCGAAATTCCAACGTTTGCCCCAAAATTGTATTTTTGGTATACTACAGAAAGCAACGTGATTGCTAATTTTAAGAAAAGGAGTCGAGTAAATGAAAATTGCGATCGTAACGGATAGTACTGCGTATTTGACACCAGAAGAACGCCGTGAGTGGAATATTCATGTATTGCCACTATCAGTTATTTTTGGACAAGAAAGTTATCGTGAAGAACAAGACTTGACAACTGCCGATTTCTATGAAAAAGTAAAAAACTCAGAGGTATTTCCAACTAGTTCACAACCAGCAGTTGGTGAAACGATTGAATTATTCCGTGAATTATCCCATCATTATGATGCTATTATTCCAATTACCTTATCCAGTGGGATTAGCGGAACTTATCAAACAGTTGTGACAGTTGCTGAAGAATTACAAGATGAAGTATTGATTTATCCAATCGATTCAGGAATTAGTTGTGCACCTCAAGCTCGTGCGGTTCGTCTCGCTGCAATGATGGCAAAAGATGAAACATATACAGCTAAGGAAATTGTTGCTTGTGTTCAGCAATTAGTAGATCGTACAACAGCTTACTTCATTGTTGATGATTTGAATAATCTTCAAAGAGGGGGACGTTTATCAGCTGGGGCTGCGTTAGTTGGTTCTATGTTGAAAATTAAGCCGATTTTAACATTTGAAGATAAAAAAATTGTGGCAATGGAAAAAATTCGTACACAGAATAAAGCGATGAAACGTATTGAGCAAATCTTTGAAGAAGATACTCAAACGACAGATGGCGATGGTTATGAATTAGTCATTATTCATGCGAATGCTCCAGAAGCAGGAGAAGCGTGGCGTGCTCAAATTCAAGAGAAATATCCAAAATTAAGAACGTCTCTAGCATACTTTGGTCCAGTTATTGGAACCCACTTAGGAGAAGGTGCTTTAGGATGTTCATGGGATATTGTAGTAGAGAAAAATTTAGAAATGATTTAAATGCTTGTAAGGTGGAAATAGAATGAAAATTTCTATTTTCATCTTTTTTGTTTGCACTAGTATTTATTTTAAAAATTTTTCCAATAAAAAATATTTTTTGAGATTTTTTTCGTATATATAGTTGAGGTGGTTTGGATGAAAATTGCTCGAGATTCAAATGGAGAATTAGTATATGCGTATAAAGGGATTGAATTAGATAAGTCAGAATATTATGCTTGTCCGACGTGTGGAGAACCTGTACAAATTTGTCAAAAGAAAAATGGAGAGTATTTCTTTAGGCATGTAACACAAGCAAGGCATGATGGAGAAACAGAGGCTCATCAAAATGGAAAAGAGGAATTACAAGAGAGTCTCGTGCAACAAGGGTATAGGTCAGAGTTAGAACGGTATGAAGCAATGATTGGACAAATTCCGGATATCACTATTGAAACAGGTGAAAAAGAATGGGTGTTGGAATATCAGTGTAGTGTCATTCCAATAAAAGAAATGACTTCTCGAACGAAGGCTTTAGAAAGTTTGGGGAGAAGTGTTTCGTGGATTCTTGGAAAGAAGTTTTTACAAAAAAACTTATGTGAGATGAGTTTGTATTGTATTCGATATCATCCGCAATTAGGAAATTATTTATGCTTTTATACAGATAAAGAATGGATCATCCATCATCATCTAACATTGCACCTTCAAAAAAGAAAGTATCTTTTTCAGGAAAGTCGATGTGACTTAGATAAGCTTGATTGGAAGAAAATATTTCAAATGTTTGAAGAGTCGGGGTGTGTAAATATTTCCCAAATGGTAAGTAAGGAGCAATCTTGGACAAAAGAAGAGTGGCAAATATTTATGTTAAGTTCTCAAAAAGAAAACAGGCAATTTCTAGAAGCACTCTATCATCATAGGTGGACGTTTGATCAATTAGAGGTATGCCGTTACTATCCAAAATATTCTTGGAGTATGAAAACTTATAACCTCATCTGGCAAGGATATTTATGGATGGGAATTGATAGACTGAAAACAAACCAGATTTTTACGATAGAACAGTGTTATGCGTATTTGAAAAAATTAGCTATCCAAAAGAAAATTCGTTTTTCTTCGTGTTATGAACAAGAGCAAGTTTGTAAGCGCGAGATAGAGCAATTTTTGAGAGAAATTAGGAAGGAGACAAATGGTCTGATTCGATTACCAGACGGTAAGTGGAAGAAAATAAAAAACTAGCAAGAGAAGTTTAAGTCTCTTGCTAGTAGGGATTAGGCTTTAATTTTTTGATAAATTTTTTTGAAAATTGGGTATAAAATTGGAACAGTAATAACTGTGAAAGCAGCTGAACCGAATGTTCCTAAAATCTTAGTGAAGGCTGCAACGAATGCAGGAGTAAACGCTAGTCCTCCCATAATCATTCCGCGTAGGAAAGTATATTTTACTAAATTTAAAATAATTTTAATAACAGCAGCTAAAATACCAATTCCAATAATATTTACAGCTTTATCGTTTTGGTGAAGCGTTTTTTCATAAACAAGGTGAATTCCCCAGCAAACAATAAGAGATTCTAAAATCGTAATCCAAACTTCAGCGGCATATCCATTTAAAATGTCGAAAATTCCTAATCCTAAAGTAGCAGCAATGGCTCCTTTTTTACTACCGAATACTAAGCACCCAACAACGACTAGGGCATTTCCAAAGTGGACGAATTGGTGTCCTAAAGGAATTCTAAATAACTGAACTCCTAAGAAAATTAAAGCGGCAAATAATGCGATTTGTGTCATTTCACGTAATGAATAATGTTTCATGTATAATTCCTACTTTCTATGAATGAAATAATTGTGTGAGAAGATGCAATTGTGGCTCGAAAGCAACTCCATATTGTAAATTTTTTTCTTGAGCAATCGTTTCTTGAAGAGTAGCGTCAAGAAAAGTTGTAGCAATGGATAATGCTTTTTCTAAGGAATATTCTTGTAAAATACAAGAGCTTAGAATAGCTGAAACAATATCTCCAGTTCCAAAAAAATGATGCGGATAATGCGGAGTGAAAGCTGTCGCAAATTGTTCTGTTACAGCATCATAGCTCAATAATCCAATGGAACCAACTTTTGTTTGAATACCCGTTAAGATGACTTTTTTAGCCCCTAAATTTGCTAACTTCCTAGCAAGTTCTTGATAAGCTTCTACTGGTTGAATTCCTTCTAAATACTCTGTTTGAGTTAATAACGCAGCTTCAGTCAGATTTGGAAGAATAACATCCGCTTTTGAGCAAATGGTTCTCATTTGGTGGACATATTCTTCTGTAAAGCCACTATATAACTTTCCGTGGTCGCCCATAATGGGGTCGACAATCAGCAGAGCGTCTGGATTTTGAGTTGTATGATAGTCTAATAAGACTTTCAATTGTTCTCTTTGTCTACAATATCCAATAAATAGTGCATCTGTTTTTAAATGTAATGCTTTCCATTGTTCTAAACTTTGTTTTGTAAAGTCTAGTAGCTCTTGGATTGCGATTTGCCCAAATCCTCCTGTATGAGAGGACAGTAAAATGGTTGGTAAAAGTATCGTTTCAATCTGACAACATGCCATAATCGGAATGGCAGGAGTCAAAGCTACTTTTCCAATTCCGGATAAATCATTGGCCAATATTATCCTTTTTTGTACCACGAAAGCACCTCCTATTTTTAGAAGTTGAACTCATTGTAATTCAGGATGGGATAAGGTACAATATTTTTTGAATAAAATTGTACCGGTACAGATGGAGAGGTGTGTCATGTTTAAGTATCAAGAAGTAAGTCTTCAAATTCGTCAGCAAATCGAAGAAGGAATTTATAAAAAGGGAGATCGACTTCCTTCCATTCGTGAAATGATTCAACAGTATGAGTGTAATAAAGACACGATTTTAAAAGCGTTACATCTCTTAAAGGAAGAAAGTTTAATTTATCCAGTGGAAAAGAGTGGATATTATGTATTGAAAAATCGAGTACCCGTTCGAAATACGACAAAAATTGGATTGCCAAATCCGTTGCAATTTCCGATTGAAGATTTTAGAAAATGTTTGAATGAATCGGTTATGGCAAGTTATGAAGGTGTTAGTAATCAGAGGGAATCCATCAGAGGTGACCGTGAATTAATTGAAACAATGGTACCTTTATTAGAAAGTTATGGAGTGTATGCAAAGGAAGGTCAATTATCCATTACAACGGGGACACAACAAGCCTTATATATTTTACTCCAACTAATTGGAACTGGTGGACTGTTATTAGAACAACCGACATATAGTCGTATGAATCAATTAGTGAAGGAATTAGGAATTCCTTATCAAATCATTGAACGAGAACAGACACAAGACACGATTTCATTAGAAAAGTTAGAACAAATTTTTCAAAGTGGTACCATTCGTTATTTTTATACGATTTCTAGATTTCATAATCCACTTGGGATGAGTTATCCGGATAGCGTTAAAAAGAAAATTGTGGAATTAGCAGAAAAATATCAAGTCTATATTATTGAAGACGATTATATGGCGGATTACGAACGAGGAACCGCAACGCCTTTGCATTATTTTGATACAAATGAAAGAGTTATCTATGTAAAATCTTTTTCTTCGATTTTATTTTCTGCTTTTAAAATGGGAATTGTCGTACTGCCAACCGCCTTCGTAAAGGAATTTGAGAAGAGAAAGCAATTATTAGATTTTGACTCGAATTTACTCATGCAAAAAACATTAGCATTATTTATCCAAAATGGCTTATTTGAAAAACATCGACAAAAAATGGTGGCACACTATCATGAGAAGTCCCAACAATTTAGACAATTATTAGAATTATCAGAGATAGAAAAAACACATTTACATGGCACACAATTATTGTTAGAAAGAAGTCAATTATCACTTCTAAAAGAAAAGCTAGATTTAGAAATAACAATCGACACATTAGAAGATGCCTATATTGAAGAAATAATACCAGAAATTTTTTCATTAGATGTCTATGCTTTATCGATGGAACACATGCAAGAATTAATATACATACTAGAAGAGAGGGGGAAGTAGATGAATAAGGAAGAGATTTTAAAACATTATTATGGATATGATAGCTTCAGACCTGCTCAAGCAGAAATTATTGAAACGATTTTATCCAAAAGAGATGTCCTAGCGATTATGCCAACTTCTGCAGGAAAGTCGATTTGTTTCCAAGTTCCAGCCTTAATGTTAGACGGAATCACAATTGTTGTATCTCCATTAATTTCCTTAATGTATGATCAAGTGACTTCGTTAAAAGAAATGGGAATTCAAGCGATTTTGTTAAATAGTACAATGACTTCACTCGAGTATTATCAGGCGATTGAGCAATTGAAACGTGGCGAAGTGAAGTTATTATATGTTGCTCCAGAGCGTTTTGAACAAGAAGGATTTCTAGAGATGATGCAAGGAATTCAAATTAGTATGGTTGCAGTGGACGAAGCGCACTGTATTTCTCAGTGGGGACAAGATTTTAGACCAAGTTATCAAAATATCGATACATTTGTTGCTCAACTTCCTACTCGTCCCATTGTGGCAGCTTTTACCGCAACTGCTACTCCAAGAGTTCGAATGGATATTAAACAACAATTAAAATTACAACATCCTTTTGAAGTTGTAACGAACTTTGACCGTGCAAATTTATATTTTGGAATGGAAGAACCAAGGGGTAAAATGAGCCGTCTACTAGAGTTAATTAAGGAGAAGGAACCGACGATTGTATTTTGTAACACACGAAAAGAAGTCGAAAAAGTCTGTGATAAATTACAAAAGAAGGGGATTGCTGCGGATTGGTATCATGCAGGATTAAGCCCTGAAGCTAGAAGTAAAGTACAAGAAGATTTTATATTTGACCGTATTGATGTCATTGTAGCAACGAATGCATTTGGAATGGGGATTGATAAGTCCAATGTGCGAAAAGTCATTCACTACAATATGCCAAAAGATATCGAAAGTTATTATCAAGAAGCAGGACGTGCCGGACGAGATGGGGAGCCTGCGGAATGTATTTTATTATATGGGGCAAAAGATATTATTATTAATAAATTTTTAGTGAAGCAAAATGAGGATAAAGTCGGCATGGCAAAACTCAATGAGATGATTGATTATTGTAGAACGGTACGTTGTTTAAGAGGCTTTATGCTAGATTATTTTGGACAAAAAGATATTCCAGATGATTGTGGGCATTGTACGAACTGCTTGAATAAAGTGGAGTTGAGCGACGTAACACCACAAGCGCAAATGATTTTGTCCTGTATTATTCGTATGAAAGAAAGATATGGAATGAGTAAAGTATCCGAAGTGTTACGAGGAAGTAAACGAGCTGAAATGAAGGCTCTACACTTTGATCAATTATCTACTTACGGAATTATGAAAGATTATTCGGATAAAGCGTTAAAAGAATTTATATCTTCTCTAATTGCAGATCGCTATATCGAAACAGAAGGCTTACAATATCCGATTTTACAAGTGAGCGATTTAGGGAAAAAGGCATTGAAAAATCGTGAGAAAATCGAAGTGAAACCTATTGTGGCGCAAATTCTGCAAAAACCAGATGCCATTCAGCAACACCAAGTACAAGATAATGCGCCATTTGATGAAGTCTTGTATGACCGTTTACGTTCGCTTCGTATGGATTTAGCGTTCGCTCAACATGTTCCACCATTCTTAGTCTTCTCAGATAAAACTCTGAAAGAATTTTGTCGTCATTTACCAACAACGGATAGAAAATTCTTACAAATCAGTGGAGTTGGGGAGAAAAAACTAGAAACTTATGGGGAAGCCTTTATGAAGGTCATTCGTGAGTATAAATCATAAAGATTTTATATACTAAAATGCTTAAATCATTTGCATTTTTAGAGTGCCTTTGGTATAGTATTTTATAAATTCAACATCTCCATAAGGGAGTAACTTGCAACGAAAGTTGTGGTAATATCAACAACAAGTGAACCTGTTTCGCTGGTATTATCTTAATTAGTGAGACTTATGCTATTTTCAAGTCCTTGAAGTAGTATAAGTCTTTTTTTATGGGGATAAAAAATATAAAGGAGTGTCGACTTTGACAAAACAAGCCGCATACACACAAACGGAAGAACAAGTTCTTTCAAGTGTACAATCTACTAAAGAAGGGTTAACTTCTGCTCAAGCAAAAGAACGTTTAGAAAAATACGGTCCGAATGCTTTACAAGCAGGAGAAAAGACAACTGTACTGCAAAAATTCATTAATCAGTTTAAAGATTTCATGATTATTGTCTTACTTGCAGCAGCTGTTATTTCATTTTTTGCCCATGAAGGAGCTCCAGATCCAACGGATGCCATTGTAATTTTAGCCGTTGTTATTTTAAATGCAATTGTAGGGGTTATCCAAGAATCAAAAGCAGAAGAAGCAATTGAAGCATTACAAAAAATGGCTTCTCCAGTTGCAACAGTTTTACGTGATGGTGAACATCTTCATGTAAAAGGAGAAGAAATTGTAGTCGGAGATATCGTTATATTAGAAGCAGGGGATGTGGTTCCTGCCGATATGCGATTATTAGAAGTCAATACGATTAAAATCGAAGAAGCTGCATTAACAGGAGAATCTGTTCCAGTAGAAAAAGATTTAATCATTCCTGAAGGGGAAGATGTTGGTATTGGTGACCGTTCAAATATGGCATTTGCGAGTACAAATGTGACTTATGGACGTGCATTGGGGGTTGTTACTGCAACAGGTATGGATACTGAAGTTGGTAAAATTGCCCATATGTTAGCGAACACGGAAGAAAGTAAAACTCCGTTACAAGAAAATCAAGATGCTCTAGGTAAATGGTTAACGATTATGATTTTAGTTATTGCCGTTATTATTTTCGGAATTGGATTAATTAGAGGATACGAATGGACGCATATGTTATTAACAGCCATTGCGATTGCGGTTGCGGCGATTCCAGAAGGTTTACCAGCTATTTCAACAATTATTTTAGCATTAGGAACTCAAAAAATGGCAAGCCGTCATGCATTAGTTCGTAAATTGCCAGCCGTTGAAACTTTAGGTGGTGTAGAAGTTATCTGTTCAGATAAAACAGGTACGTTAACATTAAACCAAATGACTGTTGAAAAAATGGTGTTTAACAATGAAATCCATGATGCAACTGAAGAAATGAACGAATCAATTTCTGCACTTCGTATGATGAATTTAGCCAATGATACTAAAATTACGGAAGAAAAATTAATTGGGGATCCAACTGAAACAGCAATGGTTCAATTTGGATTAGATAAAGGGTATGATGTACGTGTTGATTTAGAAAAACATCCACGTGTAGCGGAAGTACCATTTGATTCAACTCGTAAAATAATGTCAACCATTCATCAATTAGAAGATGAAAACTATTTA
Organism: uncultured Granulicatella sp.; assembly: GCF_963515095.1. Taxonomy (GTDB): domain Bacteria; phylum Bacillota; class Bacilli; order Lactobacillales; family Aerococcaceae; genus Granulicatella. Next base: position 19,016 of record NZ_CAUPXD010000019.1, on the reverse strand, counting down.
GTAGCGTCAAAAGGTGCTCCAGATATGTTACTTGAAAAAGTAACGCATATTGAAGAACACGGACAAGTTCGCCCAATTACTCAAGAAGACCGTGATACATTAGCTCGTTTGAATAAAGAAATGGCGACTCAAGCTTTACGTGTATTAGCCATTGCTTATAAATATATTGACCAAGTTCCAGAAACATTGGATTCAGAATCTGTTGAGTTCGACTTTGTATTTGCAGGATTAGTCGGAATGATTGACCCTGAGAGAAAAGAAGCAGCTTTAGCGATTCAAGTTGCTAAAGAAGCAGGCATTCGTACCGTGATGATTACAGGTGACCACCGTGATACAGCTCAAGCAATTGCAAAACGTTTAGGAATTTTACGTCCTGATCAAGAAGATGGTGTCTTAACAGGAGCAGAATTAAATGAGATTTCTGATGAAGAATTAGCACGGACAATTGAAGATTACTCAGTTTACGCTCGTGTATCTCCAGAGCATAAAGTTCGTATTGTAAAAGCATGGCAAGCGGATGGAAAAGTTGTTTCAATGACAGGTGATGGTGTCAATGATGCTCCATCTCTAAAACAAGCAGATATCGGTGTAGGGATGGGGATTACTGGTACTGAAGTATCTAAAGGTGCTAGTGATATGGTTCTTGCAGATGATAACTTTGAAACAATTGTTATAGCAGTAGAAGAAGGTCGTAAAGTATTCTCGAATATCCAAAAAGCAGTACAATATTTATTATCTGCAAACTTTGGTGAAGTAATGACTTTATTTATTGCTACAATGGCTGGTTGGTCAATTCTTGAACCAATTCATATTTTATGGATTAACTTAGTAACAGACGTATTCCCAGCGATTACTTTGGGGATGGAAGATGCAGAAGCAGATATTATGAAACATCCACCTCGTGGTAAGAGTTCTAACTTCTTGTCAAATGGTGTATTACCAAGTATTTACTATCAAGGTTTCTTCGAAGGTGGAGTTACTTTATTCGTATATTGGTATGCGACTCATGCTGCTGGTTGGGGTGTTCCAACTGGTGAAACAATGGCATTTGCAAGTTTAGGGTTAATTCAGTTATTCCATGCATTTAATGTGAAATCTGTTTATAAATCTTTAGCAACTGTTGGAGTGTTTAAAAATAAAATGTTCAACATTGCGATTGTTGTGTCTGCTTTAATGTTATTATCTGTTCTAGTTGTTCCTGGTTTAACGACTGTGTTTAGTGTAACAGTGTTGAATTTAGAACAATGGTTAATTGTGTTAGCAGCAGCATTCTCAATTGTTCCATTCGTTGAAATTGCAAAAGCAATTATGAGAGGGATGGGCTTGGACCAAGATTAAAACAATATTTTTTAATTAGACTTATCTATAGTTGCTAGGACGCCAGTAGCCACCTTCGGTGTCTCTTGGCTAAATTTTGAGCCTGTAGTCTCAAAATTTCCTGTGACAGAATCGGCTTTTGCCGGTTCTGTCACTACAGCTATGTAGAAAAGTCTTTTTTGTTTGCCAATTTTCTCATTTTTATAGTCTGTAAATGTTGATGTGATAGAAATATAGTTTTTAACTTTAACAACTAGTAAAAATAAACAATGCTGAAATAGGTCAAATTTCGTTGACCCGACTGTGATAATTCGGTATAGTACCATTTGTATCACGTGACATTTAGAAAAACAAAAGTGGGGAAATTAAATGAAATTAAGAAATTTATTTTTAACAGCAGTTGCTGCAGTGACATTAGCAGCTTGCGGAAATCAAACAAGTAAACAAGAAACTTCAAAAGAAACAAAACCAGCTGAACATGTAAAAGTTGCCGTTGTAGGTAGCGCTGCTCATGAAATTTGGGATTTTGTTGCTGAAAAAGCTAAAAAAGAAAATATTGACTTAGAAGTTGTAGAAATGAACGACTACGTATTACCAAATACAGCATTAGAAGAAGGTTCTGTTCAATTAAATGCCTTCCAACATCGTGCTTATTTAGCACAATGGAACAAAGATAAAGGTTCAGATATTAAAGAAATCGGAACGACATTTATCGTGCCATTATATTACTTCTCAACAAAATATAAATCATTAAAAGATTTACCTGAAAATGCAAAAGTATTAGTACCAAAAGAAGTAGCGATTCAAGGTCGTGCTTTAGTAGCATTAGAAACAGAAGGATTAATTACATTAAAAGATGGAGTAGGAACAAAAGCCTCTCTAGCTGATATTACAAGTAATCCACGTAACTTAGAAATTATTGAAGCAGAATCAGCACAAGCACCTCGTTTATTACAAGATGTAGATGCAGCTTCAATTAATGGTTCAATGGCTAAAGATGCAGGATTAAAAGTTGAAGATTATATCTTCACAGATGCTGATCACTTAGATACAATTCCAAAAGATCGTTTCAATATCATTGCTGCAAATGCAAAAGATGCTGATAATCCAACATACAAAAAAATTGTTGAATTATTCCAAGCAGATGATGTAGCGAAGAAAATGAATGAAATTGGACCAGGACAATACTTCCCAGTGTGGAACGCAGAAAAATAGTCTGATATAAAATAGTCATCTCTCTCCAAACGAACAACTTTCACCATTAAAGGTGTCAGTTGTTCGTTTTATTTTGTTTTTTAAGGCTATTTTTTATCTTGGAAAGTAAAAATAAAACAAAATACGTACATTAATTTATATAAATAATAAAAACATACGTATTTTGTATTGATTTTCAACCAATAATGAAGTATACTTACCTCGTTCTTAATAAAACACTTAAAGGAGCTAGAAACTTCATGGAAAATTTCTTTAAATTAAAAGAAAATAACACAACTTTTGGAACAGAACTTTTAGCAGGGCTTACGACATTTTTTGCAATGTCTTATATCATCTTCGTAAACCCTAGTATTCTTAGTCAAACAGGGATGCCATTCCAAGCAGTTTTCCTATCCACCATTGTGGCAGCAGTTGTTAGTACATTAGTGATGGGGTTATTCGCGAATGTACCTTATGCATTAGCGCCAGGGATGGGATTGAATGCTTTCTTTACATTTACTGTCGTATTCGGATTAGGCTTTACTTGGCAAGAAGCATTAGCAATGGTATTTATTTGTGGATTATTAAATGTCTTCATTACAGTAACAAAAATTCGTAAAATGATTATTCAAGCAATTCCAGTTAGTATGCAACATGCTATCGGGGGCGGTATTGGGGTATTCGTTGCTTATATTGGTTTAAAAAATGCAAACTTATTAAGTTTCTTATCAGATGCAAAAACAATTGCTACGATTAATAATCAACCGTATCAAGCAACTGTAGAATCCTTTAAAGGTGGAGTATTTTCTGTTACTTCTAATGGTGGAATTGTTCCTTCATTAGTGAACTTTACTCAAAGTGATGCTTTATTAGCATTAATTGGTTTATTAATTACAGTTATTTTAGTCATTAAAAATGTTCGTGGAGCAATTTTAATTGGGATTGTCGTTACAACTTTATTAGCTATTCCAATGGGTGTCGTTGATTTATCAACTGTGAATTGGTCTCAAAATTCATTAGCTTCTGCGTTTTCAGATTTACAAGTAACTATTTTTGCTGCATTTGGTCCAGAAGGAATGGGTAAATTATTCTCCAACCCTGCGAAATTACCATTAGTATTAATGACGATTTTCGCATTTAGTTTATCGGATACATTCGATACATTAGGAACATTTATTGGAACAGGTCGTAAGACAGGAATCTTCTCAGCAGAAGATGAAAGAATGTTAGAAGAAGGTTCAGGTTTCTCTTCTAAAATGGATAAAGCTTTATTTGCAGATGCGATTGGAACTTCAATAGGGGCAATTTTCGGAACAAGTAATACAACAACTTATGTAGAAAGTGCAGCAGGTATCGGAGCAGGTGGTCGTACTGGATTAACAGCTGTAACAACAGCAGTATTATTAGCAGCTTCTACATTATTAGCACCATTTGTAGGAATCGTACCTGCAGCAGCAACAGCACCTGCTTTAATTATTGTAGGGGTTATGATGTTATCATCTTTTGCAGATGTTCAATGGGATCATTTAGAAGAAGCAGTCCCAGCATTCTTTGCGGGAATCTTTATGGCGCTTTGCTATAGCATTTCATACGGAATTGCAGCAGGGTTCATCTTTTACTGCTTCATTAAAACATTAACAGGCAAATCTAAAGAAGTTCACCCAATTTTATGGGTAGCGACAGGATTGTTCATTTTGAACTTCATTATTTTAGCCATTCTATAGCTTTTCCCTTATATCTTTTCTCCCAAAGAGGTAAAACGAAGTTACGATTTTAGTAACTTCGTTTTGCTTTATAAAGGAATTATTAAGGAAATGAAAAGAAATGGTTGGAATTCATTTAATTTCAAACATTTTCTAAAAAGCTATGCTATAATATTCTAGAGTATAAAAAGAAAGGAATTGAAGTATGATTACATTAAAATCAAATCGTGAAATTGAAGCGATGAATGAGTCGGGTGCTTTATTAGCTTCTATCCACGTAGCATTACGAGACTTTATTAAACCGGGAGTAACAACTTGGGAGATTAATGAATTTGTTCAAAAGAAAATTGAAGAAGCAGGTGGTTCGGCTCCACAAATCGGATATGAAGGATATAAATATGCCACTTGTACAAGTATTAATGACGAAATCTGTCATGGATTCCCTCGTCGTAAACCATTGAAATCAGGTGATTTAGTAAAAGTTGATTTCTGCGTAGACTTAAAAGGAGCTTTGTCTGATTCTTGTTGGAGTTATATTGTTGGTGAAACTACTCCGGAATTAGATCATTTATATGAAGTAACGAAAAAAGCATTATATTTAGGAATTCAACAAGCACAAGTGGGTAATCGTATTGGGGATATTGGTCATGCGATTCAAACTTATGTAGAAAATGAAGGGTTCTCAGTTGTTCGTGAATTTATCGGACATGGAATTGGACCAACAATTCATGAAAGTCCATCTGTTCCTCACTATGGTGAGCCTGGAAAAGGTCTTCGCTTAAAAGAAGGAATGGTTATTACAATCGAACCAATGGTGAATACTGGAACATGGAAATCAGAAATGGAAAGCAATGGTTGGACAGCTCACACATTAGATGGTGGATTAAGCTGCCAATTTGAACATACATTAGCGATTACAAAAGATGGTCCACGTATTTTAACATTACAAGCAGACCATACAGAAGATGTATTATAGTAGTATAAGGAGGAATAGCAATGGCTATTTTAGTTACAGGGGGAGCAGGTTATATTGGCTCTCATACAGTAGTAGAATTAGATAAAGCAGGGTATGAAGTTGTTATTTTAGATGATTTTTCTAATAGTTCACCTGAAGTGTTAAAACGATTAACAACAATTACAGGAAAAGAATTTCCATTTTATGAAGGATCTATTTTAGATCATGACTTTTTAACAGAAGTATTCTCAAAAGAAAAAATTGATTGTGTCATTCAGTTTGCAGGTTTCAAAGCAGTAGGAGAATCTGTAGTCAAACCTTTAGAATATTATCATAATAATATTACAGGTACATTAGTATTATTAGATGTGATGAGAAACTTCGGCGTGAAAAATATTATTTTCAGTTCAAGCGCAACAGTTTATGGAATGAATAATCCAGTACCATTTAAAGAAGGAATGCCAACAAGTGCGACAAATCCTTATGGATATACAAAAGTAATGTTAGAACAAATTTTAAATGATGTTGCTTTTGCTGACAAAGAATGGTCTGTAACAAACTTACGTTATTTCAATCCAATTGGCGCTCATGAAAGTGGCTTAATTGGGGAAAATCCAAATGGAGTTCCAAATAACTTAATGCCATATATTACGCAAATAGCAGTTGGAAAATTACAACAGTTAAGTGTGTTTGGGGATGACTATGATACACATGATGGAACAGGGGTTCGAGACTATCTTCACGTTGTGGATTTAGCAAGAGGACATGCTCTTGCAGTGAAAGATAATATCGGAAATCCTGGAGCAAAAGTGTATAACTTAGGAACTGGAATTGGCTATAGTGTATTAGACTTAGTTCATGCATTCATGAAAGAAAATAATGTAGAGATTCCATATAAAATTTGCCCGCGCCGTGCTGGAGATATTGCAACTTGTTATGCAGATGCAAGTCGAGCAAAAGAAGTACTAGGTTGGGTTGCTGAAAAAGACTTAAACGACATGGTTCGTGATTCTTGGAACTGGCAAAAAAATAATCCTCAAGGATACTAAATATAAAAATATTATATAAACGAAAATCCTGTTAGCGCAGATGATGCTAACGGGATTTTTTTATAAATAAATAGCAAAAAAGATGTAATCTATCTGTAATATTATAGGGTTATTTTTAGCTAAGAAAGGCGTATAATTGAAACTGTTATGATTAAATTGAGGATTGAGGGAGAAATACGACATGATGAAAGAAAACAATTTACAGAAAAAATATTCATTACGAAAATTTAAAGGAATTGGTTTGGCTAGTGCAGTGATTGGTGTACTTTTTGCTAATCAGTCTGTTTATGCTGGTGTAACTTCAGGAGATAAAAGTGAAACAACAGTTATAACGGGAGCAGATAATGAACGTGTTACAGAAAAAATTCCAGCTAGTCATAAAACAACTTTTACAGATGATAAGGATTCTACCAAAAAAGTGACCGTGGATGCTGTTATAGGAAATGTAACTTTTGAACCAAAAGCAAATGAACATTTTGGAGACCCTGATGGGACAGACAGGGTTAATTTTTCAAAAAAAGCTACGGTTAACTATTTATTAGAAGAAGATCATTCTAAAATAACAGAGTCTAAAATTTATGAAGAAAAAGGAAATGTTTATGCAAATTACGACAAAAAAGGCATTTCATACGATACAGATGGTAAAGCTTATAGAGGGTCAGGAGTAGAAATAATTAGGGGTGAAATTAATGAAAATACTGGTAGTGAGTTTCATCTTAAGGCTAATAACAAAGCGTATCAATTAGTTCGTTCAGAAGTAGTAGATAAAGAAAAAGCTGTTTATGAAAAAAGTCATTTTAATGATATCGAAGCTTCTGTTTCTCCTGAAGGTATGTATAATTATTTGGGAGAAATTAATTATGGAAAAATAACTGGAAAAGTCTACTTAGTAGAAGAAACAACTGACGGACATTACGGTAAGTATGTAGAAGCATCGAATATCACCAGTGATGAAGAAGCAGTGAAAGCATGGAAAAATGGACAAAAGACCGCTAAAGACTTCACAAAAGAAAATGTAACTCTGAAAGAAGGAGATACAGTTCTTGTGATGGATCGAGATACCTATGCTCTTGGAAACGGTGGGAGAAAGGTTCATAGCACGGATTATCGAAGAGAAAAAATTGCTGCAACTCCTGCTTATGATAAAGTAGAACCATTTGAAAGGTCAGAAGGAATTCAAGGAAATATCAGTTATGCCTTTTGGGGTCAACCTATGAATGGTGAGTATCCAACAATGGGGAACGATGAAGTATTTGGTACTTCTGATGATGGTAAAGCATCTTTTAATGGCGATACAGTTCTATTTTATTCAAATGCTTCTAAAAGTTATCCACCTGGTTTTGGGGATTTAAAAGAACATAACTTTAAAAAAGAATCATTAAAAGAAATTATAGGAGTTATGCATGCCGAAGTATATGCTATTTTAGAATATTTTAATCAGAATACGAATAGTGAAGAAGTAAGAAAAGATATTCAAGCAAGAAAAGCCAAATTGGATGAAAATATTGCTTCTACAATAGAAATGATTCGAAAGAATAACATCAATGTATCTGTAGAATCAGAAAGAGGATTGATGTTCTCGCAAGCTAATAAAGATGTTTTGAAACAGTTACGAGCTTATATTGAAGCCGGAGAAAATGTACTGAAAGGTTTAAATCTCGAAGTAGGATCAACTAGCAAAATTCTTAATTATTATTATGGTGAAAAAAATGTTACGTTAACCGAAAAACAAATAGTAAGATTCGGACCTTCTCATGCAATTGAATCAGGTTACATTCGCTCTTACCATAAAGATGCGGTTCCAGAACATTATAGCGATTGGAAAAAGGATGATGAGAGAGAGGAAAGAGAAGTATTTGTTTATACAAATAAAGGTGTAGTTACGATTTCTGATGATTTAAAACATATTAATGTAGTTGATGAAAATAAAACAACAACTGAAACTGAATTCACGAAACAAGAGGTAACAACAACAAAAGTAACAGATTATGAAGTTAAGGAACTTATCACACCAATCCGTGCTTATAAGGTAATGGGTGAAGGAAATCCGGTTGTGAACCATTACTATAAAATGGTATCAAATCGTGCTATGATTCCGTCACTCATTCATGATGAAAAAGTAGGAACGGTAACGGTTCAATATGTATCGAATACCGGTGAAAAACTAAAAAGTGATGAAATCGTAGCTGGAGAAGTACCGTATAAAATTTTAAAAACCTATGATTTAATTTCAGGAACAACAAAAGTTGGTGAGGACAAAGTATTTGAAACTTTAATGCCCGATTATGATGCAACTGAAAAAAAACACGATACAATAATAGCCGATAAAACAGGATTCACGTATGAGTTTGATGAAATTGCCTTTGGGTCTGCACCTGAAATAGGTGTAATCGATAAACCTCAAACGATTGTAAAATATGTTTACCGTTTAGTGAGTAAAGAAGATCCTAATCCTGTTAAAAAAGAGGTAAAAGGATCGGTAATTGTTAAGTATGTAGATGCTGAAGGTAATGAAATAAAACCAGCAGAAACTCTAGTAAATGATGTAGTTTTAAGAACAACTTACACATATATTACAAAATCGGGAGATAAAGTAGTCTCAACTCGAGATGAGGTAAGAGATTGGCAGATACCAGATTACAATGCAAAACATAAATGGGTTGGAAAAATAACGACAGCAGACGGTAAAAATTATGATTATCAAGGTGTTTATGCTGTTTCTGATAAGTTCAATAATACAACAGCCGAAACAGGAAAAGTAGTAGACGGTATCACTACTGTCGTATATCAATATGCTTTAGAACCTAAAAAAGTTGAATGGGCAGTATCAGAGAATCCACCAATTTTAGATGTGCCAGAATTTACTGGTGGAACTACTATGCCAGAAGCTCCGATAAATGAGGTCCCTGAATTTGCTGGAGGAGTTGTTGCGATTGAACCACCGATTTATACAAAACCAACACTAATTATTACGAAATGGGTAGATGAAGAAGGAGTTCAATTAAGACCAGCAGATGTGAAAGCGCCTGTAGAGTTAGGACAACCCAATGAAGCATTTGAACATGGAATAATTGAAGGGTATGAATATATTGAAACTATTCGAAACCAAGAAGGGGATGTAGTGATACATAAATTCAGAAAACAAACCTCTGGATCAAAAGAATCCAATACTTCTAGAGGAAATAGTGAAAACGAAAAACAAAAGAATGACAACATTATTATAGAAACTCCAAAAGATAAAGATGTTTCTAGAAAACAAAAACAAAATGAAGAAGTTACATCTGAAAAATCAATGGATGAACATCAAGATTTTACTTCGGATAAAACTTTAGATTCGAATTCTGTATCGTTACCTCAAGCCAATCAATTACCTCAAACAGGTACAGGTAATGAACTAGCATTACTGAGTGCAGCAACAAGTTCCATTCTTGCTGGATTAGGAATTGCAAGACCTAGAAAGAAACAATAATTTAATTGGAAGGAGCAGTCGTAAGGCTGTTCCTTTACATTTGGTATACTATAGTATATATTTGTGAATGTTAAAAAAGATAGTTGAGAGATTTTGAAGAAGTGAAAATGAATATTGATTTTATTAATCATAAAGGAGTTAGTATGGGGAAAAGAAATTTGCAAAGAAAATACTCATTAAGAAAATATAAAGGAATCGGCTTAGCGAGTGCTGTTATTGGACTATTCTTTGCGAATGGAACTGTAGTATCTGCAGCTGTCTTATCAAACGATACAGATACAGCAACAGTAGTAAGTGATACTTTAAAAGTAGCCTCAACATCAGCTACAACATTCACAGATGATACAAGTTCTAAAACTGTAAAAGTGGATGCAGTCTTAGGGAAAGATGTAGCTGAACAAACAAAAGCGAATCACAACACAGGTGATGTGGACGGTAATGACACAGTAAACTTCAAAACAGAAGCAGCGGTCAACTACAAACTTGAGTCTGACAAATCATTACTAAAAACAGAAACAGTAGAAGGTGAAAAAGGAACAGTAACAACTCCTTATGACAAAAAAGGTATTGCTTATGATACAGATGGTAAAGACTACCGTGAATCAATTGAAACTAAAACGGGGTCAGCTATTTCAATTGAAACTGGAAAAAAAGATACAGTAGAAGTGGACGGTAAAACTTATAAATATGTTCGTTCTGAAGTAGAAAATATCGAAAAAACTTCATTTGATAAAACAAAATTCAATGATTTAGAGGTAGCAGTGTCTCCAAAAGGGTTACATAATAGCCTAGGAGAAATTAATTATGAAAAGATAACGGGGAAAGTTTACTTAGTCGAAGAAACTTCAGATGGACATTATGGTAAATTTGTAGAAACTTCAAACATTACAAGTGATGAAGAAGCTATAACTGCATGGGAAAATGGGAAAGCGAGAGCTAAAGATTTTACTAAAGAAAATGTGACGCTTCAAAAAGGAGATACTATTCTTGTAATGGATAGAGATACCTATGCTTCAGGAACAAAAAAGAATATAGAAATTAAAAATCAATTTTCAAGACATAAAGTAGATGGCAACCCTGAGTTAATTTCTGAAAAAGTATCTGAGGATTTCGGAGGTTATGTTACTTATGCGTTTTATGATTTTGATAAAGGGAATCCGCTACTCCTTCAAGATTTTTGGGATTTTAAAGGGGAAAAGAAAGATTATAGCGACTTATATTCATTATCTTATAATAAGGGATACGATGGATATGTCCCATCTGTTACCCCGAATTTTAAAAGGGACACTGTTCAAGATCATATAGAAATTATTGAATCTCAAGTGCTACAAGTATTAGAGTATTTTAATAGAACTGAAAAAAATGAAGTGGGGCAACTTGAATTTAAAGAAAAGAAAGCAGAAATGGATAAGTTAATTCAGGATATAACAAACTTTATCAAGGAAAATAATATACTTATAAATAGTAATAAGTCTTACAATATTAATTTTTTTCATGCCGATAGAGATATTTTACAGCAATTAAAATTAAAATTGTTATCTGGAGTAAAAGTTATAGAAAACATGTCTGTTTCATTGGGAACTACAACAACACTAATTCAACATAATGGAAAAAATGGGAAATTAGTTAATAACGAAAAAATGACATATGTTAATCCAGAAACCATTGGAAAGTGTAAGGGCAATAATTGCGGAATTAGAAAAATTTCTACAAGTTCTTTTTACCCAGAATTATATACAAGTTGGGAAAGAGTTAATTATGAAGAAGGAAGAGAAAATTTATCACATACTGGTAAAGATGGAGTTACTATTTCCGATGATTTAAAGAATATAAAAGTTACTAAAGTTAATCTTATTACACAAGAAGAAGAGCTAACAAAACAAGAGGTAATAACTGAAGAAATTTCTCAATATACTGTTAAAGAAATTATCACACCGATTCGTGCATATAAAGTAATGGATGAAGGTAGACCGATTGTAAATCATTATTACGAATTAGTAATGAATAAATCCAAAAATCCTGATAATGCACCTATTCAAGAGCTACCAGAATTTAATGGGGGAGTTTCCTTAATTGATCCCCCAAAGAATGAAGTACCGGAATATATCGGTGGTGTGAATAGTATCGAACCTCCAATCTACACGAAACCAACATTAATTATCACAAAATGGGTGGACGAAAATGGAACTCCATTAAAACCGGCAGATGTAAAATCGCCAGTTGAATTAGGTCAATCAAACGAAGCATTTGAACATGGAACGATTAAAGGATATGAATATATTGAAACTATTCAAAACCAAGAAGGTGATGTAGTGACACATGTATTTAGAAAATTAAATTCTGAATCAAAAGTGCCAAATACTCCTCAAAGAGATTCTGAAAAACCTAAAGCAGAAGAACAAAAGGTGCCAAAAGTAACTCCAGAATCTCCTAAAAATGAAGCAGAGACTCCAAAAGAAACTCCAACTTCACATGCTGTAGCATTACCTCAAGCAAATCAATTACCACAAACCGGTACAGGTGATGAACTAGCATTAGTGAGTGCAGCAACAAGTGCTGTTCTTGCTGGCTTAGGAGTTGTAAGACCTAGAAAAAAATAATAATTTAATTAGAAGGAGCAGTCGAAAGACTGTTCCTTTTTCGTCTGCTAAACTTTAGGATGTAGAAAGACTATGGTATACTGTGACTGAAAATAGAGTTATGTAAATTCTTAGAAAGTAGGAACAATGATGAATGTAATCTTTTGTACTTCGCCCTTCCAAGTTCTTGTTGCAAGAGAAGTAGCACGTTACACAAATTTTGAATTTTATGGAATGTATTTAGTGATGTCAAATGATTCAAGGCAGATGATTTATGCTGAAAAAATGAAAGAATTTTGCAAGGAAGTTTGTGTGTTACCTAAAGAGAACCTATTAGAAACTTTGAAACATTTTCTTGCTGGGAAAAACATTTCTTCGTTGTATTTAGCAAGTTTAGATAATCCGATAGCGTTAAGTTTTTTTAATCCTAAAAGAATGAAATTGTTTACTTTTGATGATGGTAGTACTTCGATTATTGTTCCGAATATGTATACACAAAATCAAAATAGAATAGTTTCTCCATTAGGATTAACATTAGGACAATTAATGAACCTTTCTCAAAAACATTTTACGGTGTTTGAGAAGACAGAGTTGTTTGAGGACAAAAGACAAATCCGCTTAAAGTTAGATACAAAACCGGTAGATTTCAAACGTGCAGACAATGGGAAAGTGATTCGTGTATTTTTGGGTCAAGCATTAGGGTCAATTTTTGTAAGTGAAGATATTGTATCTACCAAAAGATTGACGCAAAAAGCGATACAAGATTGCAAAGCGGATTTCTATTATCCTCATCCTCGTGTTACGGTTGAAGTTGAGGGAGTTCAAGTAGCCACTCCTTCAAAATGCTTTGAAGAAGAAATTTATGACTTATTAACAGAATATGAATTTGTAGAAGTATATGGTTTCTATTCAACATCGTTTATTTTCGCAAAAGAAATTGAAGGAGTAAAAGTGCAAGGATATCGTACCTTCTTAAGTAGTTTTGAGTCGAATGTGTTACAAAATTATGGGGTGCAATATAAAAATGTTTCTCTATCAGATGCTTGTGTGGATATTGTGATGCCTGTTTATAATGTAACTAAAACAATCGATGAATCAATTCAATCAGTGTTAAAGCAAACTCACCAAGAGTTTCGTTTATGGATTGTAGATGATGGTTCGACTGATGAAACACAAGAAGTTTGTCAGAAATATCTAACAGATTCTCGTGTTCACTATGAAAAAATCGTGCATCAAGGAATTTCTCGTACATTAATAACAGGGATGAAACAAGTGCAAGGGGAGTTCGTTGCTAAAATAGAGTCGGATGATGTGTGGATGCCGTGGCATTTGGAAATGTTGTTGCAGCAATTAGAATCTAACTCTACATTAGATATTGTTGGGTCAAGAATCATTTTTCAAGAAATTGAAAAGAAAGAAATGTTAATCAGAACTAAACAGAATCATTTGTATGGAGAAGATTTATGGTTCCAATTAGCGTATCGAAATTTATTTCATCCTTCAACAGTTATTTTTAGAAAGTCTGCTTATGATGAAGCTGGAGGTTATCAAGAAGGATATGATGGGTTTGAAGATTGGCATTTATGGGCAAGGATGGTTACAAAGGAAAATGCTGTATTATTAAATCTTACAACTGCTTATTATCGATTTTCTGAAAGTTATCAAAAGGAAATGACTTTTCGTGCTCGTTTAGCTAAAACAAGGGGAATATCTCTTGAAGAGGCATTAGAAGGAGAAGTAAGATGAGAGTATTTACGATTAAAGAAGGAATTCCTACTACCATTTATGGTTTTGAAAGTAGTCAATTGGCTCGGCAGTCTATCATGCAAGAATTGGGAATTGAGCATCAATTTGTGATTACAAATCTGAAAAATATTGTTCCAAATTTTGTAGAGCAATTAGAACAATTAGGGTTTCAAAATTTTTATCATGCGATTTTTGATTTGTCTGATTTAGCAAGAGTTCGTCCGAGTGTTTCAAAAGATTTTCTTACTTCATTAGAACGTGTGAAAAAAGTGGAGTATACAAAAGAAGGTTATGTAGGATTGGTGTATTACGAGGATGGAACGATTGAGTGCTATACTTCGCAATTATTTTATCGGATGAATATGTTTTCTAATACCTTTACTTTATATGGAACAAAAGGAATTATACTCGAAGGGGATTTTAGTGAGAACTATCATGATTATCATTTTGTGGAAACAGGAGAACATTATTCGCAATGGCAATTGGTGAGTGTATACTTAGCCGAGCATTCAACTCCTCAAGATAAATTTATCATTGATATGATTCATGAATATCCATTACAATTGAGAAAGTTTTTTCAAAATACAAAAAGAGAATTATTTGCTTTTACTCATTACAACATTTTAGCGCCTTTTATGAAATTTGTTTTGCAAAATTGGTGTACCAATATTGTGGCAAGTCCCGTGTTAGAAGAACGATTAGGTAGTGATGTTGTGCGATTTTTACCTCCCGTTTATGTTGAGAAAATTAGAATACAAACGTATGAAACTGTGACGGATTGGTGTATTGTTGGAAATATGACGATTATAAAAAATTGTGAATTAGCTATTGAAGCATTTAGACAAGTTCCGCAAAGTCGTCTAACAATTTATGGAACATTACCAGATGGAATGACGGAAGGTCAGCTTCCCCAAAATGTTACATACGCTGGATTTGTAAATTCTGTTCCTTATGAGAAGCATCAAGGGTATCTTTCTTGTTCTTATAGTGAGTGTTTTGCAAATAGTGCAGTAGAGGCATCTGCTTGTGGGTTAGTTTGTTTATTGTCGCATACGGATTTAGCACATATTTATTATGCAAAAGTTTGTAGACATACAAATACATTCCGCTCACTAGATGAATTAGTCGAAATGCTAAAAGATTATCAGTCAAAAAGCGAATATTATTCTTCGAGTTTTGCGGAAAAATATACAAAAGAAAAAGTGAAGTCTCTTTATGAAAAAGTGTTAAATGAATAAGATGGAAAGGGAAATGGAATGAGAATTGCCGTTATACCAGCAAGAAGTGGTTCTGTTGAATTACCACATAAAAATTTACAAGTCGTTGGTGGGAAGAGTTTATTAAACCGTGCGATTGATTTTGCTATAGAGGCGGATGTGTTTGATAAAATGATTGTGACAACTGATTATAGTGCGCATTTATTTCAGAGTGATGGAGTAGAAGTACATCATAGAACAGAAAACTTAGCGACCTCACAGACAACGATGGTGGAAGTGTTAGTAGATGTTATTAAAGCTTTCTGCTTAGATGACGAAGATAAGATTGTCTTACTTCAACCAACAAGTCCGTTTCGTTCAAAGGAAGATTTAGTGAAAGTCTTGGAGTTAATGGAAGAATATGACAGTGTTATAACCGTTAAAGAAGTGGAATTAAATCCAGCTTTATTTGTGACACCGTTGAACGAAACAGGATTAGAGGATAAACAAGTAGAGGCAAAACAGACGAATCGACAAGTTCATCAAAAACAATATTATCCAAATGGCAATTTATTTGGAGTGACAGTTGGAATTTTTTGCCAGACTCAATCATTTTATGGTGGAAAGTTAGGCTATGTGTTACAACATGGAAAATGTAATATTGATATTAACACAAAAGATGATTTGAAATTGGCAGAGTTTTGGGGACAAATAGATGAAGGTTAAGAAATCTTATCAGTGGATTTGTTATAGTTTGTCGATTTTTTAAAAAATTTTTATTTCATTGTACAAAGTCTCATCAGAAGGTGAGGCTTTTTTACTTTTTAATATCGAAATAAAATAAATTTTGATACAATAGATAAAAAATAGAAAGCGGGGGATATCATGCAAATTACTAAAATTGAAGTACAAAAGAAAAAACAAAATCGTTTTAATATTTATATAAATGATGAATTTGCTTTTGGAGTAGATGAAGTGACATTATTAAAGTTTTCGTTAACAAAAGGAACCGAATTAACGCAAGATACAATCCGTGAAATTGAACAGGAAACACAGTATCAAAATGTCTATCAAAAAGCATTGCATTTTTTAAATTTCAAATTAAGAACCGCTAAAGAGGTCTATGAAAAACTAGAAAAGCTAGAAGTGTCTGACGAAGTAATTAATCAAGTTTTGCAACAATTAATGGATCATGGCTTCATTAATGACCAATTTTACGCAGAAAGTTATGTACGAGAAAATTTTGCATTGCAAAAAAAGGGACCTAAAGCTGTAGCTTTTGAATTAAAGAAAAAAGGTGTGAATGACACTATTATTCAAAAAGCGTTAGCGGAGTTTGATGAAGTAACTCAATTAGATCAAGCAATAGAAATTGCGCAAAAATATGTCGACCGACAAGGGAATGTGCCAGTTAAGACGGTGAAACAAAAAGTGTATGGCTTTCTAATGCAAAAAGGCTATGAATTAGATGTCGTTCAATCTGTGATTTCAGTATTAACATTTGAGAAACAAGAAGAAAATGAAGAAGAATTAGTAATGAAACAAGGCGAGAGAATTTTGAAAACATTACTTTCTAAATATGCTGCAACAGATTCACAAGTTTGGTATCAATTAAAAGGAAAGTTATATCAAAAAGGGTTCAGCAGTTCTGCAATTGATGAAGCGATTGAAAAGTTAAAATGGGAGAGTGAAGAATGGATTTAGAACAATATGGAATACAAATGTGGTCTGAAGAAAAAATTGCTTCATTTCAAGAAAAATTATTAGCATGGTATGACAAAGAAAAGAGAGATTTACCGTGGAGACATTCGAATAATCCTTATCATATATGGGTGAGCGAGATAATGCTTCAACAAACAAGAGTCGATACAGTGATTCCGTACTATCATCGTTTTCTAGAAACTTTCCCAACAATTGAATCTTTAGCAAATGCACCGGAGGAGTCCTTATTAAAGGTGTGGGAAGGATTAGGATACTATTCAAGAGTTAGAAATATGCAAAAAGCTGCTCAGCAAATTATGGGAGAATATAATGGTAAATTCCCAGATACTATGGAAGAAATCCAAACGCTAAAAGGAATTGGTCCGTATACAGCAGGAGCGATTGCTAGTATTGCTTTTAATTTAGCTGAACCAGCAGTGGATGGAAACTTAATGCGAGTAATTAGTCGTTTATTTGAAATAGGGTTAGATATAGGTAATCCATCCAACAGAAAAGTATACCAAGCAGTTGCAGAAAAAATTATTTCAAAAGAACGACCCGGAGACTTTAATCAAGCACTGATGGATTTAGGGTCAGATATTGAATCACCAGTAACACCACATCCAGAAGATAGTCCAGTAAAAGAATTTAGTGCAGCGTATTTAAATGGAACAATGCATTTATATCCAGTGAAAATCCCTAAGAAAAAACCTGTACCAATGAAGTGGCAAGCATTTGTCATTCAAAATGATAAAGGGCAATATTTGTTAGAAAAAAATACTTATGCAGATTTATTAAGTGGATTTTGGCATTTTCCATTAATAAGAGATTATACACCTACAAAAAAACAATTGAGTTTATTAGATGAAATAGCAGAAGATCTTGAAGACTATCCAAATAAAAATATTCCGTTAGAAACGCAATTTGAATCAATTTATCAACTAAAGATTCAAAAAGGTAAGAAATTGAAGGGTGAAGTTAAACATATTTTCAGTCATCAAAAATGGGAAATTGAATTAACAACATATCAAGTACAATCATATGATGAAATAGAAGAATTAAGTGATAGAGAATTAAGATGGGTAGAAGCAGAAGAGTTCTATAAAATGCCCTTTTCAAAAGTACAAACAAAATTATGGGAACATGTATCAGGGCAACTCGAGAATAATAAGTAGTAGATATTCACACAAGCGATGAAATGTGCTATACTACAATCGAGAATGAATGTAAAGAAAAGGGAGCTTTTCTAAAATCGATATAGAAGGTTGGACTCGTGATGCAAAATCCAAGAGAAGGAGAATTCATCACTGTCAAGAGTTATAAACATGATGGCAGTCTTCATCGTACGTGGAGAGATAGTATGGTGCTAAAAACAAGTGACCAAGCAATTATCGCTTGTAATGATCATACTTTAGTAACAGAAGCGGATGGAAGACGTTGGCTAACAAGAGAACCAGCATTGTTATATTATCATAAGCATTACTGGTTTAATGTAGTAACCATGATTCGTCAAAAAGGAATATCCTACTATTGTAATCTAGCTTCTCCTTATGTATTAGATAAAGAAGCATTAAAATATATTGATTATGATTTAGATATTAAAATATTCCCGGATGGTGAAAAAAGACTATTAGATGTCGACGAATATGAACAACACCGCCGACAAATGCATTATTCAAAAGAAATCGATCAAATTTTGAAGGTGAATGTTGAGATTCTAGTCGATTGGATTAATAATAAAAAAGGTCCGTTTTCACCAGAGTATGTTGACTTATGGTATGAACGTTATTGTCAACTAACCTATCGTAAACAATAACTCAAGGTAGTGTGAGTGAGAGAGTGTTTTGAAGTGAAAGTTTCAAAACACTTTTTTCATTAAAAATATAAAAAAAGTTACAAAAAAGACTTGAAAAGTAAGTCTAGCTATGGTAAATTATAAACACTGTTAACGAACGTTCGCTTTTGAAGCGATTGCGAAAAATAAATTTTAAATAAATTAAAAAAATAGTTGACAGACAAAAACACCTATGATAATATATAGGAGTTGTCGCGATAAAGCGACGTTGACCTTTGAAAACTAAACAAAGAAGACAAACCAAATGTGTAG
>NZ_CAUPXD010000018.1:0-35701 GCF_963515095.1 uncultured Granulicatella sp. | reverse complement strand
ATTAGCTATATAGGATAAGTTAGTGCTTGTTGCACTTGACTTGACAATTCACGATATTATTTGAATATAGTATAAACGACATAAAACACTTATAGTGAATGACTAGATTCTACCTTCCTCAGTTGCAAAAGGAATATATATTTATATATATTCCCGCAAAATTTCGAGACTACAGGCTCGAATTTTAGCCATGAGACTTGCAAAGCAAGGCTGCTGGCGGCGCTGCAACAACCCAGGGAGGTAGAATCTAGTTATTCACTTATACGTACATACATACGCAAAAAACATCCCTAGAATACTCTAAGGATGTTATCATAAATCTTCAATTATTTTTCTGGGAAATATGAACGTAAGAATTTGTTAGCGAAATGAATATCCTCTAACCAGTTTTCTTGCCCAACATACCAGAATTCACCAGTGAAACGACGAACACCAATCGATAAGAAAGTGTCCACCATTTTCTTGAAGTCAATTTGTCCTGTTCCAAAAGGAATTTCACGATAATGTCCAGGAATTGTTTCTTTTAAGTGAGCAGCCACAATATGACCTTTCCCTAATTCGATATCTTCATAAACATTTTTCGCACCAGTTTCTAAAGAAGCATTTTTTAAGTTTCCTGAATCTGGATAAACTTGTAAATAAGGTGAATCTACTAAGTTTACAAAACGCATTGATTTTTCCACTGTATTCATAAATGGAGTTTCCATTGTTTCAAATCCTAAAACGATACCTTTTTGAGCTGCCAATAAAGTAGCTTTTTTTAAGTTATCGATAAAGAATTCTAATGTATCTGCATCGCCTTCTTCATAGTACACATCATAACCAGCTAACTGAATGACACGAATTCCTAAATCGTCCGCTAATTCAATCGCTTTTTCCATAATTTCCATACTACGTTCACGTACAGATTCGTCATGTGATCCAAATGGATATTTACGGTGTCCACTTAAACACATAGAACGAATTGAAACGCCAGTTTCGTACATTGTTTTAACAAGTTCAAGACGTTCTTCTTTCGTCCACTCTAAACGAGCTAATTTTTCATCAGTTTCATCCACACTCATTTCTAAAAAGTCAAAACCAGTCGCTTTAACCGTTTCTAACTTTTCTTTGAATGATAATGTGTTTGGCATTGATTTTTCATATAGTCCTAATTCGTACATGCTTAACTCCTACCCTTGTCCATAGTATGCATTCGCACCATGTTTACGTAAATAGTGCTTGTCTAAAATTGTTTGAGACATTGGTTGTAAGTTTGGATTTAATACTAAGTTATGCCAAGCCATATTTGCGACTTGTTCTAAAACAGTAATGTTGTGAACAGCATCAAAAGCATCTTTACCCCAAGCAAATGGTCCGTGGTTAAATACTAATACACCAGGAATTGCATTAGGATCTTTATCTTTAAATGTTTCAACGATTACTTTACCTGTTTCTAACTCATAAGCACCTTTAATTTCTGCATCAGTCATAGCACGAGTACATGGAATTGTTCCGTAGAAGTAGTCCCCTTGTGTTGTACCGAATGCAGGAATTTCTTGCCCATTTTGAGCCATTGTAGTTGCCCAAGTTGAGTGAGTATGAACTACTCCTTTAACATCTGGGAAATTACGGTAAATTTCTAAGTGAGTATCTAAATCAGAAGAAGGTTTTAAAGTTCCTTCGATTTTATTTCCATCGATATCTACAATAACGATATCTTCTGCTTTCATTACATCATAATCTACCCCTGAAGGTTTAATAGCGATAACGCCAGCTTCACGGTCGTATTCTGAAACATTACCCCAAGTAAATAATACTAAATTATGTTTTGGTAATAATAAGTTTGCTTCAAGAACACGTTGTTTTAACGCTTCATATGCCATGATAAAAAGACTCCTTTTTTATTAAAGCTCTAAAGCTGCTGAAATTTTTTCAGTCATTTCTTTTTCTGATAATAAGTTTTGTAATCCAACAATTTTAGTGTTTGGTAAATCTAATCCGTCGAAGATGTCTAATAATGCTTGAGAAACAACTACCATATCATAGCTTTTAGCTGATGATTTTGCTTCTGAAACTGCACAGTGATGAACTTCCAATGGAATATTTAATTTACGGAATACGTTTGTTAATTTCATTTTGATAATTTGGCTTGATCCCATTCCACTTCCACATGCTGCTAATACTTTCATTGATATCTCTCCTTTAGAATTTGATAACGGGTAAGTCTGTCTTACCCGTTACCTATTTTATAATAAAATTTTTCTGTTTAAAACTAATTAAGCTTGTTTGTTTTCTAAATATGTTTCGTAATCTTCAGCGATTAAGAAATAATGTTCTTTATTACGGCTGAATTGTAATTGAGGGATTGCTAAAAGAATAACTAATACAATACCTAAACCAACATATTGGAAGTGTTGCATTAAGAATCCAAATCCAACCCAAACTGTATCCCAGTCGAAGTTACCATGCCATCCACCGAATGCTGCTAATCCAAATGCTCCAGCTGCGATTGCTCCACCTAAAACTTGGATAACACCTGATAAGAATGTCATGATTGAAGCAGCACGTAAACCACCTTTGTGGTTAGCATACACTGCTAAAGTAGCGTTGTCGAAGAATACAGGAACGAAACCTGTGATGATTAATACTGGTGATTTGAATACAATTAATCCTAAGATTGCGATTACTTGTCCTAAAACCCCGAATAAGAAACCAATTGTTACTGCGTTTGGAGAACCAAATCCGTATACAGCAGCACAGTCAACGGCTGGCATAGAACCTGGTAATAATTTGTTAGAGATACCTTGGAACGCTTCTGATAACTCAGCAACGAATAAACGAACCCCTAATTGTAAAATTTGTACATAAACTGTAAATGTTAAAGAAATTTGTAAAATGTAGAAGAAGAAGTTGTCGCCTTCTTTTAATGTAGCCATTTTGAATTTAGAAGCCATCACTACGATTTCTTGACCGTTTACGCTTACTAAGTAATCTTTACCTAATACTAATAAAATAGCTCCGAAGAATACTACCATTAAGATAGAAGTTGCTACGATTGATTCTTTAAAGATTGATAAGAATCCTGGTAATTCTAAATCTTCAATTTTCTTGTCGTTTTTACCAGAGAATTTATGAGCAAATTTATCTACTAACCAAACCCCGAACATTTGTTGGTGACCAATTGCGAATCCGCCACCTTCTGTTAATTCTTGAGTAGCTTCTACAGTTAAGTTAGCTGCTACTGCCCAATAAACTCCTAAAACGATTCCTAATAAAACAACAAATTGTAATTGTTGTACATTGTCACCTAAAGCTAATGCCATTAACCAAGTAGCTGTAGCTGATTGTTGAACCATGATGTGACCAGTGATGAAAACAGTACGTACTTTAGTAATTTTACGGAAAATTACAAGTGCTAAGTTAGTTAAGAATGCTACTAAAAGTACTTGTACTGTTAAACCAGTTGCATGTCCAGCTTGTTTTAAAGCTGCTTCTGCTGCTGCTTGACCAAAATAAGGGTCGATAACTGCTGCTTGTAACCCGAAACGGTCACCTAAAGCTGCTAATACTGGACGGAAGTTTGAAACTAATCCACCAGCTGCTACGTTTAAGATCATATAACCAACAACTGCTTTAACAAAACCAGCTAATGCGTCATACCATTTACGACCTAATAATAAGTAACCTACTAATACAATTAAACCTACAAAGTATTGTGGTTTAGTAAAAATGTTTGTATAGAAAAATTGCCAAAAACCAAATAAGAATTCCATATTATTCACCTATTCCTTGTAAAATATTTTCTAGATCTTCTTTTGAACGTGCATTAACAAAAGCATTAATGATATTTTCATCTTCAACTAATGTTACAAGTTCTGATAAATTCCCTAAATGTTTTTCATTGTCAGTTGAAGCTAAAACAAAGAATAAACGAGGTTTATATTCAGAACTAGGTCCGAAGTCAACTGCCTCTTCAACGTTCATGAAGGCAACCGCTGTTTCGTTAACTCCTTTTCCTTCTTGTGCATGTGGAATGCAAATTTCTGGTGCGATTACAATGTATGGACCAAATTCATGAACATTATTAATAATGTAACCTGGATAGTCAGCTGTAATAATGTTTTGGTCTAACAATGGTTGACACGCTGTGCGAATCGCATCTTCCCAAGAAGAAAAACCTTTTTGGAAACTAAAACGATTGTTTTGAATAATTTCTTTTAACACTGATAAAACTCCTTTAATACGACATTAGTTAAGAAATCGTATACATTCGTATTTTAATATTTGACCGCTACCGTAGTAACGGTCAAATCGAATGGTAATATTATAAGAATGATGGGAATGGTACGTCGTTTTCAATTGAGAATACGTCGTCAAATCCACGATAGAAGTTAAATTCTAATTTATCTTTATCTGTTGGGTAAGTGTATTTACCACCTACTTGCCAAATGAATGGTTTGAATTTATATTCTAAGCGATCTTTTTTGAATTTCCAGATTTCTGTAATTTCTTTAGGATCTGCTTGGAAGTTAGCCCAGATATCATAGTGAACTGGAATAACAACTTTAGCGTTTAATGATTCAGCCATACGTAACATATCAACTGAAGTCACTTTATCTGTGATACCACGAGGGTTTTCACCGTATGCGCCTAAGCACACATCGATTTCATGTTCGTTACCATGTTTAGCAAACATGTTTGAGTAGTGAGAGTCACCAGCATGGTATAAGTTACCACCACTTGTTTTGAATAAGTAGTTAACTGCGATTTCGTCCATATCTTGAGGCATTTTACCTTTTAATACTTCGCCATCTTTAGCTGTTACTAAAGCTGTACGGTCAAATGCTTCTAAAGCAACGATTTCGATATCTTTAATTTTCACTGAGTCTCCTGGGTGTACAACGATTGTACGTTCAGCTGGAACTCCCCAACCTAACCAAGTGTTTACTACTTCTTGTGGGCCAACGAATTTAGCTTCTGGACAGTTGTTAGCAACTGCTGCTGCTGTATTGATATCTAAGTGGTCTGAGTGAATGTGAGTTACTACTAAAGCATCAACATTTTTCACTTCAAATGGATCGATAACAAATGGTTGTGTACGTAAGTTTGGTTGTAAGTTTTGGCAACCGCTCATACGTTGCATTTGGTGTCCAGTTTTCATTTTCCCGTTTCCGTGGCTACGTTTACCAGTTCCACACCATAAGTCACATAGGATGTTAGTGTTTTTTTCTGATTTTAACCAGATACCTGTACATCCTAACCACCACATAGCGAATGTTCCTGGTTTAACTTCTTCACGTTCAATTTCTTCGTTTAACCATGTACCCCATTCTGGGAATGTTGATAAAATCCATGATTCTTTTGTTACATCTTTAATGTTTGCCATTATTCTTTCTTTCCTTCCTTGAGATTAGCCCCAAATTCTTCTAATTTCTTCTTTAAATTCACGAGCTGATTGTGCAGGATTTTCTGTAGCGTAAATTCCACGTCCAGCAATGAATGTATAAATATCGATACCTTCGAATACTTTCAATGTATCTTTTGTTAATCCACCAGTTGCAGAAACTTTGAATCCCATCTCAATTAAACGTTTGATTTTGTTCAAATCGCTTTCTGTCCAAGTTGCTCCAGCAAATAGAGCATCACGACTTTGGTGATAGATTACTTGGTCGATACCAGCTTCACGCCATTGCTCTGCTTGTTCAAATGTCCAGTCACCATATAATTCTACTTGTAAAGTGCCAATTTCTTTTTGAGCAGCTTTCATTGTAGGAATGGTAGCACAGCAAATGACAGTCATCCAGTCGGCACCAGCATCTTTACAGTTTTTAGCAACTGTTGATCCAGCATCGGCACATTTTGTATCTGCAATGACAACTTTATCAGGGAATACATTACGTAAGCATTTAATTGCTTTGTCCCCTTCATTCAAGATTAAAATTGTACCAGCTTCGATAATGTCTACTTCATTACCAACAGCAAGTGCATCTTTTAACGCATCTTCGATACGTAAATGGTCTAATGCAACTTGTAAATTTGGAATTGCCATTTTGTCATTCTCCTTTTCTCTCTCAGGGCTTTTGCCACACAAAAATTTGAAATAATCATAATTTTTAAGACGTCTCTTAATTCATGATCATTTCATAATTACTAGTAATCATTAATGAAACCATTATATAATAAAACGTTTTCTATCACAACGCATCTAGATTAACTAATCTTTTATTAAGTTTTATGAACGTTTTCATTTTTATGATTTTTTTGTCAAAGTTCTTTATTTATAAGATTTCTTTAAGATTTTTTGTAAAATTTTTATCGAAAATCTTGCAAAATATGCCTTTCTACTTCATACTGTTTGAGTAATCAACTTTTAAGGAGTTTCATATGATTTATAAAATTACTATTTTTATTGTTCGTTTATTGATTATTCTTTTAAATGGATTTACGAAAGTAACGGGATTGGAAAATCTGCCAAAGGATTCTGGCTATGTAATTGTTGCTCCTCACCGTTCATGGTTAGATCCAGTACTAATTGCGATTGCGGTATATCCAAAGTCATTAGTATTGATGGCAAAGCAAGAATTGTTTAAGCCAAAACCTTTTGCTTGGTTCATCCGTCAGTTAGGTGCGTTTCCGGTGAATCGTGAGAAACCTGGTCCGAGTGCGATTAAACATCCAGTTACTCAGATTAAGGAACATCAGAAAGCTTTAGTGATTTTCCCAACGGGTACTCGTTACTCTAATGAAATGAAAGGTGGGGCTGTAACAATTGCTCGTATGGCAAAAGCTCCGATTGTACCGATTGTTTATCAAGGACCTTTTACTTTTATGAACATTTTGAAACGTCAAAAGATGTTTGTAAAAATTGGGGAGCCAATCCATTTACCAGAGGGGCGTTTATCTAAAGAAGAATTAGCACAATATGATGAATTGTTAATCCAGAAATTCGATGAATTAGATAAAGAGATTAACCCTAATTTTGAATACGTGATTCCGGAGAAAAAACGGAAATAGGAATTAACTTCTTATGAAAATAAAAAAGCAAGAATCTCCACTGCTACAATGAGGACGGCAGCAGACCTTCGGTCTCATGCCTAAAAATCGAGCCTTGGTCTCGATTTTTCCTTTGTGATAATCATGGCTGATTATCACTGCCACTGTAGAGTTGAGATTCTTGCTTTTTTTAGTGCGTATATTTCAATTCTTGACGGTCAGTCGTGAGTTTAATTTTCAGCATCTTTGATTCTATTGAAAAACTAAAAAATTTACAATGTATACCATTTGTAATATAATTAAAGAAAATTAGGAGGTAATGAATATGGCAACAAGTCCTACTCAAATTAGAATTGATACTACCATTAAAGAAGAGGCAAACGTCTTATTCTCAAGACTGGGTCTTGATATGTCTAGTGCCGTTAATATTTTTTTACGTCAATGTCTTTTAAGAGGTGGCTTACCTTTTTCAGTTGAAGTTCCAAAATATAATGAAGAAACATTAGCAGCGATGGAAGATGCTAAAAGAATTTCAAGAGATCCAGATATTCAAGGGTATTCAAGCATTAATGAACTTTTTAAAGCATTGGATGAAGAATAATGTATAAATTAAAATTTACAAATAAGTTTAAAAAGAGTTATAAGTTGATGAAGAAACGTGGTTATGATATTTCATTACTAGAAGAAGTTATCTTTCAACTAAGTCAAGGGATTCCACTTGAACCGAAATATCGTAATCATATGTTAACAGGCGATTATACTGGTTATTATGAATGTCATATTAAACCGGATTGGCTACTTATTTATCTTATAGAAAATGATATTTTAACTTTAACTTTAATCGATACTGGTTCACATTCTGATTTATTTTAGATGCCACTCATTTTTGAGTGGTTTTTCTTTTTCTACTTATTCATTACTTGGAACAAAATCCCATTTATAAAAGCAAGAATTACCATTCTACAGTAGTAGTGATAAACTTTTCTGATTTTTAGGCATAAGACCCGCAGGGGCTGCTGCCGTCCTCACTGTAGCAATGGTAATTCTTGCTTTTTATTCCGTAAAAAAGAGCAGACAGCGTCTGCTCTTCTACTCAATTATTTTTTAGCATTTTTCTTTGCTTGTGCTTTCATTGAAGCAGCAATTTGACGAACTTTTTGTTCGGATGGTTTTTGACCCATTTGAGTCATCATACTACGAATCATACTTTCATCAAATGGAGGATTTTCTAGAAAGTAATTCATCATTGTTTTACGTGCGATAAAGAATCCACCGATTGCTCCTAAGATAGCAGCTACAACGACGATTAAACTCCATACACCTGTACTCATGCAAGTTCTCTCCCTTCATTGATTTACATTGCTATTGTACTAAATTATAGCAATAATGAAAAGGCTTTTTGAAAATTTTGTAAAATTTGTGGTTTTCTTCGGGTCTTTTACAGTATATTTTATAATCCTTCTTCATCCATTCTAATAGACATTTCCTCTGTATCCACCGTTACTTTTGCTCCAATAGTAATCGTAAATAATGGTTGTGTATGTGCAAAGTCTAAGTCATACATCACCGGGATTTGTTTTAAGACTGGATATTTGTCTAATATATACAATAATAATTCTTCAGTCATACGGCATTCTTTTGGGAATCTTCCAATTAGTATTGCTTTTGGATTTGGATAAGCTTGTAATAACGCTGCTAAATTTCGGTCAAAATCAAAGTAGTCGTCATCCTCTGCTTCTTCAATAAAAAAGGCATACTCTTCTGGTTTTGGAGTATAAGGAGTTCCTCTTAATAATGAAAAGGTTGATAAATTTCCACCGATTGCAGTTGCGGTAGCTTTACCGTGGTTATATACTTTCCATTTTGTAGGTTGAAATGTCAATGGTGCATCTGGTAAATACCAGGCATTACTCCCCCATTTCTCACTTGGTGCTAATTCATAATGGGTATTACTTAATGCTTTAAGCCATGATGCTGTTTGATATTCTTGTAATTCCTTCATTTTAAAACTTGTATAAGAAGGTCCCATATAGGTCAACATGCCTATTTTTGCATAAATCGCATTTAAAATAGCTGTCGTATCGGAATATCCGCAAATGATTTTAGGATGTTTCGCAATTAAATCATAGTCTAAATACGGAAGAAGTTCATTTGAATTAAATCCACCAATTGTTGCCAAAATGACATCTACTGTAGAATCTAAAAATGCATCATGTAAATCTTCCACACGACTTTGAATACTTGCAGAATCAAGTAAGTCGTGCTCAAAATAATGTTTTGAATAGCTAACCCTAAACCCTAACTCTTCTAATCTTTCCTTAGCAGCCCTATTTGCTTCAAATCCACCAACTCGTTCAATTGACGAAGATGGACTTAGAACTCGAATATGCATTCTTTTTTGTAGTTTTTTCATATCATCACCTCATTTTTATAACTTAATTACGTGTGGTTCATATCCGATTGCCTTTAAAAAACTAAACAAATCTTCCGTATTGACAAAAATCGTCTTCTCATTTGTATTTGGATGGAAGCACATTCGTTCTTCAGATACAATTTCTTGATCGAAATATACTTGAATATCTTTGTCTCTATTATTTAATAAGCCAAATGGAGATACAGTTCCTGGTAGGAGCATCATTTTATCATTTAACGTTTCAGCTGAAGCCATTTTGATTCGATTTTCTTCTACGATTTCTTTAAAAACATCCATATCTAATCGTTTTGCATCATCTATAATGACTAAGTAAAAATTTCTCTTTTTCTTATTTGTTAAAAACATTGTCTTTGTACGAACACCTTCAATTCCTTCAATAAAACGATCTGCTTGTTCTGTTGTTAGTACAGGTTCATGTTCTACAATTTGAAATGGAATGCCTAATTCATTCAACCTATCTACTACTTTTTGATACATAGAAAAGACCCCTTGTAGTTTGTTTTCTCTATTATAAACATTTTATAACCTCCATTTCAATGTATTCTACTAGTCAGATAGTCATAAAAATGTTATGATGAGAAAAAATTCACATAGGAAAGTGGTTATATGACAAAAAAAGCAATTTTACTTATGACCTTTGGGTCACCTGAAGGATATACTTTTGAAGATATCGCAAGATTTTTTACAAATATTAGACGTGGAGTTCGACCAACGGATCAAGAAATTCAACATTTACATGATAATTACCAAAAAATTGGTGGAAGTCCCCTACAAGAAATTTCAAAACAGCAAGCAGCAAAATTACAAGAACGAGTACAAGGAGAATATACCGTCTATTTTGCCAATAAATTCTCTTCTCCATTCATTCCAGAAGTCGTTAAACAAATGGAACAAGACGGAATCGAAGAATGTCTCTGCTTAGCACTTGAACCGCACTACTCTTACTACTCCATCTATGGATATGAAAAATTTATCGAAAGCAAAACGATTCGTTTCCACGTTGTAAAAGATTGGTATCATAATCCGAACTTATTGCAGTTTTGGGAAAATGAAATCAAAAAGATTTTAACCGAAGATGTCAAAGAGGAAAGTTTTAAAGTATTCTTCTCAGCACATAGCGTACCCGTTATTGCATTGGAGTTCGAAGATCCCTATATCGACCAAATTTACAAAAATGGACAAATCATTGCAGAAAGATTAGGGTTAGAAAAACATCAGTATACTCATACATGGCAAAGCGAAAGTGATATTGGACTACCATGGATGAAACCGGACGTTCTAGAATACTTACGAGAACAAACGGAACATCCTGAACATTATATTTTCATTCCAATTAGCTTTATTAGCGAACATATTGAAGTCTTATATGACAATGATATTGAATGTAAGGACTTATGTGATGAATTTGGTGTACACTATCACAGACCACCAATGCCGGATACTCACCCACTCTTAGTAGAAGCCTTATACGAAACGGTTCGAGCACACGAAACAGAATGCTTCACTCTTAAAACGAATGAGGAAGAAACACTAGATGAAATGTTACCACCGGAAACCTCAAAAGACATTCTAGAACAAGAATCTGATATTCAAATGCCGGAATTCGTGAAGAAATTAATCGCTAAAAAAGGCAGAGAAAATGTTAAAATGCCGGAATTCGTTAAACGAATGTTAGAACAACGAGCAAAACAGAAAAAACAATAAGACAGAAAGAACCCTGCACCCAAAACTCTATACTTTTGGGTGCAGGGTTTATTTTATCTATAGTTCAATTTCAATCCCTTTTAATCGTAAATTCTCGATACATTCCTGTAGGTATGCTTCATTATGCTCTTTATAAATTGGGCTGCTTATCTCTGTTTCCTCAAGATTATCGTAGCTTTCTGCAATCTTCCCACGATAATTCTTATCTATCCACTCCGTTGCTACTTGGTAGCCTCTTCTATTCATCTCATTCATAATCAATGTATGATAGCAAAATAGATGATACGGAGAATATAAAAATACATAATCAACTGTTTTATGTTTCTTATTCCATCCATTTCCCCTAAGTGCACAACATTCTCTATGTTGCCCTAATAATTGATTCTTCGGTAATTTTGGTATCATTTGTTCATGCCATAATCTCATCTTGTTCTCCTGTTATTAACGTTGATTGTTGTAAATAGTGATTGGGGTATTTCTCTAATAATGTATGGATATAATTGATGATAGAACTTTGATCTGTTACTCCAGTTCTATACTCCTCTAATAACCGAAACAATTCATCTTTTTCAACTTTTTCAGCTATATTTTTAAAATAGCCCCATACATGAAGAATTGCATTATGAAAATCTTTTTTACTTTCTTTTAGTTCTTTCACTGTATTAATCTTTTGAAGTAACACATTTAAGTCAAGTTCGGGTTCTTTTAAATATTCTCTTATTTCCAAATAAACTTTATGGGATTTACTCAATACGTAATATTTATTTCTTGCCCATATTTGTTGACATTGTTTTCTAATTTCTTTTTGATTCACTTTGCACCTACTTTACACTAGAAAATTATCTGACGGATGACTTCTTTCGTCATTATAGCATTGAAGGTGTTATTAAGGAAATTTATGAACTTTTTATATATTTTTTGTTAGAACAAAAAAACTCGCCAAATCGTATTATGCTACGATTTGGCGAGGGTAAAATTTACACATGATTTAAATCGGCTAATAATGCTTCTTGTAGAATTTAGCTAAAATTTAGATTTCTCTTCTTAGCTAATTCATTTAAATAACTTGGAATTGAGACATTTTTACGAACCATTTTTTTCAGTTTTTCTAACATAATCCGCAATATCCATTCCAACTAGACTTATAAATGTTTTAGACATATCTGAAAACACTTCATCTTCGACAGTGATATCATCTAACCTACTTGATTTTGGAAAGGCATTATTCATTATTAAAAAATGGTCAGTGCATCGTATGCTTCCTGACCTAATCCTTTAGAGGAATATTATAGATAATTTACTAATATGTCAAGTGAGATGAACTGATTTTTCATTTTTTCAATACTCTATAATAATTTAATCCGTTATAACAACTACTGCAGTTCTAGAATAAACTTTACTTCATTCGCTACCTTTAGAATGTATAAGTATAAATAATTGACTTCAAGTTAAATTCCATATTTATTAATTGTTTCAAACAATAATCCTATAATTCTGTATGAATTCTCAACTAAAAATATCATACCAAATTTTGAGGTAGAAGAATTCATTAGAATTGGTTGATTACAAAATTTACCAATACATTGTACTATATCTTATTGTTTAACATCTTTAAATTTGATTATATGAACGTACATATTCCGAAATCAAGTCTTCTCCCCAAGCTAAAACAACATCTTCTGAAAAAAGTTCAATTTTTCCATTAAATTCTGAATACAATACTCCATTTTCTTTATAAAATATACGAAATAGTTTCGTTATTTTTTCTTTTGAATAAATATGATATTGAATATCTACATTACAATACTTTTCGTAATCATTTGCTGTATGATAATTAATAGAAAAATAAATTCTATCAAACTTATTTCTGTAAAGTGCATGTTCAGTATTATTTTCCACATTTACTGAAGTATAATCTACTCCATTTTTAGATTTTTCTTTATATTCGTATAATATTTTAGAAATTAGCTCTAAATCATAGGCATTATTTAATTTTTCTAATGCTTTGACAAAGCATATACTAAATGTATTAACCAATAAAGCATTTTTTTCTTTTATTTCTTTTAAATCAATTTTTCTTTTTTCATTATATATTCCAGCTTCCATTTTCAATCTTTCATCACTATCAATTTTTGATTTTTTTAGAAAATTTTCAATTAAAATAATTAATTGATCATAATTCGGTCTTTTATCAGGAATATAATTTAAACAAATCGATATAATATTATTGGCAAAAATTATATCTTCATTATCTGGAAATTTTTCTACTAGATTATACTCATCAAGGTGCCAAAAATTTGATGGTAAAAAATCATTTTCTAAACCATTAATCATATACCAAATTACTTTTCCAATCGAAAATATATCTCCTTTATGGTCAACTTTTTCAATTCTTCCCTTTTCATATTCTGGAGCAATAAACATTCTAGCTCCAATTGCTGTTTCAGCTTGTGTTAACCTTTCACTTTCTCTATCTAAATAACAAATTCCAAAATCTGATAAAAATAATTTATAATCTTCTCCATTTTTTTCATATAAAATATTATCTGGTTTAATATCTCTATGATAAATAGGAATTTCAAATTTTGAAATTTTATTCAGCGCATGTAAAATGGGCAATAATAATTTAAAAGTTTTTCTAACCTCACCTCTTGTATAATTTAATAACTCATTTATATTACCATCATATTTTTTCATTTCTATGTAAGATTTTTTAACATCCTTAGAATCAACAATAACATCATAAACTGTCACTATATTATCAATGGGTTTAACTTTAAAATTTTCCATAATTTTTAATTCTAATTTAAATCTTTCTATTTTTTCATTTGAAGAAGTATTTCTTAAAAATTTTCTTGCTTTTAAATTTTCAGTGAAATATATATTAGAATTTCCGCCTTTTTTATCTGGTGTTTGTTTCATTACAATTTCCTCCTTATAAAATATTATAAAAATTCTCAATTATTCGATTAGTAAAATCCTCCTTTTCTTTAAAAAAAATCTTATTTTTATTTCTTGTATTATTTACCTTTATTATATCTGATTTAGTAATTAAAATCTAACAAAAAACACAAAATACAGTGTAAAAATATGGAATATACACAATATATAGTTATCAAAACAACTTAACTATTCTTATTTAACGAATAAGTATAAATAAAAACTCCTCAACATTTGATTCATTGAGGAGTTTTTATTAACTTCTACTAAATTTATACCGGATATTTTTTCAAATTTTTAACAAGTTTCTTCTCTATGATTTCATCAATATCCATCCCTAGCTTTTCTGCAAGTGTATATGAATAAATTAAAATATCTGCTAATTCTTCTTCAATAGATTCATACTTATTTTCTACTGCTTTTTCAGCTGTTGTCCATTGAAATAATTCTAATAATTCTGCAGATTCTATAGAAATAGATAAAGCTAAATCTTTTGCATTATGAAACTGTCTCCATTTATGATCATCATGAAATTTATTAATACGTTTCATACTGATATTATTTTCATTAGCCATTATGTTTTTCTCCCTGTCTCTTTAATAATTCTCTTTGTAAATCAGGATCTACTGCATAAATATATAATCCTTTTACTCCCCTTGTCAGAAGTACATTTAATTCATTCTTTAATAATGTTTCTCCAAACTTTTGTTTTTTGGGTTTATCATTCTCATATTCAAATGTTCTATTGCGAACTGCTTTTTTATTTTTACTATTCTCTGGTAGAAAAACAACCTTACCATCTTTAAAACTTACTGATGGACCAATAATTACACCAACATAATTCAAATCAAAGCCTTGTACTGAAAATGTAGAACCTATCTCTTCAATAGACTTAGGATTTTCTGCCCAAGCTAATGAATTGTCATTAATCGATTTTTTAGATTTCTTAGTTTTTTTGTATTTTGACTTTAAGAGTTCAAAATTCCATGGCATTGACCAATCACCAACTGTAACCTTCCATAACTCTCCTTCTGGGGCATTATTTTGACTATATTCCCAATCATAA
Source organism: uncultured Granulicatella sp. (assembly GCF_963515095.1). Taxonomy (GTDB): domain Bacteria; phylum Bacillota; class Bacilli; order Lactobacillales; family Aerococcaceae; genus Granulicatella. Next base: position 20,582 of record NZ_CAUPXD010000018.1, on the reverse strand, counting down.
GTAGCTACCATACGAGATAATCCCATATCTTCATTATTATTTCTTCTTATAATTTCTTCTTCCATTTCAGATGGAGAATTAAAGATTTTTAAATCATAGCCTTTTGAATCTCTAGGAATATCACCAATAGTATTATTATCAATAATATTTCTTATCCAACGAACTGTTTCTTGTCCAGAATGTATTCTCATTTGATTTTTTAATTCAATGTAATTTTGATTTAAATTACACTCATGTTTTAGCTTATCTAAATATTCAGATTCCCATACCTGTTCAGTTAATAAAATTTGATTCTCATCAAAAACAATTACAACTACTTTTGCTCGTTCTAATAAGTCTAATAACTGGTTTTTACCTCTATATGATTGCTTACCTTGTGTTAACAATAGATGAGCTTCATCTACTATAACTACATCAACTTTATTTTCTGGAGAATGATTATTAATAAAACTTGTTGGTTTTTGAACTAAATTCTCTTCCCCCTTTTTATTAATACCTAATTTTTTAGCAATTTCTTTATATACTTTCAATTGCTGATCATGATTCACTAAAAGATATGGTGTAATTCCACTCAATACAGTTTCATTTTTCCCTAAACTAGATTCCTGAAATAGTTCATAAAACAAATTACTCATTAAAACTGTCTTACCTGAACCAGCTTCACCATTTACCATAATTAGTTTACTTTCTACATCATTATTAGAAATACTATTTGCAATATTAGTAACAATTCTTAACATAATTTGTTCTTTTGCATTTACTTGTTCTTGCGTTAACTTATGAAATGGAGATGCTTTAAATACAGCTGCATCTTCAATTCTTTTTCTAGTAGGAAAAATATCTGGTTCAAACGAACGTAATTTTCTCCATATTTTTGAAAAAATTGTCTCCATATTATCTGATGTATAATATTCATTTTGTTGATTTAATCGTCTATTATTAACACCACTTACAGTATCAGTACTACTCAAATAATGCATTAATTTATTTTCAATATCTAATGTTAATGATTTATTAAACATTTCATGTCCAATTACAAACATTTTTACATCAGATTCCTCTGAAAAATTTAACCAATCTTCTCTTGATTTTATATCTACTTTTAAATGTTGAAAAGTGCGTTTCTTAATATCTGTAGTTTCTCCAACATAAACAGTATACTTTGAATCTTTTTTATGATGAACAATATAAACCGTAGGAAACTTAAAAATTACTCTTTCATCATTTGGTTCAACAATCTCATATTGATTATCCATTTTTTCAGTATAATCTAAATTATATATTATTGGTTCAGCAACTCTTTCCATATGACTACCTCCAACTTTCTTAACGTAATCATAATATCTTTATGTCATAATTTCAATTAATATTTGTAATTTAAAACAAAACATGCTAATATACATTCACCAACAGTAAGTCTTGTTCTCGTGCCGTTATCTAGGTAAGCGTCATGTGTTGGCGTCACTAACAAGCAATTGGTTTCTTTGAAGTTTAAACTCCAGTCTTTTAAGATTGGAGTTTTTGTTTTTTTAGGATAAAGACAAAAAAACGGCTCACGCCGTCTTCCTACTCCGAAAACGTCAAGCCGTTCTTAATCTTCTCTTCCGCTATTTTCATCTGCTTCATCAACTCATCAATAATGGCATCATAGCTAAAGTTATCAATCTTCCAATATTGATAACAATGGCAATATTTAGCTGCATCATTCCCATACTTACAATAGTTATTTCTCATTTTAGAAGTGCGATTTTGTTTTACGATTTCTTCTACAAAATTTCTCTTGAAATAATCGCAATCGTATAGTTTATTAATAACCGTTTCCTCGTGATAATTGCCTTCTTGCGAAGCTCCTCCATAAATTCTGAATTGGTCACCTTCTATTTGTACGCCAATCATGCCTATTTCTTTTGTTGGATCTTCATCGATTCTTTGAGAGAACACGATACTGAGAGTTGGTTTCTTATGGTTGAAGCTGAGTCCACAAACTGGTTTTGCCCAATCTTTATATGCTTCAAAAGTTAGTCGTTTATTTATTTCTTCCATGAATTCTGACCCTTTTAGTTTTACATAAATATCAGAATAGCGGATTTTTTCTAAGTCTTTATCTCCAATGATGTATTTGCCTTTATTTTGCTCCATTTTGCTTTGAAATAAGTCATAGAGTACTTCGATATCTTCTGCATATTGTTTGATATAGTCTGCAAAATCCATTGTTGGATATGTTTTTTTGATATTCATGATTCGTTTAGCAATTTCTTGGTAACTTAAGAATGACCATTTTCCTAATTCTTGAATATCTAGTGATGCATATAATCCTGTTAGAATTCCTGTAATAGGTAAGTCTTGTTTTCCTAGTTCTTCTTCATATCTCATCAATTGTTCTTTTGTTGGAATCGACTTGATTTTATTTTCAATAATCAGTACTTCTGTTTCATTATCTTTGTTTTTATAAGTAATCGTTAGATCCACATGTTTCTTTTCTCGTTCGACTGAGATGAAGGTACATCCATTTTGATAAAAATCAGGGATAAATACTTCGATAAATGGATGTTTTCCTTCGACTTCTTGTTCTAATAACCATGCCCAAAAATTAGAATGAGATAATTCCTTCCCACTTAATGAGATGGCAAATAATGGGGAACTGTTGAGTCGTTGTAATTGTTCTTCTATGATACTTGTTGTTTTCTTTTTCATGTCATTATCCTTTATCTGTTGTAAGTACCTTAACGTTAACATAGTCGATGTTTGATTTCAATGAATGATGCAAAAAGACACCTACTTCACAGTAGATGCCTTTATAATTTTGGGTCTATAATTTATAGAGTTGATGGAGAAAATCTATAAATGCTACTATAAGAATGCACACTTTCAGGAATTTAAAAATGCACAAAATTGATTTATTATTATCCCTCCTAAATCTATAGGCAAAGAATTTTGTTCAAAATGAACCCCCATAAACAAAAAAGACTTACTATAGATTAAATCTGTAGTAAGTCATTCTATCAGTCGAAAAATAATCATTTTTATTGTATAATGAAAATTGTAGAAAAGTGAAGACGGTGGCTACTCTTTTTCAGAAAGTAGGTGATGCCTATGGGCATATTCTTAAAATCTGTTAGAAAGGAGGAGCCTTGAGTTGACAGCCTTTGAAGTTGTACAAATTTTATTTTTGTTCGGTACATTTGTGATCGCACTGATAGGTTTGTGCTATAAAATCTTTAAAGACCAAAACAAAAAATAACCCGTCCCCACTTTTGGCGAGTAGGACGAGTTATTAAAAAACTTTAACTTAAGCCACCGTCTTTTTAACGGTTCTACATTGGAGTCTAGTTGGTGCTAGACTCCTTTTCTGCTTTCATTGTACCATAATCTCAAAAAAGTTCAAACAAAAAAGACCTACCGTAGACTAAAAAAATTACGAATATAAATTTAAGAATTGAACCATCTACTAAAGCTCAAGCTGAAGAATTATTTTCTAGCTTTGGAATAACAGTAACTGATGCTATTAATATTTTCTTAAGAACTTCAATAATGGAAGGTGGATTTCCATTTCAAATTAAACTACCTCGCTATAATCATCAAACTGAATTAGCTATTCAAGAAGCTAGAGATATTATGAATGGCAAAGTTCAGCCAAAGAAATATCATTCTGTTGACGAATTATTTAATGAAGTCATTGGTGAATAATATGCTAGAATTAGTAACAACCAATCAATTTAAAAAAGATCTTAAATGGAAACCTTATTTTAGTGGCTTCCCGTACAGGAACTCATTCAGATATTTTTTAAGCCCCTAGTTCATTCTAGGAGCTTGTTTTTATTTTTATATGCCAGTATTACCTTTTACAGAAATTTCTAATTTTCTTTCTCTTGCTGCTCTTTCTTTTGTTCTTCAATTGTTTTACTAATCTTCTCAACTCTTTCATCACTTTTACGAATTTCTTATTGTGTGAATAGTTCTTTTCGAACGTCCTTCCAATTGCTACCAATAGCATTAGTATGATTCATTTTGTTTCTTCTTTTCTTTAAATCTAAAATACCCATAAATTAACTATTAAAACTAAATGAAGCAGCAATCTAATAATATGATGCGACATATGTACATTCTTAAGACTCTTACTTCTATCAACATAAAACATGAACGAAATCAATAACAACAAACAGGAAATTACTACTTTAATAATGATATGTGTATACAACAGATGAATCCCTGCAAATAATGTTAACAATACTACTAGTAGAATTGAAGTAATAGATATTCCTAACTCATTTTTATAAGCAAAAAATGCTAATATACATAACAGTAAACTGTAGACAAAAAGTGTGATGTTCATAACTACTTAGCTCCTTATTTTTTCAATTAAAAATTTTTTTACTCTTAAAAAGATAATATTATTAAGAACAAAAGTCAACGATTAATGCTAATAATTACTTTAAATTAGAAAACAAGCCCCTAGTTCATTCTAGGAGCTTGTAGTTGTATATCACTTTTCATCATCATTCAAATTCAACATAATGAATTTCTGAGTTTTCGTTTCGGAATGTTTCGCCTTTTGGAATGTCTTTTGTATCTTTCTTGAAGGCTACCCATGCCATTCCTTTTTCTGATAGGAATATCATGCTTCCATCATAGTCATATTCATTACGATGTTGTAAGTCAATCAAACGATAAGGTGTTTTGTACCGTCCTGATTCAGTATTAGTTGCAGAGAAACTCATGAATCCAAGGTGATTCTGTTGGATAAATCCTGTGCTTGTATACCCATAGACCCAATCATATTTCTTTTCTGCTTGATTGACATGGTAAATGGTTCCACTCTTCAAATCAGTTCCCAGTGAAACATATAATTCATGTTGATCCGTAAATAACTGACTCAAATGTTCTGTTGCACTTTGATGTGTCAACATTACTTCTTTCTCTCCACTCTTCATATCATATTGAACAGCTTCTGAATGATTAGTAGCTGCATCGTAGCGAATATAATAGAGTTTTCCATCGAATTGAATCGGTGAAACGGTATTTTGATCAATGACTTGATCTTTCATCGTTGTTGTTTCCAATTTATGAAGCATATTTAAAGATGTATCTTCTTTACTATCCTTAACAATATTAAATACTAACTTCGAATCTTCTGTAAAGAATGCTGTAATGTGATGAACTGGTGGCATCTTTTCATTCTCTTTGACAGTTGTAACTTCACCCGTTGTACGATTCAATAAGTAGAAGTTTGCATTTTCTTTTGAGGCTATATATTCCTCAAAAAATACCCAATTTTTGTCGACTGCTCGAACCCATTGATGGAAAACTGTTGCATCACTTATTTCATGAACCAATGAATGAGTATTTGTTTTTAAATCAATTTCCAAAATTCCAACATGATTCACACTTCCATATAATTTTCCATCATCTGATAACATTTGCGGAATAAAGTCTGGATACTCTTCTGCATAATGAGCGACCATACTCTTGTCCCTAAACGTTTCAGTAAATGAAACAGTATTAAACTGATTACTTCCTTTTCCTAATTGAAAGTTAGTAGTTTTACTTTGTTCCACCGTTGTAACACTTTCTTGAACCGTCGTTTCTTGTGTATTTTTCTGTTGGCCACAAGAAGCTAAACAAATACTTAACAATACAATACTAACTACTCTATATTTTCCTAACATAAAGACTCCCCCTATTACTGTTAAATAAATATAAGTAACCCAATTCTTCTACCCTCCTTAACTTTTTTGATGTCTAATTCCACAAATAATCGAGATGATGCAAAGAATAACACCTACAACAAACATAGGGAATTCAAACTCCTTAACTTCTTCTATAAAAGGAATGACATACATACTTAATTCAATACAAATAACACCTACTACAATAGAAATACCGATTAATATTTTTTGCCCTGTTTGCATCATAATCTCCATTCTTAAACTTGTTATCGTTTTCACGTACAGTATACTGCTCCTTAAATTAAAAATCAATGTGAAAAAAGACTTTTCTCCGTAGTAATTGAGAATATTGACCAAAACTTGAAGAAACTGTTGTTAAAACAGTAACCATATTTATTTTCCTCTGATATAATAAAGTTATAAAACTTTAGTAAAGGATGATACATATGACTTCACCATTCGACTCTTCTAATTTAAAACGCACTTACACACTTCCGAAAAATCATATTGCTAATTTCATACATTTGTTTGTTAGCTCTATACCAAATTCCATTATTTTTCCCGAAGCTCAACCAACATTGAATCACGAAGCACCATTATTATTGAAAATGATTCTATTTGCCTATCATCGTGATACCTTTAGTGGGAAAGAGATTGAAATATTGAACGAAGATAATTTACCGATGATATGTCTTTCTCAACAAACAACTATCTCTTATGAGGAGTTCAATGTCTTTAGAAAAGACGAATATTATTCTGCCCTCATTAAACGAATTTTCATACATTTGAACTTATTACTTCACGAACATCCGAACTTACATGAAGAAGAGATTCCTGATTTATTCCAATGGAATCATGCGATTGAGAATTATGATAAAGCTTTGTATGAAAAAATGAGTCATGACTATGATCAACTCATCCAAAAACAAGTTGATATTGCACTAGAAAAAGAACAAAACTAGCGATACACTGTTAATGTTTATCAAAAAATAAAATGACTTTTCCTCCTAGCACAAAAACTAACTAAAGTCTAAATTCTACAAAGGAAAAGTCATTCATTATTTAATGACTAATTTTATACGAATACACTATAGTAATAAGAATCGTTACCAACAAACCGACACTCACAAGAATCATTGCTAATTGATTCCCAGCAAATAACGAGATTAGAATAAAGATTACACCAGAAACCATGCTCGCAAATCCAAAGAATCGTTGTGTTTTTCTAAAAGCTTCATCATTGTTCATAATCCATGGCACACGGAACCCAAAGTGCTTATTCGTTTCCTTGATTTTAGGACTAACATTTCCAATGAATATCATAAATAATCCAATAATAAATGCCATCAAACGTCCCATTTGAGAACCCATACTAACTCCTGTCAACATTAAGACAAATTGGAAAACTGCAATAGCGTTAAACAATAGTAATGTTACTCTGAAAATATAACGGCTAATTTCCTTATTTTGACTTCCGACTAATTCTTTAGCATCAATCCATTTGATCAAACCAGATAATAATAAAATGAAAATTGGTAATATTAAAATCGTCCAACGGGAAGCTATTGCAACAACATTTCCTTCTAAATCAAAACGAGAAACAATTGTCTCAGGTGCATACCATACAACGCATAAAGCGAGTAAGATAGGTAAAAAGGTCAAAATGACATCTAATAAATAAATCTTTCTTTGTTCTACTAACATATTAATTTCCTCCAATAATTGAATTCATCCAAACGATTGCCTCTTCTAAAACGGTTAAATTTAATTCGTAATAAATAAAGTTCTTTTCCTTTGTTTCATAAATTAAATCCGCTTGTTTTAACTTTTTCAAATGATACGACAATGCTTGCGGTGTGATTTGTAAGCTATTTGCTAAGTCTCCTGTATTCGTTCGCCCCTGTCGTAAAATTTCTAAAATCTTACGACGGTTTTCATCCGATAATGCAGACAAAATATCATTAACAGACATATCCTCATCTCTTTCTATTTAAAATTTTCTTTAAATAGATAATACTCCTTCTGAAATCAAAATGCAAGAGTTATTTAAAAATATTTTTAAATAGTTTTTCTAATTTTAAGCAATAAAAAAACACCGGTGTTTTAAGTCCGGTGTTTTAAATAAGTTCCGAAAAACTTTATCGCAATTATTATTTAAATTTATCATTCATGAATTCTAAGATCACGATTGGATAACAGATGATTCTCATTCAACAATAAATTTTTAAGAAATAACTCTAGATACTCTGTCGTTTCATGAATTCCTTTTGGTAAATTCGTATAATTTGCACGAACAAGTGCATTTCTAAAATACCAAGAATGTTCTGCAAAACTCTCATTCGTCACAGTAAATCCAAGAGTTCTTAAATATTTAATAAAGAATACAGCAGTCGTTCTTGTATTTCCTTCTCCAAAAATATGGATTTGCCATAATCTAGAAATAAACACCGCTAAATGATGAATGATTTCCTCCATTCTCAATCCTTTATAACTAAACTCTCTTTCTCTAGAAAAATCATACTCAAGGGTTGCCTCTAATTCAGATGCACTTCCATACAAAATGTTATCTCCATCTAGTACCCATTCTTTTTTAGTAATATTATACTCTCTTATCTTACCTGCATGCGGATAAATTCCTTGAAATAATTTTCGATGAATAGAAATATACTCCTGTGGTGTAAAGGAAAATGCTGTTTCAGAAAGAAGTTGCGCAATTCGAGAAGCTACTTTATCTGCTTCTTCTGTACGTTCACTTTCAGGAGAGAGTACTTCTTTTTCTTCATAATAAGAGTCAATTCGGTCTAATACTTCTTCAATCGTAATGTACCCTTCAATATTCTGGGTAGCAGTTTCGATTAAATACTGAGATGGTTTTAATCCATCGACATCTTGTAAACCAATAGCTGTACGCCATGCATAAACTTTTTTCTGTTTATCTGGCTCTGATTCTATTAAATAATCTTTAAATGGATCGATTTCCATCCCATCAAACTCCTTCCCTAGAACATTTACAGTATTAGTATAACATTTTTAAAATCATTTATCATCCGTAGGATTGTTAAAGAATGAAAACACTAGCATGAGTAAAAGAAGATATTTATACGCCAATCCATAAAAGAATGACACAACACAAATGACTTTTTACAGTAGTAGAAGTAATATAAGCCTTTCAGGCTTATATTACAGGAAAACTTGAGACCTTAGGCTCAAGTTTTAGCAATGAGATTCGCTTTAGCGAAGCTGCTTGCGTCCTTTTACTACAGTAAAAAGTCATTAAAAAAACTACTTCTCTTCTTCGTTAAGGTTAAGCACTGACATGAACGCTTCTTGTGGTACTTCAACGGATCCCACTTGTTTCATACGTTTCTTACCTTCTTTTTGTTTCTCTAATAACTTACGTTTACGAGAAACGTCCCCACCATAACATTTAGCTAATACATTCTTACGTAGTGCTTTAATGTTTGTACGAGATAAAATTTTGTTTCCAATTGCTGCTTGAATTGGCACTTCAAATTGTTGACGAGGAATTAATGTTCTTAATTTTTCTGTAATGGCTTTACCACGATTATAAGCAAAATCTTTATGAACGATAATACTTAAAGCATCGACTACTTCACCATTTAACATAATATCCATCTTCACTAGTTTGCTTTCACGATAGCCGATTAAATCATAATCTAATGATGCATATCCTTTTGTACTTGATTTCAATGAATCGAAGAAATCAAAAATAATTTCAGATAGAGGCATTTCGTAAATCACATTGACACGATATTCATCTAAGTAATCCATTGTTACAAAAGTACCACGTTTACGTTGGCAAATATCCATGACACTTCCCACATATTCATTCGGTACCATAATAGATGCTTTTACATAAGGTTCTTGAATCGATTGAACACTTGATTGGTCTGGCATTTCTGCAGGGTTAGACACTACTACTTCTGTACCATCTGTTTTTTGAACATGGTAAATTACTGATGGAGCGGTTGTAATTAAATCTAAATCAAATTCACGTTCTAAACGTTCTTGAATAACGTCCATATGAAGTAATCCTAAGAAACCACAACGGAAACCAAATCCTAATGCTTGAGAAGTTTCTGCTTCAAATTGTAACGCAGCATCATTTAATTGTAATTTTTCTAATGCATCACGTAAATCATTATATTTTGAAGAATCAATTGGATACAAACCACAGTAAACCATTGGATTCATTTTACGATAACCGGATAACGGTTCGCTTGCTGGATTATTCGCTAGTGTAACAGTATCCCCTACACGAGTATCTTGGATTGTTTTGATAGAAGCTGTAATATATCCTACATCCCCAACCATTAAGTAATCACGACTAATTGGCTTTGGAGAGAAAATACCAACATCAACAACATCAAATGTTTTTCCATTACTCATTAATTGAATCTTGTCACCAGGTCTTACAATTCCGTTTTGAATACGAACATTTAAGACTACTCCACGGTAAGCATCATAAACTGAGTCGAAAATCAATGCTTGTAATGGCGCTTCTAAGTCTCCAGTAGGTGCTGGAATCTTATGAACGATTTGTTCTAAAATTTCTGGAATTCCAATACCAACTTTAGCACTGGCAAGAACGGCTTCACTTGCATCAATTCCAATCACATCTTCAATTTCAGTACGAACACGTTCGGGATCTGCAGCAGGTAAGTCAATTTTATTAATAACTGGAACAATTTCTAAGTCATTATCAATCGCTAAATATACATTTGCTAATGTTTGAGCTTCAATCCCTTGAGCAGCATCTACTACAAGAATTGCTCCTTCACAAGCTGCCAAGCTACGGCTCACTTCATACGTAAAGTCCACGTGCCCTGGAGTATCAATTAAGTGGAAAATGTACTCTGTTCCATCATTAGCATCATACGTTAATTCCACCGCATTTAACTTAATCGTAATACCACGTTCACGTTCTAAATCCATAGAGTCTAATAATTGATCTTGCATTTCACGATCAGCTACAGTATCTGTCGCTTGTAAAATACGGTCAGCTAAAGTTGACTTTCCATGGTCAATATGCGCAATAATCGAGAAGTTTCTGATGCGCTCTTGTCGTTTTCTCATTTCTTCTAAATTCATTCATAATCTCCTTAATGTCTAAATTAATAACGGTAAAAAGACTTGTGCGATTCCTAGGAAAAAGAAGAATCCTAGAACGTCTGTTGCCGTTGTTACAAAGATGGTTGATGAAATGGCTGGGTCTAATTTCATAGCTTTTAAAACTAAAGGTACAAAGAACCCAAAAATCGCTCCCACCATTAAATTCATTGCCATTGCTAAAACTACAATAATCGATAAATAAAAGTTTTGATAAGGAATATATAGCGCAAGCGCCGCTACAACTCCAGTAATAAGTCCGTTCATACAGCCTAAAACAATTTCATTCCAAACATACTTTTTGTCTTTTTCCAATGATAATTGTCCTAATGCAATTTCTTGAATTGCTAGAGCTAGAGTTTGAGAAGCTGAGTTTCCTCCCATCCCTGTAATAATCGGCATGGCAACCGCAAGAACAACGACTTGTTCAATCGTTGATTGGAACATCCCAACAACTGCTGAAGCCATAAAGGCTGTAATTAAATTAATTAATAACCAAGGTGTCCGTTTCTTAATCGATTCAATAAATGGTCCACCAATTCTTTCTGTTCCTTCAACCCCGCTAATTAAAAGCATATCTTCATGATGCTCTTCTTGAAGAACGTGGACGATATCATCAATTGTAATAATCCCAATTAAAACGCCCTTCGTACTAACTACGGGAACAACTGATAAGTCATATTTTGAAGATAGACGAGCTACTTCCTCTTGGTCTTCTTCAGGAACTACAGAAATAATATTTGTATGCATTAAATCGTGTAAACTGACATCTAATTCATTTGTAAATAAGTCACGAATATCAATCCAACCAATTAATTGATTTTGGAATGTTGTGACAAAAATCGTGTGAATCACTTCTGTATTTGGAGAAATTTCTCTTAACTTCGTCAATGTTTCTTCAACAGTTAAATGTTCCTTCACAGAAATAAATTCTGTCGTCATAATCCCTCCGGCAGAATCTTGAGGATATTTTAACATCGTTTGAATTTCGTCTTGAGAAGAACCCTTCATCATATTCAAATATTTTTTACGAATTCCAATTGGCAGATTTCCTAAAATATCCACGACATCGTCATTAGACATTTGTTGGAACAATAATCCTACACGACGGAAAGGTAATTTTTCTAACATTCGAATTTGAAGTTCGGGGTCACTAACTTCCAAAATGGAAGCTAATCGTGTATTAGAAATAGTATACATGAAGTTTTTAAGCACTTCATCAGTAACTTCTTCCAATCCTAGAGCGATATCGATTGGATAATTCTGGTTGAATAATTCCCTAATTCTTTTGACATCTTTCAATTCCACCATTTGTTCAATGACTTTGGACATATCCATCGTTTTATCACTCCATTCTGTAAACATACTATTAGTAGTATACCATATTTTAGCAATATAAAAAAAGAGATACCCTCAAGATATCTCTGTTGTTTGGAAGAATATTTTGCTCGAAAATGACACAAAAACAAAGAAGACCCTAATGCTATAATGACAAGAAGTCATTCGATTATATACGTACTCTTATTAGGTGACGTAAAACCAGAAGACTTCCTATAGTAGTATGAGTAAGATAAGCCTATTCGGTTTATCTTACAGGAAACTTTGAGACCATAGGCTCAAAGTTTAGGCATGAGACTCGCATTTGCGAGGCTGCTGCCGTCCTAATACTACTATGACAGGAAGTCATTCGAAAATATCTTACAATTCTGTTGGATCAAAAGTATAAACTACGTTATTCAAATTTCCATATTCTTTTGTGGAATCATACTTCACAGATTCAATATGAAATCCATTATCGATCGATGTAAAACGATAACACCCATGTTTCATCGGAAATCTATTTGGGTAAGTTTTCTCTTCCATAAATGAGGCAGCAAACGTCCCATTACTATATTTTTTTAAAATACTAATATGAGCATAAGGTTTTTCATCAACAAAAACCGTAAAGTGAAGAGCTACTTCATTAAAATCATCACGTGGAGTAAAAAGTGTATACGGTTCACGTATCGTTATCGTCTTATCCACTAATTGTTCCTTTTCTTCTTTAGGATAGAAAGTTAAAAATACATTCTTTGCTTCTTCTATATAATCAGCTTCTACTTCCTTTAAGCGTTCAAACAATAATTCATCACTCTCATCATTTTCAGGATCAACTGTTATGTTCGTATAAGGATTTATAGCATATTTTATTTCTTTTGAACAACTTGATAACAGAGCAATCGAACAGACAAGTAATGCTAATAAAATAAATTTTAAATTTTTACACCATTTCATTGTTAACTCCCCCTAATCATCTTCTTGTTTCGTAATTCTTAAAATAAAATTTGAAAACGCTACCCTCCTTCTAATTATAATTATATGGATTTTTTAGGGAAATACAATAACCTTGTGAAAAAAATCATTTTATACAAATTTAGAACGATGAATAAAATTTATGTCACTATTTTTTATTTTTTCCTGTAAAAACACTGATTGTTACTTTCACTCCATCATCTTCATTTTTAATTTCTAATGTTCCATGATGTAATTCTGACACTCTTTTAACAAATGCTAATCCTATTCCAAAATGGGCATCATTCAGATTGCGATTTTTATCTTTTCGGTAAAATAATGAATCTGCATGTTGTAATGTTTCATCAGTTAAATGCGCACCATTATTCCAAATACTAATCACTAACTGCTGATGAGCGTATTGTAAATCAACTTTGATTGCTTTTTTATCTGCTGTGCTATATTCTAGTGCATTTTGCATCATATTCATCACTGCTCTTAATACATAATTCAAATGAAGATATACTGTAGTATTTTTATCTAGCTGTTCATTATATTGGAAAGTAACAATTGTTTTGTCTTTTAGCAGATAATAGATTTCTTGTTCAATAGACTCGATGACATCTTGTAAGGAGTACTCTTTCCATTCATTTTCGTTCTCATAAAAAGTTTTCGAATACAGTAGTAATCGGTTAATATATTCAATCATACGGTTGCTTGCTATATTGATATCTTGAATATAGGGAAGATATTTTTCTTCAATAGCTGAATGAGATAATAGTTCAGAATTTCCTTGAATAACTGTTAATGGTGTTTTTAAATCATGGGAAGCTGCTGATACTTTAAACACTAATGCTTCCTTTTGTTGGCGTTCTTTTTCAAGCATCCCTTCGATTTTTTGTTGCATTTGATTAATTTTTTGATTCGTTTCGATAAATTCTGTAATCATTAAGGATTCTGTTAAATCACTAGATTCTAACCACATGGATTGATGGTAAACAATATTCATCTCTTTATGTATTTTCAATAGTAATTGTCGTATATTAAAACTAACAATCACTAATAAAGCGATACATATATATATCCAAGAAAAAATATTCAATAATACAGGATGAGCTGTTTCTTCACCAGCAACTTTAATAGAAATCGACAATAATGGAAGTAGGTACAATACTAAAATAGCAATTACAAACTCAACTATAATGGTAAGACATGTCTTTTGAACAAGTTGTTTAAAGCTTATTTTATTTTCCATTTATAGCCGCCTCCCCTCATTGTTTCAATCGGATTCAAGTGATAGGGTTTAAATTTTGAACGTATTTGATACATATATTCAGAGATAGATCGTAATTGAGTATTAGAACTGTTAGGATAGACAACAGTATAAATTTCTTCAATGGTAAATATTCTTGAGGATTGACTAGCTAGTAACTGTATAATCATAAATTCCCGGTTCGTTAATTTGATTTCATTTTCCTCAACAAAAACTGTTTTTAAATTCATATCTATCAAAATCGAACCAAATTCTAATCGTTTACCATTTTGTCTATTTCGTTCTTCACGTCTAAGATGCATTTTAATTCTTGCTATCAATTCTTTTACTGAGAATGGTTTAGTAATATAGTCATCTGCTCCTGCTAATAATCCATTCACTAAATCTTCCTCCATATCTTTAGCTGTAATAAAAAGAATCGGCGCTTTAATCTGTTCTCTAATTTCATTACAAATCTCTATGCCATCTAGTGGCATCATAATATCTAATAATATTAAATCAAAGTCGACAAAGTCACAGATATTTACTTCCTCAATGCCATTTCTAGTAGTAACATCATAATCATTTAACTGTAATATATTTTTGATTAATCTTAAAATAGTTTCATCATCATCAATGACTAGAATTTTATATGACATACCCCAACACTCCTATCTTGCTTTCATTTTACACTTTTTAGATGCAAATGATAATAGGCTAATCCAATAAAAAATATTGTCCATAATGATTGAATGAAAAGTCCTTCTGTAACACTTGGATAGATAGAAATTTCTTTGATAGAAAAACTATTCATAGTCACCAATACAGGAAGTACATTCATCATAGAAGAATATTGTAATAATAACTGCCCTAGTCCTAATATCATGGATAATACAATTGTTAAAGAAGAAACCATCGATTCCATGAGTATCGTTAAGCAGAATGTAATTATACTAATTTGAATCGTAGCAATTATAGGTGGAATAAGTTTTAGCAATAGTGTACTTAGAAATTCTGGACTTAATTGAAATTTAAAATAAAACGATACTAATCCAATTCCCACTCCAATAGCTATACAAAAACAGCATAAAATCGATAACAAAGTTACGATTACCTTGATACAAAAAAATTTCACACGACTAGGGGTCGATAATAAACTTGTCCTTAAAGAACTTTTAAGAAACTCTCTTCCCCAAAATACCGCAGAAAAAACTGCAAAAACTGTTTGCGCTAAATAGATACTTTGCAAAAACTGTGTCACTATAAAATCTCCATTAATCATTAGGGCAGATGGATTTAATGCCAGTAACATTGCTAATAGAAATAAAATAGAAAATACTAACGTTACCGATAATCCTTTGTAATATATTATTTTCAAATATTCACTTTTTATCTGATTTCCTAGCATTAAAATTTCCCCCCTACATCCCTTTTTTCAAATTGACAATAGGCAATTAGCCCAAAAATGAACACCCAAAGAAATAATAAAGTAGCCGTCCAAAATGGATGAGGTGAGAATCTAGTTTCCGATGATGCAATGAAGCTATTTCCTAAAGCAACCGGAAGAACCTTTCCCCATTCAAAATGAGTAGAGAGAAACTCCCCAACATTATAAATTTGAGGAATTAAAAATAATAAGCTAGCAATGGCTGTTCGAAATAGAAAAGCTATAAAGTAAGATAAAATCGTGAGACTTACCCATGCTAGTGTCGCCAATAAAATAAAGTACCAAACTTTAAAACTTAATAAAACACCTAGTCCTAAATTTCCTAATGTAAAATGAGCCACTTCAATGGTAACTATAATCGATAGAAATGAAAGGATAGCTGATAAAAGTGTTAACGTTATTAATTTAAAAAAGTATAAACTCTTCTTATTACTATTAGCTAGTAGAGTCGTTCGTAGTTGATGGTTTTTAAATTCATTTCCACCATAAACAGCACCCAAAATAATCATTGGCATCACTCCTAACATAACTGTATCAAATCCTAAATATTCAATCGGAGGAATCGCTTCTGCCAAAATTGCTGTATTCTCAGGAGTAGCCTGTAATCCTATTTCTAAAACTGCTTTTATACCAAGATAGGCAAAAAATGGTTGTACGATAAAAAGGATTAGCAAAACAATTTTGAAAAGTTTGGAATAAGTAATCTTTAATAATTCACTATAAAATAACTTCATCTTCTTTTCCTCCTTCTTGAATAAGGTTGAAAAAGACTTCTTCTAGATTTACCGTATCCTTCATAATTTTCTTTAATTCTCCGTTTGCAATAATTTTCCCTTTATGAATGAATACTACATCATCCGTAACAGCTTCTACCTCTGACAAAATATGAGAAGATAATAAGATAGTCTTCCCTTTTTCAGATTGTTCTTTTAAGAAATTTCTTAGCCAACGAATACCGCTAGGATCTAATCCATTAGTCGGTTCATCCAATATAAGAAATTGTGGATTTCCAAGTAATGCAGTTGCAAGACTAACCCTTTGTGTCTCCCCAAGAGATAAATGTCCAATGGATTCATTCTTTTTATGGGCAATATCCGTTACTGCTAATACTTCATCAATTCTACTTTTTTTAATTCCATTAGAGGCTGCCACAATTCTTAAATGTTGATATACCGTTCGATCACTTGGTGACCCTAGTCCATCAAAAGTTGCTCCTACAACAAATAAAGGATTACGAATATCTTTATAGTTTATTCCTGCAATTGTTGCACTCCCCGAAGTTGCTTGATCTAATCCTAATAATATTCTTAAGGTAGAGCTTTTACCTGCTCCATTTGGACCTAAGAATGCAGTCACTCTCCCTTCCTTTGCTACAAAATTTATATCGTCTAATATGGTAATATTTCCATATACTTTACACAAATTCTTAATTTCAATATTTTTTTCCATAAAATCACTCCTCATACTCTTTATAAATTCATTGTAGAGTACCCTCTTCAGAATAATTTCAGAAAAATAATGAAAAAGAAAATTTATGCAAAAAAAGAAGACTCCCTATAGTAGTATTCTCAGGCATGAGACTCGCATTTACGAGGCTACTGCCGTCCTAATACTACTATAACAGGAAGTCATTCAAAATATAAATTTGAGAAATTTGAGTCCTAAACAAAATTTGTCAAACAACCTAAAAGAGAAAAGCTCACAAAAGTGAGCTTTTCATTTCTAAAAGATTAAAAAACCTAATTCTCATGTTCTTCTTTCTTGCCTGTAAGGAGACCAAATCCACTCAAAGTTGCTAAAAGTCCAAGTACTGTAACTCCAGCATTAGTTTCTGTACCAGTATTTGGTAATTCTGGTTTACGCGGTTTTTCTGGTTCGGGTTGTGGCTCTACTGGATTTTCTTGTGGTTCTACCGGATTTGGTTGTGGGTTAGGAATTTCAGGCGTAGATGGAGTCGGTGTTTCTCCTGGAATTGACGGTTTTTGTATTTTTTCATATAAATGAATTGTAATTCCATCATTTATTGTTGTTTTAACAAATCTATAACCATTAAACTCCAATGCTTCTTTCTTACCAACTTCGTACTGCTTCAATTCATTCCCTTCGGTATCAATCCAAACCGTTATTTCTATAATAGGTTTAACAATTGGTTCATCCGCCATGAAGACATGAGTAATTTTATTTTCCGTTCGAATTGTTTCAAGAAAGACATGATTTGGAATTTTTCCTGCTTCCTGTTCTCCTTTTTCCGATGGTTTTAGTTGATTTCCATTAACATCAATCCACTCAGTAATTACTTTATATACAACTCTTTCTTCGACTGTTTCAGTATAGAAGTAATTTACAACTACCCCTTCTTTTGCAACTTTACCTTTTTTATTTTCTGGTTCAGCTTTCAAAGTATAAGTATATGTTCTTGTGATCGTTGCTAGTGGAGTTTCTTCGACTACTGTTTTTGGAGCAATCTCTTTTGCTTCAGTTTCATAATCTGTAAGCACTCGTTTATTTTCTTGAGTATCACTCTCTGCTAATTTTTCTTCTGTTCCATCTTTGTAGTAATTCGCTACTACATTTGCATAAACTTTTGGTTTTTCAACTGTAATCGTATAAGTTTGACTGATTTTTTCTTTTCGACCAGTTTCCTCATCAGCCTCTACATCACTGTCAGTATCGGCTACTCTAGTTTTTTCCTCGCCAAAATCACTTGATACAATATACCCCATTTTTTTCAACTCTGCTATCTTTTCATTGACAGCCTCTTCAGGGAAATCTTTTCCAACGATGGATTCCAAAATAAAGTCATTTTGATTTTCAACAGGAATTAGATTATTGTTATCATCTCTTTCTAACACTTGAACTTTAGCTCGAGCAACTTCATCATAAAGATAAGAAACAGTTGTATTTACAGAAGATAATACACCTGAAGGACGATTAGATGTTGCTGTAACACCTCTATGAGCTTTTCTCAAACGATAAGTAACTCCGTCTTTTTTTATGGTTCTTAGATACTCACTCGTCGAATCATAGTAGAAACCAATTTTATTACTAATTTCTAATAAGTCTTCTGGTTTATCTTTACCTACAATTAAGTGTTTTTTATTGTATTTTCCAGCTACTTTTCCATCTTTATCTAGTCTTGCAAGGTATTCTTCATGAATTGTTTTTTCTTCTTCCTTGTTTGTTTCAGGGTTCAATACTTTTTCAACTCTATCTTCTTTTACAAGTTTATATAGTTTTAATTCTTGGATTTTCTCACCTTTTTCATCACTAGCAAAAATATCACCATTTTCGTCCACCACATAAGTTTTGATTGTTTTTCCATTATGGTCCACTTTATAAGCCTTAACGATTTTATTCTCAACAATTTCAAGGACATTTCCATTTTCAAATACTTTATGTGTTTTTACTAATTGATCATTTTTATCTGTTTCAGATAAATTTCCTTCCTCATCAACCCTAATAAAGTTTCCAGATTTAGCTAATGTTGCACTATCTTTTAACTCATTTCCTTTTCTATCGATATATTTAACTTTAATATTTCCTTTAAATAAAAGTTTTAATTGATGGGTTCTTGTAGTTGCGTCAATTTGATCATGGATTTTTTTTAAGCCTTTTTCAACTTCTTTAAAAGATTCATCAATATCTTGAATTTTTTCTTTTTCAAGTTGAATTTTGGATTTTGTAGATTCTAATTCAGTTTTTAATGATTGAACTTCTTCTTTTATTTTTTTAGCGTCATCCTCTAATTTCTTAGCTTCATCTTTGAAAGGTTTGGATTCATCTTCAAGTTTTTTAATTTCATCTTTGAAAGGTTTGGATTCATCTTCAAGTTTTTTAATTTCATCTTTAAAAGGTTTGGCTTCATCCTCTAATTTTTTTGCTTCATCTTCAAGTTTTTTAGCCTCATCTTCTAATTTTTTCAATTCATCTTGGCTTAGTTTCTCTTTATTTTTTAATTTATCTGCTACTGATTTTTGTTTTTCTTCAAGTTCTTTTTGTTTATCTTCAATAGGTTTTAGTTTTTCATCAATTTCTTTTTGTTTATCTTCAATAGGTTTTAGTTTTTCACCAATTTCTTTTTGTTTATCTTCGAAAGGTTTTAATTTATCTTCTACCACCTTTTGTTTGTTCTCTAATTCTTTTTGCTTGCTTTCAAGAGGTTTCAATTTATCTTCGAGTGAAGGTATATTTTTTTCCAATTCAGTGATTAATGTTTGTTTTTCAGCTCGTTTTTCATCAACTTTTTCTTTTTCTTCTTTAATGGTTTGATCAAGAATACGATGAGATAAAGCTTGAGCTGCTTTTAAGGTGTCTTGAACAATCGAAAAGTTTGCTAAAACTGGTAGGTTATATTGTATACGTGGACTTTGGTTATTTATCCCAACTCGTTTATTATTACCAGAAAATATTTGGATTTTATAAGCAACGATATCTTTTTCTAAGTGAATATCTCCTGTTGAGAAGTATCCACCTTTACCTAATTTATCCTTATCGCCACTAATCTCTTTAGTAATTATTTCTGATAATTTGTCATCAGGTAGTACATCGGTACGTGTAACGTTTTCTTTTTCAACAAAGTAGGCAGTGAATCTTCCAAGACCTTTGTCTTCCGTCGCAGCAAGTTCATTAGTATGATATTTTTCATATTCAGCATCTGACATATTATCCGGTTTTCTAATTGCTTCCATGTGTGATCCAAGGATTTTCGCTTCTTTACTACCGTTTCTTGCTTCCTTGTAAGTATAGTTATTTGTGGATCCTATGGCTGATTCTAAGGCAGAGATTTCTTTCTTTAGTTCAATTTTTTTCTCTTCAT
>NZ_CAUPXD010000017.1:0-36040 GCF_963515095.1 uncultured Granulicatella sp. | reverse complement strand
AACATTGGTTCTCTTTTTTGTACTCTTTTTGTCACAAATGTATGATACCCTAACATGATTAAAAATATTTATAAAAGAAACAACAAAGCCTTAACGGAAAAATCTGTAAGGCTTTTTCTCGTTGGAATGGAAAAGGATTATTTAAATGGATATAAACTAATAATATAAATTATATATAGAAATCTGTGTGGAGGTATTTTTGTAAAAACACTCTTTTAAATTTCTTTATTATTAAAGTAATATATTATTTAATAAACAAAGAATACATTATATTGCAGAAAGTTTCTGCAATTTTTTGTCATTTACACGGAAAAAATCCTGGAATATAATTTAAATATAAATGATATAGCTATTGAGTTTATGAAAAAGAGGTGTACTGATGTTAACTAAGAGACAGCTGAAATTAGTTGAAATACTAACTAATTTAGAAACTTATCAGACTGTAGCACGAGTTGCTAATTGTTTAGGAGTATCAGAGAGAACGCTTCATACGGAATTGAAAATTATAGAGAATGAAGGTTTTAAAATAGAAAGAAAAAGAGGTTTAGGGATAAGATTAAAAGAACTAAACCAAGACTATGATATATCTGATTTTGAAATTGATAATATTAAAAATCGCCGAATTGAAATTATGAAAAAAATTATTTTTGATCAACAAAGTATAACTTTCCTTGGATTGGCAGAGGAGTATTTTACAAGTACGACATCAATTCAAAATGATATACGAGTTATTTCAAATATTTTATTTAGAGATACTAATGTCAATTTGGTAAGTAATCACTTGGGTACTCGACTAGATAAATGTAGTACGGAGGAAATGATTAAAGTTATGGTTAATTTTAATTCATTTATCATATCTGAAGTCGAAGATAGAAGTTTAGATGACAATAATAAGTTGATTTCATTAGCAGAATATTATTCAAGGGATGTTGTATTTGTTTGTAATAGTATACTGTATAGCTTTATAAAGAAAAATGTAAACGCTATTTCTGATGCGTATATAGAATATTTTCTTAGATATTTAATCGTATTGGTGTACCAATTAAAAAATGACAGACATATTAATTTGCTTGAAAATTCAGTGGATTATTTTCAACACTCTTTCTATATAGATAGTGCTGTAAAAATATTGCATAAAGCATCATTACGATTGAATTTTAAATATACTAATGAAGATGTTCAATATTTATCACTACTTTTGCTAAATTACAAATTTGAAGAATTACCTCAAGAAAAAGTAGATAACAATTTTATTAATTATTTAGTAAAACAAGTTTCTAGAGCTATGAATATTGACTTTTTTAGAGATGATGTATTGTTAGAACAATTACAGCAACATATACCTGCTATGCTTTCAAGGTTAAAATATCAAACTGTAGTTAAAAATCCTTTTTCTGAACAAATTAAATTAGAATATTCAATCACATATAATATTCTATGGCTAATTTTAGAAGAAATATTACCTCAAAATATAAGTAAAATAAATGAAGATGAAAATGCATTTTTAACTTTATATTTCCAACTATCTATTGAAAAATTAAAGAAGGGAAGAAAAATTCTCGTCATATGTCCAACAGGTATTGTAACTTCTGAACTTTTAATAAACAAAATTAAAACAGTATCACCATCTTTCGATAGGATTGAGATAGCTTCAATATCTGAAGCTTTTGAACTCGATTTAAATTCTTATGATTTGATAATAAGCACGGTAAAGATACAAAAAAAACTTAAGAATTTATACTTTGTTTCACCGTTAATAAGTGATAAAGATCTAAAAGTTTTGTTTAATAAAAATAAATCATTAAATAAGAAGAATGCTAATTTTTCTTGTTTAAAAGAGTATATTAAACAAGATTTGATATTTGTTAACGAGACGATGAATAATCGGGAGAATCTATTTCAAATGACAGGGAAAAAGTTGATTGAAAAAGGTTATGTAAATGATTTTTTTCTCACTAGTTTATCAGAACGTGAAATTTTAGGGGGAACTGATTTGCCGATAGGTGTAGCTGTTCCCCATGGAAAAACGAAGGATGTGAGAAAGAGTTTTATTACTATCGTAAAGCTAGATAAGAAGATTCATTGGAAAGATTATAAGATAAATTTAGTATTTATGATAGGGATTGCTCAAGAGGATATTCATTTAACAAAACAAATTATTTCTAATATATATAATCTTATTAGTGATGAACAAATATTAACACAATTGAGACAAGTAAAAACGAGTAAGGAGGTTGAGGATATACTTTATGGAAGAAAATAAAATTATAAATAGAAATTTGATCTTTTTAGATGAACTTCAGGTTGATAAAGAAAAAATCATTAAATTTTTAGCAAATAAATTAAAAGTGAATCATTATATTGATGATGAAAATACATTTTATAAAGCAGTTATGAAAAGGGAATATGAAGTACCAACTGCAATTGGATATGATATTGCAATTCCACATGGAAAATCAAATACTGTTTTACAACCCTTTATTGCTTTTTTAAGAACTCAAAATAAATTTAAATGGACTGAAGGTTATGAGGACGATGTACAGTTAATTTTCCAAATAGGAGTACCGGATAAAGGAAATGAAAAATTACATTTAAAATTTATTTCTGAGGTTAGTAAAAAATTATTAGATGAGGATTTTAGAGAGAAGTTAAAGACTTTTTCTGATGTAGAACAAATATATGAGCTGTTAAATTCAATAGAAATATAAGAACAAAAGGAGGAATAATTATGAAAATTGTAGCAGTAACTGCTTGTCCTACAGGGATTGCACATACGTATATGGCTCAAGAAGCGATTGAAAAAGAGTGTTTAAAACGTGGTTATGAAGTACATGTAGAAACACAAGGTGGAATGGGAATTGAAAATGAGCTAGAGCAAGATGTTATTGATGATGCTGATGTTGTTATCTTAGCAATTGCTGTAGAAATTGAAGGTCAAGATCGATTTGAAGAAAAGGAAAGTGCTGGGAAAGTATTATATATTGAACCAGGAGAGGCGATTAGAAATCCAGGAGCAATGATTGATCAGATTGAATCTATTTAATGGAGGGATTTATCATGGATTATAAAGTTATGAAGGAATTACAAAAAGCTTTTAATACAGGTGTTTCTTATATGTTACCTGCAGTTGTTGCAGGCGGGGTGTTTATTGCTTTATCTCTTGCAACAGGTAAGCCAGGAGATGGAGGGATGGAAACTACTAATCAATTTATGAAAAATATGCTTGATATTGGTGTTGGAGCATTTTCAGTTATGATTCCTATTTTGGCAGGATATATTGCATATTCTATTGCAGGAAAACCAGGGTTAGCTCCTGGTATGGTTTTAGGTTATATAGCTAATAATCCAATAGGTGAGGCAAAAGTAAAGACAGGGTTCCTAGGTGCAATGCTTTTAGGAGTTTTAGCAGGTTATTTTGTAAAATGGTGTAAAACTTGGAAAGTTAATAATACTATTAGAACTTTAATGCCTATTATCATTATTCCGATTTTATCAGTATTTACGTTAGGGATGTTTTATATTTATGTTATTTCAGTTCCAATTGGTGCTGCAATGAATTGGCTAGTTAATACATTAAGTACTATGCAAGGTGGTTCAACAATTCTTTTAGGGTTAATTATTGGTGCTATGACTGCAATTGATATGGGTGGTCCTATTAATAAGACTGCAACAGCTTTTACTTTAGCTTTAATGGCTGAAGGAATTTATTCACCAAATGGAGCTCATCGTATTGCAGTTGCTATTCCACCACTTGCTATGGCGATTTCAACTATTATTGATAGAAAAAAATATGCAAAAGAAGATAAAGATTTAGGGATGTCAGCTTTGTTTATGGGTTTAATAGGAATTACTGAAGGAGCAATTCCGTTTGCCGTTAAAGATATGAAGCGTGTATTACCGGCAATTATTATTGGTAGCGCTGTCGGTGGAGCACTAGGGATGATAAATAATGTTGAAGCTTTAGTTCCACACGGTGGTTTAATTATTCTTCCGGTAGTAAATGGGAAATTATGGTATGTTGTTGCAATGTTAATTGGTACTTTGGTTTCAGTAGCTATTCTACATTTTACAAAACCAAATTTATCTGAAGAAGAATTAATGAAATAAAAGAGAAGAGGTAATAATTATGAGTAAACTTTCAATTAAAAATGTTGTAAATGGATTGTTAGAATTACAAAAAACAGGGGAATCAGCAACGTTATTAGGAATTGGACCAATGTCTAAAAATTGTGTTCAAGCAACGCTAGAATTATCTAAAGAAGATGATTATCCAGTAATGTTTATTGCTAGTAGAAATCAGGTAGATTTAGATGAATTAGGCGGAGGATATGTAAATGGTTGGAATCAATTTACTTTTGCTCAAGCTGTGAAAGAAGTAGCGGATGAAATTGGTTATGATAATATGTATTATTTATGTCGAGATCATGGAGGACCTTGGCAAAGAGATAAAGAAAGAAATGACCATTTACCAACGGAAGAAGCCATGAATTTGGGTAAACAATCATATATTGGAGATATTGAAGCAGGTTTTGATTTATTAATGATTGATCCTACGAAAGATCCTTTTGAAATTGGTAAAGTTATTCCTTTAGATACTGTTATAGAAAGAACAGTTGAGTTAATTGAGTTTTGCGAAAAAGAACGTAAGTCTCGTAATCTTCCGGTTATTGGATATGAAGTTGGTACAGAGGAAACTAATGGGGGATTAACTTCAACTGAAACATATGAAACATTTATTAATAGATTAAAAGTGGAATTAGAAGACAAAGGATTGCCAATGCCTACTTTTATTGTTGGTCAAACAGGAACATTAACTCGTAAAACGGAACAAGTAGGACATTTTAATTTTAAAAATGCATATGATTTAGCTCAAATGGCTAAAAAATATGGAGTTGGTTTAAAAGAACATAATGGGGATTATTTAGATGATGTAACCTTATTAGAGCATATTCCTTCATCTATTACAGCAACTAATGTTGCACCACAATATGGAACAGAAGAAACTCGTGCGTACTTGAACTTAGCCAAAGTGGAACAAAAACTAGTAGAGTATGGATTAGTAAAGGAACCTTCTAAAATTGCAGAAGTTTTATTAGTCAAAGCAATTGAAAGTGAACGTTGGAGAAAATGGATGGTTGGAGAACAAGTGAATCTTACCGTCCAAGAAATTCTTAATGGAGATAAATCGTTACAACAAGAAATTTTAGATATTGCTGGACATTATACATTTAATGATTCTGAAGTTAAATCGGAAATTGAAAAATTATATTCAAATCTAAATAAGCACAATATTGATGGAAAACGTTATGTGATTGATCATATTAAACGTCCAATTCGTGATTATGCTGAATGTTATAATTTAAAAGGTGTTACAACAAGAATCAAGAATATTATTAAGTAAAAGAATGTCCCTTTAAGGGACATTTTTTTACAAAGAAAATGATGACATATTTTATTGTTTGAAGAATAGTTAAATTTAATGCAAAGAAGGTATATTAAATGGGGTTTGATTTAAAAGATAGTTTAGCAGTTAATACACTCAGAGTTCTTTCAGCAGAATCAATAGAAAAAGCTAATTCAGGACATCCTGGGCTTCCACTTGGTGCAGCACCTATGGCGTATGTGCTATGGAATAAAATACTAAACGTAAATCCTAAGACAAGTCGTAATTGGACTAATAGAGATAGATTTATTCTATCAGCAGGGCATGGTTCTGCACTTCTTTATAGTCTGTTACATTTATCAGGATATGATGTTAGTATAGATGATTTAAAAAATTTTCGTAAATTAGGTTCAAAAACTCCTGGGCACCCAGAGGTCAATCATACAGATGGTGTTGAAGCAACAACCGGACCTTTAGGTCAAGGGATTGCAAATGCAGTTGGAATGGCTATGGCAGAAAAACATCTAGCGGCTAAATATAATAAAGATAATTTTGAAATTGTAAATCATTATACATTTGCGATTCATGGAGATGGATGTTTAATGGAAGGTGTAGCGCAAGAGGCTATTAGTTTAGCTGGACATCTTAAATTAGGAAAATTAATTCTTTTATATGATTCGAATAATATATCTCTTGATGGTCCTACTTCGAAAACTTTTACAGATGATATAAAATCAAAATTTGAAGCTAGTGGTTGGCAATACATTTTAGTAGAAGATGGAAATGATTTGCAAGAAATAGAAAAAGCTATCAACCTTGCTAAAAAAGAAGATAACAAGCCTTCGCTTATTGAAGTGAAAACGATTATAGGTTATGGTGCAGTAAAAGAGGGGACATCTGCAGTGCACGGCGCTCCTTTAGGAAAAGAAGGGATTGAACATATAAAAAAAGTATATGACTATAATTATTCTGAATTTGATGTGCCTAAAGAAGTGTTAGAATGTTTTGAGTTAGGTATAAAAAAACGTGGAGAAAAAGCAGAATTATTATGGAATAAAATGTTTGAAGAATATCAGGAAAAATATCCAGAATTAGCAAAAGAATATATACTTTCTTTTGAAAATAGAAAAATTAAAATTGAATTGGAACCTCATAAATTAGGAACATCAATGGCTAGTAGAGTTTCTAGTCAAAAAGCTATCCAACAAATTTCTAATCAAGTTTCTGAAATTTGGGGAGGATCTGCTGATTTATCATCATCCAATAAAACAATGATAGATACTGAATCAGACTTTGAATTTAATAACTATATTGGAAGGAATATCTGGTTTGGTGTACGAGAGTTTGCAATGGGAGCCATTATGAATGGAATTGCACTCCATGGAGGAACTCGAATTTATGGTGGAACATTCTTTGTATTTTCGAATTACTTACTTCCTGCAATAAGAATGGCAGCAATGCAGGGATTACCAGTAGTGTATGTTATGACACATGATTCTATTGCGGTGGGAGAAGATGGACCTACTCATGAACCGATTGAGCAATTAGCTTCCGTTCGTTCTATGCCGAATATAAATGTGATAAGACCTGCAGATGGTAATGAAACAAATGCGGCATGGAAAAGAGCCTTATATGAAACAAAGCGTCCTACAATGTTAGTATTGACGAGACAAAATTTACCTGTATTACTTGGGACAAATGAGTTTGCAGAAGATGGAATAAATAAAGGAGCGTATATAATCTCAGAAGCTAAAGGAGAAATTGATGGTATTATGATTGCCACAGGTTCAGAAGTGGCATTAGCTCTGGAAGTACAAAAAGAACTTGAAAAAGAAGAAATATATGTACGAGTAGTTTCTATGCCATCTCAAAACATATTTGATGAACAATCAGTAGATTATAAAGAAAAAATACTTCCTACTGCTATAAAAAAGAGAATGGTAATTGAGGCAGCTTCAAGTTTTGGTTGGGGCAAATATATTGGGATGAATGGCAAAACATTGACAATTGATACTTGGGGATTATCAGGATCTGGAGAGTTGTTGTTTGAAAAATATGGGTTTTCGGTAGATAATGCTATTAAAATTTATAAATCAATTCATATGTAGTAATTATGAATAGAAGCGGAAGTTAAACCGTAATATTTAAAGAATAATAGGAGAGTGTTACTCTCTTATTATTTTTTTGCTCTTTTATTTTCCACCTATACTTTGATATTCCTCTTATAAATATGATACAATGACCCAGAGAAATTTGAAGGAGAAAATCAATGAGTATTTTAAATGTAGAAAAATTAACCCATGGATTTGGGGAACGTGCAATTTTTAATGATGTCAGTTTCCGTTTATTAAAAGGGGAACATATTGGATTAGTCGGAGCGAATGGTGAAGGTAAGTCCACTTTTATGAATATTGTAACGGGGAAACTTCAACCAGATGAAGGGAAAATTGAATGGTCTAAAAATGTAAAAGTTGGTTATTTAGATCAACATACAGTTTTAGAAAAAGGAATGACCGTTCGAGAAGTATTACGTAAAGCATTTGATGATTTATTTGTTGCAGAAGCTCGTATAAATGAATTATATATGGCAATGGGCGATGCAGATGAAGCTTCTATGAATGCAATGTTAGAAGAAGTTGGGGAAATTCAAGAGCGTTTAGACAGTCATGATTTTTATATTTTAGATGCAAAAATTGATGAAGTGGCTCGTGCTTTGGGCGTTGTAGCATTTGGTATGGATAGTGATGTGAGTGAATTAAGTGGTGGACAACGTACGAAAATTTTACTTGCAAAATTATTATTAGAAAAACCAGATATTTTATTATTAGACGAACCAACGAACTACTTAGATGTGGAACATATTGAATGGTTAAAACGTTATTTACAAGAGTATGAAAATGCGTTTATTTTAATTTCCCATGATATTCCATTTTTAAATAGTGTTGTCAACTTAATTTACCATATGGATAATCAAGAATTAAGTCGTTATGTGGGAGATTATGATCAATTCCAAGAAGTGTATGCGATGAAGAAATCTCAATTAGAAGCGGCTTATAATCGTCAACAAAAAGAGATTGCAGATTTGAAAGACTTTGTAAATCGAAATAAAGCTCGTGTAGCTACTCGTAATATGGCAATGTCACGTCAGAAGAAATTAGATAAAATGGAAGTGATTGAGCTGGCGGGTGAAAAACCAAAACCTAAATTTGAGTTCAAAACTTCTCGTGCACCAGGTCGTTATATTTTCCAAACAGAAGGATTAGTGATTGGATATGATCGTGCTTTGACGGGTTCGTTGAATTTAGAAATGGAACGTGGACAAAAGATTGCGATTGTCGGAGCAAATGGTATCGGAAAAACTACTTTATTAAAGAGCTTATTAGGAATTATTAAGCCATTAGAAGGAAAAGTTGTTCGTGGAGACTATATTGATTTAGGATATTTTGAACAAGAAACTCCTCAAGGAAATCGTAAAACAGCCTTGGAAGAAATTTGGGATACATTCCCATCGATGACTCAACCAGAAGTTCGTGCGGCATTAGCTCGTTGTGGATTAACAAGTAAACATATTGAAAGTCAAGTTCAAGTACTAAGCGGAGGCGAACAAGCAAAAGTTCGTTTCTGTAAATTAATGAATGATGAATCGAATGTATTAGTGTTAGACGAACCAACGAACCACTTAGATGTAGATGCTAAGGACGAATTAAAACGTGCCTTAAAAGAATATAAAGGTAGTATTTTAATGGTTTGTCACGAACCGGAATTTTATGAAGGTCTAGCAACAGATATTTGGGATTTTTCAAAACTTTCATCCTAAATATATGATTTTTTGAGTAAAATTGAGTACAATGGTAGTAGCAAATGATTTGAGGAGGAAATATCATGGCAGATAAAGGCGTTACATTATATTTCATGAGACATGGCGAGACAGTTTTTAATCGATACAATAAAATTCAAGGTTGGGCAGATACACCATTAACAAAAGAAGGTAGATTAGATGCCATCCGTTCTGGATTAGGAATGAGAGATATTCCATTTCACGCAGTGTATACAAGTGATTTAAGAAGAACAATTGAAACAGCTCAATTAGTATTAAGAGATCATCCTTTAAGAGATCAATTAAGCTTACAAATGATGCCAGAATTTCGTGAAGTTTGTTTTGGAAGTTTAGAAGGAAAAAATGCAACAGAAGTTTGGACGAATTTGTATAAAACATTACAACGTACCTTTGATCAAAACGATGGTAGAAATGTAATTGAAGAGATGAATCAAATTAAAGCAATGGATCCAGACCATATTGGAGAAAACTTTATGGAGTTTTGGACTCGTGTAGAACAAGGGTTGATTAAAGTAATCGATAAACATCGTGATACGAATCAACATATTCTAATTGTTAGCCATGGAATGACGATTCGTAATATTTTACATGAATTAATTCCTGATTTTAAATTATCAGATATGATTGATAATTCATCTTTAAACATTGTGGAATATTCAAATGGACAATATCATTTGAAAGCATTAAATCAAACAAGTCATTTTGC
The DNA here is from genome assembly GCF_963515095.1 of uncultured Granulicatella sp. Classification (GTDB taxonomy): domain Bacteria; phylum Bacillota; class Bacilli; order Lactobacillales; family Aerococcaceae; genus Granulicatella. The sequence continues at coordinate 26,113 of NZ_CAUPXD010000017.1, read as the reverse complement.
ATTGAGAAAAGAAGCTGTAGAGCGTGAATTCTCATTATTACCAATGACATTATTTGAAAAATAAATAAGAAAGATTTATAATATTGAAGTGACCTCAAAAAGTTTAACTTTTTGGGGTCACTTCATAATCTTTAGCATATAGATACTAGCAGTTATCATTTGCGTGAAGGTTGATTTTTTGTTAGTATAAAGGAATATACGGGGTCGTTACGGATTCGACAGGTATAGGTTGAGCTTTCAATGCATTTCGTAGGTTACGGCTACGTAAAAACGTTACAGTTAAATATAACTGACAAACAACAAACAAACACTTTAGCTTTCGCAGCTTAATACCTGCAAGCTAAGATCTGTCCGGCATCGCCCATGTGCTCGGGTCCAGGTCTCATTATTAGTGGGATACGGTTTACTTTTCCGTCTGTCTAAGTGAAACAGAGATGATCAGGCTAGCTTAAGATGATGCTTGTTTATCAGCTAATCAGTAGCGAAACTCTAAATCGATAAACTATGAATGTAGATTTGATTGTGTCGATATATTTGGACAGGGGTTCGACTCCCCTCGGCTCCATTTTTTATGATGAATAAGGCTTAGAAATGTTGATGTTTCAATGTTTCTAAGCCTTTGTTTTTTGAATTATTTAATGTTTTTTGGAAGTCTTATAAAGGTAAAGTGTATATGTGTTTACTTTTTGCGATCCTTTTTAAAGTACATTAAGTAAGTGTAGATGATATTTAAAATAATGCTAATATAAAGAGCAATCTCCGTATAATGTCCATCAAATAGAAAAGCGCAGATTAGTAAACAGAATAGTAATGCAGGTATCACGATATCTCTAAATCTATTTTTCGGTTTCATTTTCTCTACTCCAATTCTTAATATTATTATAGTTATTATATCACAACAAAAAGAAGCATAGAAATGTATCTCGAACATTTCTATGCTTTTAAACTTATTTTTGTTTACTTAATTGTCGTTGTGCGGCTAATTCAATCATACGATCAGCGAGATGTTGATTTCGAACGAGCAGTGGTCCATGGAAGTAAGAGCAGAAGACATTTCTGTAATGTACCCCTTCTGTTTTGTCCTCATCATTATTTCCATTTCCACTAGTGACAGTACCTAATGGTTTAAGACCTTTACAGAGATAGGTTCTTCCGATGTGGTTTTCGTAACCAACATATGTTTCTCCTGTTTCTTCATCGTAAATTGTAATATCTCCGATAAATCGGTGGTCAAATTGGCCATTTGTATAGCAGTCAATTGCGCCAATTCCATCTAATTTTTCACCGGCTGCATTGATGTAGTAACGTCCTAATAATTGGAAGCCACCGCAAATCCCTAATACAACTCCATCATCTTCGATGAAGTGAATTAAGGCGTCTTTTTTGGATTGTAAGTCTTTAGCCACGATCGTTTGTTCATAGTCTTGACCACCACCGAACATGACGATGTCAAAGTCTTCAGGGTTAAATGGATCCCCTAAACTAATCAATGTCGTTTCGACTTCATAGCCTAATTTTTTTGCTCGGTGTTGAAGCATCAGTAGATTTCCATTATCTCCATAAGTATTCATTAAATTTCCGTATAAATGACAAATTCTGATTTTCATGAAGTCATTCCCTCTTTCAAGTAACCATGTTTAGCTAAGTCTTTACGGAGTTGTAATAATGCCGTATACGTTGCTAAAATATTAATTTTTTTCGTTGGTACTGATTTTAATTTTTCAATTAAGTCATCATTGTTTTCTGTTTTGGTAAGAGTTGTAAATCCTGCAACTTCCATTCGAGTTTCTAAGTCGTCAACTCGAAGTCCGCCAATGTATGTTTGTTTTGGAGTAAGTTTTGCAAGTTCTTCAAACTCACCATCCCAAATCCAACTAATATCTTGTCCATCTGCATAATTATCATTTAATAAGACAGCAAGTGAAAATTCTTCTTTTTCATAGCCAAGTAGTTGGACGATTTGGTTAAATCCTACTGGATTTTTAATTAAGTTAATCATGACTTCTTTGTCTTCCAATGTAAAGGTTTCTTGACGTCCGAAGACTCTTTGTGCTTGTCCAAATCCTACTTGGATTTCTTCAGGAGTTAAACCGAAAAATCTAGCAGCAGCATAGGCACTTAGTGCATTATAAATATTATAAAGTCCTCCGATTGGAAGTGAAAAATCAAATCCATCAATTTTAAAAGAAGATTTTGTTAGAGATAATTCTGTTAATTCTGTGACTGCATAGTCTAATTCAGGACGTTTGAAATCTCCGTTAGGGCAGTAATATTTTCCTAAATTACTATACGTAATAAAGTTATATTGTAAAATAGAGTGACAATGTGGACATAAAATACCATCCGTATTGTAATGAGCTTGATAGTGACCATCTTCTGCATGATTGAATCCAAAATAAAGTCTTGGATTTGGAAGAGTATCGCTATTGAAAATTGGCGCATCTCCATTTGATAAAATCGTAGCTTCAGGAGCAAAACTTGCACCATCTAACATATATTGGTAAGTTGTATAAATTTCACCGAAGCGATCCATTTGGTCTCGGAAAATATTTGTAAAAACAAATAATTTAGGTTGAATAAATGGTGTAATATGTTTAATCGTTGCTTCGTCTACTTCTAATACAGCAATATTTTTTTCACCTTTAACAGGAGTATGATTTAAAAATGTAGAAACAATTCCTTGTGTTAAATTGGCTCCAGTTGGATTTGTTAAAATATTTGGGTATTTTTGCTTTAATAATTGAACGATTAAAGAAGTCGTTAAAGTCTTTCCATTTGTTCCACTAACAATAATAACTTCATAATGGTCAGATAAATGTTTTAAAATATGTGGATCAATAGCGTGAGCTACTTTTCCCGGGAAACTACTTCCACCATTTGTAAAAGTATGAAGTGCCCAGCGAGTTAATTTTCCCGCTTCAATGGCAAATTTGGTACGTATATTCACAGAGTGTGCATCCTTTCAAAAAATATTCTTTTTTATTGTAGCATAAAATGACTGAAAAGGAATACAATTCGCCTGTTTTCTAATTAAGAAATGAATAAGAATTTGTTTGGAATTATATGAAAAAGTTCATAGTGATTTTTTATAGTTTTTCGTTGCACAACTTTCGATATTATCGTAAGATGTTAAGGGTATATGAAAAGTGTCAGGAGGTTAAAATTGTGGCACAATTATTTTTTAAATATGGTGCAATGAATAGTGGAAAGTCGATTGAAATTTTAAAAGTTGCTCATAATTATGAAGAACAAAATAAATCTGTATTATTATTTACAAGTGCAATCGATGATCGTGATGAAGTAGGATATGTTTCTAGTCGTATTGGAATTCGAAGACAAGCGATTCCGATTTATGATGAAACAGATATTATTGCCATTGTAAAAGAACAAGAGGTAAAACCTGCTTGTATTTTAATTGATGAATCTCAATTTTTAAGTAGAGAACATATTTTAGATTTAGCACATATTGTAGATATTTTGGATATTCCAGTAATGGCATTTGGATTAAAAAATGATTTCCAAAATGAATTGTTTACAGGTTCTAAGTATTTATTATTATATGCTGATAAAATTGAGGAAATTAAAACGATTTGCTGGTACTGCCATAAAAAGGCAAGTATGAATATGCGTGTCGTAGATGGAAAACCTGTTTATACAGGTGAACAAATTCAAATCGGCGGAAATGAATCGTATTATCCTGTTTGTCGTTATCATTATTCGCATCCAGGTAAAGAAAGAAATTAAGGAGGAAATTATGTTTGATCAATTAGATAGTTTTATTATTCGCTATAATGAGTTATCTGAGTTATTAAGTGACCCAGATGTTATTGCTGATACAAAACGTTTCATGGAATTAACAAAAGAAGAGTCTAATTTGCGTCCGAAAGTTGAAACTTTTAAACGTTATCAGCAAGTAGTGGAAGAAATTGGCGATACAGAAGAAATGTTAGGAGAAGGCTTAGATAGTGAAATGGCTGAAATGGCTAAAGAAGAATTAGCTTCTCTAAAAAAAGAAAAAGTAGAATTAGAAGAAAAAATTAAATTCTTATTATTACCAGAAGATCCAAATGATGGTAAAAACATTATTATGGAAATTCGTGGAGCTGCTGGTGGAGATGAAGCAGCATTATTTGCGGGAGATTTATTATCTATGTACCAAAAATATGCTGAATCACAAGGTTGGCGTGTAGAAGTAATGGACGCTAACATTACAGGTATCGGTGGATATAAAGAAGTTATTTTAATGATTACAGGGGATAATGTATTCTCAAAATTAAAATATGAATCAGGAGCTCACCGTGTACAACGTGTTCCTTCAACTGAGTCACAAGGTCGTGTTCATACATCGACTGCAACTGTTGTAGTCATGCCTGAAGCAGAAGAAGTAGAGATTGAATTAGAAGATAAAGATATTCGTGTAGATATTTATCATGCTTCTGGTGCGGGTGGACAACACGTTAATAAAACAGCTTCTGCCGTTCGTTTAACTCACTTACCAACTGGTATTGTCGTAGCGATGCAAGATGAACGTTCTCAATTAAAAAACAGAGAGAAAGCGATGAAAGTATTACGTGCTCGTGTATACGATAAAATCTCTCAAGAAGCTCAATCAGAATATGATGCAAATAGAAAATCTGCCGTTGGTACAGGGGATCGTTCAGAACGTATTCGTACATACAATTTCCCTCAAAACCGTGTGACAGATCATCGTATTGGATTAACGTTACAAAAATTAGACCAAGTTCTTGCAGGAAAAATTGATGAAATTGTCGATGCATTAATTTTATACGATCACACTGAAAAATTGGAGCAATTAAATAATGGAAATAACTAATCCAACGAATCAGGAAGTCCTAGTTAGGGCTTCTTGTTTTTTACAAGAAAGACAACCTTCTTTTTTGAAAGAAGATTGCGACTGGTATGCTCGTCAATTAAGTTTATATTTGAATCAGTGGACAATGACAGATTTACTCATTCATTTGAATCAGCCTGCAGTAGTTGGATTATGGGAACAAATGGAACCATTACTCATTCGTTTATCAAATTTTGAACCATTGCAATATATTACAAAGCAAGCAGAGTTTTATGGGCGTGAATTTATTGTGAGTTCCGATACTTTAATTCCAAGACCTGAGACAGAAGAATTAGTTGAAAAAATCATTGCTTTTTTATCTGCACAGTCGAGTGGGAAAGTATTAGAAATTGGAGTAGGGACAGGTTGTATCATTCATACATTAGCTTTAGAATGTCCGGACTTTTTTTATCAGGGTGTGGATATTTCTGAAGGAGCGCTTGAAGTTGCTAAGAAAAATCAAGAGAAATACGAGTTAGAAAATGTCTCTTTATATCGAAGCGATGTATTTCAAGAAGTTTCTCCTCAAAAATTTATAGCTATCATCAGTAATCCACCTTATATTGATGTTTCAGAAAAAAATGTGATGGATGAATCAGTTTTACGCTTTGAACCAGAAGTAGCTCTTTTTGCTGAAGATGAAGGCTTAGCGATTTACCGTAATATTGCAGAAAATTTAGAAAATTATTTATTAGAAGAAGGGCAAGCCTTTTTTGAAATTGGGTTCCAGCAAGGAAAGGCTGTTCAACAATTATTTGAATACTATTGCCCAAATCGAGAAGTCAGTGTTCATAAAGATTTATCAGGAAATGATCGAATGATTATTGTAGGAAGGAGGAAGTAACATGAAAACACAAATTTTTCATCAAGAAACATTAGATCAAGCAGCTACTTTATTGAAAGAAGGAGAAGTTGTCGCTTTCCCAACAGAAACGGTGTATGGATTAGGAGCGATTGCAACAAGTCAAGAGGCGGTCTTAAAAGTGTTTGAAGCAAAGGGAAGACCGAGTGATAATCCATTAATTGTTCATGTTCATTCTGTAGACCAAGTCATCAATACTGTTGAAGAATTTCCAGAAAATGCAAAATTATTAGCGAAACATTTTTGGCCAGGACCATTAACGATGATTTTAAAAGCGAAACCTGGTATTTATGCACCGGCATTATCAGCTGGATTGCCGACCGTATCATTTAGAATGCCAAATCATGAGTTGACATTATCGTTAATTGAACAAGTTGGAATTCCATTAGTCGGACCAAGTGCAAATCAATCGACAAAACCAAGTCCAACAAGAGTCCAACATGTGGTGGAAGATATGGACGGAAGAATTGCTGGTATTGTAGATGGTGGAGATACAAGTGTCGGTGTTGAATCTACAGTAATTGATTTAACAAATGAAGAAGGTCCCGTTATTTTACGACCAGGAGTGATTACAAAAGAAGAAATAGAACCAATTATTGGTCCATTAGTGGAATATATGAAAACAACAACGGGGGAAAAAGTAACTCCTAAGTCACCGGGGATGAAATATCGTCACTATGCTCCAACTACTCCTGTCGTTGTGGTGGAAGGTTCTTTAGAGTTTTGGAATCAATTAATTAGTGAATATCAAGAACAAGGTGAAAAAGTTGCAATTATGGCAACGAATGATATTTTAGATGTAGTGAGCTCTAAAGTAGAAGAGTCTTATTCATTAGGCGAAAAAGATTCTCTTGCAGATATGAATCATCATTTATTTAATGCTTTGCGTTCGTTAGATCATACCGATGCGACTATTATTTTAGCGCAGGCAAGTGTTAAAGAAGGTGCGGGGTTGGCGTATATGAATCGCTTAGAAAAAGCATCTAGTTTTACTAAAAAAGAAAGATAGAAGAATGTTCTAACATAGTGGAACACAAAAGTTACTAATTTTGATGATACTGTTAAACTATGTTAGAATAATTCTATAGAAGAAAAGGAGTGAAGCTAATGACACAGTTTAAAGAAGACACACTTGTGTTTGAAGCAATTGAAAAAGAAGCCCAGCGTCAAAAGCACGGGATTGAATTAATTGCTTCAGAAAACTTCGTTTCACCTGCTGTATTAAGAGCGCAAGGTAGCATTTTAACAAATAAATATGCTGAAGGTTACCCAAATCGCCGTTATTATGGTGGATGTGAATATGTCGATGTAATTGAACAATTAGCAATCGACCGTGTAAAAGAATTATTTGGAGCGGAATATGCCAATGTTCAACCCCATTCTGGTTCTCAAGCGAATATGGCAGCTTATCGAGCGCTTGTTTCAAAAGGGGATAAAATTTTAGGAATGGATTTAAGTCATGGCGGACATTTAACCCATGGAATGGGAGTTAACTTCTCTGGTCAAGATTATGATTTTATTGCGTATGGATTAAATCCAGAAACAGAAATGATTGATTATGATGCTTTAGAAGAAATTGCTAAAAAAGAACGCCCAAAATTAATTGTTGCAGGAGCTTCTGCCTATCCAAGAGAAATTGATTTCAAACGTATTAGTGAAATCGCAAAAAGTATTGATGCTTACTTCATGGTAGATATGGCGCATATTGCAGGTTTAGTTGCAAAAGGAGCACACCAAAATCCAGTACCGTATGCAGATGTTGTGACTTCAACAACGCATAAAACATTACGAGGACCAAGAGGTGGCTTAATTTTAGCGAAACAAGAATTTGCGAAAAAAATTAATAGTGCCATTTTCCCAGGTATTCAAGGGGGACCATTAGAACATGTGATTGCAGCTAAAGCAGTGGCGTTCCATGAAGCACTTCAACCAGCGTTTGGAGAGTATATCGAACATGTTGTTGAAAATGCAAAAGCGATGGCGGAAGTCTTTAATGAAAGTGGTATTCGACCAATTTCTGGTGGAACAGATAATCATTTATTATTATTAGATATTACTTCTACTGGTTTGAATGGAAAAGAAGCACAAGAATTATTAGATAATGTAGGAATTACAGTGAATAAAAATGCGATTCCATTTGATCCATTGCCACCAATGAAAACAAGTGGTATTCGTGTTGGGACAGCAGCTATTACTACTCGAGGCTTTGATAAAGAAGCAGCGAAAAAAGTAGCTCAATTAATTGTAGAAACACTATCTTCTGCAACTGATGAAGGGAAATTAGACGAAATTCGTCAATCTGTACAAGAATTGACAAAACAATTTCCATTATATGAATAACATAATGTAATCAGTCACATTAATAATGAAAACACTATTTTCTTAATGAAATTTTAAGGAAAAAACTCTTTTTTTCCTATTTATATACTAGTATTTTGATTGTTTTTTTTGTAGAATAACAAATAGTGAAAATATATTATGGAAGGGGCAAGCAAGATGGGTAATTTTCATGTGTTAGATCATCCGTTAATCCAACATAAATTAACGATGATTCGACAAAAAGATTGTGGAACAAAAGTCTTTCGTGAGGTTGTAAATGAAATTTCAATGTTAATGGCATATGAAGTTTCAAGAGATTTACCATTAGAGGATGTGGAGATTGAAACACCTTTAGTGAAAACAACACTAAAAACTTTAGCTGGGAAAAAAGTTGCCATTATTCCTATTTTACGTGCTGGTTTAGGAATGGTTGACGGAATTTTAGAATTAATTCCAGCTGCCAAAATTGGACATGTCGGAATGTACCGTGATCATGATACATTACAACCTGTTGAGTATTTCGTTAAATTGCCTTCAGATATTTCTGAAAGACAATTATTTGTAGTTGACCCAATGTTAGCTACTGGAGGATCGGCGGTGGCTGCGATTGATGCGTTACTAAAACGTGGAGCGCAACCAAATTCGATTAAGTTTTGTTGTCTTGTAGCGGCACCTGAAGGAGTAAAAGTTCTTCAAGAGGCGCATCCGGAAATCGATATTTATGCTGCGGCATTAGATGAGCGATTAAACGAAAACGGCTATATCCTTCCGGGATTGGGCGATGCTGGTGATCGCCTATTTGGAACCAAATAAATAAAATCGTAGTCACGCTTATGCGTCTGACTATTGCCATGAAATCTGACAATAATCACCGTTTAAGCTATGAATGCGATAGGTGAAAATTGTCAGTTTTTTATTTGGAATAAGTAAGGGAGTATGAATTATGGAAGCTTTACCAAAAACGATAGAATTTTTTGGTTTGTCTTTTTCAGTTCCAATCTTACTTTCTTGTCTCGTAACATTATTAGTAGTAACAATTTTTTCAATTGTATCTGCTAGAAATGTTTCTATGAAACCAGGAAAGATGCAAAATGTTTTTGAATCTCTGATGGACTTCACAAAAGGGATTGTAAACAGTGCAGTAGATGAAGAAACGGGCAAGTCATATTACTTATATGTATTTTCACTCTTCTCATTTATTTTAATCGCCAATATGGCCGGTTTAGTGATTTATTTCCATTATGGAGAACATAGTTACTTTGCTTCTCCAACGGCAAGTCCAGTTGTGTGTTTGGCGTTATCATTGATGACGACATTAATTGCACACTATTCTGGTGTTCAAAAAATGGGATTTAAAGGCTATATTAAAAACTCTTATTTGAGTCCGATGTCTTTAATGTTACCGATTAAATTAATTGAAGAGTTTACAAATACAATTACACTTGCATTCCGTCTATACGGAAATATTTATGCAGGTGAAGTATTGTTAGGATTAATTGTGATGTTCTCATCCAGTTTTGGTATCTTAACCTATATTTTTGCAATTCCATTAGGAATTGTTTGGCAAGGATTTTCCGTAGTTATCGGAGCTATTCAAGCCTATGTATTTTGTACATTAACAATGGTGTACATTGCACATAAAGTAGAACATGAATAATTTTTAGAAATGAGGAATTAACTTATGACAGAATTAGCAGCAGCAATCGCAGTAGCAGGGGCAGCTTTAGCAGCCGCTTTTGGTAACCAAGCAGTTATCGTAAAAACAATTGAATCAATGACACGCCAACCAGAAATGAGTAATGAATTACGTTCAACAATGTTCGTTGGGGTAGCCTTAATCGAAGCGATGCCAATCTTTGCGGTATTAATCGCTTTAATCCTAGTTTTCATCAAATAATCAGTTTATTCGATAAGTTTGTTGAAAAGGAGGGATGATGGATGTTTCAGTATATGTTAACAGTTAGCACTGTTCTTGGAGATACACTTGTTGTCTTAATTTCAATTATTTTATTACTATTTTTAGTAAAATATTTTGCTTGGGATAAAATTGAAGCGATGTTAGAGGCTCGTCGTCAAAAAATTAGTAAAGATTTAGATGAAGCTGAAAAGAAACGTAAAGCGGCTGAAGAAATTCAAGCAAATGCAAAAGAAATTATTCATAATGCGGAAGCGAAAGGTCAAGAAATTTTAAATACGACTAGAGAAGCAGCTTCAAAAATGCAAGATGAAATGATTAAAGAAGGACGAGATGTCGTATCTAGAATGAAATTAGACGGACAACGTGAAGTAGATTCCATGAAACAACGTGCTTTGGCACAAATGCAAGATCAAATTGTAGATTTATCTGTTCAACTTGCAAGCCAAATTTTAAATAAAGAATTGACTGAGCAGACACATCAAGATGTGATTGAATCCTTTATTGAAGGGTTGGAAAGCTGATGGTGAAATTTCATAAAGAAGTAGTCAAAGCAGCCAGTCATTTTTATGGTCAAGTCAAGTATGACGGAACTTTAAAAACAGTTACAGAAGAATTACAAGAAGTATTAGACGGAATTCAAAATACTGCACGCTTTCGTCAATTAATGCATTTAGAACAAGTATCCGTTGAAGAAAAAATGGCATTATTACAAGAAGCTGTTTCGAATTTATCGCAAAGTACACAAGATTATTTAAAATCTTATTTACACCCTGATAAATCTGCTTATCTAATTGAAGCAATCGAAGCTTTTCTTGATATTTATTCAGCGAATCGACTTGAAATGATTTCAGCAGTTCCACTAACAGAAGAACAAATGAATCGTATTGCAGAAGCTTTTCAAAAGAAAATGAGAAAAGAGTATGATTCATTCGTCAATACGGTTGATTCAAGCGTAATAGGTGGAGTGAAATTAAAGACAAAAGAATATTTATTAGATGGAACATTATTATATAAACTTGAACAGTTTAAGAAGAAAATTAGTCAAACAGGATTGAAGGGGTGAGACAATGGATACGGAATTCGGTAATATCACAGCAGGAATCCGCAACCAAATTAATTCCTTTGAAGCGGAACAACACATTGAAGAAATTGGTGAAGTTTCATTTATTGGGGACGGAATTGCTCGTGTCATCGGTCTTACCAATGTCATGGCTGGTGAATTAGTAGAATTTGCAAATGGTACTTATGGTATGGCACAAAATTTAGAGAAAAATGATGTTGGTGTTATTATCTTTGGTACTTATGAAAATATCCATGAAGGAGAATCAGTGCGTCGTACAGGTCGTATTTTAGACGTTCCTGTAGGAGATGCTTTGATTGGTCGTGTTGTGGATGCTTTAGGTCGTCCAATTGATGGCTTAGGAGCTCTTGAAACAACAAAACGTCGTCCAGTAGAAAATGAAGCGCCAGGTGTAATGCAACGTAAAAGTGTTCACCAATCATTAGCAACTGGATTAAAAGTAATCGATGCATTAGTTCCGATTGGTAAAGGTCAACGGGAATTAATTATCGGAGACAGAAAAACAGGTAAAACAAGTATTGCTATTGATGCAATTTTAAACCAAAAAGGTAAAGATACTTTATGTATTTATGTCGCAATTGGACAAAAAGAATCTACTGTAAAAGCTTTAGTAGAAACTTTAAAACGTTATGGAGCAATGGATTATACAACAGTTGTATCTGCTAGTGCTTCACAACCAGCTCCAATGCTATATATTGCTCCTTATGCAGGAACTGCAATGGGAGAAGAATTTATGTATAACGGAAAAGATGTGTTAATTGTTTATGATGATTTATCAAAACAAGCAGCAGCTTACCGTGAAATTTCATTATTACTTCGTCGTCCTCCAGGTCGTGAAGCGTATCCAGGGGATGTATTCTATTTACACTCTCGTTTATTAGAACGTTCAGCGAAGTTAAATGATGAATTAGGTGGCGGTTCATTAACTGCCTTACCAATTATTGAAACTCAAGCGGGAGATATTTCTGCTTATATTCCTACTAACGTAATTTCTATTACAGATGGTCAAATCTTCTTAGAAAGTGATTTATTCTATTCAGGTGTTCGTCCAGGTTTATCTGCCGGATTATCTGTATCACGTGTAGGGGGATCTGCGCAAATTAAAGCGATGAAAAAAGTTTCGGGTACATTACGTATCGATTTAGCAAGTTACCGTGAATTAGAAGCCTTCACACAATTTGGTTCTGATTTAGATGCGGCAACTCAACAAAAATTAAATCGTGGTAAGAGAACCGTAGAAGTATTAAAACAAGATGTTCATAGACCATTACCAATTGAACATCAAGTATCGATTTTATTTGCATTAACACATGGAGTCTTAGATTCTATTCCAATTGAAAGATTGAAAGATTTTGAAAAAGCATTGTATCATCATTTAGAACATGAACATGCTGATATTTTAGCAAGTATTCGTGATGAAGAAAAAATTCCAGATGAAGAAGCTTTCTACCAAGTGATTGATAAGTTTAAACAAATTCATCTATACGAACGTTAAAAGTAATGCGAACTAGAAAGAAGAGGTGAATTGTATGGCGTCTTCATTAAACGACTTGAAGAAGCGAATTATTTCAACGAAAAAAACAAGTCAAATTACAAGTGCTATGCAAATGGTTTCTGCTTCAAAACTAGCTAAGTCTGAACAAGCCGTTCGTCGTTATCAGGATTATGCTGAAAAAATTCGTGAAGTTGTAACGCATTTATTATATGCTGAACAAAAACAAGATATTGAAGAAAATGATGAAGAAATTGATTCAAATGACGAAGAATCATTTATTGATTATCATGATTTATTAATCGAAAGACCTGTGAAAAAAACAGGTTATCTAGTCATTTCATCAGATCAAGGTTTAGCCGGAAGTTATAATTCTTCGATTTTTCAAGCAACACGCGAAATGTTGCAAACGGATCATGATTCAAAAGATGAGTATGTAATTTTAACAATTGGTGGAGCTGCAAGTCGCTTCTTTAAAAAGATGGGCATTGATGTTCGGTTAGAAATCAATGATGTCAGTGATATTCCATCATTTGAAGAAGTACGTAAAATTGTAAGTAGCGCGGTACAAATGTTTAGACAAGGTGAATTTGATGAATTTTATGTTTGTTATAATCACCATGTGAATGCATTATTATCCAATTATCGTGTTGAAAAAATGTTACCGATTATTGACTTAGATGAAGATGAAGCGAAAGAATATGAGTTAGATTATATTTTTGAGCCAAATAAAGAAATTATTATGGAAACATTATTGCCTCAATATGCAGAATCTCTTATTTATGGGGCAATTATCGATGCAAAAGCAGCTGAACATGCTTCGCGTATGACAGCTATGAGAAGTGCAACGGATAATGCAAGAGATTTAATTAGTGATTTGACACAAGATTTAAACCAACGTCGTCAAGCACAAATTACACAAGAAATAACTGAAATCGTTGGCGGAGCAGCAGCTCTAGAAGAACAGTAAGAGTGAAAGGAGGAAATTTTTTGAGAACTGGAGAAATTTTACAAGTTGTTGGACCAGTTGTGGACGTTGTATTTCCTTTAGAAGAAGGCGTGCCTGATATTCACAATGCCCTACATGTTATTAAAGAAGATGGTGAAGGGCATAAAAAAACAATTACGCTTGAAACAGCTGTTGAATTAGGGGATGGTGCTGTACGTACAATTGCCATGGAATCAACTGATGGTCTTCAACGAGGTATGAAAGTTATTGATTTAGGACGTACAATTAGTGTTCCAGTTGGAACAGAAACTTTAGGACGTGTATTTAATGTATTAGGGGATACAATTGATTTAGGGGAGAAATTTCCTGAAGATTTTAGACGTGATGAAATTCATAAACCAGCCCCTAAATTTGAACAATTAAGTAGCCAATACGAAATTCTACAAACAGGTATTAAAGTTATTGACTTATTAGCACCTTACTTAAAAGGTGGTAAAATTGGATTATTTGGAGGTGCCGGAGTAGGTAAGACGGTATTGATCCAAGAATTAATTCATAATATCGCTGAAGAATTAGGTGGTATTTCTGTATTTACGGGTGTTGGAGAACGTACTCGTGAAGGGAATGACCTTTACCATGAAATGCAAGACTCAGGTGTATCTGCTAAAACTGCCATGGTATTTGGACAAATGAATGAACCACCAGGAGCTCGTATGCGTGTTGCGTTAACAGGATTAACGATTGCTGAACATTTCCGTGATGAGCAAAAACAAGATGTATTATTATTCATTGATAATATTTACCGTTTTACTCAAGCAGGTTCAGAAGTATCTGCCCTTTTAGGTCGTATGCCTTCAGCTGTAGGGTATCAACCAACATTAGCAACTGAAATGGGGCAATTACAAGAACGTATTAGTTCAACAAAAGATGGATCTATTACATCTATTCAAGCGATTTACGTTCCTGCCGATGACTATACTGACCCAGCGCCAGCTACAACATTTGCCCATTTAGATGCTACAACGAACTTAGAGCGTCGTTTAACGGAGCAAGGGATTTACCCAGCGGTGGATCCATTAGCTTCAACTTCAAGTGCTTTAACTCCTGACATTGTAGGAGAAGAACACTATGAAGTAGCCATGAAAGTTCAACAAATGTTACAACGTTATCGTGAATTACAAGATATTATCGCTATTTTGGGGATTGATGAATTATCTGATAGTGAAAAAATAATTGTAAACCGTGCAAGAAGAATTCAATTCTTCTTATCTCAAAACTTCCACGTTGCAGAAGCATTTACAGGTCAACCAGGTTCATATGTTCCTATTAAAGATACAGTACGTGGCTTTAAAGGAATTATTGATGGAGAATATGATGATATTCCTGAGGACTTATTCCGTAATGTTGGACCGATTGAAGATGTTCTTAAAAAAGCACAAGCGGCAGGTTACCGAGGAGGTAATTAATCATGCTTGAAAATCGAGAACTTTTAGTCGTCGTAACGACACCAGAAGGGAAAGTTTATAATCACCGTTCTTATTCGGTTAGTGCAGAAGCCATTGATGGAGGAATTACGATTCTCCCAAACCATGCGCCAATTATGTTACCGTTAAAAATTGGTGAATTACAAGTAAAACGTTTCTTAGAAGATTCTCCTACTGATTATATTGCGATTGGTGGCGGAATTATGGAAGTACGTGATAATGTCGTAACGGTTATTGCGAACGTTGCCGAACGTGCACGTGATATTGACGTGGGTCGTGCTGAACAAGCGCGTGATAAAGCAGAAGCGATTATCCAAGATAAAAATTGTTCTAAGAGTGAAGTAGAACGTGCGAAAATTGCATTGAACAAAGCAATTAACCGTATTGGTGTTTCAAAACATCGTCGATTAAAACAATAATGAAAATGAAAACTGTTGGTACGCCAGCAGTTTTTTTCATTTTCTTTGAAAAAACAGAAAATACCTATTGCAAAACAAAAAAAGAACTGATATAATCATAAAACGTAAATGTTACGATTTAAGTAAAGTTTAAAACGAAAAGAGGAGAACAAATGGCTAAAAAGTCAAAAATTGCTAAACACGAAAAACAATTAGCATTAGTAGAAAAATATGCACAACTTAGATATGAATTAAAACAAGCGGGAGATTATGAAGCACTTCGTAAATTACCGATTAATTCAAATCCAAATCGTGTGAAAAATAGAGATATGGTTGATGGTCGACCAAGAGCTTATATGAGAAAATTTGGAATCTCAAGAATTAAGTTCCGTGATTTAGCTCATAAAGGCTTAATCCCAGGTGTTGTAAAAGCAAGCTGGTAATTCAAAGTAAGTAATGGAGGAAAAGAAATGAAACAAGATTTAGCAACAGCATATAGACAAATGAAAAGTCCAAATATTAAAACTCGTAAACGTGCGTTAAAATTAATTCATGAAGCGAAACGTGGAAAGAAAAAATAAGAGGAGTACAATGATGAAAGTCAGTAAAAAAATTGTAGCAGTTTTAGGAACAGCATTTTTATTAGGAGCTTGTTCTCAACCAACTACTTCTACAAAAACTCAAAAAGAATCTAAATTAAATATTATGACAACATTTTTCCCAATGTATGATTTTACTAGAAATATCGTTGGAGAAGAAGGGAATGTTACATTATTAATTAGTGCCGGAACTGAACCGCATGAATATGATCCAACTGCAAAAGATATTGCAAAAATCTCACAATCAGATGCTTTAGTATATGATAATGAGAATATGGAAACTTGGGTTCCAACTGTGATGAAGAGTTTAACAGATTCTAAAGTAAAAGAAATCAAAGCAACAAAAGATATGGAATTATTGTCAATTGAAGATGATGACGAACACGAAGGTGAAGAACATCATGACGAACATGAACATGAGTTTGATCCACATGTATGGTTATCTCCTAAAAAAGCAAAATTATTAGTTGAAAAAATTACAGCTCAATTAAGCGAAGCATTTCCTGAAAAAGCATCTGCATTTAAAACAAATGCACAAGCATATTTAGAAAAATTATCGCAGTTAGATAATGAGTACACAACAGCTTTAAAAGATGCGAAGCAAAAGAATTTTGTGACACAACATACAGCGTTTAGATATTTAGCGACAGATTATGGTTTGAATCAAGTTGGAATTGCAGGAATTTCTCCAGAAGCAGAACCTTCACCAGCTCGTCTAGCTGAATTAACGAAGTATATTAAAGAAAATGAAATTCGTTATATTTATTTTGAAGAAAATGCATCAGAAAAAATTGCAAAGACTCTAGCAACAGAAACGGGAGTTGTGTTAGAGGTGTTAAATCCATTAGAATCTTTAACAAAAGAAGAAATGGATAAGGGTGATGATTATATTTCAGTCATGAAAGAAAATCTTCAGACTTTATTGAAAACAACGACCGTAGCAGGTAAAGAAATTAAGCCAGAGCATTAAAATTTTTTAAGTTGAAATGAAGAAATTCGTAGGGAGTATAATTATAGTGAGTTTCTTCGTTAGTTTAGAGAGTTTTAGATTAAACTTCTATAGAGACGAGAGTTTCTATAGAAGTTTTTTTGTGCTCTTTTAACTATATATAGTTTTAAAAGCGGTTGAAAAACACAATATATAGGTGTATGATAGTGGAGGTGATAAAAATGTAAAGGAGGAGTGAGAGTTGAGTGTAATGCTTGTAAAGAAAAGAGATGAAAGAGTAGAGACGTTCCATCGTCAAAAAATCTTTCATGGAATAGAAAGAGCAGAAAAAAGTTTATATGGTGAACTTTCAAATAATCGTAAAGAAATATTAGATGGAGTTACGAAAAAGGTTTTATCAATAATTGACAGTTTAGCGAAAAAGGAAATCAAAACAGAAGAAATAGAAGTTATCGTTTTAAACTGTTTGAAACAAGAAGGAGAAACGGTATTAGCAAATCAATTTCTTGCCACGAGAATTGAATGGGATAAAAAAAGACAAAAAGAAATGGATGTTACTCAACGATTAACAAAATTAAGCCAAAGAGATACGAGTATTATTCATGAAAATGCCAATAAAGATAGTGAAGTCTTTAATACACAACGAGATTTGATGGCAGGAACAGTTGGAAAAGCTTTCGCTCTAAAAATGCTTCCTCCACATGTTGCAAATGCTCATTTAAAAGGGGATATTCATTATCATGACTTAGACTATCATCCTTATTTACCGATGACGAATTGTAGTTTAATTGATTTTAAGGAAATGTTTGAACACGGATTTAAAATTGGAAATGCAGATGTCGAAAGTCCTAAATCAATCCAAACAGCTACTGCTCAAATGGCGCAAATTATTGCGAATGTAGCTTCAAGTCAATATGGAGGATGCTCTGCTAATCGTATTGATGAAGTATTAGCACCCTATGCAAAGTTGAATTATGAAAAACATTTACAAGATGCTAAAAAATGGGTGGATGGAGAGAAAAAACAAGAAGCGTATGCATTAGAAAAAACGAAAAAAGATATTTATGATGCCATGCAATCCTTAGAGTATGAAATTAATACGCTCTATACTTCTCAAGGGCAAACTCCATTTACAACATTAGGATTTGGATTAGGAATGTCATTATTTGAACGTGAAATTCAAAAAGCAATTTTAAAAGTAAGAATTAAAGGGATTGGGAAAGAAGAAAGAACGGCTATTTTCCCTAAATTAATTTTTACGTTAAAACGTGGCGTGAATTTAGAACAAAAGGATCCGAATTATGATATTAAAATATTAGCTTTAGAATGTTCGACGAAAAGGATGTATCCAGATGTCTTAAATTATGAACAAATTATTAAAATTACGGGTAGCTTTAAAGTTCCAATGGGATGCCGTTCATTTTTACAAGGATGGAAAAATGAAAAAGGTGAAGATGTTTCGGATGGAAGAATGAATTTAGGAGTTGTGACATTAAATATTCCTAGAATTGCGTTAGAATCAGATGGCGACAAAGAGCGATTTTGGAGCCTTTTAGAAGAAAAATTACAAATTTGTAAAGATGCATTAGTGTATCGGGTAGAACGATGTAAAGAGGCAAAATCAGCAAATGCGCCTATTTTATATCGCTATGGTTCGTTTGGAAAACGATTGATGAATGATGAAGCGGTAGATGAAGTATTTAAACATCGACGTGCAACAGTGTCACTTGGATATATTGGCTTATATGAAACGGCTACTGCCTTTTTTGGAAATTGTTGGGAAACAAATCCAGCAGCAAAAGAATTTACCTTAAATATTTTGAAACGATTAAGCGAAAAAACAAAGGAATGGTCGGATGAATATGACTATCATTTTAGTGTTTACGCAACTCCAAGTGAAAGTTTAACGGATCGCTTTTGTAGATTAGATCAAGAAAAATTTGGGGATGTAGTCGATATTACAGATAAAGAATATTATACAAATAGTTTCCACTATGATGTGAGAAAATCACCAACTCCATTTGAAAAAATTGAGTTTGAAAAAGATTATCCTGTTTATTCTTCAGGAGGATTTATTCATTATTGCGAATATCCCGTTATGAAACAAAATCCAAAAGCGCTTGAGGCAGTTTGGGATTATGCATATGAAAGAGTGGGGTATCTTGGAACAAATACACCGATTGATCGTTGTTATGAATGTGGCTATGAAGGGGAGTTTGAACCAACTGCAAAAGGGTTTGAATGTCCAATATGTAAAAATAGAAATCCAAAAACTTGTGATGTTGTTAAACGAACTTGTGGTTACTTAGGAAATCCTCAAGCTCGTCCAATGGTTCACGGAAGACACCAAGAAATTAAATCACGGGTTAAACATCTCTCTAATGAACGAAATCTAAGAAATTAGGAGGAGTGGGTATGAAGTTTCCAAAACCGGGGGAATGGACAAGCGAGCAATATTCTAAAGGGAAAATTGCTAGTTATAAGCCTTATAATTTCGTAGATGGAGAAGGCGTGCGTTGTTCCTTATATGTGAGTGGTTGTTTATTTGCTTGCGAAGGTTGCTATAATGTCAAAGCACAAAATTTTAATACGGGAATTCTTTATACAGAAGAATTAGAAGAACAAATTATTCAAGATATTGGAGCTAGTTATTGCCAGGGATTAACGCTATTAGGGGGAGAACCTTTTTTAAATACTCAAGTATGCCTATCCTTAGTTCATAAATTACGAAGTGTTTATGGACAGTCTAAAGATATTTGGTCATGGACAGGCTATACTTGGGAAGAGTTACAGTTAGAAACACCCGATAAAAAAGCTTTATTACAAGAACTTGATATTTTAGTAGATGGAAGATTTGACCTTACAAAAAGAGATTTAACATTGCAATTTCGAGGAAGTTCGAATCAAAGAATCATTGATGTGCAAAAGTCCTTGCAGGATGGGCGAGTTGTTTTGTGGGATGGATTAAGAGATTCATGAAAGATTAGATGAACTTGACGATATTCTTTTATACTCGTAAAATAGATACTATGTTTTTTAAGGAGTTATGTGTATGAAGATATCAACTATTTCAAAATTCTCATTAGTGAGTATTTCGACATTATTAATGTCGCATTTGGCGATTTCACCTGTTTTGCCTAAATTATATGAGTATTATCATGGAATGAATCCAGAACTAGGTTTAGCTTCTGTGGAGAGTTTAGCAACGATTCCAGCAATGATGATTACGATTTTTGTGTTAATGAGTAATCTTGTCATGAATAAAATTGGGAAAAAGAATACAGTATTATTAGGAATTGGTTTAATCATCATTTTTGGACCACTTCCAGCGTTTATAACGAATTTTAAATTAGTGATGATGAGTCGAATGTTGTTAGGAGTAGGGATTGGGCTGTTTAATTCTTTATCGATTAGTTTGATGAGTGACTTTTTTGAATCGGATGAAAAAGCAACCATGATAGGGATGAGAACAGCTTTCTTAAATATTGGAAAAGCATTGACGACATTTTTATCAGGTTATTTATTACTATTTGGTGAACGTGCGGTATTTTTAACCTATCTAATTGCGATTCCGATTTTCTTGTTATTTTATCAATATGTTCCAAACACTTCAGTTGAACAACTTACTAAGAAAAAAGGTAACATTCGTTTAGCAACTGTTGTGTTAACACTGTTGACCTTTTTAGTAGGGGTGAGTTATATGGGATTAACTATAAAGATCCCATCTCTTATTTTAACGCACTATCAATTAGAGGTTGCTCTGTCTCGTAATTTATTAACGATTTTAGCTCTCAGTGGTACAATTGCTGGTTTTATTTTTGGAATGTTATTGAAGAAAATTGGAGATTTAACATTGCCGATGATGCTATTAAGTATGGCGGTTGGTAGTTTAATCTTTATTTTCTTTAAACATATCGTTCTTTATTATGTGGCGAGTGTTGTAATTGGGGTAAGTTTTGTAGGTACGATGTCTTATATTTTCTATTTTATTTCGAGAATTTTTGAAAAAGAGGAAATTCATTTAACGACGAGTATTGTGTTAGTTGGAGGAAATGTTGGGGTAATTTTGACACCGGTTATTATGACAAAATTCCCTGAATGGATGAATTGGAATCCGTTTATTGCGCCATTTTATATGGTAAGTGCTTTTATGGGTATTGTTGCAGTTTTTAGCGGATGGTATTTATTAAAAAAATAATTTTTAGAAAAAGAGTTTTTGATAGTAGTATTAGGACGCCAGCAACCAGCTAACGCTGGCTCATACTACTATGGAACTCTTTTTCTTTTTGATGATGTTGAGGAAAAAGCATAGCAATTTCTATTGAAACTCTTTATAATATAACTGATAACAAAAAACAAAGGAGCGATTATGCCTCAAGGAAAAATTATTCGAGCCTTAAGTGGCTTTTATTATATCGAGTCCTCACATCAAGTGTATCAAACCCGCGCACGTGGAGTTTTTAGAAAAAGAGGACAGTCTCCATTAGTGGGAGATATTGTGGAATTTACAAGTGATACTCTGGAAGAAGGAGTATTAGAGAAAATTCATCCTAGGAAAAATACTTTAGTTCGTCCACCTGTTTCAAATGTAGATATTGGCGTAGTAGTAATGTCTGCTGTGGAACCAGATTTTTCAACGCATTTAGTGGATCGATTTTTAGTATATTTAGAAGGAATGGAAATTCAACCCGTTTTATTAATTACAAAGGTAGATTTATTAAATGAAGAACAATTACAACGCTTAGAATCAGTGAAGAAGAAATACCAAGAAGTCGGATATGAAGTATGGTATTCTTCAGAAGTAAAAGATCATCAAAGTGAATTTTTAGCTTCCTATAAAGGGAAATTAGTGGTCTTTTTAGGGCAATCTGGGGTTGGAAAGTCAACCATGTTGAATCAATTAATTCCAGAGTTAAATCAAGAAACTGGAGAAATTTCTAGCGCACTAGGTCGAGGGAAACATACGACTAGACAAGTTTCTTTACATGAAGTAGAAGAAGTTTGGATAGCAGATACCCCTGGATTTAGTACGGTAGACTTTATTGGTGTGGAAAAAGAAGATTTACCTTATTTATTCCCTGAATTTGAAGAGTACTCTACTCGCTGTAAATTTAGAGAATGTTCACACCAACATGAACCCCAGTGCGCTGTGATAGAAGCCGTTCAAGAGGGGAAAATTTGGCAAGAGAGATATGACCATTATCAAGATTTCTATGAAGAAATTAGCCAAAGAAAACCAATGTATCAAAGAAAAAAATAATCATTATAAAGGAGTCAAAAACATGAAAGTAGCACCTTCAATTTTAAGTGCAAATTTTGCAACATTAGGAGAAGACGTTAAGAAAGTAGAACAATTAGGAGCAGACTGGATTCATATCGATGCAATGGATGGTCAATTCGTTCCTAACTTAACACTTGGACCAAATATTGTAGAAGGGCTTCGTCCTATTACAACATTAACATTAGATTGTCATTTAATGGTTCAAGAACCTGAACGTTTTGTAAAGGAATTTGCAAAAGCGGGGGCGGACTATATTTCTGTTCATATTGAAGCAACAAATCATATTCATCGTACATTGCAACTCATTAAATCTGAAGGAGTAAAAGCAGGGATTGTGATTAATCCAGGAACTCCAGTTAGTGCCATTAGTGCTGTATTGGGAATGGTGGACTTAGTATTAGTGATGACCGTAAACCCAGGATTTGGGGGACAAGCATTTATTCCAGAAACATTAGATAAAGTAAGAGAATTAGTAGAATTACGTGAAGAATATGGCTATCACTATTTAATTGAAGTAGATGGTGGTGTAAATGGAAAAACTGCTAAATTATGTCGTGAAGCAGGGGTAGATGTTGCTGTTGCAGGATCTTATGTTTACTATGCAGATGATATTAAAAAAGCGATTGATTCTATAAAAGAAGCTTAAAGAGGATTTGGGTATGGAGATAATTGTAGTAATTGGGGGACCTTTGGAAGAGGGTGCTATACGGAGATGGCTTCATCAGAAACTCCAACAAAAAGATAACCAAAAATTTCAATTTATTGGAGTAGATGGGGGCTGTTTGAAATTGATGGAAGAAGAGTTACCGATTGATTTAGCAATTGGAGATTTCGATTCGATTTCACTAGAGGATAAAGAAGCATTGAAAAATTATGCTTCTAACATGATTGAATTTCCTTCTGAGAAAGATTTTACTGATTTTGAAGAAGCGTTGATGTGGGTTGCTAAGTCATATCCTCAGCAAAAGGTTCATGTATTAGGGGCTTTTGGTGGAAGAGTGGACCATGCGATTAGTTGTTTATGGACCATGTTTCGTCCAGAATTACAAGCATTAATTCCGTATTTATCATTGGAAGATGAATGGAATTATATTTCTTTTTTAACTCCAGGAGATTATGTCATTGAAAAATTAGACCATACGAAGTATTTATCTTTTATTACAACTGGACCTGTAACCCAATTGACTTTGAAAAACGTGAAATATACATTGAACAACCAAGATTATGATTTTCCAATCGCATTGATTAGTAATGAGTTTATCGAAGACAAAATGGAAATTTCATTTAAGTCTGGTGGAATCATTGTAGGTCAAACAAGAGATTCTTGGAGATAAAACGACTGTATAATTATATTTTTAGGATTAATTCAGAAATCGCTCTATTATTTTCTTTAAGAAATAGGGAGTAATTCTTTGTTTATGATTGAATTTTTTACAAAAAACGGTATACTATATATGAGTCTATATAAAGACTTAAAAAAGTATAAAAAATGGAGGTCTTTTTATGTTAAAAGAAGTATTTGAATTAGGAAAAATCGTTAAAAAAACGAGCGTTTTTGTTAGTGGAGTTGTAGTAGGTTCATTAGGACTTAAAGTTTTAGCGAACAAAGACACAAAACATATTGCTGCAAAAGCTGTAGCAGTATCTTACAAATTAAAAGATGGATTAGATGCAACAGTTTCTCAATTGAAACAACATGCAGATGATGTATTAGCTGAAGCAAATGACTTATATGTTGAAGAAAAAGCAGCTAACTTAGCAACAGTAGAAACAAGTGAACAATAATGAAAGTTACAATTAAAGCTCAATCAAAAAATAGAGTGCGTTTGGAAGTGCCTTTTAGATGTACAGCTGCTGTTCAGTTGTATTTAGAAGAAGAAAAAAGACTATTTCCAGAAATTATGCAAATCATTTGTTATAAAGATGAAAAGCATATCGCATTTACTTTTGAAACAGGACATGAATCAAGTGTTTATCGTTTCCTAGATCATTTAGAGGTGACTACTTTAAATGAAAAACAAAGAGATTTTACAGTGGATGATCAAGTGACACCTGTGGATATTGTAGCTTCCCATATTTACCGTAAATTGGTTGCAAAAGTATTGATTCCGCAACCATTAAAAATTTTCTGGTTATTATGGAAAATGAAGAAATTTGGAAAAGCTGCATTTGAATCTGTTTTAGAAAAGAAATTATCCATGAGTATTTTGGATTTTGTAGCGATTGTAACATCGATGGCAATGGGAGATCATAAAACAGCTGATACGATTATGTTCTTATTAAATCTTGGAGATGATTTAGATGAGTGGTCTCAAAAGAAATCCGTTGAAGATTTAGAGAAAAATCTAAAAAATAATATTTATGAATTATGGATTGAAAAAGACGGAGAACGATTCAAAAAATTAAGTCATCAAGTAGAAGTGGGCGATGTATTCGTTGCTACTGAAGGACAAGAAATTTATTTTGATGGAACAGTTGTATCTGGTCGTGGATTTTTAAATGAAAGTTCATTAACTGGAGAAGCTTTCCCTGTGTCTAAAAAAATTGGAGATACTGTTTTTGCCAATACGGTTGTAGAACAAGGTGAATTATTAGTAAAAGTTACGAATGCTGAACAAAATTCACGTTTACAACAAATTGTTCAATTAATGAAAACAAGTGAATTACATCAGTCGAAACAACAAAAACAATTATTAGAAAAAGCAGATGGCTTGGTGAAATATAATTTCATAGGAATGGCAGTGACATATTTATTAACAAGATCAGTGCAAAAAGCATTAACGTTCTTATTAGTCGATTATTCATGTGCTTTAAAATTATCGTCACCAGTGACTTACTTAACAGCTATTAAAGCTGCTTCTACAAGAGGAATTGTTGTAAAAGGTTCTAGTTCACTAGATGAATATCCAATGATTGACACCTATGTGTTTGATAAGACTGGAACTTTAACAACAGGGGTTCCAAAAATTCAAAAGATTTTACCTTATCTTGGCTATTCAGAGGAAGAAGTATTACGAATTGCAGCGTGTTTAGAAGAGCATATTTATCATCCAATTGCGAGTGCAGTAGTGCAAAAAGCAGAAGATGATGGAGTTGAACATGAAGAAATGCATGGTAAATTAACGCATGTGGCTTCTAAAGGAATTTTATCTTCGATTGATGGAGAAAAGGTAGTTATCGGAAGTTTAGAATTGTTGAATGAACATCACGTGGAAATTTCTGAAGAACAAGCTAGAATTATTGAAGAGTATACTCAATGGTATCACCTATTGTATTTAGGTTATAAAGGAAAATTAATTGCGATTTTCTTGATTGATACACCATTACGTCCGGAAACGATTGAAGTTTTACAATCGTTAAAAGAACGTGGAAAGAATATTATTTTATTAACTGGGGATACGAAGAAACGAACAGAATCCATTTGTTCGCTGATTCAATTTGACGAAGTGTATACAGAAGTGAAACCAGAACAAAAACACCAAGTGGTTCAAGATTTACAAGCTAAAGGACATCGTGTCTTTATGATTGGTGATGGTCTAAATGATTCAGCAGCTCTCTCAAAAGCAAATGTTGGAGTAGTGATGGCAAGTTCATCAGATATTGCTAGACAAGCTAGTGATATTGTATTTTTAGAAGAAACTTTATCTGGAATTCTTGTTTTAGATGATATTTCTGCACAATTGCAAAAACAATTAGGAAGAAACTTGAATACAACTGTATGGGTAAATACTTCGTTAATGGGATTAGGATTGTTTAATGTATTAACGCCTAGTACATTAGCTGTATTCCATAATTTGACAACAACTGTCATTATCGGAAAGAGTTTTACTTATATTAAATAGTAAAAGAAAAAAGACTGGACATTATCCAGTCTTTTTGTTATGTGACTTTCAGTCCGTCACGCTCCGTAGGTGCGTGACAAATAAACC
>NZ_CAUPXD010000016.1:0-38923 GCF_963515095.1 uncultured Granulicatella sp. | reverse complement strand
GAAAGCTAGATGGCTACTATGCGCATTTGGAGTATGTGGCAGAAGAAAAACAATTGGCAAAGATGGAAGGAATCGAAGAAGGAATAGAAAAAGGTGGCATCTCAACCATTGTTGGATTAATAAAGAAAGGTCTTTTGTCTGTTGAAAATGGAGCTCAACAATTAAATATATCAGAATCGGAATTAACTGCGTACTTATCGTAGGAGGAACGAACGATGTATGATGATCGAACAAGAAAGCTAGATGGCTACTATGCACATTTAGAGTATGTGTCAGAAGAAAAACAATTGGCAAAGATGGAAGGAATAGAAAAAGGTAGAATAGAAGGCAGAGCAGAAGGTGCTATCACAACCATTGTCGGATTAATTAAAGATGGAATTCTTACAATCGAAAGTGGAGCTAAAAGATTAAACATATCAGAAATCGAGTTAACTGCGTACTTATCATAGAGATTAAAAGTTGTTGCACCTTATCAGTTGATGAGGAGTAACAGCTTTTTGCCTATTTGTAAGAAAATAAACTGATGGCTGCTTCACAAATAATAAGGATTTTGGTGGTTTGACAAATTCTTTTTGGTTAAAAATGGGTATGACTTGCACATCATCTCTGATAGGTATAAAATAGAAAGTACTTTTCATGAAAAGGAGAGATGTCATGGAAGAAATTATAGATCAGAAGTTTAATAAAACACAATTAAGAATGAATATTTTTCATATTGTATGGCCTGTTTTTATTGAAGTGTTATTAGGTTCTCTATTTGGAATGGTCGATATGATGATGGTAGGTCGTATTCCAGAACATGCAGCTCAAGCAGTTTCTGCTGTTGGGATGACGAATCAACCCGTATTTTTAGGATTAAGTTTTGTTCAAGCGTTGAATGTAGGTGGAACAGCCATCATTGCTCGTTATTATGGAGCAAAAAAATATAAAAATATTAGCTTAGTTTTAAAACACGTGATGTTGCTGGCAATGCTAGGATTTGTACTTCCTATTTCAGTGTTGATGATTTTACTAGCACCCTATGTATTATCTTTTTTAGGTGCAGATGCATCTGTTATTGAAGTAGGGTCAGCCTATTTTCGTGTCATTATGCTAGGATTTATTTTCCAATCATTTTCATTTACGATGACAGCTGCTTTACGTGGAATCGGCGAAACAAAAATTCCGATGCGTAATAATTTAATTGCGAATAGTTTAAATGTACTTGGAAATGCTGTGTTAATTTATGGTTTATTTGGTTTCCCGGTGCTTGGAGTAACTGGAGCGGCTATTTCAACAGCGTTAAGTAATGTGATTGCCATGTCGTTAAACTTGCGGTATGTATTGTCTAAGAAGAGTGTTTTATATTTAGATTTTAAGGAAAAATTTGAATTTCGTTTTGAAATGATGAAAGATTTAATTCGAATTGGTTTACCGACTGCTTTAGAACAATTAGCATTAAGAGTTGGGATTATTTCATTTTTAAATATTGTTTCGGGATTAGGGACTAATGTATATGCAGCTCATCAAATTTCGTTAAATATTTTAAATCTAACGTATTCACCTGCTCAAGCTTTTGGGATAACGGCTTCTACTTTGATGGGGCAATCTCTTGGAGCAAAAAATGAACAATTGGCAAGAATGTATACTAGAATGTGTCAACGAATTGGTTTTGTTATTGCCATCGGGATGTCACTATTTATCTTTTTTGGTTCGCAAACTTTGGTAGAATTTTATTCTACAGAACCTGAAATTATTCGAAATACCATGATTGCCTTAACGATTGTAGCATTTGTTCAACCGTTCCAAAGTCATCAATTAATTACTTCTGGTGCATTAAGAGGAGCAGGGGATACCGTTTGGCCATTGATTGCCATTTTTGTAGGTTCAATTGTTATTCGTGTTAGTTTAGGATATATTTTTGTAAACATCATTGGCTTAGGTTTAGCAGGAGCTTGGTATGCAGTATTTATTGACCAATTTATTCGTTGGCTCATTATATTATTTAGATTTAAATCAGGAAAATGGAAAAATATTCGTATTAACTTAGATTAGTAAATGAAGGATATACCTTTTTATTTTCATGAAAAAGGTGTATACTTAGCAGTGTACTTTTTGAGGAGGGACTTATTTGGCAAATTATAGTTATCCATTAGACTTGGATTGGACTCACCAAGAAATGTCAACGGTTATTGCATTATGGAATGCTGTAGAAGATGCTTATGAACGTGGAATTGAAACAGAATTATTTATTAAACGATATAAAGATTTCAAAACGATTGTAAAAAGTATTGGTGAAGAAAAAAGACTTGGTAAAGAATTTGAAGCTGTTTCTGGATATAGTTTATACCGTGTCGTTCAAATGAGTAAAAATGCTTCAAAAAGAATTAAAATGGAACAATAGAAAGGATGTTAGTTATGGATTTATTTGCAACACATTTATTAGTCAATGATTGGATTATGGAGGCTGGAAATAAAATTCGTCATAGCTTTGGTGAATCAATTACAGTGGATACAAAATCTAGTCGTAATGACTTAGTAACGAATGTTGATAAAGAAATCGAGCAATTTTTAATTTCAAAAATTCGTGAACAATTCCCAACACATAAAATTATGGGTGAAGAAGGATTCGGTGACGAATTAACTTCAATGGACGGATATGTATGGTTAATTGATCCAATCGATGGCACATTAAACTTTGTAAAGCGTCAAGAAGATTTTGGTATTATGGTTGCTTTATATAAAGATGGTGTAGGTTTATTAGGTTACATTTATGATGTAATGCGTGATCGTTTTGTTTATGGTATTAAAGATTACGGTGCTTATTGCAATGGTCGTCGTTTATCTAAACCAGAAGTTCACAGTATTGGCGATAGCTCTATTAACGTAAACGGATTTATGTTATTAGAAGCAAATGAAAAAGAAGCAGCTATGATTCGTAAAGCAATGGTAACTCGTACTTATGGAGCTTCTTCAATTGAACATATCCAAGTAGTATTAGGAAAATCTGTTGCTTATGTATCAACATTATTAGCACCATGGGATATTGCTGCTGGTATGGTAATTGCAAAAGAATTAGATTTACACTATAGTACAGTAGACGGAAAAGAAGTAGACTTCTTAGTACCAAATAAAAAGACTACAGGAGTTATTTGTTCGAAAGAAATTGCAGAAGAAATTATTGCAGCATTTAAATAATAATAATCGAGTCGTAAGATTTTACGGCTCTTTTTTAAAGGAGAATTTATGAATATTGCAGTTTATTGTGCCGCTAGTCAGAGTAATATTTCAACTTTTTATGAAAGAACAGAAGAACTAGGGAACTGGATAGCGAAGAAGAAGCACACACTTGTATACGGTGGAGGAAATACTGGTTTAATGGGAGTTGTTGCTTCAGCTGTTATGCAAACTGGTGGAGAAGTTATTGGTGTCATGCCACAATTTTTTGTAGAGCGAGAAATTGCTAAAAAAGATATTACCACACTTCATATTGTTGAAACGATGTCAGAACGTAAAAACAAAATGATTGAATTAAGCGAAGTATATATTGCACTTCCCGGAGGACCAGGAACACTAGAAGAAATTGCAGAAGTCGTTTCATGGGTAAGAGTTGGTCAAACGAATGGAATTTGTATTTTCTACAATATGAAAGGTTATTATGACCATTTAGAGGCTTTTTTCAATCACATGGTAACGACAAACTTACTAAGTCAGGAAGATAGAAATCAAATCTATTTTGCAACCAATCTAGAAGAAATTGAAAAATTAATCAAAAACTACGAAAAGCGTTAGAGGAGAGTCTGACGCTTTTTAATCTGATTCTATCATTTATAGGGTTAATGGAGAATCCTATTTTAGTGTATACAAAAAGGATAGAAACAAAAAAAGGAGCACATTTATCATGCTCCTTTTTCTTATCTTAGCCAGCCTCCCAACAGCGGGGAAGAAAGCTTCTAATAATAACTGCAAACCAGCCTCCCGACAGTGGGGAAGAAAGTAGTCAGTCAAACAATTTCTAGTAAGATTATTTTATTATTTTTTTTTGAAAATGTCAATTGATTGAATCAACTCATGTACTATGTGTGTCAAACGTAAGTGATAATGCTTTAATGAAACACAAGTAAAAATATCCCAAGTAATTTTCTTCATTCATTAAATGTAACTATACACATACTCCTTTGATGAGAGCTTTATTTTAAATATTTATTTCTATCTTTGAACTCCAATTGACTCAAATGCCCTAGAAATAAATCTACTAACGAATTATTCAATACTCTATCCGGACTATATGGATTTTGAAGATTATTTTTCAGGAGATGAACTCGTGTTTTTTTATCTAAGTCATCTAAAGTCATTAAATTAGATTGAAATTTCAGATAAAATTCCTGAACAGCAAGGATCTCTGTATAATCATTTTTATTACAAAAAACTAAAAACAGATTCAAAATAGTAGCTACTTCTAATTTGTTAAGATAATCCATATCAGAATTATCCCAAGTAAATATAGAAATCATTTTATCCAAAAGACTAAAATTATCATTACTCAATAAAAGTCTATAAATAAAATCGCGCTTACTAATACTCTGATAAGATTTCAAGTCCTTATAATTTTCTTCAAGTAGATACACAACTATCCCTAGAATAACATCTAACAACTGAATGATTCTAGAATTTTTAGAGTTAATTCCAGTAACAGAGTTAACATGGTAACTTTTTCCTCTATACAACGAATGAGCATTCATCTGATCTGATATTTTTTCAAAAACACCTAGAGTTCGATATTCTGTACTATCATCCATAATAATATCCAAACCATCAATCTGTTTATCATCCCTAACTAAACCATAAAAAAGACGTTCAGGTATTTTTACATAAAAATACTTTCTCAATTCTGTTTCTGAAAACTTTAATGTTTTCCCTAATTTAAAAAAATGTTCATTATTCAAGCGATATATGTTAATTTTGATATTAGAGCAAGAAAGAAAAAAATTGAATACTTGAAAGTATTTCTTAATATCTGAAGGTCGATAATCTACAAAATGTAACTCCGAAGGTCTATTTAGCTTATCTAGTATTTGTTCAATCTGCGATTCGATTTTATCTAATTCTGTTTCTTCAATTGAGATTGCTCCATAATAGGAGTATTTTGTTTTGCGATCGATTTTCTTAGATTCATCGAAATAAATTTTATATTTCATACACCATCTGATCCTTTGTTCTTAATTATATTATACTTCCCGAATTGAGAATAAACTCTTAACTTATCTATATTTTAACGGAAAAAATTATGGAAAACAATTAGAAAAGTAAGCGGTTTAAAAAACACATAATCCTTAGAATACTTTTTAATATTTGCTTAAAATGTGAGAATTATCCATTTTTTGAACAATTTAGAGTTTATAATTGTGAGAGATGGTATATTTTTTACGGTGTAAAAGAGGTGAATATTCAATGAAAAAAAGTATTGTTCTTATATTGTTATTAGTTGCTACTATCTTTTTGGTTTATTATTTGATAGGGAATAATAGAAATGAGCTTTCTGAATTAGGGGCACCTGTGCAAAATATAAAATTGGAGTATAAAAGTGAGAGAGGATTTGGTAATGACAGATTTGATATTTACTCTTTTTCTGTAGAAGATGAGATTGATTTTAATAATGAGGATAGTAATCTTGAAGAGGTTTATCAAAAAGAATTTAGAAGTATCCTAAATACAAAAAGTAAAAAGAATCAAGCATTAAAAGAAAAACAAAATCAAATCGAAAAACTGTTAAAGGAGAAACGTTTTGTTTATAATTATGTTATTCAAAAAGGCACTAAAAAATTGTATTTGTATGATTCAGTATCAAAAAAAGGATATTGTTTCATACTAACAATTTGATTTTTGTCGTATAATCATTCATGTGATTGTAAAATGATTAAATGAAGGAGACTTTATAGTGAGATACATCCTATTGTTACGTGGAATTAATGTTGGTGGTAAGAATAAAGTAGTAATGAGTGAACTGAAAGCATTATTAGAAGGGTTAAATTTTCAAAATGTGCATTCCTATATTAATAGTGGGAATTTATTTTTTAGTAGTACCGATACACTTGATACTTGTATTTGCAAAATTAAAGATTTGCTAGAAAGACATTATGATTTCTCAATTCCTTTTGCTTTACTGACGAAAGAAGAATATTTAAAAGAAAAAGAAAGCTTACCAGAGTGGTGGAATGAAAAGTTGGCAAGAAGAGATGTATTATTCTTTTCATATCAGTTAGATAAAAGCTCGATACTAGAGTTTCTTAACAAAGCAAACTTTCATAATGAGGTAGTATATATAGGTAATCATGCTGTATTTTGGGGGAAATTCGATGAAGCAGAGTATTTAAAGACAACTTACCATAAACAGTTATTAAAGCAAAAGTTTTATAAAATGATTACGATTCGAAATGGAAACACGTTTGAAAAAATAGCTCAAATTCTAGAAACTGAAAAATAGTTCTATTTTCATTGCAATTGGCATTATCAATAATTCTAATAATTGACATTTAAATTTTTTAAAGTTATAATTTTTTAAAAGATAGAAATATCTCAAATACTTGTTGCTACTTAATAGGCAACTAAAATAAGTTTAAGCTCAAATATTTGTCGCTCCTCGATATGCGACTAACAAATTATCGAGTTCAAATATTTAAAGTTTCCGAATAAAAAAATAGTTTTATATAATAAAAGCGTTTATGCCATAGATAACAGCAATAGTTTCATTGCAATTGGCATAAACGCTAGTTTTTGTTATAATTAGAAAGTGAGTTTAAGGACAGGAGGATGGCAATGGAAATTGAAAAGACAACTCAGATGAATTTGTTGTTAGAATTTTATGGCAAACTTTTGACTGAAAAACAACTAGGATATATGGAATTATATTACGGGGAAGATTATTCTCTTGGAGAAATTGCAGAAGAATTCGAGGTTAGTCGACAAGCCGTATATGATAATATTCGACGATCCGCTCAATTATTAGAAGATTATGAACAAGAATTACATTTAGTGAATGATTTTTATAAAAGACAAGCTATCTATGATGGTATTGAACAGCATATCAAAGAACATTATCCAAATGATCATCAATTACAACAATTGATGACAGACTTACAAGAAATGAATAAATAAGCCTGATTGAGGAGTGAGAAAATGGCATTTGAAGGATTATCAGATCGCTTGCAAAATGCGATGGGTTCGGTAACAAAAAAAGGAAAAATTACCGAAGCTGATTTAAAACAAATGATGCGTGAAGTTCGTTTAGCGTTATTAGAAGCAGACGTTAACTTCAAAGTTGTAAAAGATTTTGTACGAAAAGTAAATGAACGTGCATTAGGTTCTAATGTATTAGAAGCTTTATCTCCAGCACAACAAGTTGTAAAAATTGTTAATGAAGAATTAACAGAATTAATGGGGGGAGAACAAGCTCCATTCCAATTTTCACCAAAACCACCTACTGTTGTGATGATGGTTGGTTTACAAGGGGCAGGTAAAACAACAACTGCTGGTAAATTAGCTTCATTTTTAGCAAAACATGAAAACAAACGTCCATTATTAGTAGCTGCCGACGTATACCGTCCAGCCGCTATTGACCAATTACAAACGTTAGGAAAACAATTAAATTATCCAGTATTTTCATTAGGAACAGATGTTAATCCTGTTGAGATTGCTAGACAAGCGATTGAACGTGCAACGATTGAAGGTCGTGACTTAGTTATTATCGATACGGCAGGTCGTTTACATATCGATGAAGCTTTAATGGAAGAATTACAAAATATTAAAGCTGTTGCGAATCCAAATGAAATCTTATTAGTGGTCGATGCAATGACAGGGCAAAATGCTGTGAATGTTGCTGAAACATTTAATGAACGTTTAGATATTACAGGGGTTATTTTAACAAAATTAGATGGGGACACTCGTGGTGGTGCGGCTCTATCGATTCGTTCTGTAACAGGCAAACCAATTAAATTCTCTGGTCGTGGAGAAAAATTAGAAGATTTCGAAATTTTCTATCCTGAACGTATGGCTTCTCGTATTCTTGGTATGGGCGATATCATGACTTTAATTGAAAAAGCTCAACAAGATTTTGATGAAGCAAAAGCTCAAGAAATGGCAGATAAAATTAAAGCTAATACATTTGACTTTAATGATTTTATCGACCAATTAGATCAAGTGAATAAAATGGGACCTTTGGAAGATATCTTAAAAATGATTCCAGGGTTAAATAAAATTCCAGGATTAAATGATTTAAAAGTAGACCCAAAAGATACAGCACGTATGAAAGCTATTGTCTTATCAATGACGCCAGCAGAACGTGAAAATCCAGATATTTTATCACAAGCAAGACGTAAAAGAATTGCGGCAGGTTCAGCTCGTCCATTAGCAGAAGTAAACCGTTTGATTAAACAATTTAATGAGTCTAAAAAAATGATGAATCAGATGTCAAATGGAAATATGCAAGCAATGGAATCGATGATGGGACAATTAGGCATGGGTGGAGGCCGTAATAAATTAGGTCAAATTGCAATGCAACAATATGCTCGTCGTCAAAAACAAAATAAATTGAAAAAATTAAAGAAAAAACGTTAATAAATAAAAGGAGAGTTTGCAATGTCAAAACAAGTATTATTCATTAATGGTTCATTAAGAAAAGAATCTTTTAACCAAACTATTATTGATTATGTACAAGAAAAATTAGTTGAAAAAGGCTATCAAACAAAACAAATAAGTTTTAAAGATGTACCATTTTTCAGTCAAGATATTGAATTTCCAGCTCCTGCTATTGTAGAAGAGTATCGTGGAGATTTTGAAGCGTCTCAAGCTGTTTGGATTGTATCTCCTGAATATAACGGTAGTTTACCAGGAAGTTTAAAAAATGGTTTAGACTGGATGTCTCGTTCATTAGATATTACTTCTTATGCACCTCCGGCTTACATTGATAGCAAATTAATTGCATTCAGTAGTGCAGCTGGACATTCTGGTGGAGCAAATGTTTTACGTGCTTTAACAGAATTAGCCACTAAAATGCGCATGAATCCACTAGAAAAAACAGTGGGAATTCATATCGGCGCAGGATTCCAAACAGGTGTTTTAACTCTAACAGATGAAGATAAATCTGAATTAGATAAACAAGTGGAATTATTAGTGGAAGCATTAGAAAAATAATGATTGAATGAATAGAAACGACCAGGCTTTTGTCCTGGTCTTTTTTCTTTGTACTTGAAATAGTTTTCAGTGGCTTTTTATAAGTGAATTATGGTAAGATATTTGGCTATGGATTTTTAGTGAAATGTATAGCAATAATTTGAAAGGATGTAACAAGAATGAATAATGAAAAATGGTATGTATTGCCAGCAGTAATTGCGACAGCCATTATGAGTTTCTGCGGTGTATTAATTGAAACGGCAATGAATGTAACATTTCCGACATTAATGCAAGAATTTCAGACAACTTCATCTGGAATTCAATGGGTTACAACAGGTTATTTATTAGCCATTGCGATTGTTGTGCCTATTTCTGCGTATTTAGTACGTAATTTTACAACAAGACAATTATTTTTAGCTTCAAATTTAATTTTTATTATAGGAGTTTTAATCAATTGTATTTCTCCAAATTTAATCATGCTATTATTTGGAAGATTTTTACAAGGGGTTGGTACTGGAATTGCGTTACCATTAATGTTCCATATTGTATTAACTCAAGTACCGATTGAACAGCATGGTACAGTCATTGGATTAGGTTCTATGACAACTGCTTTAGCACCACCTATTGGACCAACTTTTGGTGGATTAGTTTCAGCAGCTTTAGGATGGAGATTTATTTATTGGATTTTAATTCCATGTTTGGTCATTTCTTTAGTGATTGGTTTATGGGCGATTCCAAAAGAGAAAAGTATTCAAAAATCACCATTTAATCTGCTAGCATTTTTCTTCTTAGCGAATTGTTTAGCTAGTTTATTAATGGCAATTGAACATTTATCTCTTGTATGGCTATTAAGTGCAGTAGTAACGGGTGGATTATTTGAATATTTCAATCGCAAAAATGCTTTATTGTCTTTTACACCATTTAAAAATCATACATTTAATGGAATGTTATATGTAGTGTTAGCATTCCAAGCAACAGTATTAGGTTTATCATTTGTTTATCCGAATTATTTACAATTAGGTTTAAATCAAAGTGCGACAACTGCAGGGCTATTTATGTTCCCAGGTGCAGCAATGGTTGCTTTATTGGCTCCTGTTTCAGGTAAATGGTTTGATGTTAAAGGTCCGTTGAAGCCTTTATTAACAGGTTTAATTTTGGCGAGTATTGGTGGAGTATTGATTAGCGTCTTCTTTGAACATTTAGCGATTCTTCCATTATTAGCATTGAATATTATTTTAATGAGTGGAAATGGATTTGTAATGGGAAGTAATGTAACATTTTGTTTAATGCAATTAGACAAGGATGTTCAAGCAGATGGAAATAGTATCGTTAATACTTTACAACAGTTTACTGGGGCTATTTCTACAACAGTCGTGGCAAGAATTTTTTCTGCAAATATGGATCGATTACCATTTGCTGGAAAATATAGTTTAATGTTCATTACAACTTTAATTTTATTAGCTTTACTAATCTTTGTTGTTCAATATAAGAAGACAAGAAAACCTAGTGAAGTATAATAATGATGTTTGCCTGTAAAAAAAATCCATCGTGAAGATGGATTTTTTTACTTTAGCTACAAAGAAAATTTTTTCTTTTTAAATTTTATAAGAGATGAGCGTGATTTTTCAACTGTTTTGATAAGTATACAATTCTGTTCTAAAACTTAGATAGGGGAAAACTAAATTATAAATCGAAAGATTAAAAATATAGCTATTCCATTTTAGAAATGTTTATGGTAGAGTATATGCGTAGAAAGTTTGAAAGCGGTGGCAATCTCTTAATAAGGTAGGTGATGCTTATGAGCATTGAATTAAATCTACTAGGAAGGAGGTTGCGATTTGTCAAGCTATGAAGTAATGACATTGATAGGAACCTTTGCCATGGTACTATTGGCATTGTTATCTTTGATTGTCAAAATCATAGAAATAATGACAAAAAAATAACACCGCTCACAACTTTGACGAGTTGAGTGATGTTATTTTAGTCACTTAATTAGCCACCGTCTTTTTAACGGTCTACAAGAGAGTCGAGTTCCCGCTCGGCTCTTTTTTGTATCTTAAGTATAACAGAATATAAAAAATATGCAAATAATTCTTCTTCTATTTGCAAGAACATAGTGAATCTGTTACTCTAATTTTAAATTAAAAGAAATAAGATTAAAAGGAGCAGAAAATGGAAATTATAGATTTAAATGAAGAACAGGTTGAGAACATTGAAACGAGACTGAGTTTATTTGATAGAAACTATATAAGTTATAAAATGAACGGATACATTCGGATCGGAATTGAATCTGATGGCACACTAATTGCTGGATTGGATGCCTGTATTACCGCGTTTAAAATCCTCTATGTATCAACTGTTTTTGTTGATGTAGAATACAGGAGAAAAGGCATAGGTACGAAATTAATCTGTGAGATGGAAAAACGGGCAGCTGCAATGGGAGTTAATATCATCCGTTTAGATACATTTGACTGGCAGGGAAAAGAGTTTTACGAAGCATTGGGATATGAATGTGTTGGTGATTATGAAAATGAAGAAGATAATTATGCTGAATACTTTTTCGTGAAGAGAATTAATTGATAATTCTGTATTTTAACTTTGTTTGACAAATCCTATCGACGAATCAGTTTGAGTATCGAAATTCCTTTAAGGTGCAAATAAAAATTTAAGAAGAAAAAATTTTCTTTGTAGCCATGAGACACCAAAGGTGGCTGCTGGCGGCCTAGCCAAAAAAGGGAATTTTTTCTTCTTAAATTTTGTAAGAGATGGATTCAGTTAAGCTTCTAATTTAAAATAATTGATTAAGTAGTGAGCTAATCCATCTTGATCATGTGGAAGTGGGGTAATATCATCAGCAATTGCTTTTAGGCTATCAATGGCATTATTCATCGCAACACCGTGCCCAGCAAATTCAATCATTTCTAAATCATTATCTTCATCTCCAAAAGCTAAAACATCTTCTGTTGGAATTCCATAATAACGAGATAAATGTTGGATACCAGTAGATTTATCAATACCATAAGTGACGATTTCTAAGCAAGGCATATCGCCTCCCCAAGTACGAACATCAATCGTGTGACCATAACGTTGCTTAATTTTTTCTTTAATGAAGGGTTGCTTTTCAATACTAGAAAAAACGGTAATAGCCGTTGGCTTTTCAACTAACTTCGTATCTTTTTGTAATAAGATAGGTTGTTGATCTTTTGGATAGTAGGGTGAATCAGGAATGTTTTCAATGGTAGCATATAAATGATGCTTTCCTTCGACCATGAAATAATCACATTCTAATTCTTTATGAAATTCTAACATATCAAAAACGATTTCTTCATCTAATGTTACGTGAAATTCTCCTTGCCAATTTTCGTCAGTTGGAATATGGCATAGAGCTCCATTAAAGTTCACAATTGGTCCACCTAAACCTAGTTCTTCATATAAATGTTTAGAACTTCTATAAGGGCGACCTGTTACAATTGCAACTTTGTGTCCAAGTTCTGTTAAACGATGTAAAGTTTGGATAGTAATAGGATTAAATTCAGATTGTCCATTTAATGTTGTACCATCTAAATCAAGTGCAATTAATTTTGGTTTCATTTTTTCCTCCTGTAGTCATCTATTTAATCGATTTTAATTGACGGCAACTTGTCAATTTAGTTACAATATCCTTATGAGTGTACCATATTTTTTATAAAATATGAAGAAAGAGGTTAGTTATGATTATTATTCAAGAAAAAAACATTGAGCAAATTCCAATTTTAGAAATCGTTCAAGAAGAAAATAAAGATAAAATGATTCCGACAGTTGTTTGTTATCATGGTTGGACTGGGAGTAAGGAAAATTGTATTCACTACGGAGCAATGCTTGCTAAAAATGGCATGCGTGCGATTTTACCCGATCAGCTATATCATGGTGAGCGAAAAATATCTGAATTAAATGGCTTTGAATTATGGGAAATTATTGGGCAAAATGTTAAAGAATTTCCAACATTAGTCGGAGCTTATCAAAAAGAAAATTTAGTCGATAATAAAATCGGAGCAATTGGATTTAGTATGGGCGGAATGACAACTTACGCATTATTAAAACATTTTCCATTTTTATACGCTGCAGTTAGTTTAATGGGGAATGCAGATCCAGTTGAATTTGCAAAATGGTCGCTTACTTCTACTTGGATGAAAGATAAACCAGTAGTAGAATTAACTCCTGATTTAATGGATAAATATATTCCAATGTTACAAAGTTTATCATTAGCAGATACACCAGAAAAAATTGCAGGTCGTCCTGTTTTAATATGGCATGGACTAGAAGA
Organism: uncultured Granulicatella sp.; assembly: GCF_963515095.1. GTDB lineage: Bacteria > Bacillota > Bacilli > Lactobacillales > Aerococcaceae > Granulicatella. The sequence goes on along the minus strand of NZ_CAUPXD010000016.1, from coordinate 25,473 downwards.
TAAAAAAGTACCATATGCTTTAAATCGTGCATTTTACGAAAAGATTAAAGATGAACCGTATGCGGGTCGTGTGAAATGGATTGAAACACCAGAAGTGCCACACTTTGTTACGTTTAAAGCCATTGAAGCATCTGTAGAATTTTTAAAAGAATCATTAGTAGAGGAGTAATCGTATGAGTGAAACACCAGAATCAATGAAGGAAAAAATTTTAGAAGCGTTAGAAACAGTGATTGATCCTGAATTAGGAATTGATATTGTTAATTTAGGATTAATTTATGGAGTAGAGCTAAATGAAGAAGGACATTGCCAAGTAAATTTAACACTAACAACAATGGGATGTCCATTGGCTGATATAATTACAGATGAAATTCATCGTGCATTAAAGGAAATTGAAGAAATCAAAACGATTGATGTTAAATTAGTATGGTATCCAGCTTGGTCTCCAGAAAAAATGTCTCGTTATGCGAGAATTGCATTAGGAATTCGATAATGAAATAAAAAGAAGACTTAAAATCATCAGTGGATTTTAAGCCTTTTAGTTTGTCATTTTATTTAATCTTCACCAGGTCGCATTGGTCGTTTATATTTACTTTTCGATTCTTGACGAATGACTGTTTGAGGACTCTTTCTTCCAGAGTTATACGTTTTAAAAATTTCTTGCATTCGTTGGTCATCAAATAATTCAAGATTTTTGTCGACAAAATGCATGGCATCTTGCTGCCAGTCTGAATGATAATAATTAAATAGTTCTGCAACAGCCATTCTTTTGTCTGTAGCACTTCCTTGGAAGTTAGGATCTGTAATTTCTGCTAAATATTGTTGCATTTTTGCAATTTTTTCTTTATCAAATTCAACCATAAATCTTCGCCTCTTTTCGTTTGTATTGTAACATAATTTGTAGGGCTAAAAAAGAGAAATGTTACCGCTATTTTTAGAGAGTTTATAAATTTTTCTGAGGGTATCACTGTTATATTATTGTATATTTTAGTATACTATAAAATTGAGTATGTATATAGAAAAGAGGAGTAAAATGGCGAAGGATATGACATCTGGAAATCCGATGAAATTAATTTCTCGGTTTACCTTACCATTATTAATAGGGAATGTTTTTCAACAATTTTATAATATGGCAGATACTTATTTCGTTGGTAGATACATTGGGGTACAAGCACTTGCAGCTGTTGGTTCAACCGGGAGTATTGTATTTTTTATTATTGGTTTTGCCATTAGTATGACCGCCGGATTAGCAATTCCTCTTGCCCAAAAATTTGGGGCTAAAGATATGCAAGGAGTAAAAAGAAGTTTCTATGTTTCTACTTTAATTTCTATAGGAGCTTCGATTGTATTGACGACATTCAGTATGCTATTTTGTCGTCAAATATTAGAAATCATGCAAACTCCTCCAGAAATTATCGATTATGCATATGAGTATTTAATGGTGATTTTTGCAGGAATTTTTGCTCAAATTGGTTTTAACTTATTATCGAATATTATTCGAGCAATTGGTGATGCGAATACACCTCTATATTTTTTAGCTCTCTCTTGTATTTTAAATATATTATTAGATTACGTATTTATTGTTCATTTTAATATGGGTGTTGGAGGTTCTGGATTTGCAACTGTAGTCAGTCAATTATTCTCTGCCATTTGCTGTTATATGTATATTAAAAAGAAAATTCCAATTTTACATATAGAAAAAGAGTCACTTTATTTTACAAAAGATTTTTTATTCCACCATATGAATATCTCGTTTCCAATGGGATTTCAATCTTCTATTATTGCGATTGGAACCATTACGGTGCAAATTGTATTAAATCGTTTAGGACATGAAGCGGTGGCTGGCTATACAGCTGCACAAAAGATTGACCAATTAGGAATCTTACCTATGATGTCATTTGGAATTACAATGGCGACTTATTCAGCTCAAAATTATGGAGCAAAATTATATGATCGTATTTGGAAAGGTGTTAGAGATTGTATTAAACTGTCCCTTACGTTTAGTTTTTGTGTAGGCTTTATTTTAATTCTATTTAGTCCACATTTTATGAGAATGTTTGTAGGTGTAGGGCATGAATCGGTAGTGGAATATGGCAGACTTTATATTTTAGCGAATTCTTCATGCTATGCTATTTTGTCTTTATTATTTATTTATCGTTATACATTACAAGGGGTAGGAAAAACTGTGATTCCAACCATTGCAGGAATGATGGAGTTAATGATGCGTGTGTTTTCAGCATTAGTATTAACAAAAGCTTTTGGCTATATAGGGTTAACAACCGCAAACCCATTAGCGTGGTTTGGTTCCTTAGTTCCATTAGCCATTACTTATTATGCATTTAAAAGAAAATTTCAACGTTATAGTTAATTAGAGGAGGGGTATGGATGAAATCAGATATTCAAATTGCTCAAGAAGCTGTTATGAAACCAATTCGTGAAATTGCTTCTAGCATTGGCTTAGAGGAAGAACAAATCGAGTTTTATGGGAAATATAAAGCTAAAATCGATGTGAACCAAATTTCTAAAGAAAGAAATGGTAAATTAGTGTTAGTAACAGCTATGAGTCCAACTCCTGCTGGAGAGGGAAAATCAACCGTTACGATTGGATTAGCAGATGCTTTAACGAAATTAGGTAAAAAATCCATTATTGCGCTTCGTGAACCTTCATTAGGACCTGTAATGGGTATTAAAGGAGGAGCTTGTGGTGGTGGCTATGCGCAAGTTGTTCCGATGGAAGAAATTAATTTGCATTTTACTGGAGATATGCATGCATTAACTTGTGCTACAAATGCATTAGCTGCATTTATTGATAATCATATTTATCAAGGAAATGAATTACAAATTGATAGTAGAAGAGTCATCTGGAAAAGAGCGGTTGATTTAAATGACCGAGCTTTACGACAAGTCATTGTAGGATTAGGTGGTCCAATTCAAGGAGTTCCTCGTGAAGATGGATTTGATATTACGGTTGCGAGTGAAATGATGGCTATTTTATGCTTAGCAACAGACTTAAAAAACTTGAAACAACGATTAGAAAACATTGTAATTGGCTATACTTTTGAAAAAAATCCAGTTACTGTCAAAGATTTAAACGTTCAAGGGGCTTTAACATTATTACTAAAAGATGCGATAAAACCAAATTTAGTTCAAACCTTAGAACATACGCCTGCCATTGTTCATGGTGGACCATTTGCTAATATTGCACATGGATGTAATAGTGTAGTTGCGACAAATGCAGCTCTAGCACTTGGAGAAATTGTTGTAACAGAAGCTGGATTTGGAGCTGATTTAGGGGCTCAGAAATTTTTAGACATTAAAGTTCCCCAATTACAAAAAGCACCTGATGTAGTAGTTATTGTGGCGACGATCCGTTCACTTAAAATGCATGGGGGAGTTTCCCTTTCTGGATTAACAGAAGGAGAAAATTTAGAAGCTTTAGAAAAAGGCTTTGCTAATTTAGAAAAACATATTGAAAATATGACGGAACATTATGGACTTTCAGCAGTTGTTGCATTAAATGAATTTGTAACAGATACCCCACAAGAAAAAGAATTAGTGCAAACTCTTTGTCAGAGAAAAGGAATCTCCTGTATTTTTACTTCTGTATGGGAAAATGGTGGCAATGGTGGAGTAGCATTAGCTAAAGAAGTGTTACACTTATTAGAATATTCCACACCTCAATTCCATTCAGTCTGTGAAGAAAACAGTACGATTGAAGAACAACTGGAAGCTATTGCAACTAAAATTTATGGAGCAAGTTCTGTTCAATATACAAAAGAAGCGAAATTACAATTAAAACAGTTAGAAAAAAATGGTTGGAATCATTTGCCAGTTTGTATTGCGAAGACGCAGTATTCTTTCTCAGATGATGTGACTTTATTAGGAAGACCAAAGGGATTTGAATTAACGGTTCGATCTCTCGTTCCTAAATTAGGGGCAGGCTTTGTTGTAGCTTTAACGGGTAATATTTTAACAATGCCAGGACTGCCAAAAAAACCAGCTGCATTAGAGATGGATGTATTAGAAGACGGTAGAGCGACCGGTTTATTTTAATCATAAAAGGAGAGTATTATGAAAGATTTTCGTGTAGATCATTTGAAAAAAGCATATGGTGCTAAAACATTATTAGCAGACGTTTCGTTCATTATTAATGAAGGGGAACATGTCGGCTTAATTGGTCAAAACGGTACAGGAAAAAGCTCACTATTAAATATTTTAGCCGGAATTGATGAAGCAGAAAGTGGTACGATTACTTGTTCAAATGATTTTAGAATTGGGTATCTTTCACAAAATCCTTCTTTAAATCCTGAACATACGGTATTTGAAGCTATTTATCAATCAGATAATCCATTATTGAGATTAGTTCACGATTATGAATGGAGTGTCGAACAATTACAACAGCATCCACAAGATGAAAAATATTTAAAACAATTTGAAGCATTGGAACAAAAAATGAATCAAGTGGATGGCTGGCAATATGAAGTGAAAATAAAATCCATTTTACAGCACGTGGGAATTGAAGATATTCATCAACAAATTTCTACATTATCTGGTGGACAAAAGAAACGAGTAGGTCTTGCCAAAGTGTTAATGGAAGAGCCGGATTTATTATTATTAGATGAACCGACAAACCATTTAGATATGCAAGCCATTCAATGGTTAGAACAATATTTAGCTTCGTACAAAGGTTCTTTATTATTAGTAACCCATGATCGTTATTTCTTAGAACGTGTTGTAGACCACATGTTTGAATTAACTCAAGGGAGAATTGAAGTGTATGATGGGAATTATCAATCCTATTTAGAACAAAAATCTCAACGAGAACAAATTGCGCAAAAAATGTCTCATAAACAGCAACGTTTATATCAACAAGAATTACAATGGATGAGACAAGGTGCTAAAGCAAGAACAACAAAACAACAAGCTAGAATTCAACGGTTTGAACAATTAGAAAAAGAAGTGAAACAAACAGATTCTAAAGAATCATTAGCCATTCGTTTTGATCAAACAAGAATCGGAAAACGAGTATTTCAATTAAAAGATGTCAGCTTACAAATTGGAAATCAGTCAATTGTTCGTTCATTAGAGTGGATTATTCAAAGCCAAGCCAGAATTGGAATTGTTGGAGAAAATGGAGTTGGAAAATCTACATTCCTAAATGCTCTTGCTGGTTTGTATCCATTTAGTGAGGGAGAAATGACTGTTGGAGATACGGTTCGCTTAGCTTACTATAAACAACAAGATGAAGATATTCCAATGGATAAGCAATTAGTGCAATATTTAAGAGAATATGCCGAAGAAGTAAGACAAAAAAATGGTGAAGTAGCTTCGATTACAGAATTATTAGAAACATTTTTATTCCCTCGCTATATGCATGGAGCATTAATTGGAACATTATCTGGTGGAGAAAGAAGAAGATTATATTTATTACGCCTATTAATGACGAAGCCAAATGTTTTATTACTTGACGAACCGACGAATGATTTAGATATTGATACATTAACCGTTTTAGAAGATTATTTAGAAGAATTTAATGGCGCAGTCATCGTAGTTTCTCACGACCGTTATTTTTTAGATAAAACAATGGATCAATTATTTGTCATTAAAGGACAAGGAAATACAGAATTGTATTATGGCTCTATGAGTGATTTCCTAGAAAAACAAGGGGACTTAACAGTAGAAGAAACTAAAACAGTAGAAGTTCCAAAAGTGACAGAAACCCCAAAAGCTTCCACACTAGGAAAAGCTAAAAAGATGACATATCATGAGAAAAAAGAATGGGAAGAAATCGAAGGGAAAATCGCTGGATTAGAAGCATCCATTGAAGAAATTCAAGAAGCAATGAATCAACAAGCACAAGATTTTGCTAAATTACAAGAATTACAAACACAATTAGAAACATTAGAACTAGAATTAGCTAATTCCTACGAACGATGGGAATATTTAGCTGAGTTAGTTTAACAGTAGGGAGTTCATCAGATGAAACAATATTTAGAATTATTAGAAAAAATTAAACAAGAAGGAATCGAAAAATCAGACCGTACTGGTACAGGGACAAAAAGTATTTTTGGGTATCAAATGAGATTTGATTTGTCAAAAGGATTTCCAATTTTAACGACTAAAAGAGTTCCATTTGGACTTATTAAAAGTGAATTATTATGGTTTATTAAAGGAGATACAAATATCCGTTATTTATTACAACATAATAATCATATTTGGGATGAGTGGGCTTTTAAACGTTATGTAGAGTCTCATGATTACACTGGAGAAGATATGACAGATTTTGGTCGTAGAAGTTTACAAGATCCAGTTTTTAAAGAAGTTTATGAAAAAGAATTAGAAACATTTTGCCAAAGAATTTTAAATGAGGACGACTTTGCTGCAAAATATGGAGAATTAGGAAATATTTATGGTTCACAGTGGAGACATTGGAAAACAACTCAGGGAGAAACGATTGACCAATTAGCGCAAGTCATTGAAATGTTGAAGACATCTCCTGATTCAAGAAGATTAATAGTATCTGCATGGAATCCAGAAGATGTTCCAAGTATGGCATTACCTCCATGTCACACAATGTTTCAATTTTACGTTGCAGATGGTAAGTTGAGCTGTCAATTATATCAACGTAGTGCAGATGTCTTTTTAGGTGTGCCATTTAATATTGCGAGTTATGCATTATTGACGCATTTAATTGCAAATGAAGTTGGATTAGAAGTTGGAGAGTTTGTTCATACATTAGGGGATGCGCATTTATATTTAAATCATTTAGAACAAGTGGATCTTCAATTAAGTCGTGAAACGTATGAGTTACCACAATTAGTGTTAAAACATCCTGAAAAATCATTATATGATTTAGAAGTTTCAGACGTTGTATTAGAAGGATATGAATGTCATCCAACGATTAAAGCACCAATTGCTGTTTAGTTTAAAGGAGGAAATTGCATGTTAATTTATATTTGGGCACAAGATGAAAATGGTGTGATTGGTAAAAAAGGAGTTTTACCGTGGCATTTACCAAATGATTGGAAATTTTTTAAAGAAGTAACTTTAGATCAAACGATTGTAATGGGGCGCAATACATTTGAAGGTATGGGGAAGAGATTATTACCAAGAAGACATAGTATTGTTGTTTCTAATGTAGAGGATTATGATGCTAATGGAGCAGAAGTGATTACGGATGTTGAAACGTTAATCGAAGATGCCAAACATGAAGATATTTATATTATTGGTGGAGCTGTATTATTTGATTCTTTAAAACATCAAGTGAATACACTTTATTGCACAAAAATTCATGAACAATTTGATGGTGATACTTATTTTCCACATGATTTTCCATGGGAAAAATTTGTAAAAGTCAAAAGTATGGATGGAACAGTGGATGAAAAAAATATTTATCCACATACCTTTGAAATTTATCAAAAAATAGAGGATGAATGATGACGACTTGGGATGAAATTTTAGCAGAAGAAATGCATAAAGACTATTATCAGGAGTTACAAGCTTTTGTTCAAAAAAGAAGAGCAGAAGTCAGAGTATTTCCTGAAGAAAAGAATGTTTTTAATGCTCTAGAACTTACGCCATTTGAATCGGTGAAAGTCGTTATTTTAGGACAAGATCCTTATCATGGATTTGGTCAAGCGCATGGATTAAGCTTTTCTGTTCAAAAAGGAATTCCACTTCCTCCATCCCTAAAAAATATTTATAAAGAATTACAAGATGATATTGGGGGAGATTTTCCAACAGAAGGAGATTTAACTCATTGGGCAAAACAAGGAGTATTATTGTTAAATACCGTTTTAACAGTAGAAGAAGGAAATGCAAATAGTCATAAAGGAATGGGATGGGAAAGATTAACCAATCGTCTCATTGAGTCTTTAAATGAATTGAAGCATCCAGTGATTTTTATCCTTTGGGGTAAACCAGCTCAGGATAAGGAAAAACTAATTACAAATTCGAATCATGTGATTTTAAAAGCTCCGCATCCAAGTCCTTTATCTGCTTATCGAGGGTTCTTTGGAAGTAAGCCTTTTAGTAAAGTGAATGACATTTTAATTCAACAAGGACAAACTCCAATTCGTTGGTAGGAATGAAAATAAAAGGAGAATGATATGAAAAATCGTTTTTTTAAACTTTTTCTTTTATGGATGACGGCTCTAACATTTGCTGCTTGTTCATCGAATACTCAAAAAGATAAGCAAGAAGGAACCAATACGACAACTGCTCAGGTTGAGCAATCACCAAATTTGCCTGATTCTCTGTTACCATTTAAACGAGCAAAACAATTGGTATTAGGAGAATTGGATTCTTATAAACGCTCAACTCAGGCACATATTCAATTACGATATGATGATAAGCCAACAGAACAAAGAGAAAGCAAAATTAATGTTGATCCAGTTGGTTGGCATAACTTTAAATTCCCAGTAGATTATTCAGGAAAAGAAGCATGGTTTATGAATCGTGGACATTTAGTCGGATATCAATTTAGTGGATTAAATGATGAGTTGAGAAATTTAACTCCGATGACTGCTTATTTAAACACGGGAAGTATGACAGGAACGGATGAGAAAAATCCTGTTGCCATGTTATTTTATGAAGAAAAATTAGCGGCATGGTTAAAACAAAATAAAAATGCGTGGCTCGATTATCGAGTAACACCACTTTATACAGATTCAGAATTAATTCCACGTCAAGTAGAATTACAATATGCTGGAATCTCTGCAAATGGAAGATTGATTCCAATTCAATTTAATACTTCTCTTGAAGAAGTGAATGAAGATGGAACTACACGAGTTATTTTGAATAATGATGCACCAAATGGAAAATTGGATTATCAAACTGGCTTGGCAGAAGCGAGTATTCAAAGTGAGAAACAAGAAAAAACTAAGCCTGAATCTAAGAACAAAAATGATCGTACCGTGTACGTTGCTAATGAAGGAAAAGCAACCGTTTATTGGTATGACAAAAAACGAATGCCAGCAAAAACGAATCAAGCAAAAGTGGTAGAAATGAGCGAATCCCAAGCAAAAGCACAAGGGAAGACTCATGCAGAAAAAGAATAGATAAGAAATTATGACTTCCCTGAAGTAGCAAAGGACATTATGCTACTTCAGAGGGTCTTTTTTTGTGGAATTTATAGAAATGTTTTGGTAAAATATGTAAAAAAGTAGGAGGTGTATTATGAATCAACGTTTAAATGTAAGTACTGAAGTTCTATTATCCTATATTCGTAATTCTAATATACCTATCGAAATTTTGAGGAATAAAATACATAAAATTGATAGTATTTTGTCTGGAGAATTAGGACCTACTTTTAATCAATTAGTATTACTTTCTAAACTAATAAATGTTCCAACAGGTTTATTAATGTTAAAGAAAACAATTACTCCGAATCCTTTAAAAGTTGATTTTAGAACTTTAGATTCTCAAGTGCTATCTGAAATGAGTTCAGAATTGAAAGATACCATTCTTGAAATGCAAGAAAAACAAGATTTTTTAAGAGAAGTAATTGAACAGGATTGTTCCTTTGTGGGGATGTTTGACTGGAATGATAATAAAGAAGATATTATTGAAAAAGTAAAATCTCTTTTAGGAGAGGAAATTACGCATAATCGCTTTGAATATTATAGAAAAGTTATAGGAGAATTAGGTGTTTTTATATTTTTAAATGGAAAATTTAAAGATAACACTCATCGACCATTAAACCTTAAAGAATTTAGAGGATTTGTTTTAGCAGATAAAAAGGCTCCTATTATTTTTATTAATCAGTTAGATTCTAAGGCTGGACGCTTATTTACTTTAATCCATGAATTTGTTCATTTGTTATTTGGTGATAGCGATTTATTGGAGACTAATGAAATGATTAATAGAATAAAGACAGAAGCAGTCATTAATTCAATAACAGCTGAAATTCTAGTACCAAAAAGTTTACTAATTGAAATGTATAGCCATCAAATGAGTATTGAGGATAATTTGGAAGCTATAGCTAAACGATGTGAGGTTAGTAAGTTTGTTATTTTAAGACGTTTACATGATTTATCAATGATTTCAAAAAAACAGTATGAATCATTAAAAAGTCAATTAAACGATGAATTTAATAAATATTCAAATTTAAAAACTAGTTCAAATGGTGGCAATTATAATATTAATCTCCAATTTAGAATCGATCATAATTTCTTTAGACATGTGAATAATGCTGTTGTACAAAATAAGATTTCATTTACAGAAGCATTTAGTATTGTTGGTGTTGGATATAAAGGGTATAAGAAATTAAGTGAGGGAGTAGTATGATGTATTTATTAGATTCCAATATTTATATTAATTTCTATGATCGATATTATCGTTTGGAATTTTTTCCTACTTTTTGGACGAAACTAATAGATATTTTAAACTCTAAAGTGATAATACCCGATATAGTTATTTCAGAAAATTATCAAGATGATTGGTTTAAAAACTGGTTGAATACTCACTATACAAAAGCAATTGTAGATCATAAAAATTTTGTTAATGAATGGGCGTATGTACTACAACATATTCAAGACAGTCCATTTTATAATGATTTGGCTTTAGATGAGAATAAAGGATGGACAAATGTAAAGATTGCAGATCCATGGTTAATTGCTATTGCTCTAAAAGAGAAGGTTACAATTGTAACGAATGAAGTGAAAAATGTTAATCTTAATACTAAGAATCCTAGTAAGAGTGTTAAAATACCTGATATTTGTCAACAATTAGGAATTAGGTGTATCACCATGAATGAATTCTTTAAAGAAGTTAAACTATCTATCTAATGTAAAAATATAGGGTTATATAGACTTCTCTGAACATTATGCTACTTCGGAGGGTCTTTTTTTCTTGTAACTTTCATAAAATATGATAGTATTACATTTATAGTATTAAATTTCTAATATAACGAGGTGAATACATGACTCAACCTTTAATCGAAGTGAAAAATATTCATAAACGATATGCGAAACATCATGCCTTAGATAATGTATCGTTCAATATTTATGAAGGTAGAATTTGTGGCTTGATTGGTGAAAATGGAGCAGGGAAAACGACATTAATTCGTATTATTTCTGGGCTAATAAAACAAGATTCTGGAGAAATTGTTGGACTAAAAGGATGTAAACTAAGTTCGATTGTGGAAGCACCAGCTCTTCATTTGAATCTTTCCGCTTATGATAACTTACACTATCAATTATTACTATGTGGAGAAAATCCTTCCCATGAAAAAATTGAGGAAGTATTAAATTTAGTAGGCTTAGCCGATGTGGATCTAAAGAAAAAAGCCAAAGATTTTTCATTAGGAATGAGACAACGATTAGCGATAGGATTAGCGATTATTGATTCACCAAAATTATTAATTTTAGATGAACCGATTAATGGATTAGATCCAAAAGGTATTAAAGATATTCGTGATATTTTAGCAACTTTAAAAAATGATTTTAATATTACGATTTTAATTTCTAGTCATATTTTATCTGAATTAGATCTTATTGCAGATGATTATGTCATTATGAGTAAAGGAAAAGTTATTCAGGAAGACTCAAAATTAGCTATCCTATCTTCATTAGCTAATAAAATTATTGTTTCAACAGCATCAAATCATACAGCGATTGAAATTTTAACAGCAAATGATTGTGACTGTACTCTTTTACCTGACAAAATTGAAGTGACAAATACAACACTGACGATTAATCAGATGATTGATGTATTAAGAAAAAATCAGATTGAAATTTTTGAAATTTATAAAGAACAAGTTTCTTTTGAAGAATATTATTTTAATTTGGTTGAAGGAAGGTAAGCGTAATGATGTCAAATTTTAAAGCAGATATTTATAAAATTAGAAAAGAAAGAGTCTTTTCTATCTCACTTTTACTATGTGTCTTATTAGTATTCTTGTTTACATTTGTGATGAGAGAAAAGAGTGGGGATACTGGAGTCATCTTCACTTTATCGACTTCAACAGCTTTTCTTCCCTTATTATTCATTGCAGTAGATTTATTCGTTTGGGGAGAAGACTTTGTATCTAGAACGATTAATACACAAATTATTAAATCCGGTAGTCGGTTTTCCTTATTTATTTATAAAGTTGTGACGACGATTTTATATTCAACAGTGCATTTATTAGTAGCTTATTTATCTGTAGCGGTATTTAGAGGTATTTTTGCAGATGGTATTTCTCTATCGACAGTGTGGAATATCGCAGTGTACCAATATCCTTATTATTTATGTATGATGTTCTTGTCTATTTTCATTTTTAATTATGTAGATAAGGTGAATTATGCGCAATTAATTTATGTAGTCATTGTCATTTTATTTGATAATTTAGTAAGTTTTTCGATGGCAAATGTAATTGACCCTGAATTATTAAATCACTTTTTACTCTTCAACCAATTAAAGGCTGTTACAGGTAGTGGAGAGTTTTTAACGTTATCCGTTATGATTGCACTTATTTTCAGTGTGTTATACATTATTTTTAGCTATTATTTATTTAATGAACGAGAATTTAAGTAAGGAGAAAGCTTATGAAGAAAATTTTACCATTTATCGTTTTTTTCCTAGTTATTGTAGCTTTTGCATTTTATATGACTTATAGCAATGCAAAAACAGATTTTGATTTTACACAGACTTGGGAATTACAAGAAAATGCGAAACAAAAAGTAGAAATTTATGGAACAGAGCAAAATGTGGAATTATCGATTGTAGAAACTTCTAATCCTCAAACAAAAGTAACTGTATCAGGAAAAATCTCAAAAACTTCTGTGAATACGATTAAAGATACAAAATCAAACGAAGAAGGATTGTATATTCCAATTTCAAAACATGGATTTCGATTATATACTTCTCAATTTGGAAAAGATACATTAAAAATTACGGTTGAATTAGCGAAAAATGCTGACCCTTATGAAGTATTTTTAGATACCGTTAGTGGGGAAGTCAAAGTGAATGTTCCTCAAACATTTGATGGAAAATATGACATCATGTTGAATAATGGAGCTAAAATAACAGAAAAACCTGAAACAAAAGAAACAAGTGCAAGTGTCATTAAAGTAGATGCTTATACAGACGTAACGATTGTAAAAGGAAAATAATTAAATTGAAAGAGCCTTCGATGAGAAAACGAAAGGCTCTTTTTTAGGAGTGATTGTATGTTTAATGTAATTCTTTTTTGAAGGCTTCGATTTCTTCTAATGATAAACCAGTATGTTTTTGGATTTCATCCATTGGTAAGTTTAATTTGAAGCACAATAGAAGTTGTCCTTTTATCATTCCTTGTTTTTCGCCGATTTCAATTCCTTCTTCACGACCATTTTCATAATAAAATTCTAATACTTGCTTAAATTCGTTTTGTCTTCTTTCAATTTCTTCTGCAAGTCTAATTTCTTCTTCTGTTAAATTGTTTAACATTTCAGCTGCTGCTTTTAATCCCTGAGTTGTATGTTGCATTTTTCTCACCTCCTTGAGTTTTATGATTGTCTTTCTATTTATTATATACGAAATTTTTTCCAAAATTAATTTTTTTACTGTAACTTTTTCAAATAATTCCTTGTGTATTTATTGTTTTGCGCTGGTGTGCTATAATCATCAAGGAATATCTGAATAAAAGAGGATTTTTAAATGAAAAGATTAACGATAGAAGAAGTTAAACAAAGAGAATTAGCCATTCTTTTAGCCGTAGATGAGTTTTGTAAAAAGGAAAAACTTCATTATTTTCTTAATTATGGAACATTAATCGGTGCGATTCGTCATAAAGGATTTATTCCTTGGGATGATGATATTGATATTATGATGCCAAGAAAAGATTATGAACGTTTTAAACGTGAATTTTCTTCATCTCAATATGACATTTTATCTTTAGAGACAAATCAAGAGTATTTTAATAATTTTATTAAAGTAGTGGATAACCAAACAGTTATTACAGATACTAGAAATCGTAAAACTTATAAGAGTGGAATTTTTATCGACATTTTCCCGTATGATCGAATAGATGATTTAAAAGCAGTAGATAAAACTTATCAATTAGAAAGTTTCAAGTTATTATCATTCAGTAAGCATAAAAATATTGTGTACAAAGATAGTTTGATCAAAGATATCATTCGTACATTTTTCTGGACATTATTATTACCTGTGTCTCCAAGAAGATTTGCGTATAAAATTGAAGAAGTGATTCAACAATATACAAGACCGAATGGAAAATATGAATGTTTATTAGCTTCAAAATTAAAAGAAAAAGAAGTATTTGAAGCAGGGATTTTCGATGAAGTGGTGGATGGAGAATTTGAAGGACATGTCTTCCCGATTCCAAAAGAATATGACCGATTATTAACACAATATTATGGAGATTATTTAACATTACCTCCAATTGAAAAACAAACTAATCCGCATGAATTGGAAGTTTATTTAAAAGAAGAGGAGTAGCATGATGCCAAAGTATTTAACAAAAGAAGAATTAAAGCAAACGCAATTAGATATTTTAAAATACATTGACCGTATTTGTAAGGAAAATGATATTCGCTATTTTGTCAGTTATGGAACATTATTAGGAGCTGTTCGTCATAAAGGATTTATTCCATGGGATGATGATATTGATATTTCTATGTATCGTTCTGAATATGATAAATTTATTCAAGCAGTTGAAAAAGACCAACATCCATATTACAAAATTTTAAGTAAGGAAACTTCTGATTGGTATTTCCAAAACTTCTTAGTAGTGACAGATGAACGTACGGTTGTAGAAGATCATATTAAAGTGGATCGTCATGATACAAGTGTCTTCGTAGATGTTTTCCCAATCGAACGTTATGATGATGTCAAATTAATCGACAAAGCGCATTTAATGGCAACGTTACGAATGATTGCATACATTAAATTACAATATGTCCAATATGGAGATAGTCAGTTAAAAGATATTTGCCGTAAAATCATGTGGTATGCGCTACGAATCGTAAATCCACGTTGGTTTGGGAATCGTATCGATGCCTTAATTAAAAAATATCGCAAAGAAGATGGACAATATGAAGGGCTTGTCGGTTGCGGTAAAGACGGTCGAAAAGAAGTATTTCCTCGTGGAACTTTTGAAGAATTAATTGAATTACCGTTTGAAGATATGATGGTTCCTGCACCAAAAGAATATGATGTATTTCTTTCACAATTTTATGGGGACTATATGACGGTTCCTTCTCAAGAAGAAATTGATTATAAGAGTCATCTATTACAAGCTTATCGTAAAGATGAACAATAATGGAGTTAAGTCTAAGAAGAGGTTGGACGTTTATCCAGCCTTCTTTTTATGTCTATGAAAGTATAGTAGAAGAGGATAGTAAGGAATAAAACTTCTCAATTCTTATGAATTGTTTAATATCTAGGATATTTGTTTCTATCTTTGTATGAATTTGCTATACTATCTCCAGTATAATGAGGTGAATTATGAAAAATATTAAAGTAAATGCTATCGCAAATCTTTTAATGCGAGTATTAAATATTGTTTTTCCACTAATTACAGGTCCCTATATTGCCAGAATTTTAAATAAAACAGAGTATGGGTATTTCAATATTACGAATACTTTCATTGGATTATTTATCCCTTTTGCAACGTTAGGAATTTATAATTATGGAATTCGAGCTATTAGTAAGGCGAAGGAAAATAAGCAAGAAATTAATCGAATCTTTTCGTTACTCTTTTATATTTCCTTATTTTGTACCGTTATAACAACGATTGTCTATTTTATTATTACTTTCCAAATGGAAGGTGCTCCCGTATTAAAAACATTGTATTACATTATGGCGATACAAGTATTTGCGCAGTTTTTAAATATTGAATGGATGAATGAAGCATTTGAAAATTATACGTTTATTTTGTATAAGACTTTATTTATTCGAATCTTTATGCTTGTTTCTATTTTTACATTTGTAAAAACAGAGCATGATATTGTACCGTATGCCTTTTTAATGTCCATTGCAACACTATTAAATTATTTAGCAAGTTTCTTCTGGATAAAAAAAGAAGTCCACTTTGTTGGCGTGAAATGGAAAGATGTTAAAGGAGTCATTCAACCGTTAATTGCTATCCTTTTATTAGCAAACGCTGGGATGCTTTATACGTATTTAGATCGAATGTTTTTATCTTCCATTGCTTTACCTGAATATGTATCGTATTACACGATTGCTCAAACATTAGTATTTTCTATTTCTGGAGTCATTAGTGGAGCCGTGAGTGTTAGTATTCCACGACTTGGGTATTATTTAGGAATTAATGATAAGAAAGCCTATGATGATTTAGTCAATAAGGGCGGAAGAATTTTTATGTTCTGTATTACGCCGTTAAATTTTGGATTAGCCATTTTAGCAAGTCATGCGACTGTATTATATGCAGGGGAGCAATATTTAGATGCTAGCTTTAGTGTGTTCCTATTTGCTCTTCGTTCCATTCCATGGGCAATGGCATTAATTTTAGAAAATCAAATTATTTTTGTCCAAGGTTATGAAAATAAATTAACGATGTTCTACTTTATCGGTGGAGGATTAAACTTAGTGTTGAACTCTATTCTAGCTGCTGTTGGGATCACAAAACCAGAATGGTATATTTTAACAACAATTATTGCTGAATTACTAGTCATCACATTAGACATCTTATTAATTAATAAGAATCAGTTAATCGATTTAAGAAGACTGTTTATTCATGCGGGTAAATATGTTCTCTATTCATCAGGATTTTTCATCATTTATGGGTTGATTTCATGGATTCGTCCAATTGAAATGGTCGTGAATGGGGCATTGCTGATCAATATTTTTGTAACAATTGTTAGCTGTGTTATTTATTATGTAGTTGTATTAGCACTTGTCAAAGATGAAATTTTCTATGATGTCATTAATGCTGTAAAAAATAAAGTATTGAAGAAAGGATAAGCTATGAGTGAATTAATTAGTGTCATTGTTCCTGTATACAATGTCGAACAATATTTAGAAAAATGTGTTCAATCGATTCAAACACAAACTTATTCAAATTTAGAAATTTTATTAGTCGATGATGGTGCAACCGATTCAAGCGGACATCTCTGTGATGAATTAGCAAGTCAAGATGAGCGAATAAGAGTCATTCATAAAGAAAATGGTGGTTTATCTTCAGCAAGAAATGAAGGACAAAAGTATGCCAAAGGTAAGTATGTATTGTTCGTAGATTCAGATGATTACATTCATGAAGAAATGATTGATTCCCTTTATCAGCAACTCATTGCTGAAAATGCAGATGTTTCGAGTTGTAATGTCATGAATGTTTATACTACAAACCAAACTTCTCAATGTGATCGAGAAGATTTATATTTAGTATTGAATAAGGAAGAGTTTTTAAGAGAATATTTAATTGGACAAAAAGTTCCCGGTACGATATGTAATAAATTAATTCGAAAAGAAATTGCTGACAAGATAAAATTTCCAGTAGGAAAAATTTATGAAGATGCATTTTATCATTATCAATTAGTGCAAATTGCTGAGAAATATGTCGTGAATACAAAACCGTATTATTATTATTATCATCGACAACAAAGTATTACGACAAATCCTTATCGTGAACGTGATTTAGTGTATATTACGATTTATCAACAATTTTATGATTTAGTAAAACAGCAATTTCCGAAATTGGAAGAAGAAGCGTTCTTTCGATTATCGTACGCGCATTTTTATATTTTAGATAAGATGTTAATGGAAGATGATTTTGAAAATTTAGCAGATTATCCAAGAGTGCGTCACTATTTGAAACAACATGCCTTTGAAATAGCAAAAAATACTATTTTCCAAAAAGGAAGAAGAATTGCTGCCTTAGCATTGAAAATAAATATTCATCTGTATCGAAAATTGATGCTGGCGAATATGGAGAAAAACAAGAAAATTCATGATTAATGAAGAAAAAAAGACTTTTGCGAGTGCAAAAGTCTTTTTTTAAATATTAAAACATATAAAATTAAAAAAACATTAGAAAAATTAATCAAAAATTAAAAAATGTAATTGACAAATATTAAAAAGATGATATTCTATAGTCAATATCTAACGATATACAAAAAAGAGTGGAGGTAATTCTATGCAAAATTTGATAACAAAAGAGATTAAATTAAAGATGATTCCATGGTTGTTGATTGGCATTGTGGGGAGCTTATTGACTTTAGGAATTCCCTATTTAGTACAGTCATTATTAGATAATGGAGATGGGAAAAATATTTTTCAAAATGTTATGCTTATTGTTGCACTTCTGTTTGTACAGTTATTATTATCATTCAGTGCTCATTATGGGTTATTAAAAATTGGAGAAAATATTGTACTTGATTTTCGTATGAAAGCTTATGAGAGTGTTCTTTATAACGAACAAGAAGCTCAAAAAAGAAGTGGAGAATCTGCTGGTGAAATTATTGAAGTGAGTAAAAAATTAAAAAACTTTATCGTTTTCCAATTACCAACTTTTATTCAAAGTATTGTGACGATTGTAGGTATTTTAATTTTCTTGTTTATTTTAAATTGGAAATTATCTGTTGTCATTTTATTAGGAATTCCTTCAATCTTTTTAATCTTAAATCCAATGAGTAAATTAGTTTCTAATATTAGTCAGTCTGAACAAAAAGTAACCATCAAAGTGATTGGACAATTAGGAGAGTATTTTAGAAATCGTACATTCTTTTTAGCGAATAATGCTACAGAACAAAGTAAACAAAAGATGAAAGAGTCATATTTAGAATTGTATCAACAATCTGTAAAATTAGGATTCTTTGAAGCGTTAATGCAGCCTTTTTCATTATTTTTTATAACGATTGTATTAAGTTTCATTTTCTTATTTGGAGGCTTATTACTTTCTAGTGGTGAGATGACGATTGGAATATTTATCTCATTCTTAATTTACATCTTCATGTTATTAACACCTGCAAGTTCTGTCGGTAGTTTTTTAGGCGAATTATCTAAATTACAAGGATCAATGAGTGATTTATTAGAATTGATTCGTAAACCAATTACATCTCAACAAAATACTGGAGAAGTGATTGATTTATCAGATGCAACAATCCAATTATCAGATGTTTCATTTGGTTATGAAGAAACAGAAGTATTAAATCATATTTCAATGGAAATTCATTCTGGTTCAACCGTAGCGATTGTTGGTCCATCGGGAGCAGGAAAGAGTACATTGTTAAGTCTTTTATTAGGAATGATACAACCAATTAATGGACAAGTTTGTATTAATTCTATTGATTTAAGTGGAGTGAATCTACAAGAATATAGAAATCAAATAGGCTATCTTGCACAAAATGAAACATTATTAGCAGGAACAATTTTAGATAATTTAACGTGGGGATTGAAGGAAACAGTTAGCACAGAAGCTATTAATCAAGCTTTGAAAGATGCTGAAATTTATGATTTTGTAACTGCATTACCACAAGGAATTCATACAAATGTATCAGAATTAGGGGATAATTTTTCAGGAGGACAACAGCAACGGTTGGCATTTGCTCGTATTTTATTAAGAAATCCAAAATTAATTTTCTTAGATGAAGCAACTTCTTCATTGGATAGTATTTTAGAACATAAGATTATTCAAACACTAGAACAGGAATATCGTCATTTAACAAAAGTGATGATTGCTCATCGACTATCAACGGTTCAAGATGCCACTCAAATTTATTTCCTAGAAGATGGAAAGATTACTGGAGTAGGTACTCACTCTGAATTATTAGAATCACATCCTCACTATCAAGAATTTGTAAAAAAACAAATGATTCATCAATAACGAGTAAAATATAAGTCTAGTGCAATGGTGATGCTATTACATCTGCACTAGGCTTTTTATTGTCTTGCATTTGAATCGTTTGACAAAATATGTGTTATGCGTATGATAATTAATGTAATGAGATGGAAATCTAGTTATCTTTTAATAGGATGTAGAGGTGAAAGTATGTTGAAATCATATCCTGCAATATTTCATAAGGAAGATGATGGTAGATTTTGGGTAGAATTTCATGGTGGAACACAGGGGGATTCACTTGAAGAATGCGAAAGAAATGTTAGAGAGTGCGTTAGCATTGTACATCGATGAGGGAAAGGAGTTACCAACTCCAACAGATATTAATACTTTAACAGTAGAAAATAGATTTGTTAGCATGATACTTGCTGATCCAACTCCCTTTATAAGAAACAATAAGGTAATTCGCAAGAATGTTACAGTACCTGAGTGGCTAGTGAGACTTGCAGATTGTCAAAGTATCAATTACTCCGAAGTTCTTACACAAGCATTACAGAATCAGTTAAAAGTATAAAATATATAAATGAGAGAAACTGAAAAATAATAGATGTCAGATCCGACAAGATTTTGATGTGCAATAAATTGTAATGTAAACGGACACGTGTTACAATGTATATACAGAGAAGGAGAGGAATATACATGTCTACCATATCATTACGTTTAAACAAAGAAGAAGAACGACTATTCAAAAACTATGCTGAATTTAATGGTGTAGGATTATCAACGCTATTTAAACAAACACTGCTAGAAAAGATAGAATTAGAGCATGATTTAAAAGTAATTGCTGAATATGAAAAAGAGAAAGCAAATGGTACGCTAGAGCTTTTCGATGTAGAAGAAGTAATAGCAGAATTAGGTATTTAATATGTATTCTCTTAAATTTACTGATAATGCTAAAAAGCAATTAAAGAAGATGGATAAATATATAGCTAGATTAATCGTTAATTGGTTAATGAAGAATATTCATGGATCTGAGAATCCTAGATTACATGGAAAAGCTTTAAGAGCTAATTTAAGTGATTATTGGCGATATCGTGTTGGAAATTATAGAATTATCACTGAAATACAAGACGATGCTTTAATAGTAGTTGCTGTTGAAATAGGACATCGTAAAGAAATTTATAAATAATAGTCTACTAGAAACAACCTAGGGACAACATAAGAACCTGTAAAAGTGTTTTTGTGTTGTCCCTTCTTGGTGCTGCTTATTTTTTGCGAGTGCAAAAGTTTTTTATCTTTTTCTTTCAATGACAAAACAAATAGGTGGTTGGTTTTGTTGGTTGATAAATTGATACTGCAACACTGTCCATTCATATTGGTCTAATGTCGGAAGAAAGTGTTGTAATTGTGATAATTCTGTATCTCCACCTTTATGTCCCCAATAACACACTAATACGATGCGACCGCTAATCGTTAATCGTTCCATTATAGATTCAATTGCACGAATGGTTGAGTCGGGAGTAGTAATAATTGATTTATCACTTCCGGGTAAATATCCTAAATTAAAGATGGCAGCTTGAATCGATTGTTGAATATAAGTGGATAAATTTGCATGGGAATCACAAATGAGTTGAATATTTTCTTTCGTGTCTAATGCTTGAATTTTTTCATTTGTACGAATTAGTGCTGCTTCTTGAACATCAAACGCAAAGACTTTTCCTTCATTTTGAACAAGCTTTGAGAGAAAAATGGTGTCATTTCCATTTCCCATTGTTGCATCTATCACACAGTCTCCTGGTTTGATACATTCTTGTAATATGGAATGGCTGAATTTTTGGGCATTTTGAATCATTTGTAAAACTCCTTTACCAAATTTTTAACATTTATTACAAAAGGTTTACAGTTGTTAAGAGTATACAACGAATGTCTTGTTCGTGCAACGTTCCCCTATGAATCAAAAAAGTTTCTCCTATAATGGATAATGAATGAAGTAGGAGGATTGAGAAATGTTAGAGACTAGAAATGAACGAATTTTAAGAATTAAAAAAGAAAAACAATCACAAAAAGTACAAATGATGAATCAATCGTTAAAAAGATCATTCATCGTAATGGGGACAACAGCCTGTGTGGGGTTATATGTATCTCCTGTTGATCAATTATTATCTGCTAACTTTAGTGTAGTAGAAGCTTCAACTGCTGCTACTCAATTTTTACGAAATATTATTCCTGCAGCTCAAAATGTAGCAAGAGGAAAAGATATTTATACTTCTGTTATGATTGCTCAAGCTGCTCTTGAATCAGGTTGGGGAACAAGTGCTTTATCGAAAGCACCAAACCACAATTTATTTGGTGTAAAAGGAAGTTATAATGGACAATCTGTTAATATGCAAACATTAGAAGATAGTGGTGGACAAAACTATTATAGTATTCAAGCTGATTTTAGAAAATATCCATCTTATCAAGAATCATTAGAAGATTATGCTGATAAAATTGTTAATGGAATTTCAGGGGCGCCATTATTTTATTCTGGAGCTTGGAAGAGTAAGACGAATAGTTATCAAGATGCCACAGCTTATTTAACAGGTCGTTACGCAACGGATACTGCTTACGGTTCAAAATTAAATCGTATTATTGAACAATTTGGTTTAACTAAATATGATACGGAAACTGCTGTTAATATGGCAGAGGAAATTGCAAGTAATGAAACAACTACAACAACTGGAAATAGTTATACAGTTGTTAGTGGAGATAGCTTATATGCTATTGCTCGTAAAACTGGAACAAGTATCCAAGATTTATTAAGCTTAAATGGATTGAATTTAAACTCAATCATTCATCCAGGACAAGTTTTAGCATTATCTTCAAAAGCAGCATCTACTGAAACAAAACAAGAAGAAAGTGCTCTTAAAGAAGAGAAGGCTGCGGAAGAAACTATAAATGAAGAAACTTCAACAAGTACTCAGCAAAGTTCAACAGGTGGAACGTATACCGTTGTCAGTGGAGATGGCTTATATGCAATTGCTCGAAAAACAGGAACTGCTATTGAAGATTTATTAAGTTTAAATGGATTAAGTTTAAATTCAATCATATATCCAGGACAAGTGTTAACATTATCGGCAAATAGCCAAGAAACTACATCTGAAGAAAGTTCTTCAACAGAGAATGAAAGTTCAAGTTCAACACAAGAAACACCAAGTGAAGAAAGTGCAGCAAGTTTAGAACAAACATCAACAGGCGGAACGTATACCGTTGTCAGTGGAGATGGCTTATACGCTATTGCTCGAAAAACAGGGATAAGTATTGAAGATTTATTAAGTTTAAATGGATTAAGTTTAAACTCAACCATTTATCCGGGACAAGTCCTAACATTATCAGCGAATACTGAAGGTGCTACAGATGAAGAAAGTACAGAATCAACTGCTGAGGAGAGACAAGAAGAAGCAGCAACATCTGAAGAAACGACTCCTTCAATAAATGCAAAAATGTATTATGTTCATAGTGGAGATTCATTATACCGTATAGCACATAATCACGGAATTTCTTTATCAACGTTATTAGAATGGAATCACTTAAGTGTCGATAGTATCATTCATCCGGGTCAAGGTTTAATGGTTTCTGAAGGATCAAGTAGTTCAACTGAAGAAGCAGAAGAAACAGCATCCTCAATTGAAAGTACTGAAACAACTTATACCGTTCAACCAGGTGACGGCTTATGGCGAATTGCAAAAAATCACGGATTAACATTAGATGAATTGAAATCTTTAAATCAATTAACTTCTAACATAATACAGCCAGGACAAGTCTTGATTGTTTCAAAATAAATTGATATAATGCTAGTAAATATTAGCAAACAAAGGAATAGTAGAAATTTGGATTGTAGTAGAGAGTGCATGGTTGGTGAAAATGCATCCTGAAAAGTTTTGAACTCGCCTTTTAGCTGAATTTCTGAAATGAAGTAAGAAATTCCGTTTCACTCGCGTTAAGGGTATGTTAAGTATAAAATTAGGTGGTACCACGTGGAAACGTCCTATTGTCTTTAGAGGCATTAGGGCGTTTTTTTAGGTATTTCCGGAAAAGAGGGTAAAATTATGTCATTTAATCATCATGAAATCGAACCAAAATGGCAAAAGTTTTGGTTAGACAATCATACATTTAAAACTACGGAAGATAAAGGAAAGAAAAATTTCTATGCACTAGATATGTTCCCATATCCATCAGGACAAGGCTTGCACGTAGGGCATCCAGAAGGATATACAGCAACAGATGTTGTTTCACGTATGAAACGTGCGCAAGGGTATAATGTATTACATCCAATGGGATGGGATGCATTTGGATTACCGGCAGAACAATATGCTTTAGATACAGGTAATGACCCTGCTGAATTTACATTGAAAAATATTGCTACTTTCAAACGTCAAATTCAAGAACTAGGATTTAGTTATGATTGGGACAGAGAAATTAATACAACAGATCCAAATTACTATAAATGGACTCAATGGATTTTTACAAAATTAGTAGAAAAAGGTTTAGCATATGAAGCAGAAGTACCGGTTAACTGGTGTCCTGCATTAGGAACAGTATTAGCTAATGAAGAAGTTATTGATGGAAAATCAGAACGTGGTGGACATCCTGTTTATCGTAAACCAATGAAACAATGGATGTTAAAAATTACTGCTTATGCGGATCGTTTATTAGAAGATTTAGATGATTTAGATTGGCCAGAAAGTATCAAAGATATGCAAAGAAACTGGATTGGTCGTTCTAAAGGGGCACAAGTAACATTTAAAGTAAAAGGTTCAGAAGAAAGTTTTGAAGTATTTACAACTCGTCCTGATACATTATTTGGAGCAACTTATAATGTGTTGGCACCTGAACATGAACTTGTTCAAAAAATTGTAACCCCAGAACAAAAAGAGGCAGTGGATGCTTATATTGCTTCAGTTGCTACTAAATCGGATTTAGAACGTACAGAATTAGCAAAAGAAAAAACAGGGGTATTTACAGGAGCATATGCGATTAACCCTGTTAATGGAAAAGAAATTCCAATTTGGATTGCAGACTATGTATTAGTGAGCTATGGAACAGGAGCCATTATGGCAGTGCCTGCTCATGATGAACGTGACTATGAATTTGCAAAAGTATTTGGATTAGACATTATTCCAGTTATTGAAGGTGGAGATGTTACTCAAGAAGCTTATACTGGAGATGGCGTGCATATTCATTCTGAATTTTTAGATGGCTTAAATAAAGCAGATGCAATTGAAAAAATGAATGAATGGTTGAAAGAACAAGGCGTTGGAGAAGCAAAAGTAAGTTACCGTTTACGTGACTGGTTATTCTCTCGTCAACGTTATTGGGGTGAACCAATTCCTGTGATTCATTGGGAAGATGGTACAATGACTACTGTTCCTGAAGAAGAGTTACCATTAGTCTTACCAAAAACAGATAAAATTAAACCAAGTGGTACAGGTGAATCACCATTAGCAGCTATTGAAGAATGGTTATATGTCACAGATGAAAAGACAGGTTTAAAAGGACGTCGTGAAACAAATACAATGCCACAATGGGCAGGAAGTTCATGGTATTTTGTTCGTTATATTGATCCACATAATCAAGAACAAATTGCAGATCCTGAAAAATTAAAAGAATGGTTGCCAGTCGATTTATATATCGGTGGAGCAGAACATGCGGTATTACACTTATTATATGCTCGTTTCTGGTATAAAGTGTTATACGATTTAGGAGTTGTTCCTAATAA
>NZ_CAUPXD010000015.1:0-39557 GCF_963515095.1 uncultured Granulicatella sp. | reverse complement strand
CTTGGGACATTTTTACTTGTGTTTAATTGAGACATTATCACTTGTGTTTGACAATAAAAATAATTCTTTTTGTAAAACACTTTACAAAAAAAAGTAAAATGTTATAATAATGATATAGGTAATGCAAACGTTTGCCTAAAATAAAAAATAAAGGAGATTTGAATGATGAAAGAGACATTCAAAAATATCTTGTCTTTCGAGTTTTGGCAAAAATTCGGTAAGGCTTTGATGGTGGTTATCGCTGTTATGCCGGCTGCCGGATTGATGATTTCAATCGGTAAGTCATTGGTTATGATTAATCCAACTTTTGCACCACTTGTAATCACAGGTGGAATTCTTGAGCAAATTGGTTGGGGTGTTATCGGTAACCTTCACATTTTGTTTGCCCTAGCGATTGGAGGAAGCTGGGCTAAAGAACGTGCTGGTGGTGCTTTTGCTGCTGGTCTTGCCTTCATTTTAATTAATCGTATCACTGGTACCATCTTTGGTGTATCAGGTGCTATGTTGAAAGATCCTCAAGCAATGGTAACAACTCTGTTTGGAGGTTCAATTAAAGTTGCTGATTACTTTATCAGTGTTATGGAAGCTCCAGCATTGAACATGGGTGTGTTCGTAGGGATTATCTCTGGTTTTGTAGGGGCAACTGCTTTCAACAAATACTATAACTTCCGTAAACTTCCAGATGCACTTTCATTCTTTAACGGAAAACGTTTTGTACCGTTTGTAGTTATTCTTCGTTCAATAATTGCTGCAATTGTACTTTCAGCTTTCTGGCCACTTGTGCAAACTGGTATCAATAGCTTTGGTATCTGGATTGCTAACTCACAAGAAACTGCTCCAATCCTTGCACCATTCTTGTATGGTACATTGGAACGTTTGCTCTTGCCATTTGGTCTTCACCACATGTTGACTATCCCAATGAACTACACAGCTCTTGGTGGTACTTATGAGGTCTTAACTGGTGCAGCAAAAGGTAGCCAAGTATTTGGTCAAGATCCACTTTGGCTTGCATGGGTAACAGACCTTGTAAACCTTAAAGGTACTGATGCTAGTCAATACCAACACTTGTTAGATACTGTTCACCCAGCTCGTTTCAAAGTTGGACAAATGATTGGTTCATTCGGTATCTTGATGGGTGTGGTTGTGGCTATCTACCGTAATGTTGATGCTGACAAGAAACACAAATACAAAGGTATGATGATTGCGACAGCTCTTGCAACATTCTTGACAGGGGTTACTGAACCAATCGAATACATGTTCATGTTCGTCGCAACACCTATGTATCTTGTTTACTCACTTGTTCAAGGTGCTGCCTTCGCTATGGCTGACGTTGTAAACCTACGTATGCACTCATTCGGTTCAATCGAGTTCTTGACTCGTACACCTATTGCGATTAGTGCTGGTATCGGTATGGATATCGTTAACTTCGTTTGGGTAACTGTTCTCTTTGCTGTAATCATGTACTTTATCGCAAACTTCATGATTCAAAAATTCAACTACGCAACTCCAGGGCGTAACGGAAACTACGAAACTGCTGAAGGTTCAGAAGAATCTAGCAGTGAAGTGAAAGTTGCAGCAGGTTCTCAAGCTGTAAACATTATTAACCTTCTTGGTGGACGTGCAAACATCGTTGATGTTGACGCATGTATGACTCGTCTTCGTGTAACTGTTAAAGATGCAGATAAAGTAGGAAATGCAGAGCAATGGAAAGCAGAAGGAGCTATGGGTCTTGTCATGAAAGGACAAGGGGTTCAAGCTATCTACGGACCAAAAGCTGACGTATTGAAATCTGATATCCAAGATATCCTTGATTCAGGTGAAATCATTCCTGAAACTCTTCCAAGCCAAATGACTGAAGCACAACAAAACACTGTTCACTTCAAAGGTCTTACTGAGGAAGTTTACTCAGTAGCAGACGGTCAAGTTGTTGCTTTGGAACAAGTAAAAGATCCAGTATTTGCTCAAAAAATGATGGGTGATGGATTTGCAGTAGAACCTGCAAATGGAAACATTGTATCTCCAGTTTCAGGTACTGTATCAAGCATCTTCCCTACAAAACATGCTCTTGGTCTTGTGACTGAAGCAGGTCTTGAAGTACTTGTCCACATTGGTTTGGACACAGTAAGTCTTGAAGGAAAACCATTTACAGTTCATGTAGCTGAAGGACAAAAAGTTGTAGCAGGTGATCTTCTTGTCACAGCTGACTTGGATGCTATCCGTGCAGCAGGTCGTGAAACTTCAACAGTCGTTGTCTTCACAAATGCTGAAGCTATTAAATCAGTTAAATTAGAACAAACAGGTTCTCTTGCAGCTAAAACAGCAGTTGCTAAAGTAGAATTGTAATATACTTGAGGTTGGAAGCTGTATTCCAACCTCTTATTTTGGGAGAAAAGAATGAAATTTTTAACACTCAATACTCACAGTTGGATGGAAAAAGAAGCTGAGGAAAAATTCCAGATTTTGCTTGAGGATATTCTTGAAAAGGACTATGATTTGATTTGTTTCCAAGAAATCAATCAGGAGATCACATCTCCAGAGGTGAAGGTCAATGATCTTTATCAATCTTTGCCAGCAGCTGAGCCTATTCACCAAGATCACTATGTTAGACTTTTGGTTGAAAAGTTGTCTGAGCAAGGGAAAAATTACTACTGGACTTGGGCCTATAACCATATCGGTTATGATCGCTACCACGAAGGTGTGGCTATCTTGTCTAAAACACCTATTGAAGCCAGAGAAATTTTGGTTTCAGATGTGGATGATCCAACAGACTATCATACTCGCCGTGTTGCCTTGGCTGAAACGGTAGTGGATGGTAAGGAACTGGCAGTTGCTAGTGTGCACCTTTCTTGGTGGGATAAAGGTTTCCAAGAAGAATGGGCAAGATTCGAGACTGTACTGAAAGCTTTGAACAAGCCTCTTTTGTTAGCTGGAGATTTTAACAACCCAGCAGGTCAAGAAGGTTACCAAGCTATTTTAGCTAGTCCATTAGGCTTACAAGATGCATTTGAAGTTGCTAAAGAGAAAAGTGGTAGCTATACCGTTCCACCAGAAATTGATGGATGGAAGGGAAATACAGAACCACTCCGCATTGACTATGTTTTTACCACTAAAGAGTTAGAGGTAGAAAACCTACATGTCGTTTTTGACGGGAATCATAGTCCTCAAGTGAGTGATCACTTTGGCTTAAATGCTCAGTTAAATTGGAAATAAAAGTGAATGTTAGACAAATCCTGTTGGCGAGAAATCACCGACAGGATTTTTTGTATGTATGGATAAGGATACTGAACTTTATTAGGGTTAAGAGATGTTAGTATTCATAATTGTTTACTAAAAACCTAGTATCCGGTAAAATAAACATTAGTTTAAAAAGTGAGGTATAAAGATGTTTAAAAATTTCTTACAATTAACACGTAAACAAAAAATCATTACAATTGTAGTTTATACAGTGATTGCAGCTATTACGATGTATCTTGGGTATAATCAAACTCAAACACCTGTTGTGACTACTAATTCTCTTACAGGATTCCAAAGTGCTCAATTAGCTCAATTACCTTCAGCACCTGATAATTCTATTTTAGGATGGTTAAATTTCCATAAAATTGGATTAGTATTTGCTCCCGTTAGTGTTTTGATTCTTGATTATTTTAAAATTCATTTAATTCGAAAAGGATTTATTCTGAAAACATTACTCAGTGCAGGTTTAATTTTACTATCGACATTTTTATTACAAGTTGCTTTAGCCATTGTCTTTACAATTGTTGTAATAGCCATTGCGCTATGTATTCTTTTCAATGAATTTGGAGCGGGTTCAGGTAGTTATAGTGGAGGTGGAGATTATTCGGCTCCATCTGGTAATAACAATGATGCTTTCAATGCTGAACAAGCTAGACTTGCTAGTGAGCAAGATGCAGAACGTAGAAGACAACAAGATATTGATCGTTACGAAAGAGCAGCTTATGAATACCAAAGCCGTGGCCTAAATCGAGCTGCAGATGAAATGAATCAAAGAGCGAATAATTTAAAATAGAAATGCTTATCCATTGAAAGGCGAAGAAGAGATGAAAAGTGAATATCAAAAAATGATAGCAGGAGAATTATATTCTCCATCAGATTTAGAACTTAGAAAATTGGCAAAAGAATCTCGAAAAAAACAAAATGAGTTTAACCAAGAAGATGATGAAAGTAAGAGTGCTCAAATTATAAAAGATTGGTTTGGCTCTACTGGAGAACGTTTCTATATTAATCGTTGGGTAGTAGTAGATTATGGGATTAATATTCATATTGGAGAAAATTTTTATTCGAATTATAATTTAACGATGCTGGATGTGTGTCCCATTACAATTGGGAAAAATGCTATGATAGGCCCTAATTGTCAATTTCTGACACCACTTCACCCACTAGATCCTGTTGAGCGTAATTCCGGTGTTGAATATGGAGCGCCTATCACAATTGGAAACAATTTCTGGGCAGGTGGAGGAGTGACTGTTCTTCCAGGAGTGACACTAGGAAATAATGTTGTTGCAGGAGCAGGGGCTGTTATTACTAAATCATTTGGGGATAATGTAGTTTTAGCGGGAAATCCAGCTCGAATCATTAAAGAAATTCCTGTGAAGTAAATGTATGAATGAATTACTTCATAAGCTAATTAGAAATACAAAAAGACAATAATATATGAAAAGCCATTGATGAAATGAATCAAAGAGCGAATAATTTGAAATAGAATGAGTCAACTAACATTAAAAGATTTTTTGAAAGGAATGAATGCTATGATATCAATGCAATATAAAATTCAATTACCAGATTCGTTTGACATGAACATCATTAGAGAACGAGTTCGAGAAAATGGACATAAAATGGACGGTTTTAAAGATTTACTTTTTAAAGCGTATCTTATCTCTGTAGAAAATAGTAAAAATGACATCAAAAAAGAATATGCTCCATTATATTTATGGAAAGATTCAGTAGGAATGAATCAATTTATATGGGATGGATTTTATGATAATATTTTGAAGTCATTTGGATGGCAAACTATTTCTACAGCAATTCCATTAGCATTTGAAAAAAAGGAAAACTTTAATAACAGTCGATATTGTTTAGAAATAAGAAGAGAAATCTCAGAATCAACTCAAATGGAACGATTAAGTTTCTCAAGTACCTTTAACAATAGTACGAGTCAATTATTAGTCTATAATCCAGAAAAATGGCAATGTAAAGAATATTATTTCTTTGAAGAACTTCCAGAACAAATGGAAGGTACAAATATTTATGAAATCTTACATTTATCATTAGAACAGTAAAATTAAAGGAGAATAATATGACAAATTATGAATTACCACGTGTGTGGAGTGCAGCAGATAGCAATCAAGGAAAATTTTCAGGCATTAACCGTCCAACTGCAGGGGCACGCTTTGAACAAGTATTACCAAAAGGGGAGAAACCTTTCCAATTATATTCTCTAGGAACTCCAAATGGTGTAAAAGTGACGATTTTATTAGAAGAATTGTTAGCATTAGGAATCCAAGAAGCGGACTATGACTTATATAAAATTTCTATTATGGATGGAGAACAGTTCGGAACTGGCTTTGTAGAAGTAAATCCAAACTCAAAAATTCCTGCGTTATTAGATCAATCTAGTGCAAACGATATTAGAATCTTTGAATCAGCGAATATCTTATTATACCTTGCTGAAAAATTTGAACAATTTCTTCCCAAAGAAGTTGAAAAACGTACAGAAGTATTAAACTGGCTATTTTGGCAAGCTGGATCTGCACCATTTGTCGGTGGAGGATTTGGACATTTCTATAATTATGCTCCGGAAAAAATTGAATATGCCATCAATCGTTTTACAATGGAAACAAAACGTCAATTAGATTTACTAGATAAAGAATTAGCAACGAGACCTTATATTGCTGGAGATGAGTATACAATTGCAGATATTGCGATTTGGTCTTGGTATGGACAATTAATATTAGATAAACTATACCAAAATTCAGCAGAGTTTTTAGATGCATCTAGCTACACACATTTAGTGGAATGGGCAAAACTAATCGAGAATAGACCTGCTGTTCAAAAAGGACTAGACGTAGAATATAAGAGTTTATAGTTCGTAGTTTAAGAGAAAAAATTAGAAAAGGAATTAGGCGATATATAGTTGCATAATTCCTTTTTTTGTATTAATGATATTTATTTCTTATTTTAATGATTTAAAGTAAAACTAAAAAACACGCT
Organism: uncultured Granulicatella sp.; assembly: GCF_963515095.1. Classification (GTDB taxonomy): domain Bacteria; phylum Bacillota; class Bacilli; order Lactobacillales; family Aerococcaceae; genus Granulicatella. Next base: position 33,329 of record NZ_CAUPXD010000015.1, on the reverse strand, counting down.
CAGTATTCAATTGAGCGTGTTTTGATTTATAAGATTTAATCGTTATTAATCTTTTTTAAAGATGTTTTTAACACCTTCAATAGCGCCTTCAACAGCATCTTTAGCGTCTTCAGCAACTTCTTTTACTTTAGAAACTACTTGTTCAGTAGCTCCTTCAGATTCAAGTTTTTTGTCGCCAGTTAATTTACCAAAACCTTCTTTGATAGAACCAGCAACTTGGTTTAATTTTTCTTCTGCTGACATAAGATTACCTCCATTTATTAGTTTATATCTAATTCAAAGAAGAGTAATCATCATTAAACTAGATAGTAGCTAAAGTATATCTATTCTAATTTTCATAAGCAAATTAAATGCTCAGAAAATTTACTGAGTATTCATCAAAATATTAATACGTTACAACATTAATTTGACCTTTGTCATATTCAGCAATAAAGATATCCGCTACATTATCATAGCCTTCTTCTTCTAACTTGGCCATTAACCATTCTTCAGATTTGCCAATTGTATCTAAAATTTCCGTTTGAATAACACCATCTGTAATAATAGGATATTTAGGATTTTCATCGCCCATTCTTACAATAATAAATTGCCCATTTTGTTCAATCACAGCTCGTTTAACATCTTTTAATTGGAATACACCTTGAGAACGTAATTTAAGAGCCACATCTGCAGCAGATAAACCTTTTGAACGACAAGCTTCTGGATCTAATTTTCCATTTTTAATAATTATCACAGGTTTACCGTCAATTAATTGCTTAACCACTAAGACATTCGTGTTCAACCATTTCAATAGTAAGATTAAGATTGTCCAAATAATTAAAATAACAACATACTGAAGAAGTGAAATCGAACTATTGTAAATAATCCCACCAAGAAGTCCCCCGAGAACAAAGTTTTGTACTTGGTCTACTGCAGAACTTGGTGCTAAATTTCCTTTACCAGTTACATTGATAACAAATACTAAAGAAATAAGACCTAAAGCTAACTTAATCGCAATTGTAATAAAAAAGCTCATTATTTTTTCACCTCCACAAGTTCGACGTCTGATTTATATAATTCCATCTTCTCTAATAAATAACTATCTTTGTTTGAGCCATTTAAAGCACGATAGAATTGATCGCCAACCTTAATAATTGCACCATCAGTTGTAGCAGAAGTGTTGACATAAATCTTTTCCTTCTCCACCCCTAATTCTTTTGAAACAATTTCAATAAAACGTAAGGAATTACGGAATTGATTGTTTGTAGATTGATTGCTTTGAAAATTAGAAATACTAATTAAAACAACCGCCACTAAAGCTAAAATTGAAATAATCGATAATTCACGAAACTTACTACCACGTTTATCTTGATAAGCTTTAAAAGCAAAAAATCCAGTAACAAGAATCAATAACGCAGAAAGAATAACCATTACCCAATCTTGCTGACTGATTTGACTTAATACATATTCATATGAATAAAATTTCATAAAGAACCTCCTTTTTTGAATGTAATTTATTATAAAATATTTATGATATATTGACAATGGATGGAGATTGAGAGAAGGAGTGATGAGGAATGAGGTGTGAAGAAAAAATGAGAATTCTAAAAGTTTTAATGCTATACTATGAGTACGAAATGAAAAGATAATAGTTATAGAGAATAGGGGGAGGACCTAAATGACAATTGATGAAGAAAAGTTAAAAACAATGATTTCAGATTTGGGAGAATGTATTAAAGCTTTGAATGAAACTAAGGAGCAGTTAAAAGATGAATATGATGTAAAAAAACATCAATATGTTAGAAATCCATACAATAATGGCCCAGTGACTTTTGAAATTTTTGAATTATCTTTTGAAGAAGCATTCAATAAAGTTATTGAGTACTTGGCAATTCAAATTGAAACTTTAGAAAATTATTCTAATTTAAGAACAGAAATAAAGGATACCATAATTAGTAAAAGTTATAATAATATTCTAAATGAATTTGATTATCCATATGATACATCTTCTTTAAAATTGAATGTTACTAATATTGATACATTTATTAATATTTTAACGTGGAAAAATTTAAATGATGACTATAAAAGACTCGATTTATTAAAGCAATTTTCAGGAATTGAAAAAGATATAGTTTTAATTGGAGGTAATGGTAAAGGGAAAACATTTTTAGCTAACTTTCTAAAAGAAAGTGAATTTAATTCTATTTCTGTTATTGGCGCGCAAAAGATTTTAAATTTTTATAGTAATAGAAATAATTCATTAAGATCTTCTCAAAAGGATATTGAGGAGTCTTTATTAAAAAATATCATAAAAGATTCTAAAGAAGATCTGTCTAATTTTGAATTTTTTAATTTTTTAAATGATCAATTTACCAAACTTATAACAGCTATGAAAGTAGAATATATGAACTATTTATGTGAATGTGATCAAGCAAAAAGAGTTCCTGAAAATAATAGTACTGTATTTGGAAAAGTTAGGAATATTTTTCCACTCTTATTTAAAGATTTAGAATTAAGTTTTAATGAAAGAAAAGAAATTCCTTTACGGGTTAAGAAAAATGGAAAAGAATATTCAGTTAATGGTTTGTCAGAAGGCGAAAAAGTTGTACTCTATTATGCAATTAGTGTTTTAATGGCTAAAGATGATGGATTAATAATTATTGATGAACCAGAAACATATTTAAATTCTTCCATTTCAAATTTATTATGGGATAAATTAAAAGAAGAAAAACCAAATACACAATTTTTATTTATTACTCATTCTGTAGATTTTGTATTAGGAAGAAGTAATGCTCAAATTGCATGGATAAAGGAGTTTGTTTATCCAGATGAATGGGAGTTAGAACTATTAAAGGAAGAAAATGAATTGCCTAAACAAATGTTGACAGAGATTTTAGGAAGTTCAAAACCTTTTTTATTCTGTGAAGGAGATAAAAGTAGTTTAGATTACCTTATTTACAAAGGATTATTAGGTGAAAAATATACAGTTATTCCCTCTGGAGGACATAATAAAGTTATAAATAATGTAAGAGCAATAAATAAACTGGAAGATTTAAATACCGCATATGGGATTTTAGATTTAGATAATCTAACTGAAGATGAAATCAAAGTATATAAAGAGGAGCAAATAGAAGTTCTTCAATTTAATGAAATCGAAATGTTATTTTTTGAAGAAAATATAATGAAAGAAGTAATGAAAAATATTTTTCCAGAAGATTATACAGATATTATTGAAACTTTTAAAAAGGAATTTTTTGCTACTGTTAAAAAAAATGTAGATCAAATATCATTAACGCATGCGAAAAGATGCCTAGAAAGATATTTAAAAACTGAGAGAGTTAAAAAATATAAAAAACTAGAGGAAATTCGAAAGGGACTAAATGATATTTCTAGTTATAATATAGAAAATTTATTTGAGGAAAAGAAACAACAAATAATAAAAATTGTTGAAGATAAGAATTATTCAGAACTTTTAAAAAATTGTAATTTGAAAGAAAAAATTAGTAAAGAAATTGCTAATAAATATTTAGATAAGCTTTATATTGAAAAAGCCAAGCAACGAATTTTAATGGATTCTAAATTAAAAGAATATATTGTTAATAATTACTTTTCGTTTGAGAAAAAAATTTAAAATATTAATCTATAATAAGATTATAATGCCTTCTATTTTTGGAAGGCTTTTTAATTAAATTATTTTATTAGAAGAATATCGAATAAAAAATCTTTTGAAGCGGCAGTGTCAAGAATTTATAATAGAAAATTTTTATTCCTTTAAAACTGTGAGAATGCCTTTAGTTATTGTAAAAAATGGTATAAAAAATGAAACACTTTCAATTAAAAATTTAAAATAAAAAAATTATTAAACAAGTAAGCTAAAAGTTTGCATTTTCCTTTGAAATTGTATACGATATCACTTGTAGATGAGAATCATTCTTATTTATTATGAAAACATAGGAGGCTAACATACATGAAAGTTGTAGTAGTTGGATGTACTCATGCGGGTACTGCTGCAGTAAAAACAATTTTAAATGATAACCCAGGAGCACAAGTCGTAGTATATGAAAGAAATGACAATGTATCTTTCTTATCATGCGGTATTGCGTTATACGTAGGAGGAGTTGTGAAAGACCCTCAAGGCTTATTCTATTCTAGTCCAGAAGAATTAGCTTCATTAGGAGCAGAAGTTCATATGGAACATGATGTAACAAGCATCGATACAAAAGGTAAATCTTTAACTGTTAAAGATTTAAAATCAGGAGAAGAAAAAACAGAAACTTTTGATAAATTAGTTTTAACAACTGGTTCTTGGCCAATTCTTCCTCCAATTCCAGGACGTGAATTAGAAAACGTTCAATTATGTAAAAACTATAACCAAGCTAAAGAAATCTTTGCTAAGAAAACTGACAAGAAGAAAATCGTTGTTGTCGGTGGTGGATACATCGGTATCGAATTAGTAGAAGCATTTGCTTTAGAAGGTAAAGAAGTAACATTAGTAGACGGATTAGACCGTATCTTAAACAAATACTTAGACCCAGAATTCACTGATATCTTAGAAGAAGACTTACGTGAACGTGGCGTACAAGTTCGCTTAAACGAAATGGTTAAATCATTCGAAGGCGAAAACGGAGTTGTAAACAAAGTTGTAACTTCAGGTGGCGAATACGAAGCTGACATGGTTATCTTATGTGTAGGTTTCCGTCCAAACAACGACTTAGTTAAAGACCAATTAGAAACAATGCCTAACGGTGCTATCATCGTTAACGACTACATGGAAACATCTGTTAAAGATGTATTCGCAGCTGGAGATAGCTGTGCTGTTAACTACAATCCTAACGGAGGACACGCATACATTCCATTAGCAACAAACGCTGTACGTATGGGTGCTTTAGTTGGTAAAAACATTAACGGACATAAAGTTAAATACCGTGGAACACAATCTACATCTGGATTACACTTATTCGGATGGAACATTGGTTCAACAGGTGTAAACGTAGGTAGCGCACCTCACTTTGGTTTAGATGTACGTTCTGTATACGTGGTAGATAACCACCGTCCAGAATTCATGCCAACATACGAAAAAATCTACATGAAATTAGTTTATGAAGTAGGAACAAACCGTATCGTAGGTGGACAAGTAATGTCTAAATACGACTGTACAGCTTCTGCAAACACATTGTCATTAGCAATCCAAAACAAAATGACAATCGAAGACTTAGCATACGTAGACTTCTTCTTCCAACCAGTATTCGACCGTCCATGGAACTACTTAAACATCTTAGGACAAGCTGCAGTAGAACAAGAACGTGTATTAGCTGAAGGCAAATAATTACATTAAATAATGAAACAAAAACGACAAGTATCTCAACGACACTTGTCGTTTTTTTGAGTTTTTATCTCTTGACAAATCGGTTTTTCAGTTGAAGAACCATCATAACCGCCCCTCACGTTAAGGAGAGTGAATAGAAAGAAAAAACATTTTTACCGTAGCAGTAAAATTACGACTTAAACGTCCTTTAAATCAAGGAGAGTGAATAGAAACAGAAATAATTTTCATAGTAGCAATAATATAAACCACAGAGCAGTGGTTTATATTATTAGGAAAAATTGAGACCAAGGCTCAATTTTTAGCCAAGAGACCCAAAGGGGCTACTGACGTCCGGCTACCATGAAAATTATTTCTGTTTCTATTCACGAGTATTTCCTAAAAAAGAATAAAGACTACGATTGAATTAGCATTTCCATTCGTTTCTATGTTACAATAAGAAGGCAGATTATTAGATACAATAACAGAAGAGGAGAAAAAAATGAGAAGAAAAATCATGTATGACGAACAAGATGCAAGAATAGATTACGGAATCATTCTCCCCGTCTTATTACTAGCACTCATCAGCATAGCGACATTACTATCAACCACCTACCTCCAAGTAGCAAACGGATCTCTCAGAACCGTCCTCATGCAATTTGTATGGTACGTCATAGGGACAATCGCCATAGTTGTCATTATGCAATTTGACTCAGAACAACTATGGAAACTAACAAACCTGACTTACGTTATAGGACTCCTACTCCTAGTAGCCGTCTTATTCTTCTACGACAGAGGAACCGCAGCCGCAACCGGTGCGAAAAGTTGGTTCAGAATCGCCAGCTTCTCCTTCCAACCATCGGAAATTGTAAAAATATTTTACATTCTGATGCTGGCAAAAGTAGCGACCGACCATAACCGACTAACGAAGTACCGTACAAGAAGTACAGATTGGTATCTATTTGCGAAATTAATCGCCATTTCATTACCAGCCTTATTACTCGTTATCCTACAAAATGACTTAGGAACAACATTAGTATTCTTAATGATTCTAGGCGGCGTCATGATTATGTCAGGAATTAGCTGGAAAATCTTATTACCATTAATTTTAACAGCCGTTCTAATCGGTTCATTACTTATTTACTTAGTAGTGTACAACCGACAATTATTATTAAATATCGGATTCAAAAATTATCAATTCGGACGTATCGATTCATGGTTAGATCCATATCGTGACCAAGGTGGAGCAGGATTCCAATTATTCCAAAGCTTGAAAGCAATCGGTTCAGGAAAAATGTTCGGTAAAGGATATGGACACTCAGAAGTGTACGTTCCCGTTCGTGAGTCAGACTTAATTTTTGCAACCATTGGCGAAAACTTCGGATTCCTCGGAGGAACATTCTTAATTACAGTCTATTTCATTTTAATTTATCAAATGATTCGTGTATGTTTTGATACAAAAAATGAGTTTTATTCTTATATTGCAACAGGAGTTATTATGATGATTTTATTCCACGTTGTAGAAAATATCGGAATGACAATTGGACTTTTACCGTTAACAGGGATTCCATTACCATTCATTTCTCAAGGGGGATCTTCTCTATTAGGAAATATGATGGGAATTGGGTTAATGATGTCAATGAGATATCATTTCAAGAGTAATATTTTCGGGGAAGATGAGGATCCATTTACCCAAGAATCAAGACAACAACAACAATTATCAGAAGAATTTATAAAAGCAAGAGCATAGGGAGAGAAAGAATATGATCATTTATAGCCATCCAAAATGTACAACTTGTAAGAAAGCCTTAAAATGGTTAGAATTACACAATATTTCATTTGAAGTAAAAGATATTCGTGAAGAGCATCCAACCTCAGAAGAATTACAAGTTCTAGTTGAAAGAAGTGGATTACCACTCACAAAAGTGTTTAATACAAGTGGAGAATTATATCGTAAATTAGGATTAAAAGATGTCATTAAAACAATGGAGACTTCTAAAGCGATGGAGTTATTAGCCAGTGATGGAATGTTAATTAAACGACCATTATTAGTATCAGATGAAGCAGTGTTTTTCGGGTTTAAAGAAGAACAATATGAACAATTATTGAAAGGTGAATCAAATGATTAAATATAGTGAAAATGGTTTATGGATTAAACAAGAGAAAAAACAATATACAGTAGGTATTTCTCCAAAAGGTCAAGATGATATTGGAGATGTTAGTTTTGTAGAATTATTTGTCCAAGAATCATTAACAACAGAAGATTCATTTATGAGTGTGGAAGCAGCAAAAGCTGTTACAGAATTTGTCAGCCCATTATCAGGAAAAGTTGTCGCTTGGCATACAGAATTAGAAGATAATCCTGAAATGTTAAATCAAGTTGACACAGCAGTAAACTGGATTTATACATTAGAAGAAGTGGATGAAGCAGCATTTGCTAGCTTATTAGACAAAGATTTACCAATCGTTTGTGAGAAGAAAGAAGGGTGTGGAAACTAGCATGCAAGTACAAGTAATTACAGCAGAAGTTTTTGAACAACATCAAGAAAGTTTTAAGAGTGCTAACTTTTTACAAACAAAACAAATGGCAGAAGTTCATGGGCAACGTAGTGTATTTGAAGAAATATTTTTTATTGCTTGGACTGAAGGAAACGAATGGATTGCTCAAGGGTTAGTAGGAATTCGTAGACGTTTTAGATTTTTCAAAGAAGCCGTTATGATTCAAGGTCCCTTATTTGAAGAGGATAAAATTGCCCAACTTCCTCAAATGTTAGAAAGTTTAGAAGAATTCTTGAAAGAACAAGGGATTGCTAGAGTAGAAATGAACCCCTATTTGATGAATAAAGTCATTAATGAATCTTTAGAAGTCGTAGAAGAGTGCCGTTATCCAGAATTATTAGCGAATTTTGAAAAAGCTGGATATGCCCGTTTCTTAGATTTAGATGGTCGAGCAGTCATGGGGCAATTGTTCAGAAAAGATTTATCTGTATATGAAGATAGCGAAGCCATTTATAAAGATTATTCGAATTCATTAAAACGTGACTTACGTAAAGCGGTAGAATCTCATATTACGATTCGTGAATTAGAATTAGATGATTTAGAAATTTTCTATTCAATTTTAAGTGAAACTTCTGTTCGAAAAGGATTCCGAGTACAAGATTTCAGTTATTTCCAACAAATGAAAGAGGCTTTCCAAGATAAAGTAAAATATATGGTTGCATTCTTAGATGTAAATGCTTATAAAGCTTATTACGATGAAAGAATTGAATTTTTTACAAATCGTGTAGAAGAGTTGGAAAAAGAATTAGCCGTCCGTGAAGCAGAAGGAAAACATGTAAAGAAAACACGTGGATTGATTACGGATGCTAAGGATCAATTAGCGAGTTATCAAAAACGAAAAACAACATTTGAAGCATTAGATATTCATAATCCGATGTTAGCTTTATCAGGATATTTATTTATGTGTTATGGGGATGAAGTTATTTCAGTATTTGGTGGTTCTCATGAAGAATACTTAAACTTTGGAGGTTCAAGCTTATTGAACTGGGAAATGATGAAATATGCGAAAGACAATGGATTTAAGTATTATAATTTCTACGGAACAATTGAAACGAATCAAGCGAACCAAAATGAAGGAAACTTTAACTTCAAACGTCAATTTGGCGGAAGACTCGTACAACCAGTCGGAAACTTTACAAAAACACTAAGCCCAGTATTAGCATTCATTGCGCGATTTAAGAAAATATAATACTCTAACGTTTTATCGTGGAATAAGAAATGGAATTTCTTATTCTGCGATATTTTTTTGCATAATAAAGAGAAAAGACTTTTCAATGTAGTAAGAACAATAAAAGCCACTTCAAGTGGCTTTTATTGTAGGAAACATCGAGACCTAGGCTCGATGTTTAGCAATGAGACTCGCAAAGCGAGGCTGCTTGCGTCCTATTTACTACATGTCAGAAAAGTCTTTTCTCTCTTACGTACTGTACAAAATGGTTGAATAATTCTTGCATTCCTTCATCAGTACTAATCATCGCTTCTGGATGACCTTGAAGAGCAATAATGTACTGTTCCTCTTCATTAGACTCAAAAGCTTCAATTAATCCATCAGCACTCCAAGCAACAGCTTTGAAATTTGGAGCAAGCTCTTTAATCCCTTGATGATGATAAGAATTAATCGCCGCTTTAGTACCAAGAATTTTTGCTAATTCACTATCTTCCATAATTTCAATAGAATGTGTTGCCATTGAAGGCATCGTTTTCTGTGAATGTAAAATATTTGATTCTGTATATTGCGTTTGTAAGTCTTGATATAAGGTTCCTCCAAAAGCAACATTTAAAATTTGAAAGCCTCGACAGATTGCTAGAATAGGTTTACGTTGACGATAAGCTTCTTCAATGAGTGCAAGATCAAAAGTATCTCTAATTGGATAAGTTCTTCCTAATTTTAAATGAGGTTCTTCTCCATATAGTAGAGGTGAAACATCTTGCCCACCTGATAAAACTAATGCGTCAACTCGTGAAATATATTCGTGAGCTGTTTGACGAGAAACAATTGGTAAGATTACTGGAATGGCATTTGCTTTTTCTAATCCAGTAACAAATCCATTTGGAGCATAGGATAATAAATAGGGATCTTGTTCAGTATTATCTTGACGATGGTTCCCTGAAATTCCTATTAAAGGATATTGTTGCATCTGATTTTCCCCTTTCGCATTGTAAGTAGTTTATATAATACTCCATTTTCAGAAAAATGAAAAGATTTTATATGAAAATAAAAGAAAAAATTATAAAAGAAGAAGTGACTAAAAATCGTTATCTTTTGATAATCGTTCTCATTTAGGATAAAATGTTCTTAATGTGACAGATAAAAAATTCTGTTATATCATTGAGGATTTATTTTGAAAGGGGCTTAATAATGGCAACATTAGAAATTAAAAATTTACATGTGTCAATTGAAGATAAAGAAATTTTAAAAGGTGTTAATTTAACCATCAATACTGGAGAAATCCACGCAGTTATGGGACCGAATGGAACAGGAAAATCAACTCTTTCTGCAGCGATTATGGGACATCCAAGTTATGAAGTAACAGAAGGAGAAATCTTATTAGATGGAGAAAACGTTCTTGAAATGGAAGTAGACGAACGTGCTCGTGCAGGTCTATTTTTAGCAATGCAATATCCAAGTGAAATTGCTGGAGTAACAAATGCAGAATTTATGCGTTCAGCCATTAATGCTCGTCGTGATGAAGACAATAAAATGGGTGTTCGTGAGTTCATCAAAAAATTAGATGAAAAAATGGCAATTTTAGATATGCCAGAAGAAATGGCAGAACGTTACTTGAATGAAGGATTCTCTGGAGGAGAAAAGAAACGTAATGAAATTCTTCAATTAATGATGATTGAGCCAAGTTTTGCTATTTTAGATGAAATTGACTCAGGGTTAGATATTGATGCGCTTAAAGTCGTTTCTCGTGGGGTTAATGCCATGCGTGGTGAAAACTTTGGATCATTAATTATTACTCACTATCAACGTTTATTAAACTATATTGAACCAGATGTTGTTCATATTATGATGGACGGACGTGTCGTAATGACTGGAGATGCTGCATTAGCAAAACGTCTAGAAGCAGAAGGATATAAAGGAATTAGTGAAGAATTAGGAATTTCTTTAGAACATCAAGAATAGGAGAAAGAGAATGGCAGAGAAATTAACCGTAACACCAGAACAACTGACTTCATTCTCACTTCTAAAGAATGAACCAGATTGGTTTTTGGACATTCGTTTAAAAGCATTGGAATTAGCGAAACAATTACCATTACCATTTATTGAGCGTGTAAAATTCCATCGCTGGAATTTATTCCAAAGTGAAATTGGAGAAGCAAACTCACTCATTACAGAATTAGAAAAAGACATTCCAAGTGCAGTAGGAAGTGCAAAAATTGTTCAATTAGGAGCAGTTTCTTACTGGGAAGAGATGAATGTTGAAACAGCTATGCAAGATGTATTAGTGATGGATTTATTTGAAGCATTACAACAATATCCAGAATTAGTGAAACCATACTATATGACAAAAGCTGTACCAGTGGATGAAGATAGCTTAACAGCGTATCATGCAGCAATGGTCAATTCAGGAGTTTTCATTTATGTTCCTAAAAATGTTGTATTAGAAGATATTATTGAATCTCATTTTGTACAAAATAATACAGTAGATGAATCATTTGTTAAACACGTATTAATTATTGCAGAAGAAAATAGTTCACTATCTTATGTGGAACGTTTTGAAAGTATTGGAGATCGTAAAAATACTGCGAATATCATTGTAGAAGTGATTGCAAAAGAAGGAGCAAAAGTTCATTTTGCAGCAGTTGATACATTAGGACAACCAACGGATGCATACATTAACCGTCGTGGCTATTTAGAAAAAGATGCGACGATTGAATGGGCATTAGGCATTATGAATGACGGAAATGTAATCGCAGACTTCGATAGTGAATTACGTGGAGCAGGTTCTACTGCAAAAGTAAATGTTGTTGCTATTTCAACTGGTAAACAAGTTCAAGGAATTGATACAAGAGTGACAAACTATGCAAACCACTCAGTTGGACATATTTTACAACATGGGGTTATTCTTGATAAATCAACGTTAACATTTAACGGAATTGGACATATTATTAAAGGAGCAAAATTCGCAGATGCACAACAAGAGAGCCGTGTATTGATGCTTTCTGAAGGCGGACGTGGAGATGCGAACCCAATTTTATTAATTGATGAAAATGAAGTAACTGCAGGACATGCGGCAAGTGTAGGACAAGTGGATGATGAACAATTATTTTACTTAACAAGCCGTGGAATTAGCCAAGCAGAAGCGAAACGTTTAGTAATTCGTGGATTCTTAGGTTCTGTTATTAGTGCAATTCCAGCACAAAATACGCAAAAAGAATTAGTAGAAATGATTGATCAAAAGTTGGCGAAAAATGATGAACAGTAATGATATTCGAAAAGATTTTCCAATTTTAACTAGAACCGTTAATGATGAACCATTAGTGTATTTAGATAATGCTGCTACAACGCAAAAGCCTGAATGTGTGATTCGTTGTATAGAAGAGTATTATCGAAATTATAATGCCAATATTCATCGTGGCGTGCATACACTCGCTCAACTAGCAACAGATGCCTATGAAGCGAGTCGTCAAAAAGTGCAAACATTTATCAATGCTTCTTCGATAAAGGAAGTATTGTTTACAAGAGGAACAACGACTGGAATCAATTGGGTGGCGCAAGGTTTTGCCAAATATCGCCTGCATGAAGGAGACGAGATTTGGATTAGTAAAACGGAGCATCATTCTAATTTTGTTCCATGGCAACAATTAGCACTTCAAACAGGAGCTAGTTTAAATTTCCTTCCATTAACTTCGGAAGGTGAACTAGATTTACAAGTTACAAAAGAAGTGTTAACTCATCAAGCAAAAATTGTCTCAATTGCGCATGCTTCTAATGTGTTAGGAACCATTCAGCCAATTAAAAAATTAGCAGAAATCGTCCATGAAGTTGGAGGAGTATTAGTTGTTGATGGCGCTCAAGCAGCACCTCATATGAAAATCGATGTACAAGACTTGGATTGCGACTTTTATGCGTTTAGTGGCCATAAAATGTTAGCTCCAACAGGTATTGGTGTCTTATATGGAAAGCAAGCACTATTAGAAGAAATGCGCCCCATTGAATTTGGCGGGGAAATGATTGACTTCGTGTATGAAAAAGAAAGTACATGGAATGAACTCCCATGGAAATTTGAAGCAGGCACCCCAAATATTGCCGGTGGAATAGCACTAGGAGCAGCGATTGATTATTTAGAACAAATTGGTATGGATCAGATTCATGCCCATGAACAACAATTAGTAGCATATGTTTATGACCAATTAACACAAATGGAAGGTGTGACCGTTCATGGTCCAACAGATATTTCAAGAAGAAGTGGCGTCATTTCATTTACAATGGATGGCGTTCACCCTCACGATTTAGCAACTGCCTTAGATATGGAAGGAGTCGCAATTCGTGCAGGACATCATTGTGCGCAACCATTAATGAGAGATTTATGCGTTTCTTCCACTGCCCGTGTTAGTTTTTATGTTTATAATACAATGGAAGAAGCTGAATTTTTCATAGAAGCATTACAAAAAGTAAAGGAGTTTTTCTCAGATGGCTTTATCTAAATTAGATCAATTATATCGTCAAGTGATTTTAGACCATTCGAATTTTCCTCGTCATAAAGGAATTCAAACTGAAAAAACAGCTGAAGTTATCGAGTTGAATAATCCGACTTGTGGCGATGTATTGCAGTTACAATTAGAATTATCAGACGATGGTCATATTACAAGTGCTCGATTTGATGGACAAGGTTGTTCGATTAGTATGGCGAGTGCCAGTATGATGTGTGTTATTTTAGAAGGAAAAACTTTACCAGAAGCTTTGGAATTAGCAGAAGATTTTTCAAAATTAGTGCAAGGACAAAGTGTGAATGAAGATCGATTAGAAGATGCTGCCTTACTAAGTGGAGTTTCTAAATTCCCTGCACGTATAAAATGTGCAACCTTAGCATGGAAAGCATTAGAAAAAGCAGTTGAACAGAAAAACAAGAAAGGAATTTAAAAATGAGTGGAGTTCCAGAATTAGAAGATTACAAGTATGGCTTTCATGAAGATGTAACGCCCGTATTTGATAGTGGAGTTGGATTAAGCGAAGAAGTCGTTCGTACCATTTCAAAAATGAAAAACGAACCAGAATGGATGCTTGAATTCCGACTAAAATCTTTAAAAGCATTTGAAAAAATGCCAATGCAAACATGGGGAGCAGATTTATCAGATATTGATTTTGATGCGATTACCTATTTCAAACGTGCGAGTGATAAACCAGCTCGTTCTTGGGATGATGTTCCTGAGAAAATCAAAGATACATTTGAAAAAATTGGGATTCCAGAAGCAGAACGTGCTTATTTAGCAGGTGCATCTGCACAGTTCGAGTCAGAAGTTGTGTATCATAATATGAAAGAAGAATTCGATAAACTAGGAATTGTCTTCACTGATACAGACTCAGCATTAAAAGAATACCCAGAATTATTCGAAAAATATTTTGCAAAATTAGTACCACCAACAGACAATAAATTAGCAGCATTAAACTCAGCAGTATGGTCAGGAGGAACGTTTATTTACGTACCAAAAGGCGTAAAATGTGATGTTCCACTTCAAACATACTTCCGTATTAATGACCAAAATATGGGACAATTTGAACGTACATTAATTATTGTTGATGAAGGCGCAAGTGTACACTATGTAGAAGGATGTACAGCACCAACATACTCATCAAACAGCTTACACGCTGCGATTGTAGAAATCTTCGTAGAAGAAGGTGGATACTGCCGTTATACAACGATTCAAAACTGGTCTGACAATGTCTACAATCTTGTAACAAAACGTGCTCGTGCAGCAGCTCATGGAACCGTTGAATGGATCGATGGAAACTTAGGAGCAAAAACAACAATGAAATATCCTTCTGTATTTTTAGAAGGACCTTATGCAAAAGGGACAATGTTATCAATTGCCTTTGCTGGAGAAGGTCAACACCAAGATACAGGGGCAAAAATGATTCATAATGCACCTCATACTTCTAGTTCGATTGTTTCAAAATCAATCGCAAAAGATGGCGGTGTCGTAAACTATCGTGGACAAGTAACCTTTAGTAAGAAATCTGATTATTCAATTTCTCATATTGAATGTGACACGATTATTATGGACGATTTATCGAAATCAGATACAATTCCATTTAACGAAATTCATAATGATAAAGTTGCTTTAGAACATGAAGCAAAAGTATCGAAAATTTCTGAAGAACAACTATTCTACTTAATGAGTAGAGGAATTAGTGAATCTGAAGCAACAGAGATGATTGTTATGGGATTCGTTGAACCATTTACAAAAGAACTTCCAATGGAATATGCAGTTGAATTAAACCGTTTAATTGCTTATGAAATGGAAGGTAGTGTGGGATAAAACCCTAGCAAGTGCTAGAAACGTTGATATAACAGCGTTCCTAGGCTTGCTTTTTTGTTTAGAATGGGAAATGACCATCAAAATGACCATCACTTATACAAAATTACTTGAATTTACAAGTTTTGAGTTTTATTATTCAAATATAAGAAGATAAAACAAAGAAAAGGGATGATTTTAATGGATTTTAATAATTTGAATGACAATGAAGTTAAGCAATTAATAAAACGTCTTAAGAAACCTTTTAATTCTGTAAAATTTAATAAAAGATTACAAGAAGAATTATAATCGAAGCTAAATAAAGTTAATTTTGATGAAATAGTTTTAGATTCTGAAGATGTTGAGTATATTGTAAAAATATACAGAGGAAGGTTAGATTTAGAAAGATTTTCTATTCATATACGATTTAAAGAATTTCAACATCATTTAGTGAGATTAGATATTAATCCAACACAAAGGCATATCAATCCTGGAACAAAAGAAATGATTGTAGGAAGTCATATTCATATTTATTCAAATTTGAATGATAAAAAAGATTCGATTGCTATTCCATTAGAAAAAAGTAATTTTCCAATTGTACACGAATTAATAGATGCAGTAGAAAAATTTTTCAAGTATAATAATATTGAAAAATGAGATAAGGAGTGGAGTATGATGGCTAAATCAGAAACTTTAAAGCAAATCTATTTTGATTGGTTATTTAAAGATTATGATTTCATTGATTTGTCAGATGATATCGTAAAAATTAATACATCATTTTATGATAATCAGTTTGACTCTATCGTAATGTATGTAGAGTTTTTACAAAATGATGAAATTATTGTAACTGATGATGGATGGACAATTTCTGAATTAGAAAATCATGGTATTTACTTCTCCAAGAGAAATAAAGCTCATTTTGGATTACTTAAAAATATTACGGATAATTTAGGAATTGAGTTGAATGGTAAAGAACTTTTTATAAAAACAAGTTTAGAAAAGTTTGCAATTGCAAAGCAAAGATTATTACAAGGGATTTTGCAAGTTAATGATTTGATAGTATTACAAAAATCTAATATAAAAACCCTTTTTAGTGAAGAAATTGAATCAATTTTAAGTGAAAATGAAATTTTATTTTCTACTAAACCTTCTTTTGCTGGTAAAGCTGGAGTTACAGTTCAATTTGATTTTAGTATTCCAACTAGACGAAATAATAAGCCTTCAGAAAACTTAATTCGAACAATCAAAAATGGAAATAATTTAGATAGATCAAAAATCTTAGCAATGGATACTCAATTATTGAAAAACTATAAATCAAATGTAGAATATTTTGCAATATTTGATAATGAAACTTATCCAATCACTTCATCAGTAAATGAAATTAAGTCAATTTTTGAAGAAAATAGTGGAAATAAAATACATGTTATTCAATTTACGGAATTCAGAGAAAATCCAAAGCAATTTCTTGCTTAAAATTATATCATATTAATATTATAAGGTTAAAAACAAAGGAAACTAAACAAATGAAGGCACTAATTGTATTAGACTGTCAAAAAGGTATGTTAGAACGTGGACATTTTGACGAATTGAGAAAAAATATTTTAAAATTACAAAATATTTTTAAGCAAAATGGAGATATTATTATTAATACGAGACATATTGATAATGATGAAAATAGTATTATTTACAATGGAAATGAAAGTGGAAGTTTAGATAAAGAATTGTCAGTCTTAGCTGACTATATTATTGAAAAAGAGACTTCAAATATTTTTCACTGTAAAGATTTGACGGAGATTTTAGTGAAGCATCAAATTAAAGAAGTAGTAATTACAGGATTAAATGCGGAATATTGCTGTTTATTTTCTGCTATTATTGCTTCAGATAGAGGTTATAAAGTAACTTATATTGAAGATGCAACTGCCAGTGTGAATAATGGGGAAACATATGAAATGAAGGATTTAGATATTGTTGATTTCATTGGTTGTATATTAGATTGGTCAGGGCAAGTAGAAGTATTATATCTTGATGAATTTGAAAAATAAAAAAATAGTGCTATAATGCGCTATTTTTTTATTTTAATGTAAAACTCATTGAAACTGGGTTGTGATCGGAATGTTGGAATTCTAAGTCATGTGCTTGGACATGATTGAATTGTACATTGTCTGAAATAATGAATCCATCGACTAATGTTACAAAAGTTCTTCCTTTTTGGTAGCCTTCATCTAATGCACGAGCTGAAGGAATTTTTTGTTCTGCTAATCCTTGAGTGGCTAATGTAAAATGCTTTGAAAGATTTTCTACTGGAAATGGATGAGTCCAAGTTTGCGGTTCATCGGATGTTTGGAAGACTTCCGGACTTTTTCCAAGTAAAATATCATGATTAAAGTCACCACCGACAATGACATAGTTTCCTTTTTCATATTCACTTTCCATATAATGGAATAGCTTTTCTAATTGGCTTTTTCCAATCGTTGGATCTTTTGTATATGCAGATAAGTGAATATTGATTAATGCTAATTGTTTCTGATTTGAAACGGGTAAGTAACTAACGGTAAAAGCTCGGTCTAAATCGAAAAATTTATTGAAATTCGTTTCAATTGGTAAACTATATCGTTGGCTAGATTGAATCGTGTATTTGGACATCGTTAGGAGTCCAGAAGTTGCTTTTCCAATGGGATCTAATAGTGGATAAAATAAATACGGTGAATCATAGTTTTGTCCAAATACCCAATTTTGCTTCTCAAAAGCCTGAGTTATAAATTCCACTTCATCCACATGTTGGGAACGATCTCCATCCGTGTCTATTTCTTGGAATAGAGCAATATCTGGTTGAATCATCTGAATAGCATTTTGGATTCCTTGCATATTATTTAATACGGTTTGTCGATTATAGGCTCTTGAATATTTTCCACCATCCATAAAGAAGCTATAGTCTTGAGGGTAAGCTCCATATCCGATATTAAAAGAGGAGATGGTATAATCTTTTCCAGTGTTGAGAGAATGGTCTGTATGGCTTGTAACGGATAAAGTCAGATTATCTTCTAAACGATAATAAGCCGTATAACCATAAATAAAATAACCAATAATCAAACTGATAAGAATGATTAGAGGACTTAAAAAATAAAATAGTTTTCGTTTGAATGATGTTTTTCTTTTCATAATGCATTCCTTTGCTAATCCATAAATATCTTTATTCATTATTATAGCACGATACTTTAAAACTACATAAAGGGATGAATTTCATTTCATTGACAGTGTTTTCTATTTTGGTGTATAGTGGCTCTGTTATAAAGATTATTAGGAGGTTTTGTTATGGCAGAAGTAGAAAGCTTTACATTAGATCATAATAAAGTGATTGCACCTTATGTGCGTAAAATTACAGTAGAAGTAGGAGAAAAAGGAGATCGTATTACAAATTTTGATATTCGTTTCTTACAACCAAATAAGCAAGAAATGCCAACAGGTGTGATTCATACATTTGAACATTTATTAGCGGATTTATTAAGAGATAGAGTGAACGGAATTATTGATATTTCTCCATTTGGATGCCGTACAGGATTCCATTTAATTACATGGGGAACTCCAAGTGCAGAAACAATTGCAGTTGCTCTAAAAGCAACATTAGAACAAATTGTGAATGAAATTCGTTTTGAAGATATTCAAGGAATTTCAGCAGTACAATGTGGAAACTATAAAGACCATTCATTATTCGGTGCAAAAGAATACGCAAAACAAGTATTAGAACAAGGAATCAGCATCGACCCATTCGAAAGAAAAGTTATATAATAGACGGAACAATTGTCGTGAAGTAAGGAAGGAGACTTCTAACTTCACGTTTTCTATATTTAGAGGTTTGAAAACTATTTTTTATTCCATCTATTTCTATGAAGATGAGTATATATTTATAAAAAGGATAAAATAAAAAGGTCTTTTCTTTAATAGCATGGGTAATATTATCTGCAAAAGCAGATAATATTACAGGTAAATTCGAGACCAAGGCTCGAATTTTAGCCAAGAGACAGCGTAGCTGGCTACTGGCGTCCTAATGCTATTAATGATAGACCTTTTTATTTTCGATTTTGTTTTCCGCTGTTTTTTCCTGTTGATGTGCGGTTTCTTTGTGCAAATGTTTGTTGAGCTGGTGCAGTCGTGGTTTGATTAGCACTCTTAGCAACATTTGAAGTTTCTGGAAGAATAACTTTATTGCCTTGAGCTTCTAATTCAGCATCAATTTCTGCAAGTACTTTTGGACGAATGAATTGGTTTTGAATCCATGTTTGTAAGATTGCAGTTAAACCAGAAGTGAAGAAGTAAATCCCAATCCCTGCTGCTGTACCAACTGTGAACATTAACATCATGACAGGCATCATATATAGCGTAGCTTTAGCTTGAGCCTTTTGCGTTTCATCCATATATAATTGGCTAATATAACCTTGAATTAAATAAATAACAGCAGTAGCAATCGCAATTGGTAAATACGTACTACCTAATGAAACTCCCATAAATGAACTATTTGAAATTTCTGGAGAGTATAAAATTGCATTATATAAAGCACTATAGACTGGCATAGTAACTAATACTGGAAGACATCCAGAAGCCAATCCTCCTGTTAATGAAACATTATTTAAACGATAAATTTCCATCGTATATTGTTGAACTTCCATACGTTGTTCAGGTGTTGGGTTATCCCCATAACGTTCGTTCATTTTGTCAATATATGGTTTTAATAATGCCATTTTTTCTTGGTTCATTAACATTGTTTTCATTTGTTTAAACATAGTAGGCATTAAAATAATACGAACTACAATCGAAACAATCATAATAGAAATGACATAGTTTCCACCAATTGCTGAAGCAATCCAGTTTAAAATGGTTTGAGTCGGTACTGCTAAATAATCATACACAACTCCATACGGTTGATTAGTGGCTTTGTCGATTTGTACACATCCAGATAGGAATAGCACAAGTAAGCTCGATAGAGCTGCTAATTGAACTTTTTTTGTTAATTTCATGAATCACATTCCTTTATTTTTTTCTGTCAAACACAATCATTTTACTTTATATTGAATAGAATAGCAATGAAAATCAGTCGTATGTGGATTTCTCTCTCATTAATAATAGATTGAGAATCCTTTATAAATCGGTTCGTTTTCAATAATTTCTAATGTTGATGAACGGATTTTTGCATACGGAGATGGGGGAGAAGTTTTTACTCGATCTACAAAAGCATAGGCTCTTTCCGGGGTATCCTGGACAATGATTTCAACGGAAGCATCAATTTTATTTTTGACCATTCCGTTTATCTGTAATTGGTCTGCTAAACGTTTTGTATAAAAACGAAATCCAACTCCTTGAACAAGTCCCCGAACTCTTAGACGTAAAGTAATCATTTGAATTCCTCCTTTTTAACTATCCTATCAAAAATATATGAATTTTCAATGGATGAAGATAACAAGTTTTGAAAAAGTCTGGTATACTGTTCAAGAGAGGTGATAGATATGTATTGTGTTATCCAAACAAAAGGAGTCGATGAACCTTGGTGGATGATGGACGACTGGAAAGAGATGATTGTTTTAGAAGAATCTTGTTCCACTCTAGAAGAGGCAAAAGAACTTTATAAACAATTAGTAGAAACATATACAGCTCAATATCAAAAGAAACGTGAGAAACATTTTTCTTGCGCATTTTGGGATGAAAATGAATGTGAATATTGTGAATCCTGTGAGGATTGTTTGCAAATCTATTATGGTGTATTGATTTTAACACCAGAAGGAAAACTATATTCAGAAGGAGAGTAAAGTGGCTAAGCAAGAACAAAAAAGAAAAAGAAAATCTACAAAAAAGAAGACTGAGTCTACGATGTCCATTGAAATTGTGATGGCGATATTGATTCTAATTCAATTGTTAGCCATTTTTAAATTAG
Source organism: uncultured Granulicatella sp. (assembly GCF_963515095.1). Taxonomy (GTDB): domain Bacteria; phylum Bacillota; class Bacilli; order Lactobacillales; family Aerococcaceae; genus Granulicatella. Next base: position 12,102 of record NZ_CAUPXD010000015.1, on the reverse strand, counting down.
GATTTTTAGGACGATTTTTTGCCAATAGTATTCGTTTTTTTGTAGGAGATTTATTTATATATGCGGGGATTATTGGTATACTCGCTTCTATTGGAGTGTTATTCCGTGGTAGAATTCATGCCATTCCTAAAAAATGGATTGGTGTTGCAACGTGCCTTTTGATTGCGATTTTTCTATGGGTAGAAGTGGCTGTATTTAGTAATCATGTTCAAGAAGGCGGTCAGTTATTTAAAGAGATGATGGCTCGTTATGCGATTGATTTTAAGGCAAATGCTATCGAACAAAATTTAGGTTCGGGGATGATTGGGGCATTATTTTATACGGTGACGTATTTCTTAGTTTCTCAATGGGGAACTTATTTAACAATTTTCGTACTATTTATGATTGCCATATTCGTAGCATTTGAAATTCATTTAAGAGATGTTTTCGAAGTTTTAAGAAATTGGACTGCTCAAATTCAACACCAACTAGAAGAAAATAAAGTAGAAAAAGAATCTCGAGTTCGTGAAACTAAACCAGAAGTTGTTGAAACAAAACCAAAAGAAGTCAAAGAAAAGAAAGCTTCTTTAATAGATAAGATGAAAAATTTTGTTTTTGATGAAGAGGAAGAAGAGGATGAGTTTGAAGAAATTTATCCAGAAGTAACACCACCACCTGTTACAAAACCAGTTGTTGAAGAAGAGTTTATTCAACCGAAAAGAGAAGAACCAACTTCTTTCAAACCTTCTATCGAACCAACAGAAGTAATGGAAGATACGGAAGATTTAGAAGACTTTGTTATTAATGGAGGAACTGATGATTCAGATTACCAATTACCCCCATTAACATTATTAAATCCAATTCCACCTTCTGATCAATCAGATGAGAAGATGATTGTAGAGAAAAATCTCAAAATTTTAGAAAGAACGTTTGAAAGTTTTGGAGTAGAGGCAAAAGTTATGCCAAATCCATTAGTAGGGCCTGCTGTTACAAAATTTGAAATTAAGCCGGCTATTGGAGTGAAGGTTAGCAAAATTGTGAATTTAAGTGATGATATTGCTTTAGCTCTTGCTGCAAAAGATATTCGTATTGAAGCGCCAATTCCTGGAAAACCTTATGTAGGAATTGAAGTTCCAAATAGTAAAACGAGTTTTGTGGCCTTTAGTGATGTGATTCAAGCAGCTCTTCAATCACCAAAACCATTGGATGTGCCTCTAGGGAGAGATATTTCTGGAAATGTTCGATTATGTGATATTTCTAAAATGCCTCACTTATTAATTGCTGGTTCCACTGGTAGTGGAAAGTCAGTTTGTATTAATGGGATTATTACAAGTATTTTGATGAAGACAAAACCGCATGAAGTTAAATTAATGATGATTGACCCTAAAATGGTAGAGTTAAATGGCTATAATGGGATTCCTCATTTATTAACGCCTGTTGTAACGAATCCAAGAAAAGCAGCGCAAGCTTTGAAAAAAGTTGTAACCGAAATGGAAAAACGTTATGAAATGTTTGCGGCAATGGGAATGAAAAATATCGATGGCTATAATGCGCATGTAGCTTCTTATAATGCGGAAACGGGAGAAGAGAATCCTTTACTCCCATATATTGTAGTGATTGTGGATGAGTTAGCAGACTTAATGATGGTTGCGAGTAATGAAGTCGAAGATGCGATTATTCGTTTAGCGCAAATGGCTCGTGCAGCGGGGATTCATATGATTTTAGCAACGCAACGTCCATCTGTTGATGTTATTACCGGAATTATTAAAGCAAATGTTCCTTCAAGAATTGCTTTTGCTGTATCCAGTGGTACAGATTCTCGTACGATTATTGATTCAAGTGGTGCAGAAAAATTACTTGGTCGAGGGGATATGTTATATATTCCAATGGGTGAAAATAAGCCGATTCGTGTGCAAGGAGCTTATTTAACCGATGAAGAAGTAGAAAGAATTGTCGAGTTTGTAAAAACACAACAAGAAGTGGAATATGATGAGACAATGATGCTACCAGAAACATCAGAAGGAAATTCAGATGATCCTGAAGATGATTTATTTTATGAAGTATTAGAAATGATTCGAGAATTAGAAACGATTAGTACTTCTTATATTCAACGCCGATTTAAAATTGGATTCAATCGTGCCGCTCGTTTAATTGAAGAGTTAGAAGCAAGAGGTTACGTAGGACCTTCAGAAGGAAGTAAGCCAAGAAAAGTAAACGTGGATGCTTTTACTTCTGATAATGAACCGCAAGACCCACCAATTGGATAATCATTAAATGCTAGGATAAGTGTTGTCAAAATGTTAGAATAAAACCTAACGATAAAGCTTCACTAACCTAGCATTTTTTGAAATCAGTCTTTAGATGGATAGTCAGAAACGAAGGAATATGATACTTTTATAGTGAGAAGTTTTCTAAAGAAAGAAGGATATAAATGAAAAATAATCGATTCATCTCCATTCTATTTATCATAGTAGTTGGGATGTGTTTAACAGGATTTCAGCTGTTTACAAATGCCCATTTATTATATTTATTTGTGTTAGGAATTATTTTTGTTGGAATTGCTGTTCAATTAAAAAATCGTTTTATTCGTACAAATGGACTTTTCTTTGGAATATTAATGATTCTTTTAGCTGTATTTTCTACATGGGGAATTTGGCTAGCTGGAAGTATTTTGATCGTTTACGGTCTTTCATATGGAAGAAAATTAATCAAAAAATACTTGTCAGATGATAGTGAATGGATTTGGAAGAAAAAAAGATATGTTTCCGTTAAGTTAAAAGAACCGTCAGACCGATTTGAAACACAAAGACAGGAATGGATTGGAGTTCAAAAAATTGGAAAAGACACTTTTGAATGGGATGATATTAATATTAGCCATTTAATGGGAGACACGATTATTGATTTAGGAAATACGGTTCTTCCAAATGAACAAAACACCATTATGATTCGAAAAGGCATTGGACGTATTCGTGTTATTGTTCCTATTGGGGTTGGCGTGAAACTTTGTCATAATGCATTTATTGGTGAAGCAAAGTTTGATGGACAACAGTTAGAATTAAAAAATGAGACGATTATGATGTATTCAGAACGCTTTGAATCGAGTCATAAAAAAATAAACATTATCTCGTCAGTTCTTGTAGGAGAAATTGAGGTGATTGAAGCATGAGAAAGTGGTTTTTACGAATCTGTTTTGTTGTGTTTCTCTTTGTCTCTAGTATTTTTCTAATTGGTGTAAATGTTATTCATTCTTTATTTGGGATTGAGTTATTTGAAAAACTGTCGTCTAATCAATTAATTTTATTGTTTTTAGTGGTGACATTAATTGTATTTGTTATTACTTTTATGGCAGCAAGTATTGTATTTTTCTTACAGCGATTAACGGATTCTGTTATGTACAATCAATTAGAAGCTATTAGAAATCAACAATATTCAAATGTAAAAAAATCGGTGGATGAAATTTGGTATCGTCCTTTATTAATGATTCGATTGGATACATTTTTCCAAGAAACTGCTAAAATAGCAGAAATGCAGGAACAACTAGTTCAAAATCTTCAACAAATTTCTTCTAGACCGGAATATATTGGTGAAGAAACAAAGGAAGAAATTATTGAATTGGAAAGACATCGTATTGCTCGAGAATTACATGATTCAGTTAGTCAACAATTATTTGCTGCGATGATGATGCTTTCTGCGATGAATGAGCAAAAAGAACAATTATCTCCAGTAATCCAGCAACAATTAGCATTAGTAGAGAAAGTGATCAATGATTCTCAATCAGAAATGAGAGCTTTATTATTACACTTACGTCCGATTTCACTTGAAAATAAAACATTAGTTCAAGGGATTGAAAGCTTATTAAAAGAATTAACGACAAAAGTGCAATTATCGCTTCATTGGGAATTAGATGAAGTGACACTACCTAGTACTTTTGAAGATCATCTTTTTAGAATTGTACAAGAATTAGTGTCGAATACATTACGACATGCAAAAGCCAAACAATTAGAAGTATTTTTAAAACAAAAGGATGATTATATTATTTTGAAACTAGTTGATGATGGAATTGGATTTGATACAAGTGTTTCAAAAGCAGGAAGCTATGGTTTAAAAAATATTGAAGAACGTGTTGCAGGAATGGGAGGACAATGCAAAATTATTAGTATTGCCAATCAAGGAACGATTATTGAAATTAAAATTCCTCAAAAGCAGGAGAAGGAGTAGTTGAATGATTAAAGTTCTATTAGTAGATGACCATGAAATGGTTCGATTAGGTGTATCAGCCTATTTATCCGTTCAAGAAGATATTGAAGTCATCGCCCAAGCAGAAAATGGAAAAATTGGTGTTGAAAAAGCATTGGAATTAAAACCAGATATTATTTTAATGGATTTAGTAATGCCTGTGATGGATGGAATTGAAGCGACAAAAGAAATTTTATCTAAATGGAAAGAAGCTAAAATTATTATTGTGACAAGTTTTATTGATGATGAAAAAGTTTATCCAGCTATTAGTGCTGGAGCGAAAAGTTATTTACTAAAAACTTCGTCAGCTTCTGAAATTGCTCAAGCGATTCGTGATACTTATCGTGGAGAAGGCGTGTTTGAAAAAGAAGTGAGCGAGAAGTTAGAACATCGTCATGAAGTGGAAGAAGAATTTCGCTTGTTTGAAGAATTAACGAGTCGTGAAAAAGAAGTGCTTTTATTGATTGCGCAAGGGAAATCGAACCAAGAAATTGCGGACGAGTGTTTTATTACGTTAAAAACGGTAAAAACGCATGTTTCGAATATTTTATCGAAGTTACAAGTAGAAGACCGTACACAAGCAACGATATATGCATTTAAGCATCATTTGATTAAACCTTAAAAGTTAAATGACTTTTCTGGAATAGTAGTAATGGACGGCAGCAGCTTCGCAGAGCGAATCTCATGCCTAAAATTTGAGCCTTAGGTCTCAAATTTCCCAGTGATAAAAGCCATCCTTGGCTTTTATCACCAATACTACTATGAAAAGTCTTTGTAGTTTTTCATTAGAGAACGTTAAAGAGAATGAGTGACTGTTTTAGTTGAAAAATCTAAAACAGTCATTTTATTTTTTATTTTACAATGCTTCCAAAATATTGTACGCTTAGGATTAGAAAAACTTTTCATGAAAGTAGGATATTATGATACGGAATAGTAAAAAATCAATTGGATTAAGTGATAAAATCCGTATGCAAAGAGATTCAAAAGAAATATTATTAGAAGGTTCTTCTTGGCTAACCATCGGAAGTATGGTTTCCAGATTACTAGGGGCATTATACATTATTCCATGGGGAGCGATGTTTGCCACTCAACGAGATGATGCCAACTTCTTATATTTCATTGCATACAATATTTATGCATTAGTATTACAAATTTCAACGGCTGGGATTCCAGTAGCCATTTCAAAAATTGTGGCGGATAATCAATCAAGAAAAGATTACGAAACAAGTTGGAATATTTTTAAAGGCGGAATGTTATTTATGACCGCAACAGGGATTGTTAGTGCGATTGTCATGTTTGTAACAGCTCCTTATTTTGCTAAAGGGGGTTCTGCTCAAGAAATTCAAGATAGTATTTTGGTTATTCGTTCTCTTGTTCCAGCAGTTGTGATTATTCCACCATTAAGTTTATTAAGAGGGTATTATCAAGGGTATAGTGATATGGCTCCTTCAGCGAAATCTCAATTATGGGAGCAAATTGTGCGTATTATTTATATGTTACTTTTAACGTTCATCGTTATGAAATTATTTGGTGGTAGTTATGCAGTAGCAGTAGCGCATTCAACGTTTGCTGCATTTGTTGGGGCAGTTGTCGCATTTGTCTATTTGGGCTATAAAATGTGGAAAGATATGCCTGGAATGAAGCGATTAATGAGTGAAGGGCGTCCTGCTCGTAATATGAGTTTTGGTCGTATTGTTTTTGAAGTGATTCGTGAAGCTCTACCATTTGTGATTGTGACTTCAAGTATTCAGTTAATTAGTATTTTGGATCAGGAAACTTTCCAACCACTAGCGATGACATTTACTCATTTGAATTTTGAACAAAGTAAAGAACTATTAACAATTTTTGGATTTAACGCCAATAAAATTATTATGATTATTTTGTCTCTTGCCATTAGTATTTCAACAGCGGCATTACCATTATTAGCTTCTCATTATTCCGTGAGAAATCATGTAGAAGTGAAATATGTGATTGAGGAAAATCTTGGTTTATATTCCTTTATTATGATTCCTGCTTCTGTTGGGATGGCAGTTGTAGCTGAGCCAATTTATAATGTGTTCTATTCTCCAAGTAAAGATGGAACGTATTTATTAATGATTTCCTGTATTTTATGTATTTTTATGGGGGCTTTTACAGTCTTTACCTCGATTCAACAATCCATGCAGCAACATATCATTGCGATTAAAGCTTTAGTGATTGCTTTAGTGGTGAAAATGTTATGGCAACCGATGATGATTTATTTCTTTGAAGGTGCAGGTCCATTATGGGCAACAAGTCTTGGATTTATTTTAGCAACCGTTTATATGGGGTATCACTTATATGTTCAAACCTTATTTAATCTTAAAAAAGTGGGGATTCAATTAGTAAAAGTAATAGGGATTTCATTCATTATGATGATTATCAGTTTCTTAACTTTAGTAGGATTAAAACAAATCATTAATATTGATGGAAAATTCATGGCGATGATTGCTGTTGCGATTGTTGGTTTTGTTGGAACGATTGTTTATGGCTTGATGAGTTTGTATACAAGATTAGCGGATGAATTATTAGGGCAAAGAATGGTTGCAATTCGTAGAAAACTAAAAATGAAGGAGTAGGTTTAGTGAGACTAGATAAATTTTTAGCCGATTCTGGAATAGCAACACGTTCTCAAGTGAAATTAATTTTAAAACAAAAACGTGTTCGAAAAAATCAAGAAATTGTGACGAATGGTAAGGTACAAATTAATGAGAAATTAGATGAAATTTACCTAGATGATGAAAGAGTCTATTATGAAAAATATTTGTACTATGTGATGAATAAGCCAAAAGGGGTTATTTCAGCAACAGAGGATACGAAACATGCAACCGTGTTGGACTTAATTGGTGAATTAGCACAAAAAAGAGGAGTCTTTCCTGTTGGAAGACTGGATATTGATACGCATGGATTTCTATTATTAACGAATAATGGAGCTTTAAGTCATGCAATGTTATCTCCAAAAAAACATGTGGAAAAAACTTATGTTGCTAAAGTTGAGGGAATCATGACTGAGGAGGATCAAGTTTCTTTTGAAAAGGGAATTACATTAGATGATGGTTATGAATGTATGCCGGCTCTTTTAGAAATCCTTTCTATTGATGAGAGTCATCAAACTTCAGTCGTTCAAATTAAGATAAAAGAAGGTAAATTTCATCAAGTGAAACGTATGGTGAAAGCATGTGGAAAAATGGTCGTAGATTTACAACGAATCAGTATGGGACCATTACACTTAGATGAATACTTAAAACTTGGAGAGTTTCGTAGTTTAAAGGATTTTGAATTAGAAGCCTTAAAAATTTTTAATGTAGAATTATAATGAAGAGAGGAGTAAGAAATGAATGTTTCTTATTCCTTTTTTAGTTATCTCTTCTAGCAAAATATATGGAAAAATGATAAGATAAACCTAATGAATTTCGTAAAGGAGCGATAATATGACAATTGATTGGAAAAAAGAAGTTGAAAGTCGTAAAGAAGACTTATTAAAAGATTTATTTGATTTATTACGTATTGATAGTGTTCGTGATGATTCAAAAGCAAGTGAGGATGCACCAGTAGGACCTGGTCCTAAAAAAGCTTTAGAAGCCTTTTTAGCTATTGGGGAACGTGATGGATTTACAACAAAAATGGTTGGAAATTTAGCAGGTCATATTGAATTTGCTCCAAATCCTGACTATAAAGAAACATTAGGAGTATTAGGACATGTGGACGTGGTTCCTGTTGGAACAGGTTGGGAAACAGATCCTTTTGAACCACAAATTATCAATGACCGTATTTATGCACGTGGTTCAAGTGATGATAAAGGTCCAAGTATGGCAGCTTATTATGCGCTAAAAATGATTAAAGAATTAGGATTACCAGTCTCAAAACGTGTTCGTTTCATTATTGGTACAGATGAAGAATCTGGTTGGAAATGTATGGATCGTTACTTCCAAACAGAAGAAATGCCTGATTTTGGTTTTTCACCAGATGCTGAATTCCCAATTATTAACGGAGAAAAAGGAATTTTATCTCTACATTTTGAATTAGCTGCTGGGGAAAGCAATGGAGAATTCCAATTGAAAAACTTCAATGCTGGATTAAGAGAAAACATGGTACCTCAAGATGCTCATGCGGAAGTAGTCGTTCCAAATTCTTCAGAATTTGTAGCAGCATTTGATGCTTATATTGCTAAAAATCCAGTAGAAGGAACAGCTTCAGTTAATGAAGGTGTAGTTGTATTAGATGTAGTTGGTAAATCAGCTCATGGTTCAACACCTCATGCAGGAATTAATGCAGCAACTTATTTAGCAACATTCTTAAATCAATATGAGTTTGCAGGACAAGCGAAAAACTTCTTATCATTTGCAGCAGATGTTCTTCACTTAGATACAGATGGTGCAAAATTAAATGTTGCATTTGAAGATTCAGTAATGGGACCATTAACTGCAAATGCAGGTATTTTAACATTTGCTCCTGAAGTTGGAGGGAAATTAGTGGTTAACTTCCGTTACCCACGTGGAATTGATGCAAAAACATTAGAAACAAAAGCAAATGCTGTGTCATCTAATTATGGATTGATTGTTTCTGCAGGTAAATCTCAAGTGCCTCACTATGTTTCACCAGAAGATCCATTGGTAGCAACATTATTAGAGGTATATGCAAAACAAACAGGACTTCCAGCTCATGAACAATCCATCGGTGGAGGAACTTATGGTCGTATTTTTGAACGTGGAGTAGCGTATGGAGCTTTATTCCCAGATTCAATTGATACAATGCACCAAGCAAATGAATTCTTTGCATTAGATGATTTATTCCGTTCAACAGCGATTTATGCAGAAGCAATTTATGAATTAATCAAATAATCAATAAAAGAATCTTTCTAAAGGACCAAATATTCGCTATAAATGACGGATTTTGGTTCTTTTTTTTCGAAAAAATTTTTGCTATAAAGTATACAAACGTGATATACTAGTCCTGTATGTAAATTAATATGTAGATAAATAAATTTTGGAGGAAGAGATATGGGATTTGTATATTTCTTACTTATAATCGTGGTAGCCGGTGCCATTGGTTATGGAGTAGCACATTACTTAAGTCAAAAGCAAAGTAAAGTTATCGAAGAATTAGGAGTTAAAAAACAAAAATTAATGACTGTACCAATTGCAGATATTTTATTTACGTTAAAAAATCTGAATTTGACAGGACAAACAAAACGCACGTATGAAACTTGGCAAGCAACTTGGCAAACCATCACTCGTTTCCGTTTTCCAGAAATCGAAGCAGCATTAGTGAGTGCTGAACAATATACACAACGTTTGAATTTTGTTAAAGGTTCTCAAATTTCAAATCAAGCTAGTCAATTAATTGAGGAAACGAAAGCAGAAGTCGATAAAATTTACACAGCATTACAAAAATTATTAGATAGTGAAAAGAAAAACCGTGAAGAATTAGAAGTATTACAAGAACGTTATGCAAGTATGCGTAAAGATTTATTAGCTCATAGTTTTTCATTTGGTGAAGCGTTAGAGTCATTAGAAAAACGTTTATCTTATTTAGAATTAGATTTTACAAAATTCAATACTTTAACAAATGAAGGCGACCACTTAGAAGCTAAAGAAGTATTAGGTCGAATCGAAACTGAAATGCAAGATTTCGAACAAATTGTTGAAGAAGTTCCTAAATACTTAAAAGAAATCGAAGAAGAATATGAAGACCAAGTAGCTGACTTAAAAGAAGGCTATCAAAAAATGGTGGAAGAACACTATCAATTCCCTAAAATTTCTATTCCAACTGAAATTCAAAAAATTGAAGAAATTATTGCTGTTGCAAGAGAACATATTAAAGCAACTGAATTAGAAGAAGCTCGTCAACAATTAGATAAAGTAGCACGTGAGATTGATCAATTATATTTAGTAATGGAAACTGAATATGAAGCAAAAGCATTCGTGAAGAGAAATCGTGCTCAAGTTGAAAGAAAATTAAATCAAGTATTACAAAGTAACCGTTATGTAAATGTTGAAGTGGATCGTGTATCTCAAAACTTTGTATTGGCGAATAATGAATTTAATCGTGTGCAAGATTTTGCAAAACAATTAGAAAAAGAACAAGAGGCTGTTGCTTACTATAGTAAAGCATTACAAAATCAACAAGTTCCTTATTCAATTGTGAAAGAACATTATGAAATTGTATTAAATACTTTAAAAGAAATTGATGAAAATCAATTAGCATTAGTGAATACATTGACAGGTTTAAGTCAACAAGAGAAAAGTATTCGTGATGGTTTAGATGTGTTTGAATTAGATTTACGTAATATGAAACGTACAATTGAAAAATATCATTTACCAGGATTACCAAAAGAATATTTAGAATTATTTTTCGCTACAAGTTCTCGTATCGAACAATTATCTCAATTAATGAATCGTGTAAAATTAGATATGACTGAAATTACAGGATTAAATCAAACGATTGAAGATGATGTTGAAAAATTAGATATTATGACTGAAGAAATAGTGGATAATGCTCAATTAACAGAATATATGATTCAACAAGCGAATCGTTATCGTTTAGAACATCCTGAAATTGATACAGCTATTCAACAAGCTTTAGAACAATTTAATCATTTTTATCGTTATGGAGAATCATTAGCGATTATTGAAAAAGCATTGAACCAAGTGGATCCTGGTTCTGCACAACGTGTACGTGCTAACTACGAATCAGAAAAAAATAACAGTTTATTCTTCTAACGTTAAAAAAGAAGCCGTAAGGCTTCTTTTTTGTTTTAAAATCCCATTTTACGTGTTTTTTTGGCAAAAAAATGGTACACTTAACATAATATGGTAACGAATGAAAGGATGAAAGTTGTGTCTCAAAAGAAACAGCGTTATCGTGCAAATATTGCTGGAAAGACTTATACCATTTTAGGTACTAAATCTCATCAGCACATGCATAGCGTCATTAAATTATTAAATGAACAGTGGAATGAACTTGGTGAAGTTGCAAAAGAATGTTCCAATGAAGAAAAAGCCATTTTACTAGCGATTAATGCAGTGAGTGTACAATTAGAAAAACAAGAACAATTAATGATGTTAGAAGAAGAAAATCAACAATTAAAGAAAAATGTGCCACATCATAGAGGAAGTAAACGTCAAAGTATTGCTCTAGAACGTAAGGAAGAATTTGAAAAACAATTTGCAGAACAAGAAGATTTATGGAGAAAGTAGGTGCTCGATGGTAACAATTGGCATTTTATTATTTTTATTATTAGGAATTTATACAGGTGCTAGAAGAGGATTAGCTTTACAACTCCTTCATTTTGTTGGCTATATCATTTCTACTTTTATTGCTATATTTGGTTATCGAGTATTTTCTAAAATGATTGAAATGTATGTCCCTTTTCCATCATACATTCCTGGAACGCATTTAGCGATTTTTTCTGAAGGTCAAGCATTAGGAATGGATCAATCGTTTTATTACTTATTCTCATTTATTGTCATTATGGTTGTGAACTGGGCAATCGTTCGTTTGATTACAACTGTGATTAAAGAAATGACAAAATTACCGATAATTAAGCAATTTAATACATTAGGAGGAGCAATTTTAGGATTTTTTTTCCACTATGTAGCAATTTTCTTTGTATTATATTTAGTAGCGATGATTCCTACAGATTCAGTACAAAAGATTTTTGAAGGACATACTCTAGCGAATTGGATTGTGACACATACTCCATTATTCTCAGGAATTGTTAAAATGTGGTTGTTTTCATAATCTATGATTAGAAATCCATTCAACAAAGAATAGTAGAATCTATAAGAGTGGAAAATAATTTTATTTTTCACTTTTTTTATGTGACTTTCAGTCCGTCACGCTCCGTAGGTGCGTGACAAATAAACC
>NZ_CAUPXD010000014.1:0-40794 GCF_963515095.1 uncultured Granulicatella sp. | reverse complement strand
GTTTATTTGTCACGCACCTACGGAGCGTGACGGACTGAAAGTCACATAATAAAAACGACAGTCCTCACGACTGCCGTTTTTTGATTTTTCTATTCTTTCATTGTTTTTTGAATTAATTTTCTAAAAGTTTGAGAATAAATATTTGCTCGATTTGGAATACATTGCATCACTCGATTCGCATAAGGAGAATTGATAGAACGTGTATCTAAAATCCATATTTCTGCTTTTTCTTGATGCGGACGATTCATTCTTCCTAATCCTTGATAAAATTGTTGTAACATTTTTTCCAAAGCATAATCTTGGAAATAATGACGATTTTGTAATTTCATTTCCTCAGCAATGACTCTTTGCTGTAATTGTGTTGGATTTGGGAAAGGTAATTTTGGAATAATTAATTGATCAATGGATACCTCTCCACTATCAAAGCCCTCCCAAAAACTATACACGCCTAATAATAAGACAGATTCTTGTTGTTGAAATTTCCTCTGAACCTTTCTGCTCGACTGATTCGTTCGTTGGACTAATAACGGAATATCTGGATGTTCTAATAACACTTGCTCCAATTCCTCTAGCATTTCGATGGAATGAACCAATACTAGACATCTTCCTTGTTTTCTTTGATAAATATCTAGTAATTGTCTCGCTAATAATTCCACTCTTTCAGGTGTCACAATGATGGAAGGAGTCGGTAAATCTGTCGGTATAAATACCGAGTGTTCGAAATTTTGATACGTTTTTGGTAAAAATAATCCATCTTCTTGTTTTACGATTAAATGAAATAGTGGCGTGAAAATTGGAATAGTTGCAGAAATACCTATAAATTGATGGATATATCCATATATTTCTCTCCACATTTTTAATGCAGATTTCATACTTTCTAGTTGTAAACTATATTGCCCTTTTTTCAACACATAAGAAACGGCTACATATCCCTCTTCTTGTTTTAATAAAAGAACTATTTCTTGTACAATTTTTTGTAAACAAGCATGAGTTTTTTGAACCAGTTCATCATTGCCTTTAAAATCAAATGTTAGTTTTAATAGCTCAATACATGCTGCTTTTACCGCTGCTAATGTTTGATGATGGATACTCTTCTCCCATTCTTCTGCAGATAGCAATATCACTGAAGTAGGATAACTTTCTTTTCGAATCATTTGCATCCATTCTTCATATAAGTCACAAATCTCAAGCAATCGACGATTGATTTGTCTGGATTGATGTTCTTGTGTACTCGACATTTCTAAATAACTTTCTAAATGATATTCGTTCCACTCCATTTGTAGTTGCCATAATGCATCAAATTCCAATAATTTTTGTTCTTGGCTTTCTAAAACTTGCTCCAATTGTTGTACTTCATCCATGATCACAATTGGTTTATCAAAATGGTCTCTTTGAGGAGCCTGTTTTAAATATTGGACTAAAAATGCTTGGTTAGTAATTACCATTTTAGCCTTTCTCGCATGTCGTATCGCTCTACGATAGAAATCCATTTTAGAGAATTGTCTTTCTTTTCTAGTAATTTTCTCCCATATTTCACGATGGTAAAATAACGAATTACATTCGGATAAATCTCCTGAAGTTGTATGTGCTAGCCATTTTAATAATCCAATGACTGTTAAAGCACTTTTCTGATTTTGATATTGTTCATATTTTTCTAACACTTCAGCTAGTCCTGACAATGAAAGATAATGCTCTTGACCTTTGACAGTTGCGATTGGAAGTGAGATTCCTAATAGTTCTTCCAACGGTTTGATTTCCTGCTCTACTAATTGCTGTTGTAGTAAAATCGTCGAAGTGGCAATCCATATTGGATGATTTTGTGACTGTACTTGTAAAGAGACTAGTAAATACGCCAACGTTTTTCCAAGTCCAGGTTCCGCTTCTACCCAATTAATAGAATGACCAAAATTCAATCTTTCTAACATAAATTCAATTAATTGAACTTGTAAGGGTTGATATTCAATGACCTTTTTCTTCACTAATTGATGATAAAGTTCCAATGCATTCCATTTTTGTGTCTGTTCATTATCTTCATCTTTTTCAACAATAGGATTCAATGCAAATCCCTCTATAAAAATAAATTCTTTTTCTTTTTGAGATACTGAAGTGTTTTGATAACAGTCATGAATCACTTGACCTGTTTCAGCCATTAAACTATCCGCAAATAATGACATTTGCTGTAAAGTAGGAACGGGTAATTGTTCTAATTCCTCTAAACAGTTCAAAAATAATTGAGCAGTTGCATACGCATCGCTTCCTGCTGAATGAATTTGTTGATGTGGAATCTCTAATAATTGCGTTAAATCTTGCAGTCGATAACTCTCAATGGTTGGATAACAAATTTGCGCTAATTGAACAGTATCCACACAGGGAGCACTCCATTCAATTCCTGCTAATTCTCTAAAACTTTCTACTAAGTAGGAATAATCAAAACTAATATTATGAGCTACAAATGTTTTTCCTTCTAATAATTGAAAAATAGTTGAGGCAATTTCATCAAAATACGGTGCTTGCTTCACTTCTTTCTTATCAACTCCTGTTAATTGTTGAATCTCATAAGGAATCGTTGTCTCTGGATTTATATACAAATCTACTTGAGTAACAATTTCTCCTTGTTCAATAATCGTACAGCCAAATTGAAAAATTCTTCCACCTTCTTCAAATTTAGGACCCGTTGTTTCTAAATCCACTACTGCATAACTCATTTTCATTCTCTCACCTACTTTTCTCATAAAATTAGTTTACTAACTCTTTTAGGGAAACGCAACTATTCTCATAAAAAAGAAGTACACTCCCTGATATTTGAAAATGTACTTCTATTTCTATTTTTCATTTTGGGGGAACTCTATTGTTACCGTAACAAGTTTTGTATCCTTTTCTATATGATACGTAAACCCATAATGCTCTAATAAATTTTGAACGACTAATAAACCAATCCCTGTTTTCTTTTGATTTTCTTCTAATAGATCATTCATTTCTTCTATGGCATCATTCACTTCATTTTGAATCATGAAACAATTTTCATCCGAAACGATTCGAATGACAGAACCTTTTTTAGCATATTGATACGCATTACTAAAAATATTGGAGAGTACCATTTTAAAAGCTTCCTGTCCGATTAATAATTGCTTTGAAACAATATGACTATGAATGGTTAAATTTCTCTTCATCGCAATCCAATGATGATCCTGAGTAACTTTTTGAATTTCTTCTTCTAGTGAAATCCATTTTGCTTTTTCTCCTAGAGCTTCCTTAGATTCTCTTAATAATTCAACTACTTTAACGGTCAGTCCATCGACAATTTGAATACATTCATCGATATAATAATCACGATTTTTATATTTTCCAACATGATATTTCATATTTTCTAAAATAATTTTTAAACTTGCTAAAGGTGTTTTTAAATCATGAGAACGTCCACGGAAAAATTCGTATTTGATTTTTTCTAATTGAAGAATCATTTCATTCTTTTCTTCTACATTATCAATCACTTGTAATAAATTAATATACAATTGATTAATTTGTGATTTTAATTCACCAATCTCATCGGTCGACTGAACTTCTAACAAAGCATGACGATCCAATTCCTTCATTCTTCTCATTGTCTTTTTCATCTGTTGGACTTGTTTCGTTATAATTCTCGCATAAATCCAAGCTATCATCAGTGACATTACGAAGGATACTAACAAAGTATATGGTAAAAATTTCCAACTTAAGGAAATAGCTTCCTTTTGTAAATCAGTCGTTGTAATAAATTGTAAGTTTAAATTTTCTCCAGTTTTTGTTTGAATTTGTCGTTCTTCAATGACTAAAGAATTGGTATAACTTGAAAAATCAGCTGGTATCCCTTGACTAATTTCAAATTCATTAGCGCCTGTTTCAGCTCCTGCCATCAAGGTAATATCATTTCCTTTCGAATACAGGTTCACAAAATCCATAATTTGACTTTCTTCTTTTAAGTTTAAATTGGACGAAATTTGGTCTGCTTTTATACTTAGTTCCTGTTGTTTCGTTTCAAGATAAGTCTTAGGAAAAATAAAATAAATCGAAATATGAATGCCAATAACTAACATACTTAAAATAAAAAAAGTCGTCGCTAAAATTTTTGGAAATATTTTTAATGATTTCATAGTCTCTCCAATTTATATCCCACATTACGAATTGTAATAATACAATCCAATGCTAATTTTTTACGTAATTCCTTCATATAGACATCAATCACTCGATCAAAAGGAATTTCGTCTGTTTCTTTCCAAACTTGATCAATAATTTGTTGTCTACTTAATGCTTGCCCTTCATGATCGACTAAACATTTTAAAATTTCAATTTCTTTAGCATTCATATCTACTTTTTCACCAGAAAGAGTTGCTGTATAACTAGAGAAATTCACACTCGTATTTTGATAAGTAAACACTTCTGTGTCCGGATAATATCGTTTCATTAAAGCATCGATTCTTGCTTTTAAAACAGGTAAGGAAAATGGCTTTTCAATATAGCCATCTGCTAATTGACTAAAAGCTTTTAATTGGTATTCTTCATCGCTAAAAGCGGTTAGCATTAATGCAGGGATTGAACTTTTTCTGCGTATATACTCTAGCACTTCTAATCCATTCTTTTTCGGCAATTGAATATCTAATAGCACTAAATGCACTTCATTTAAATCAAATAATTCCATCGCTTCTTGTCCATCACTTGCAGCAATCATTTCATAATTACATTCACTTAAATAATCACAGACTCCTTCACGAATCGGTGCTTCATCTTCGACCATTAAAATTCTCACAGCTTCATCCCCTCTCATTCTTATTATAAATGATTTTCTTATTTCTGTCCTTGTCATTTCATAAAAAATGAGCAGACTTAGAATCTTGTTGTGTTCTTTGTCTGCCCACTTTATCCATCTATTTCATTTTTTCTAGAGGTTTATTATCTTCTCCCAAAATTTGACCCCTTATTCAACATCCATTAATAATTCTTTGGGATTTTTACTAAATGTTTTCACACTGGCAATCGTTAATGCAATCCCTAATACCACAATCATAAATCCAACTACATATAGTACATTTGTTGGTTGAATCACCATTTCTAACGAAGTTAATGTCTTATTAAAGCCATCTACTTCAGCTCCGCCACCTAAACCCGTTGAGGCTGCTTGTTTGCCCATTTGTTTTGCAATACTTGAAGTAACACTTGCAAGTAATTGATTTCCAACTGTTTTTCCTGTCAAAATAGCAACTCCTGTTGCACCGATAAAGGCTGGTAAACTAATGAACAATAACTCCCATACAAATTGTCCAAATATTTCCATTTTCGATAAGCCAATCGATAATAGAACCCCAATTTCTCTTTGACGAGCATTCATCCATAAGAAAAGTAATAATGCTACTGTAATTCCTGCAAATGCAATAGATCCAATAAATAATTTATTTGCGATAGCATACATCCCAGAAATTGATTGTTGTAGGGCTGGGAAGTTAGAAGAACTTTTTACTAAATTATAAGATTTCCAATTAATCGCTAATTTCCCTAAATCTTTAATGACTGTATCAAGATTTTTATTTCCTTTTACAAAGAATGTCGCATCTTGATACACTGCTGTATCTTCTGTATTTCCATATACTTTAGCAGCTGTATGAATATCGGTTACTAAAGTATTTTCATATAATTCTTGTGCTGCTGTAACTCTCGTTTTATTATGACCATCAAACAGACCTTTAATTTCTACTTCTACCGTTTCATTAGCACCTTTTTCATTATCAGCATCATAAATATTTGATTTTAATGTAATTTTATCGCCTACTTTTAAGTGATTTTTTTCAGCTAAATCTTTATGCATTAAAATTTTATGTTTATCTGATTCTACTAATGGACTTCCTTCTACCAATTGATAGGCGCCAGAAACAAATTTATTTTCCTTCGCAGAATCATTAACCCCTGTTAACATAACAGCACGTTTAAATTTCTTAATACGATCGGGTGTTAACACTCCTTGAGTTTCTTTTGTTTCAATAATATCGTAATCTGCTAAATCAGCTACACTATTAATACGTTTAACAGTTCCTTCGATATTTGAAGATTCAGAGATTTTTTTAATATCTTCTCCTTTAATGTTTCCTCCACCACGAGGTGTTCCTTGATTCACACGACGATTAATTTCCATTGAAAAACTATTTGTAATATTTTTAAATACTTCTTTTGAAGCTTGATTCGTTGCATCTTTCATGGACAATCCAATCATACTTAATGTCGCCATAGATAGTACAACGGCAAATAATACGAATGATTTAAAGATTTTTCTTGAAATATAAGCAAATGCATTTTTCATCCTATTCTATCTCCCTTTACTTATTTCACTTCGTGAAGTTTTGTTTCACGCAATTCTAATATCGTATCTGCAGCATTTGCTACTTCTTTACTATGTGTTACAACAATGACACATTTTTGTCTTTCTTTCGCTAATGCTTTAAGCACATCAATAATTTCTCCAGCTGTATGTTCATCTAAATTTCCTGTTGGTTCATCCGCTAAAATAATTGGAGCCTCTGAAACCAACGCACGAGCAATCGCAACCCTTTGTTGTTGTCCTCCTGATAATTTTAAAACATTACGATTCACATGACTTTCTTCTAATCCTAATTGTAATAAAATTTCTTTTGTAGCTGCAGGATTGACTAAGCGAATATTTTCTAAAGGCGTTAAATAATCAATTAAATTATAATTTTGGAATACTAAAGAAATATGATGTTTACGATGATAGCTATCACCTTTTTCTTGAATATCTTCTCCTTCAAATAAAATCTTTCCACTTGTTGGATTATCTAATGCTGCTAATAAGGATAATAATGTTGATTTCCCAGAACCTGATTTTCCAATAATTGCGTAAAATTTTCCTGCTTCAAATTCTTGATCAATTTGTGATAACACATTTTGACGTGCTTCCTTATATTGATAACTGACTTTATTCATTGATAATACACTCATCTTCATTCTCCTAACTCATTTTTGATAATATTTCTTTTGGTTTTTTCATTAAAAAGATTCCTAATGTTACAGCAAGTGAGAATACAATCACTAATGTTAATAATGCATAACTTTGACTAAATACGGTTATTACTCCCTGTTGTGCTCCTTTTGAAATAAAGTTTCCTAAAGGAGATTGTTCCTGTTCCATCGATATAAATCCATTCATTAATTGTTGAACCATCATAGGCCCTAATGCAAGCGAAACAAAAATAGATGGAATTGTCAATAAGAATAATTCAACAAAGAATTTTCCAATAATCCAAGCTTTATGAATTCCAATCGATAATAAAATACCAATCTCATAAATTCTTTCTCGGACACTTAACATTAGCATTAGAGATAAAACAACTGCTCCAGCAATTAATATCCCTACTGTCATCCACTGAACCATATTTTGAAGTCCAGTAATACTTTCTAAAATATCATCGAAATCTTGCTTTTGATCCTCGATTACAAACTCTTCCCAATTGAATGGTAAAGCTTCTATTGCTTGTTTCATTTTTAGTAATTCTTCACTTGATGAAGCATAGATATTTAATCCTGTCACAACTTCCCCTGATTCACTTGAGAAGAGTTGATGAATGGATTGATAATCTGTAAACACTGTATTTTCACTAAAATCAGAAGTTAATCCTGTATAAGTTTCTTGCTTTTTCCCAGAAAAAATTCCAACAATTTCATAGTCTACTTTTTTCTTCTCACCAGTTTCTTGTTGAATGACATCAAGGGTTATCGTATCTCCAAGATTTAATTGATTTTTAGAAGCTAATTCTTCATGAATCATGATTTTATAAACATCCGTTGTATCTATCATTTTTCCCTTTATTAATGAGAAAACTCCACTTGAGAATAGTTTTTCTCGATTCACTTGGCTACTAGAATTGAGCGAAACAACATTTTTCATTTCTTCATCAATATCATCTCGCTGAATTTTTTCTTCCCCAGTCACCACTGAGTGATTTTCTAACTTAGCAATGGTTTGATAATGTTTTTCTAAAGACTCATTATCTGCAACTTTCTTTATCTCTTCTACTTGTTTAAATGAAAAACTTGTTCCATCTTTTTTTCTAAATTCAAACGAAGAAGTTGTCGTTTGTTTTAATTGTTGTTGTACTATAGAAGTCGTAGATAATAACCTCATACAAGCAAATATACAAGATAAAATAACACTAAATATAGTGATTAGTATCAGACTTTTCTTTCTTTTTCTAAAAATATAAAGTGCTGCATTTTTTATCAAAGGAATAACTCCTCTCTCATTTCTTATCTGTAACTTATTATAGAGAGCGTTTATGAAATGTATATGAAATGAAAACAAAAAATCTCGCCAGAATAACTGACGAGATTTTTTATTATAGTGGAAATACTGCTACACCAAGAATTGTCTTATCAAAATTATGTAATTCTTGTAATTTCTTTTCAAAATCAACATAGCGAGTCTTACCAAATTCTTCTACAAATAAGTAAGCATCAAATTGACAAATTCTTTCGAAATTAGAAGCTTCTACATATTCAATCATTACATCTTGAATTTTATTCTCCCATTGTTTTGCAATTGCTTTACTTGAAGTCACAACTGCAAACTCTCCATGAGTTTCTTTTTTATAACGAATTAATTGACGTAACACTTCAGCATTTTCAATTTCAAATACTTGTTGAATATCGTATTTTTTGAAATCACCAGCACGATTCATTGTTGGGTTAAATAAGTACCATGCAAAATTAATAAAAATAACCAAAAATCCAGCAAATACAAAAACAACGATAATTCTTAAAACTAATTGTTTTACATTGAAGTTTGAAATAGTTGTTTCACTTCCGCCCACTTCTTGAGAGTTAACTGTTTCTAACTTGCTGATTTTTACATCTTTAAAAACATCTTTATAACTATTCATTAAAGCATCCACTTTTTTCTCAATTAACTGATTTAAAGTTGGACTTGTTGTTAATGCTTTTACAGAAACCCCTGTGTAGTCCCCTAATGAAGTGACAATAATTTTCTTTTCCCAGAAATCAACATCTGAATTTCTTAATTGAGTGGCATTACTTGCAATTTCTCCTGCAAATGTTGCAACTTCTTGATCGGTTGAATCATTAAATAAATATGCACCATTCATATTAGAACTAATTAGTTTAGAATAAAAGAAACTAAATTGATCATTCTTCGTATTTGATTCTGTTTTAAATTCTTTTTCTGGTGCATTAATTTTATAAATAATATAACTTGAATAACTTGTATTATTTTTTACGACTGATTTTGACGTAATAGCTTTATAACTCATCGGTACAGCCATTAAAATAAATAAAATGAATACTGCAATAGCATTCCACTTTTTCTTTTTCTTTAAATTAGCTAATAAATCAGCTAATGAATAATTTTCAAACATGTATATAACCATCCTTTGCTAATGTTGTATGATAAATTGGTTTCTTCATTGAATAGGACATTAAGAATATGACAATGACGACAGTCCAAAATTGCATTGTAAATAAACTAAAGAAACTTTCTGAGAAACTGCTTCTCGACATAAAAAATAGATTTCCAAGGACTAATAATGATACCGTAAATCCAAGTATATTTTTACGATAGGCTGAATGGAGTAAAGCTATTAGAATAAATCCTAAAATAGCACTTGCTATCAGTAAGCCAATAAATCCGTAGTCCGTATAAATTTCCATCATATAACTACTCCCAATACCATGTCCATCTAGATATTGTTTTTTTAATACAAGATACGAAATATTGTGAGCGTAACTATTACTTTCTAATGCTAATTCAATACTATTCGTTGTCGATTTAAAAGCTTTTGTTCCTAATAAATTCATTCCAATACTACCGCGATAAAAATAATCGATAATTGGTCCAAATGTAAAGTTTCTCATTTCTCGAATTGGTAAACTACTTTGATAGAGATAACCTCTCGCTAAAACTCCAAAACTAGTTCCTTGTTTATAAATAAAATCAACTAATAAAGCAAAAATACTATCGAATTTTAATTTTGCTCCATCACGAACATAGTTCATAGCTCCCATGGCAAGCATTAAGATAGGAGTTCCTATTCCTAGAGCAATTTTTTCTCTACGCCCAAGCCAAACTTCTTTTTTATCAGAATAGTGACGCATGAAGAAATATACAAAGGCAAATAATAAACTTAAAATAAATGGATTTCTTGTTCCAATGACTAAATGAATCGTATTTGCAGCAACATATAAACCTAACATAAATATCGATACTTTTTTAGAAGGTTTAGTCGCTAAATACACACATAATGCATAGAACATAAATGCTGATAATAAATAAGTAAAGTACGGTAACTTACTTGTAAAATTTGCATAATAACCATAATAAGTTGTCTGTAATCTAAAGATTAAACGTTCCACTAATCTTAATACATAAAATGGATATGTAAATAGGAATACCGTTAATGAAACTCTTCTAACTTGTAAAATCAAACGCGCGTACGAAGATTCATCTACTATTTTTTCCTTTTTACGACTAAAATATCTTACGCCTATCATTCCACCTAACCATAATCCTAGTAAGGATACTAGAATAATATTAAAAGTAAATACATAAGCATCTTGTTGATACGTTTCAAAACTTCCAATTCTTAAATAATCAATAAAAGGTCTTGAAAATAAAAAGACAAAAATCGTCATATAAAACAAGATATGAATTAATTGATATTTTAAATTATGAAAACAAAATAATGTATGTGCAATAAAAACCATTACAACTGTATATAATAATGTTTCTAAATGATTATTGTTTAAATAAGTCAAATAAAAAACAATCGCTAATCCATAACAGAAAGTTGTAAGTACTGCATGAAGTTTTCTTAAAGAATCCGGCATCTATCTAACTCCTTTCTTCTTTTGATGACTGAAATAACTCCTCTATTTGTTGCAGTTGTTTTTCAATTGTAAATTGTTGGATAAATTCTGAATAATGTTCAGAAATTCTTTTTTCTCCAGTAATATATTTTTTTAGGGCATCAATGGCTTCTTGATTGGTATCAATCACTTCTCCAAATTGACCATCATTCGATAATTCTAAAGCTCCACCAACATTTGTGGATACAAAAGGAATTCCTAATGTCACAGCCTCCACAACTGCTCCTGAAAATCCTTCTTGCTTTGATAAAGAACATAAAACTTTAGCTTGCTTTAAAATGGAATAAGGATTTTTCTGATATCCTAAGAAATGAACTTTATTCTGTAAACGAAGACGTTCTACTTCTCCTTTTAAGAAGCTCTCCTGTTCTCCACTGCCAATATAGTATAAGTGAACGTCATTCACTTCATTTTGTAATTTGTTAAAGACTTCCAACACACGATCTGTACCTTTTAAATCTTCCAAACGTCCAATCACGCAAATGCTATTTTTTTCTAATGTAACTGGGGGAATTTCTTCTGATTTTTCCAAAAGTGCCGTAAAATCGTAGCCATTATAAATCGTTTGAATTTTATTTTGAAACATTGGATATACTGTTTCAATCGATTCCCTTGTTTTTTTAGAAATGGCAATAATCTTATCTGCACGACTTAATTGTTCAAAGTGATTGTTACGATAATGAGCTTGTTCTTCTTTCAAAAAGGCTTCAATACTTCCATGTATCCAAGCAATTTTTTTCACTTCTTTTCTCTTAGAAAAAGGAAAAGCGGGATTCATAATAGTAAAAGAAACTTCAATATCATAATCATCTTTGACTAACCATTTTCTCACTAAATATGGAAAATAAATTCTTAAACGCCATAAAATGGAATCTATCACTCGTCCATAACTTTTCTTTTTATACGGTTTTAAAATTCGTACTCCTTCAGGAACAGCTTCATATCCTTTATCAAAATGTTCCATTTCTAAAATATCAATTTGATACTTAGATAAGTCTAAATTAGATACAATTGTTGATAAAATTTTTTCAGCTCCTCCTCCTAAGGAAAACGACCATAAAAAGAAAAGTACTTTTTTCTTATTTCCCATAATATTCACCTTTATAATGCGTATAGCTCTTTTCTAAATCAATGAGTACCGCATCATGATGAGCAACCTGTTTTTCTACAGGAGGTGGTGTCATATAATCTCCAAAAGCTGTTTTTAAATAAGCATCATACCCAACTGGAATTGGTAATTCTGTTTCTTCAAAAGGAAGCCACAATGCATCCTCAAAACTAGAAATAGGATACTTCTTCTTCATATAGTATGGACCAGAACATAGTTCAGTAATTCCATCACTTTCTTCTTTTGTATATTTCGTCATTTCAGCTTCTGCTTTTTTCCATATTTTATAACGCAATTTTTTAGATGGAACAAGTGCTAATAAAGCTTGACTTCCCCACTTCATAATTCCACCATGTTTTTCTGGAATAGTTTGCGCACAAAATAGTGAATAGACTAAAGCAGCTATCACTTGTTTTTTTCGTGATAGCCCATTAGCTGGATAATAATCCAATGGAAGTACATCTAAGGCTAATCCATGTGGAATATCCAAATCTTGTTGATAAGGTTTGATACATGTTGTTTGTGTATCTCTTATTGTAATAAATAAATTACGGTCGATATAATTTTCATTACTTTTTGAAAGTTGATAACGACTATCTGCCTTTTGTGGCCATAGTTGTGCTAATTTTTCATAATCTTTTCTTGGCATAAATAAATCTAAGTCATCATCCCAAGGAATAAATCCTTTATGTCGTAGAGTCCCAATTGCTCCTCCACCACATAAGTAGCAAAGTAAATCATTTTCCTTACAAAATTGAACGAAATACTCTGCCATCTCTAAACACTTCGCTTGAAGTGGTTCCATGATTTCACCTCATTATTAAATATCCCATTTTGCAACTGTCTTAAATGGTGTAACAGTATCTTCTTCAAAGAAATGATAAATGTCTTGGATATCTTGAATTTTATTTGATTCATGAATAATTAAATTCAATCTTGAATGTACTTGAGGGCGTTCCATCATTTCAACGGCTCCTTCAAAATCATCACGTCCTGAACGTGAACTACCCACCCAAGTTAAACCTTTTTCTAATATATCACGTGTATTTAATGGAACTTCAAACTCGCTTACTCCCATCATAATAACTGTACCTTGGGGTCTAATATGTTTAATTATATCTCGATAAGCTTCTTGTGTTCCAGTTCCTCCTACACATTCAAAAGCATGATCAAATGTAAAATCTTCTTCAATTTCACTCACATCATACACTTCATCTGCAAATGAGAATAAACGTAATTTATCATGATTTTTTCCAACTACAATAATCGTTGAGTTAGGGAATTTTTCTTTTGCTAATGTTGCAACAACATAGGCTAGACTTCCTGAGCCCCATACCACAATACGGTCTCTTCTTGAATGTGCTACTTGTTTCATTCTTGTAATACCATGAATCCCAACAGATACAAATTCTGTAATCGCAGCAACTTTTGATGGAATTGTTTCATATTTTACCACACGATTTTTAGGAATTGTGACAAATTCTCTCATAAACCCATCATGGCCACTTGAACGGAAATAACCACCTGTTACATAGTTTTCATAAAACTCTGTTCCCTCTTCAAATTCTTTTGGAGGTTGGTTTGGAATCATGACAACTTTATCTCCAGGTTTATAAGTTCCGGAAGCATCACTTACAACGATACCACAACATTCATGAATTAATGCCATTGGCAATTTCTTTTGCAAAATTTTCGGTGGTCGTGTTCCTTGGAAATAACGTTGGTCTGCATGGCATAATGCAATATAATTTGGTCTAACAACTACTGTATCTTCTTGCTCCATTTCAACGTCTTCATATTTCACAGAAAAATAATGCGGACGAATCAATTGATAAACTCGATTAATCACTTAGATCTCTCCCAACATCGCTTCAGCAATTTTTAAATCCGTTACTGTAGTAATTTTAATATTTGAATATTCCCCTTGAACTAATCCAACAGGAGTATTATTTAATACAAACACTTTACAAGCATCTGTTAAAATTTGTTTTACTTCTTCTTCCATTGATTCGTAAATATCTACAAATGCGCGAATTTTGAAAGTTTGCGGCGTTTGTCCTTGATACATATGTGTACGATTCGGAATGGAAGAAATCACTTTTCCGTTCACTGACTCCACAATGGTATCATTTGCAAGAACGACTGTATCTGCTACATCATATTCTTTCATAGCAGCAATATTTTCTTGAATCATACGATAAGATACAAATGGACGAACTGCATCATGAGTAATTAAAATGTCATCTGTCGATTCAGCAGATTTTTCTTGAATATCATGAATAATATTCATAATACTATCATTTCTATCTTTTCCACCTGAAACAACACGAATTCTTTCTTTTTGTGTTGGAACATATTTATGGAGCAAATCTTCAAAGTAAGTCATCCAATTAGGATGAACCGCTACATAAACAATATCAATTTCTGGGACAAACAAGAATTTCTCAACGGTATGCATAATAATTGGTTTTTGACCCAATGTTAAAAACTGTTTAGGCATATCTTGAATTCCCATACGAGTTCCCGTTCCACCAGCAAGTATTCCAGCGTAAATCATTTGATTTCCTTCTTTCTATGGTGTAGTTAAATAAAATAAGTTTTCTCTTTGTTGTAATAATGGATAAGTTTTAACAGGTTTTTGACCTAAATATTCACGGATTAAATTAGATTTTTCTAATAATTCTTCATCTGTAGCATAAGAATAATAAATTTGTTCTCCTATTGAATTCGTTAATAATAATGAACGTTCTTCAATAAATGCTTGTTCTAAATGGTCAAATGAAGGTCCATACGTGTTTTTCAAAGCCATAATTTTCCCAATTGGTATATCTGTTTTAACATTTTTACTTACAGCATTCATAATTTTTTCAAAATTCGTAATCGAATTAAAGGACATCATTTTTTTCACTAATTGTTCAATAACAATTCTTTGACGTTTTTGACGACCGTAATCCCCTTCAGGATCATCATAACGCATTCTAGCAAAACGTAATGCACTTTCGCCATCTAATAATTCCTTTTTGCCTTCTTCAAAAGAACGCCCTTCATATGTAAAGGTTAAAGGACTAGTTACTTCAATTCCACCAACTGCATCGACAAATTCCATTAATCCTGACATATTAATTTCCATATAAAAATCAATCGAAGTATCGAATAATTTTTCTACAGAATTAATCGCCATTTTGGCTTGTCCAAATGCGTAGGCATGGTTAATTTTGTCATAGTAATTCATTCCAACAATTTCAGTATAAGTATCACGTGGAATACTCAATAACTGTGCTTTTTTCTCACTTGGATTGGCAGTTAATAACAGCATTGTGTCACTACGTCCATCTTCAGTTGAACGTCCATATGCCCCATTATCAATTCCCAATAATAAAACATTAATAGGTTTTGCATTTTCAATAATTTCTTGTGCTTCTTCTTCTGTTCTATTCCCAACATCTTGAGTAATCGTACTAATTGTTTGGTGAAATAAATTTAATTTATCAGCAAAAACGATTGAAGTGCCTACTAACAATGCTGTTATTAAAATAAATATAAATAAAAGTTTTCCTTTTTTCTTCTTTTGTCTTCTTTTAGAGCGAAGACCAAAATCATGATGTTCTACCATTTTCTTTCCTCAAATTTCCTTTGTAATATTGGTTATTGATTATTTTTATTATTTGTTTCTGTTGCAGCCGGTTTTGGTTCAATCGTTGTATTACTTGGCACTGGTGCAAGTTCTACAGAACTAGTTTCTGGTTTCGTAGGGGCAACAGTCGTTGGTTGAATTGGTTGGGCAGGTTGAGTACCTTTTGATGTTTCAACCTTTTGATCATCATTTTTCTGAGTATTGATTACGGTTGTAGTAGTTACTGTAGTTGGGGCAACAGGTGTTGCTGGAGCTACAGGTTGATTACTTTCTACTTGAGGGACAGTTGCAGGTTCAACATATTCATCTGCAATTTCTTCTTGGTAGAATGATGAATTTGTTGGTTGATGATTTTCCACTTCTGGAACAATTTGTGTCTCATTTGTTTCAATATGTTTTAGAGAATCCACTTTTTGTAGTTCTAAGTTTTCACGTAAAAGATTAGAAATACGTAATCTTTCATCTTCTGGTACTACAAAATAATAAATACCACCAATCATTGTACCCGAACCACTAATTTTATCACTTTCAAAATTCTTTAAAGCTTTCGGATAATTATTTTTTACAGATAATAATTTATCAAGAGTAAAATTCGTACGAACTGAATTTTCTAACGTTTTTAAAATTTCTTCATAACGAGTTACTGATGTAATATTCAATAATTTTTCTACTAATTTTTGAATGACATATTGTTGACGTTTTTGACGTCCCATATCTCCTTCTGGATCATCATAACGCATTCTGGCATATCTTAACGCTGCTTCACCATCTACATGACGATCAACACCTTCTGTAAAAGATTCACCTTCATAAGTAAATGTTAATACTGGTGTAATATCCAATCCACCTACGGCATCGACTAAGCCCATTAATCCGCCCATATCCACTGTTACATAATAATCAATTGGAATATTTAACATATTTTGAACACTATTAATCGACATTTTCTCTTGTCCAAATGCATAGGCATGGTTAATTTTATCGTTTGTTCCATAACCGACAATTTCAGTGTAAGAGTCCCGTGGAATACTTACAATTGTTGTTTTACCTAACTTTTCATTTACTGTTACAACTAACATTGTATCGCTACGACCGACTTCTGTTCCACGTCCATAAGCTCCATTATCAATTCCTAATAATAGAACTGAAAAACTATCGTTATCTGTAATTTCTTTTTCACGCAAATTCACCGTTTCTACTTCTTGATGAATCGCATTTTCTACTTTTGCTAATCGAGCACGAATATAAGCTCCTGATACTGTTATTAAAGTTGCCGCTAAAACGATAAAAAATATCGTCCATTTTTTTCTTTTATTTTTTAAAATTTTCTTATGAATATGATTTTCAACTCTACTCAAACTTTTCAACCTCACTTTTATCTATAATCAATTTATTATACCATAATTTCTCTACATCATGAGGAGAGATTTACCACTTTTTAACAATTTTACTCTTCATTAATTGAATTATACGTTTTCTTCCACCAAAATCCTTCAATCCACCCACGGATTGTTCCGATTCCATAAGAAAAATGTACAGAAATCATCATAGCAGGAATCAATAATCGAGTGATATGAAATGGATGTGTTGAAATTTCGAAAATAGATAATCCAATAATCGCTAATAAATAAACACTCACTAATAAAAAGAATGGTAATGCCGAAATACCTGCAACTAAAATCGTTGCTAATAATGTACTTACAAAAATCCCAGGCACAAAATGGAATAAAGATAAACATTCACGACAAACATGGCTTGTTAACCCAATCCAATAACCATTTCCATATTTTTGTTTTAACATTTTTGAGTACGTTGGTCGAATATATTGAAATGATTCAATCGAAGTATCATACCAAATTTTAAATCCATTTTTACGAATACGATTATGAAACTCATTATCTTCTGTACGAACTAACTTTTCGTCAAAATATCCAACTTTATCTATGACATCTTTATGATACATTCCTTGGAATACAGAATCGACATAACGACTCTGATCACCTTTACGATAATTAGCGATGCTACTACCTAATGCAGATTCTTCAACGATATGTAATGTCTTCGCTAATTCATCATTAGTTTCAACAATCGTTGGTCTTCTTCCACCGCAAACTCGTTCTCCGGTTTGGATAACTGCCACATTACTTTCAATAAAATTTTCTGGAATATGTGAATGCGCATCGATTTTTAAATAACAATCTCCATCGGAATGTTTAAACCCTAAATTTAAACCTGTATTCAATGTTTTCTTAGGATTATCAAAAATCTTAATCGCATAAAATTCATGTTGATAATTTTCTTGAAACTCATTCATTAATATTCTTGTACCATCTGTTGACATCGCATTAATTAAAACAATTTCAATTTGTTTATGAGGATATGTTTGATGAACTAAACTTTCAAAGATTGCTGGTAAATAATTTTCTTCGTTATAAGCGCTAATTGATACTGAAACTAACATAATTTCTCCTTAATCTGTGTTTATGAAAAGAAGGCTGGAGCATTATCCAGCCTTCTCTATTTTATTTCTTTTTATTCGCAATATCAATCAATTCATCGTGTAATTCTTGTTCTGAATAATTTTCGAATTTTTCAATAAAGTCATATACACGGTCAATTTTTGAATTGTCTGCAATTCCAATATGAATTTTAGGGAAAATTTGTTTTGGATTAATTTCTCCCTCATTCAATAACTCTTCATACATTTTTTCACCAGGACGTAAACCAGTAAATTTAATTTCAATATCATCTTCACTGTACCCTGATAAACGGATTAGATTTTTCGCTAAATCCACAATACGAACTGGTTTACCCATATCTAACACGAAAATTTCTCCTCCACGTGCTAGAGAACCAGCTTGAATAACTAATTGTGCAGCTTCTGGAATCGTCATAAAGTAACGAACGATATCTGGGTGAGTTACTGTAATTGGACCACCTTTAGCAATTTGTTTCTTAAATAATGGAATAACAGAACCTCTTGATCCTAAAACATTTCCGAAACGAACTGCTACATATTTCGTTGAATCGCTCTTCGTTGCCATATCTTGAACAATCATTTCACATAAACGTTTGGTTGCTCCCATAATATTTGGTGGATTAACGGCTTTATCCGTTGAAATCATTACAAAAGTTTTTACTTTAGCATGATTCGCAGCTTCAGCAACATTACGAGTTCCTAAAATATTATTTTTCACCGCTTCTCTTGGATTAATTTCCATTAAAGGCACATGTTTATGTGCTGCAGCATGATACACAACATCTGGACGATATTTTTCCATCACTTCAAAAATACGTTTTCTATCTTGAACATCTGCAATTACAGGAGTAATTCTAAAATGTTCTGCATATTTTCCAAGTAATTCCATATTTAATTGATAAATACTATTTTCTCCATGTCCTAAAATAATTAATTCTTTTGGACGGAATGAAGAAACTTGGCGACAAATTTCAGAACCGATTGAGCCACCAGCTCCAGTTACTAAAATTCGTTTTCCACGTAATTGTTTTTCAATTAACGTTTGATCCAATTCAACTGGATCACGTCCCAATAAATCTTCAATTTCAACATTTCTCAATTGTTGTACATGTAGGTTTCCTGACATGACTTCATCAATATTTGGAAGGATTACACATTCTGCTCCAGTTTTACGAGCAATATCATACACTTCGTTTAATTTTTTATTTGGTAACGAAGGCATCGCAATAACAACTTTAGTTATTCCCATATGTTGAACAATTTTTTCAATATCTTTTGTTGTTCCTAAAATACGAACACCATAAATATCTTTTCTTTGTTTTTCTGGATCATCATCAACAAAGGCTACTGGCATCATTCTCATTTTTGGATGCATTAACATTTGACGTACTAATAATGTTCCTGCGGCTCCTGCCCCAACAATTAAAGTTGGTTTCGCATTTTCCATAACAACACTATCTACAAAGTATTCTCTGAAAATACGCATTGACAGACGAACGCCACCTACTGCACAGACAAGTAATAGCCATAACACTACTACAAATTGCCATGTTACTAATGTTTTAAACCAAACAATTCCTGCAATGGTTGAAACAATGACCGCAGCACTGACACATTTTACAACTGTAATAACTTCATAAACACTCGCATATTCCCAATCTCTCCAATATAAATTTAAGAAATAGGAAAATACATAATATGCTGCTAAAGATAATAATGCTGTAACAGTTAAGGCATGAATATTACGAATTAACCCTTCTGTTACTAGTCTAAAACTTAAAAATACAGAACCTAGTACGATGATCGAGTCTAATACAAATAGTAATAATATTTTTAATCGATTATTCATCTACACTTCTCCTTACTCTATCAAGCATTTAATACTTCATGAACGACTTCTTTATAATTTTGAACAATATATTGAATATCTTCGTCCGTTAGTAAAGTGTGTAATGGTAAGGTCACTTCATTTTCAAAATAACGATAAGCTTGAGGATAATCTTTAATATCGAATCCTAAATTTTTATAGGCTGTTAATAATGGTAATGGTTTATAGTGCACATTACATGAAATACCACGCTCTGCCATTTTTTCAATAATCAAACCTCTTTGTTCGTAAGAAGCTCCATTTACTCTTGTAATATATAAATGTCTTGAAGATTCATAATAATCTGTTTGATGAGGTAACACTTGGATAAGTTCAGATTTTAACCCAGCATCTAATTGGTTTACGATTTCTTTTCTACGATTTAAAATTCCTTCATAACGCTCTAATTGAGCTAAACCAATAGCAGCCATAATATCTGCCATGTTGCACTTATAACCTGGAATTTCAATATCATATTCCCATGAACCTGGTTTTGTCTTCGCTAAGGCATCTTTTGTTTGTCCATGTAAGGAATAAATTTGGAAAGCACGATAAATTTCTTCATCATCTAGTCCGTTCTTAGGATTCCAAGTAATACAACCACCTTCAGCAGTTGTTAAATTTTTAACTGCATGGAATGAATAAGAAGCAAAGTCAGCCACTTGAGCAACTGATAAGCCATTAATCGTTGTTCCCATCGCATGAGCTGAATCTGAAACTACAATGATTCGATTAAAGTGAGCTTGCAAGGCATTATTTGCTGAAAATAAATCTTTTTTCTTTTCTACTACTTCAAAAATACGAGTATAATCGCAAGGAACTCCACCTAATTCAACTGGAATAATGACTTTAGTTGCTGGCGTTATCGCTTGTTCTAATAAATCATAATTCATTTCATAGTGGTTTTCTTGAATATCTACTAATACTGGAGTTGCTCCAACATGTTCGATTACACTACATGAAGCTGTATAAGTATATGCAGGAACGATGACTTCGTCTCCTTCACCAATTCCTAATACTCGTAAAGCTAATTCCAATGCAGCTGTTGCTGAATTTAAACAAACTGTTTTATCCGTTCCTAAATATGCTGCTAATTGTCTTTCAAACTCTTTTGTTTTTGGTCCAGTTGTAAGCCAACCTGATTTAAGCACTTCTGTTACTAATTCAATTTCTCTATTGCTAATATCTGGTGGTGAAAATGGTATATTTCTAATCATGTCTTTTAACCTCCGAATGTTTATTTACTATCTTAAAACAGCAAATACAGTTTGAAGCATTACTTTTATATCTTGAGCAACACTTACTTCATCAATATAATCGATATTATATTGCATTTTTTCTGGAAGGATTTTTTGGATATAAGCTTCATCAGCTGTTAATCCCTTCTCCATCCATTTAGAAATTTTATCTGCTTCATTTCTAAACTCAATACTTGATTTTGAAGTAATTCCTGCTGGTAACAATAATGTAACCAACATTTCTTCAGAATAGGCATCTACGTATTTTTGTACTTCAGGACGAGTTCCTACAAAACTCATATCTCCAATTAACACATTAATCAATTGTGGTACTTCATCTAAACGGAAACTTCTAATCTTTTTCCCGATTTTTGTAATTCTTGAATCATTATCTTGAGTTACTAATGGTCCCATTTTATCAGCATCCATTACCATAGTACGGAATTTAAAAATTTTAAATACTCTTCCAAATGTTGTAATTCTTTGCTGTCGATAAAAGATAGGTCCACCATCTTCTAGCTTAATACAAATTGCCAAAACTAAAAATACTGGTGATAATAGTACTAAAAGAATTAATGACAAACAGATGTCAAAAAGACGTTTGAAAAACAACGTCGCTTTTTTCTTTTGTAATACTTCCATAGCTTTTAACGTATAATGATTTTTCATAAACTCTGGCATTTGATGTTCTGTTTTCATATCTACTCCTCTCATGCCTAATAAACCTTCATCATTATAGCACAAATTCGACCACTGGAATAGCTTTCCCACAGTTTTTTAATAAAACAAGGGAAGTTTTCTGAGATTTTCTTTATATTTTTTGGCAATCTTCCTTCATTTTTCTTTGAAGAAACAAAAAAAGGCTTTTCAGAGTAGTTCTAACAACATCGTTCACTACTTTTGAAAAGTCTAATCTAGTTCGTATTTATAAATTTGGAACTAAATGATTCCAAATTTCTTTTGCTAATAACTGTTTAGAAACTTTCGGTAATAAAATTTCTTCCCCTGTTTTTGATAGAATAGTTACTTGGTGCATATCAGCTCCAAAACCAATTGATTGATCTGAAACATCATTCGCAATAATAAAGTCTGCATTTTTCTTTACTAATTTTTGTTTTGCAAATTCTATTACTTGATGCGTTTCTGCTGCAAATCCGATAACCGTTTGCCCCTCTTTTTTCAAACTTCCTAATTGTTTTAAAATATCTGGATTTTTGACTAGAGTTAAAGTAATTTCATCTTCATCATCTGTTTTTTTCATTTTTTGAGTAGCAGGTTCTTTTACTCGATAATCCGATACTGCAGCTACCATAATGGCAATGTCTACTGATGAAAAATGATTCAACACTTTTTCTTGCATTTCTCTTGCAGATTCCACATACTCAATTTTCACTCCATTAGGAACAGGTAAGGTAGTTGTCGCAGAAATTAAAACGACTTCTGCTCCTTTTTTGATGGCATCATCTGCCAAAGCATACCCCATTTTCCCAGAAGAATCATTCGAAATATAGCGAACCGGATCAATTCTTTCTTTTGTTCCACCGGCTGTGATTAATACTTTTTTTCCTAACAATGGCTGTTCTTCTTGATCAAACAAATTTAATTCTTTGATTTGTTGAAGAACTTCCTCAGGTTCGGGTAATCTTCCTTTCCCTGAATATCCTTCTGCTAAAAATCCCTCTGATGGTTCTATCATAATAACACCATCTTTTTGTAATTGAACACAATTTCTTAGAGTAGCCGGATTTTCCCACATATGTTCATTCATAGCAGGAACAAGCACTTTAGGAGCTGTTGTTGCAAGTAATGCACTTGTCACAAAATTATCAGCAATTCCATTTGCCATCTTTGCAATTGTATTAGCTGTAGCTGGAATGACAATTGCCAATTCCGTCCAGTCTGCAAAATGAATATGTTGAACAACAGATGGATCATTTTCGTCAAATGTATCCACCATAACTTTTTCTTTTGTTAAAACTTGAAATGTCAAAGGTGAAACAAATTGACAAGCTGATTGAGTCATTGCTACTTTTACTTGTGCACCTTCTTTTATTAATAATCTTACAAATAAAAGAGCTTTATATGCTGCAATTCCTCCTGTAACATACACAGCTACTTTCTTTTGATTAAGCATTCTTCATTCTCCGTTTTTCCATTAATTTTAAAAGAACTCCACCAACAACAGGTACAATAATAGCAGAAGCAATAGCTTCCGGAACACCATTTGTCCCAACAATGGTCATTAATAAGACTGGTAATTGACCAAGAGTTGTTTGTAATTTTTCTGCATATTGATTTCCAACTAATAAATAAATCAACGATAATACTAAAGTTGTGTTTAATAAGCTTCCGAAAGCTCCTACAATACTCATTCTCAAATGACTAGATGAAATAACTTTTTGTAAGGCTACGAAAAGTAGTCCTGATAGTAATCCAACTAGTGCACGAGGCACAATTGAAATTAATGGATTCGTAAAGACTAATAAACTAATAGCACTGCCTGAAGTAAATGCTCGAATAAATGAACATACACCCCAAACTGTCCCTAATAATAGTCCCATTTGCCATCCCATTATACAAGCGCCAATAATTACTGTAATATGAATAATCGTAATATCAATGACTAATAATGGTAAATTCCCTAAAAATGGAATAAAACTTTGTAAAATAATAATTGAAATTAAAATTGCTGTAAACACTAATTGAAAGATTTTATCTTTCTTCATATGAACACCCCTATTAACACATTTCCTTCATTATACTCTTTGGAAAACAGTCATGCAATGACAAAATCATTTATCTAAAGATATTCGCTAAACATCCTTATCTCTTAAATGATCTTAATAAATACTTCCTATATGATTTATTTGTTTTCAAAATACGCTCGTACTTTTGGTGCTACCTCACGTCCAAATAATTCAATCGCTTTTAAAACATCTTCATGTTGCATAGACCCTAATGGTAAATGTAACATAAAACGGTCTAGTTTCAACACTTCAATCATTTTAATTAATTTTTTAGCTACTGTATCAGGACTACCAACTAGCATTGCTCCTTCTGGACTAACACTTGATAAATATTGTTCAAAAGTTAATGGTTGCCAAAATGGACGATCTTTTGAAATCGCATCAACGACTTGTTTCGTAGGATGAAAATATTTTTGAATTGCTTCTTCATCCGTTTCAGCAACAAATCCCCAAGAATGAGATGCAACTTTTAATTGTTTTTTCGAATGTCCAGACGAAATTCCTATTTTTCTATAATACTCAATTAATCCCTTAAAATTTTTATATTTCCCACCAATAATGGCATATGCAATCGGCAATCCTTTTTGTGCAATTTTAACGGTAGATTCAGCATTTCCACCAGTTGCTACCCATATTGGAAAATCTTCTTGGACAGCACGTGGATACACTCCTTTATGATTAACTGTTTGAGTCAACTTCCCTTGCCAATCTAATATTTCTTCTTCCTTAATTTTTTCAAGCATCTCCAATTTTTCATCAAATAATTCTTCATAGTTGGATAAACTATAACCAAACAATGGGAATGATTCTGTAAAAGAACCACGTCCTACCATTATTTCACTTCGTCCATTTGAAATGGCATCAATCGTAGCATATTGTTGATAGACTCGTATTGGATCAGCAGATGACAATACAGTTACCGCAGAACTTAGTCGAATATTTTTAGTAACTGCTGCTCCTGCCGCTAATATAATTTCTGATGCAGAAACTGCAAAATCTTTTCGATGATGCTCACCAATTGCATAAATATCCAAACCTACTTCATCAGCTAATTTCATTTCCTCTACTAATTCACGAATTCGTTCATCATGTGTTGGAGTAATACCTTTCCCTTCAATTTCTGTTGTTTCTCCAAATGTACTAATTCCTAATTCAATCATGATACTCCTTATATTTTCTATTATTTTTTATTTCTTATTCACTTTAACAATTAAAAAGGAATTAAGCAACCTAATGCTGCTTAATTTCTTCACTAAAATTGTTTCATCAGCTCTATTTGACAAAGAACCTATCTTTCACAACAAAAAAGCAGCTCTCTCCTCATTAGGAAAGAGCTGCTGGCATCCGCTTGCTACTATACTAAGAAGTCATTTAAATAATTATTCTTCCTCTTCCTTTTTCTTACCTGGAACGACTAATCCTAATCCTGCAAGAATTGCACTTGCTGCCGCACCAAAGATTGCAAACTCATTGCCTGTACCAGTATTTGGTAATTCACGCATTGGAGTGTGATCACCATTATTTGATGGTGTTCCATTATTGTTTCCGTTGTTATCTCCATTATCTGCAGGTGTTACAGGTTTTGGAGTTTCTGGATTTGGTTTTGGCTCTGGTTTAGGTTCCGGTTGTGGCGCTGGAGCTGGGTTTGGAACCGGAGTAGGATTTGGACCTGGGTAAGGTTTTGGATTCGGTTGAGGTTGAGGAGGTTTTGGTTTAAACTCATCATCCTTCGGATTATTCGGTACGTACTCAATTGGTGTATCCTTCGTTGGATCATTTGGTACTGGAGGTACTTCATATCCTTTAGTTGGATCTTTTGGATCGATCGGTTTCAACGGTACAAGTGGGTTAGTGTTTGGATCTACTGGTTTAGTTGGATCTTTCGGCACTTGTGGTGTTGTTCCTGGGATATGAGGAATCACTGGTACTTTTGGACTATTTGGATCTTGTGGATCTGTTGGTTTCGTTGGACTTGGTGGTACAACTTTACCTGGTTCACCTGGTACATTATCATACGGTGTTGGAGTTGGTGGTGTTACACCTTCTGGTACTTTCGGTACAAGTTTTCCAACTGGCACGTAAACCACTTTGATGTTTTCATCTTTAGAGTTTTCAGTTAAGTTTTCAGTAGCTGCTACTTCTTTTTGAGATGCATCTTTCAGAACATAACCTGGAACTACTGGCGATGTTACTTTATCAAATGTAGTATCGTTGTTCACTGAAGTCCAGTTTCCATATTCGATACTACCTATTACAACATTAATCTTAGCTGTACGAGTGAACGTTACTTTGTCAGTTGCTTTATCTGCTACTTCTTTATCTGTACCATCTTCTACATAAGTGATTGTACGAGTAACATGTTTAGTCGTATTTAGCTTATCGATTAATTCTTTCGTCCATTTTGGTCCGTCAGGATTCTTAGGATCAATTGGCTCACCTGGTTTTGGTGTGTTTGGATCGTTCGGGTTAGTTGGGTCAAATGGTGGAACGTCCTGGATATGTTGTGTTAACACTACAGTGTATTCTTGATCTTTTCCAGAATCTTTATCGAAGTTTCCGTTGTTATCTTTACCGTAGTTGTTGCTTACTAGATCATATCCTTTAGCTATTAACTTAGCAATTTCTGTAGTTACTTCTGTTGCTTTCGTTAATGGATCACCTGAATTACCAGTTTCTACGATGTTGTTAACACCAGGAATTAGGTTTCCACTTGGATCTACAAATTTCGTTACTGCTTTTTGAGTATCTTTTTCGTAATTGATTTCAGTGTTTTCCGTTGGTGTCTTAGGTGTTGGTGGTACATATCCTTTTGTTGGATCCGTTGGATCTACTGGTTTCAGTGGGTTTCCATTTGGATCTTTTGGTGTTGTACCTGGGATATGTGGAATCACTGGTACTTTTGGACTATTTGGATCTTGTGGATCTGTTGGTTTCGTTGGACTTGGTGGTACAACTTTACCTGGTTCACCTGGTACATTTTCGTATGGTGTTGGTGTTACCGGAGTTGGTGGTGTTACACCTTCAGGTACTTTCGGTACAAGTTTTCCTACTGGTACGTATCTAACTTTTAGATCTTGGTTAGCTGAGTCTACAGTTAAGTCTGTTGTAGATGCTTTAACTTTAGATCCATCAGCTTCTACTAAGTCACCTTGTGTATCTTGGTTAGGTTTTACAACATATCCTTTAACAACTGGTGATTTAACTTCTGCAAATTTAGCTGTACCTGCAGCTGTCCATCCGCTTGTAATGTCTGTTGCTGGTACATCTGCAATACCGTCACCTGTTGTATCATATCCTACTACTGAACCATCTTTTGGATTTACAACTACTGTACGTGTGAAGCTTACTTTATTCGTTACTTTTGGAGCTTCAGTTGTAGATACTTCTTCATCTGTACCGTCTTTAACGTAAGTAATTGTACGAGTTACTGACTTGATGTTGTTTAGTTTATCAAGAGCATCTTTCGTCCATTTTGGTCCATCAGGATTCTTAGGATCAATTGGGTCTCCTGGGTTAGGGTTCTTAGGATCTTCGTTAGGGTTTTGTGGAGTTGTTGGTGTTACTGGAACTGTCTTAGCTACGGTTACCAAGAAGTCTTGATCAACTCTTGGATCATTATCGAAATTCTTATCTGTCGCTGTTACAAATCCGTCAGTAACTAATTCATATCCAAGTTTTTTCAATTCTGCGAGTTTAGCTTCTGTTGTATATTGGATTGGTTCTCCAGATTTACCTTCTAACTCATCTTTGTGAAGAACAGTGTTTGTTCCGTCAACAACATACTTAACTGTTGCTTTTTGGTTTACTTTCACTAACACGATTCTTGTGTCTTCTCCTGGTTTTGATGGAGTAACTACTTTTCCTTCTGGGTTGAATCCTGGTACGTCTTGTTTTGGTTTGATTTCATATCCGTCTGGAATTTCTGGAATTGGTGTTTCTCCTCCAACTGTTGGATCATTTGGATTGTTTTTATAAGTAGGTTTTGGTGTGTTTGGAATTTCATTTCCACCTTCGTCCACTAAGATTACTTTTCCTAATGGTTTATACACTACTTTATCACTTGCTTCTGGTTCTGTTGGAGTTACCTTTTTTCCTCCTGCTTGTGCTTTATCCGCATAGTATCCTTCTACTTTTGGTGTTGTTACGACTCCATAAGTATGTGTCTCTTCATTCCATGTTGTTACATTTGTAACTTTGTTTGTTTTTCCAGTGAATGTGTAATCTGTTTGTTCGTTAGGCGCTGGTGTGTTTTCTCCTGCTCCTTCGTACGTTACCGTTTGTTTTGTTGCTACTGTTTTTGTATCCGCAGCTTGTGGATACTTCACGACTACTTCTGTATCTTCCATTGTTGGTTTTACTGGCACTGACTCTACACTTGGTTTATCTGGTGTTCCATATTTTTCTACTGTTGGTGAAGCTTGCTCTTTCCAACTTCCTTGTGTCCATGTTCCTTCTTCAAGTGTATTTGTTACTTTGTTTCGTTTATTTGTTCTTGTTAGTGTAACAGTTTGTACTACTTTTGGTGATACTTCTTTAGTTTCGTTACTTGCATCTACATACTTAATTGTACGTGTGATTGTTTTTGTTTCTTTTTCGTCTTCTTTTGCCTGTGGATACTTCACGACTACTTCTGTATCTTCCATTGTTGGTGTCACTGCCACTGACTCTACACTTGTTTTATCTGGTGTTCCATAGTTTGTTACAGTTGGTGATGCTTGTTCTGCCCAATTTCCTGGGTCCCCTACAATCCATGTTCCTTCTTCAAGTGTATTTGTTACTTTGTTTCGTTTGTTTGTTCTTGTTAGTGTAACAGTTTGTACTACTTTTGGTGATACTTCTTTAGTTTCGTTACTTGCATCTACATACTTAATTGTACGTGTGATTGTTTTTGTTTCTGGAACATTTTCATACAAAGTATCATAAACATAAGTTACATTGATTTCTTCACTGTTAACAACACCTTCAACCGGAGCCGAAGTTTCTTTGACTCTCATATATCTATAGGCTATGTCATTATATGTAAATTCATCAGGACGATATTCTTCTGTATCTACATTATAATCTTTTGTATAAGCTCTTTTTTCAATAGCTGTTATTGTTGGTTTAATCGTATTTCCTTGCATATCTTCATATGCAATTTTAACAGCTCCAGTTTTTATATTTTCTATTTTAATAGTAACAGAAGCTACATTCGCCTCATTATATATTTCTTCTGCATTTGTTTTTGCTGCTGCTGAAATATAAGCTACCTGTTTATCTTTTGCATCTTTAGAAATTCTTGCTGGTACTAAAAATTCATTTGATAATCCCGGATTTAATGTAGTTCCTTGATTAGAAACAAACTTAACTGCTGTAACCTTGCTCCAATCAGTCACTTGATCAGCTGTTAAAGTTGTTGCTGTAGCAACTTCATTTGCATTTCCATTAATTGGAGAAGTTGAGTAGTATGCTGTCCATCCTGCAGGAGCTATTGCTTCTCCTGTAGCTTCCACATCAAATGCAGAATTACGTGCTATACTTGTATCAACAATATTCTTGTCCCCTTGTTTAGGTAATGTCACAAGCACTTCATTATTCGATAATTTTGAATTATCTGTATTTGATAATGTAAAACGATATGTCACATCTGTTTTTGGAGCTAAATTCTGTAACGATGTTGTGTAACCTTCTCGTTGATCATTTTTATCGGTTACATCTACGTGTAATCGTGTCGCTGATGTATTACTTATAGGAATTTCATAAGTGAAAGTTGATGTATTGATAATTGTCTTATCTCCATCAAAC
This sequence comes from uncultured Granulicatella sp., assembly GCF_963515095.1. GTDB lineage: Bacteria > Bacillota > Bacilli > Lactobacillales > Aerococcaceae > Granulicatella. Next base: position 11,020 of record NZ_CAUPXD010000014.1, on the reverse strand, counting down.
TCATTATTAGGATTTAATCCATGTAGGAATCTATTTTCATCCCAAACTAATGTGTATTTCAAACGATAACTACCCGTTTGAACCCACTGTGCTACATTAAACTCTAAATTTGGAGTTACATTCTCACGAGTATTTGAATCCTTTGGATCAATAATCAATACCCGTTTACCAGTATTTTGATAATTATCATCTTTAGTTACAAGTGGGCTATCTCCTGCATAACTAAAGCCATCCGGCAATTCCACAATAATTTTAGGATTCTTCGCTCCAAGATAATCTAATTTTTTATCAGTAGTAGCAAGGTGTGATGTCAATGTACTATATACACGATTCCCTAAACCTGAAGGTGAGTAATCATAAGCTTCTATTCCAGAACTTAATGATTGTGTTTTATTCCCTGCTAGAACCGTTTCTATTTTCCCAGTTCTCGATGTCAGTTTTAAAGCTGTTCTAGTATCTGCTAAAATCGTTTTAGAAATACTTGTATTGACCACATCTGTATCTTGAGTTGAAACTTTTGCAGTAACGATACTCTTAGCTTCTTTTCCTTCTAAAACCATTTGTTTAGCTTTTTCTAAGCCTTTTAAGTTTTGATGTAAATAAATACCCGCCTGGCTTAGCGTGTCATTTGTAAAGGTCATCTCACCTTTTGGTTTTAATAAAACTCGGGTTGTACCTTCAGGTAAATCTATTGATGTACCTCCATTCTTTTTAAAGGCAATTTCCCCTAACTTCGTTTCCGTTTTACCATTTACAGTATATACTTCAAAAGTATTGCTTGTTCCTAGATTATCTGGCGCATACCAAGCTGCATATGCTCCATTCTTATTCCAAGTCCCATAAAATTCAATTGATCTCTTTTGATCAAAATCACTATCAATCGTTAATTCAACTTCCTTAACTTTTGTTGGAGTATCTACACTTCTCCAGAAAACAATAATTCTCTTATCATCTGTTTCCGTATTAATTCCAGGAATTGCTATATTCACTCTATTTTCATGATTTTGTTCATTAGTATAGTTATTAATTACTAATGGAGGTTGTGCTCCTGCTACATTTGGCGTTGCTCCATCTCCGTTATCTTTATATGGATTCACAGCCTTCACAACTAACGAAGTTGTTCCTTGACTTGTATTTGTTTCTCCTGATTTATCTGTATAAGTTACATTGTCTGTAAATGTAAATTCTTTTCCTTTTAAAAACTCTTCTAAGGTTCCTGTTTGACGCATGTTTAAGCGAAGTGTATCATCACTAGTATTATTTCCTTGATCAAATACAGGTTTCGCATCTGGTATTATTCTTGTATAACGAGCAATATTTCCTTCCTGTGTCCATCCTGCATTCTTAGATGTTTCTGATACTATAGCTCCTGTCGGTAAAGTAATAGCATGTTGTATTTTATTGACAGCAGCAACTTCTTTATTTAATGTCGTTAATTTTAAAACTAATTCTTTATTCTTAGTTTCATCAATAGAGTCGCCGGGTGCATTTGTGTTAAATAAAGCTAAATCTCTAGCACCACTTTCACTGTCCACATGAATACTAGCATATCCACTCTTATTTGTATTTGCTACCACTGACTTAGTAGTCTTTTCAGGTGAAATTGGATTCCCATTTTTATCCATCACTTGAGAAGTGATAGAAGTTTGAGAATTACGGCCAGTTCTATATTTATCAAATTTATAACTAATATTGAAATTACCATAAGAACCACTTGGAACTTCTCCAGTATAAATCTTATACTGTGTATCCGTTACTTTTTCCACTCTTAAAGCTGTACCAAATTGTACATCAGTAATAGGTTCATTCTCAGGTAAATTCACTAAAATATAAGAACCTTCTTCTAATTTTGAAGGAGCTGATACATCTAATCTAAATGTTGAGATGATCTGTTCTCCTACATTATATTCTGTTTGATTTCCTACTATATGACCTTGTAAACTAACTTTATTTTCAGTTGTTGGTTGTGTTTGATTAGAAGTCGCTAATGTACTATTTGAAGTACCAGCTTCTCTTGTATTAGTTACAGATTCTGTTGTTGAACTCGGTTGGTTGGTTGCAGCAACTGGTACATATGTAATTTTATATTTATTATTTCCAATAGATTGTAGGCTTGTTGCAGTAAATCCTGGATAATCTTTCTTTAATTGATCAAGATTTTCTGAAAATTTTGATTTTAAAATAGCAACATCTTCTACTACTCCACCTGGTTTCTCATGAGTCACCATTACAAATTCTTGCGTATCTACTACTTCTGAATTACCTGTTCCAGTTCTGTTAAATCCGCCTTCTTCCGCATAGACAGCAGTTATTGGAGTCAAACTCAATCCAATAGCCATTGTAGAAATTGCCACACTTGCCACTCCTACTTTAAACTTTCTTATACTAAACCTTTGTTGAAATTGAAAAAATCGTTTTGATTCTTGATTCATTACGCTCTCCTAATATCATCTTTATTTATATCTTTAATTATATTTTTCTCAATAAAATGCTAGTAATTAATCATAATTTTATTAAACAATAGCCTTTTATTGTAAATTAAATACAAAAAAATTACAAACATTTTCCATATTTGGTAAATATTTGTAAAGTATCTGTAAATTATTTTGAAATAACAAAAAAAGAGTGAGATTTCTCTCACTCCAAATCATTTCAAATTATAGTTTTGAAACTGCTTCTTCAACTAAAGCTTCAACTTCTTGTACTGTTGCACATTCATTGATGGCTTTATCTGCTAATGCTTTCATATCTTCTAATGTTAATTTAGAAATTAAGCTACGTGTTTTTAATACGCTTGATGCAGACATTGAGAACTCATCTAAGCCTAAACCAACAAGTAATGGTACAGCTGTTTGATCTCCAGCCATTTCTCCACACATTCCAGCCCATTTACCTTCTTTATGAGCTGAATCAATAACATGTTTAATTAATGTTAAGATTGATGGATTATATGGTTGGTATAAGTATGAAACGCGTTCGTTCATACGGTCAGCAGCCATTGTATATTGGATTAAGTCATTTGTTCCAATACTGAAGAAATCAACTTCTTTTGCAAATTGATGTGCTAATACTGCTGCTGCAGGAATTTCAATCATAATCCCTACTTGAATGTCATCGCTAACTGCAACACCTTCTGCAACTAATTTAGCTTTTTCTTCTAATAATAATGCTTTTGCTCCACGGAAATCGTTTAATGTCGCAATCATTGGGAACATGATACGTAATTTTCCATAAACTGATGCACGTAATAATGCACGTAATTGTGTACGGAACATTTCAGGTTCATTTAATGAAATACGAATCGCACGGTATCCTAAGAATGGATTCATTTCGTGTGGTAATGGTAAGTATGGTAATTCTTTATCCCCACCAATGTCCATTGTACGAACAACAACAGGTTTACCATTCATGCCTTCTAATACTGCTTTATAAGCCTCAAATTGATCTTCTTCAGTTGGCATATCATGAGAATCCATGTATAAGAATTCTGTACGGTATAAACCAACACCTTCAGCACCATTATGGATTACTCCTTCTAAATCTTTTGGAGTCCCAATATTTGCTGCTAATTCAACTTGATGACCATCTTTTGTAAATGTATCAGCATCTTTTAATTTTTCCCATTCAGCTTGTTGCGCTGCAAATGCTTCTGCTTTAGCACGGTATTCAGCAACTACATCTTCAGAAGGATTTAAGAATACATCTCCTGATAAACCATCAATAATGATTAAATCACCATCTTTAGCTAATGATGTAATTTCTTTTGTACCTACAATAGCAGGAATTTCTAATGAACGAGCCATAATCGCTGAGTGAGAAGTACGTCCACCGATATCTGTTACGAACGCCTTAACATATTGACGATTTAATTGAGCTGTATCACTTGGAGTTAAGTCACCAGCGACAACTACTACTTCATCTTTGATTGTAGCAGGACTAGGAATTTTAACACCTAATAAATTCGCTAAAATACGTTTTGAAACGTCACGAATATCTGCTGCACGTTCTTGCATGTATGGATTATCTTCCATTCCAGCAAAAATGCTAATAAACATATCTGAAACTTCTTTTAAAGCATGTTCAGCATTAACTTTTTGAGAAGTAATCGCATCTTTTACTTGACCTACTAATTCAGGGTCACTTAAAACCATTAAGTGAGCTTCAAATACTTGAGCTTCTTCTTCTCCAAGATTTTTTAATGCTGTTTCTTTGATTAATTCAATCTCTTTTGTTGAAACTACTAAAGCTTCTTCTAAACGTGAGATTTCATTATCTGTGTCTTCTACACTAATTTTTGTAAAGCTTAAATCTGGCTCAGTTAATGTATAAACTTTTGCGATTGCAATACCATCACTGGCTGCAATACCTTGTAAAGTTGGTTTCATATTACTCAGCTAATCCTTCTTTTTTCATTGTTTCTTCGATTCCAGCAAGAGCTTCTGCTGCATCTTCACCATCAGCTGTAATCACTACGTCAGCACCTTGACCAACACCTAATGACATAACGCCCATGATTGATTTTAAGTTAACAGATTTACCTTTGTATTCTAATTGAATATCTGAAGCAAATTTGCTAGCTGTTTGAACTAATAATGTCGCTGGACGAGCGTGAATTCCTGTTTCTGCAATTACGTGATATTCTTTCTTTTCCATGAAAAAAAACTCCTTTAAATATAAATTTTTTATTAAGGATTGTACCCTTACTAGTAGACCTAGCAAACGTATACACTCCTCTCATTTAATTAGGTTACCATGTTTTTATGAATTTAACAACTATTTCTATCCATATTTTAATAAATTTTTTATCATCATTTACTATTTCATCTTCTAGATTATGTTTTTTCATTTTTTTGAACTTTAATAATGAATTTTTCAGAAAAAAAGAGTATAATAATAGAAAGAGATTACAGTAAAGGGTGTATGAAAATGAAGTTAATTGATATTACTAATAGTCACTTAAAACTTGTTAAAGAACAATTAGCCAATACGGATGCATTTTTTGTAAAAGTGTATTCATTAGGACAAACTACCGTTATTTATGAGGACGCTGCTACTCATAAAGATATCGTTATTCTCAACCGTAAGCGTCGTGTAAAAGACAATGAAATTGAATTTGTTGTTCATCGTTTACTTCATACCACTTGCGAAGGTTTAGATATTATTTACGCAGATAACTTTGTTGAAATTAGTATTCCAGTAGAGAAACCAAAAATAAACTTTTCTTAAAATGTTTTAAAGAACACCTGTACTGTTACCATTACGAATAAAAAAAACGAGATTGAGCTTTCCAATCTCGTTTTTTTATTTTAATTTAATTCATTCCGCCACTCTAATAATTTTTCCACATCATCTTGGTGAATATAATCTATCGCAACAGCTTCCTCTACCAAAACAGGATAATTAGTTAGGGTAATATACTCTACCCCTGCCTCTTCAAAAGCAGCTTGCGCTTTCTTTAATTCATAACTAAAGATGGCTACCACGCCTAACACTTCAGCACCAGCTTCTCTTAGAGCTTTTGCGACTTTTAAAGAGGATAAACCTGTAGAAATTAAATCTTCAATAATAACTACTTTTTGTCCTTCTAATACTCTTCCTTCAATTTGATTGGTTTTTCCATGTTTTTTTGCAGAATCTCGAACATAAATCATCGGTAAATCTAACAATTCACTGACCCAAGCAGCATGAGGAATACCTGCTGTTGCCGTTCCAGCTATAACTTCTACTGCTGGATATTTTTCTTTTATGACTTCTACCATTCCTACAGCAATTTCTCTACGAATACTTGGATAAGACATTGTAATTCGATTATCACAATAAATTGGTGATTTAATACCTGATGTCCATGTAAAATAATCATTTGGTCTTAATGCTACTGCTTCAATGGCTAATAATTCTTTAGCAAGTTTACGTTCTAATGTCATACTCTTCTCCTTTATTTTGTAAATTGTTCTTTAATAAAATGATACACTTCTACTGGATTTTCTGCTTTTGTAATAGAACGACCTACAACGATATGCGTACTTCCTTCAAGACTTGCAACTTTAGGAGTTGCTACACGTTTTTGATCGCCCACTTCATCTGTTTCAAGTCGAATCCCTGGAGTCACTTTTAAAAAGTCTTCTCCACAATTTTCAGTAATTTTCCCTGCTTCCCAAACAGATGAAACAACTCCATCTAATCCTGCTTGTTTTGCTAACTTCGCATAATGAATGACACTTTCCTCTAATGAAAGAGGGATACATTGATACTCTCTCATATCTTGTTCTGAAGTAGAAGTTAATTGAGTTATGGCAATAACATTTGTGTCAAAGCTTCCACCATCGACCATCCCTTGTTTAGCTGCTTTCAACATTTCATAGCCACCTGCAGCATGTACCGTTAAAATATCCACATGAAACTGAGCCAATCCTTTTGCAGCCCCATAAACCGTATTAGGAATATCATGTAATTTTAAGTCCAAAAAGATTTTATGTCCTAATTTTTTTATTTGCTCAACAACTACTTGTCCATTTTGTAAATATAATTCTAAGCCAATTTTTACAAATAATTTCTCGCCTCCAAATTTTTCTAAAAAAGCTAATGATTCCTCCACTGTTGGAAAATCTAATGCAACAATGACTTCTTTTTTCATCCCACCACTCCTTATTTATAAGCTCTTCCACGTAATTCTAGTAAATGATGCACTCCTAGTTCATCAAGAACACCTTCTAATCGGTCAATAATTTTTGGACAAACATACGGATCTGTAAAGTTTGCTGTTCCAACTGCCACCGCACTTGCTCCTGCTGAAATAAAATCAATCACATCCCATTCATCCATAATACCACCCATTCCAATAATAGGGATATTGACTGCTTGCGACACTAAATAGACCATTCGAATGGCTACAGGTTTGATTGCTGGTCCAGATAATCCACCCGTTACGTTCGCAATAATGGGCTTCCCTGTTTTTCTATCTAAACGAATCCCTACTAATGTATTGATCATCGTGATTCCGTCTGCTCCGCCTTCTTCAACGGCTTTTGCCATTGATACAATATCCGTTACATTAGGGGATAGTTTTACATAGACAGGTACGCTAGAAGCCGCTTTTACTTTTTCTGTTAATGTTCTGGCAATACATGGATCTGTTCCAAATTGAATTCCCCCATGTTTTACATTTGGACAGGAAATATTTAATTCTAATGCATGAACATTGGGAGCTTTACTAATATGTTCTGCAACATAAACATAGTCTTCAATTTCACTTCCAGCAACATTCGCAATAATTGGTACATCATATTTTTCTAAAGCTTTTAATTTAGTCTCCATTATTTCATGCACCCCTGGATTTTGTAACCCAATCGCATTCAACATTCCGCTAGAAGTTTCTGCTACACGAGGAGTTGGATTTCCAAATCTTGGTTCTTTTGTGGCAGCTTTAATCATAATGGCGCCTAATTTACTTAAATCATAAAAATGAGCATATTCTAAGCCAAATGCAAAGCAACCAGAGGCTGGCATAATGGGATTCTTCAAATCTAAACCTGGTAATTTCACTCGTAATCTCTCGCTCATCATTTCCTCCTATAAGGCTAACTCTCTTGTGTCATATACAGGTCCATCATAACAAACTCTTGAAATGGTGCCGTCCTTTTTCTCGCAAACACAGGCATAACAAGCTCCTACTCCACAAGCCATTCGCTCTTCTAACGATACATATCCCATTTTTTCCTCATCCATTTGAGTTAAGGCTTTTAACATGGCAAATGGTCCGCAACTAAAATATTTATGGTAGTCTACTGCATATTTTTTTATAACATCTGTTACAAAACCTTTTTCACCATAACTACCATCAGCAGTTGCGATATACGTTGTTCCAAGTTGTGCAAATTCATCTTCATAAAAAACATCTTTTCTATTATTAAAACCTAATATATGAATGGTTTGGATTCCTTTTTTCTGAAATTGTTTTGCTAATTCATATAATGGAGGAACTCCAATTCCACCACCAACTATTAGAGCTGTTTGTCCTTCTTCTAAAACATCTAAATCATAACCTTTGCCCAGTGGACCTAATATATCTACTAAATCGCCTTCTTTTAGTTCAGATATAATCTTCGTTCCAGCTCCATCTGCTCGATAGACGATGACAAATGATTTTTTTTCATGATTAATTTCGCAAATGGAAATCGGTCTTCTTAATAGAAATTCATAACTATTATTCACTTTAATATTGACAAATTGTCCAGGTGTCGTCATTTCTTGAACGATATCCCCTTGTAATTCCATTCGAAATATTTTATCCGCAATTTTTTCATTACTGATAACCCTTGTCATATAAGTATCCATACAAATACTCCTTTGCCATTTTTTCATTTGCTTATTAACTGTCAAAATCATTCATAACTATAATTCTGAGAAAACTTCCTTATCTTGATACGCAATTCTTCCTTCACATAAAGTTAACACTGGAATCCCATATATTTTCTCACCAATATACGGAGTATTACGTCCTTTTGATAAAAATTGATTTGGATCAATCTCCATTGATTTTTCTAAATCAATAACGACTAAATCTGCGAATCCATTTTCTTTTAGTCGACCATATGGCAATCCAAAGGTATCTGCTACATTTTCACTCATCTTCTTCACTAGAAAATCTAATGAAAAAACTCCTGATTTAACAAATTTTGTATAAAGTTGACTAAAAGCTGTTTCACTTCCAACAATTCCAAATGCTGCTTTTGTCATTGTTAATTCCTTTTCGTGTGGAGCATGAGGTGCATGGTCTGTAGCAATTACATCAATCGTCCCATCTAGTAATCCCGAAATTAAAGCATTGCGATCTTCAGCTGATCTTAATGGTGGATTCATTTTCCACATTCCATTATCTTCTGGGATATCCATTTCATTACTTAATAAATGATGAGGACAGACCTCACACGTTACTTTAATCCCAGCAGCTTTTGCGTCTCTAACCACTCTGACAGATTCTTTTGTAGAAACATGGCATACATGATAATGACAACCTGTCGCTTCTGCTAATAAAACATCTCGAGCAATTTGAACACTTTCGCAAACCGATGGAATACCTGGTAATTGCAATTCTCTACTTCTTCTTCCACAGTGCATACAACCACCACGAATAAGGGAATTATCTTCACAATGAGCAACAATCGCCTTATCAAGACTTGCAGCAACTTTCATTGATTCAAACATCATATTCGCATCTTGAACTCCACGACCATCATCACTAAAAGCAAATACGTAATTTGCTAGTTCTTTAAAATCAGCGTATTCCTTTCCTTGCTCTCCTTTTGTAATTGCTCCAAAAGGAATGGCACGAATCACTGAATCACATTCAATAATATCTAATTGCAATTTTAAATTTTCATAACAATCTGGAACAGGATTTAAATTTGGCATTGGCATCGCAGTCGTAAATCCACCACGTGCTGCAGCTCTTGATGCATGATAAATCGTTTCCTTATATTCAAAGCCCGGTTCTCTCCAGTGAACATGAACATCGATAAATCCAGGAGAAATAAATTTTCCTTTTAAATCTAGAACTTTTGCTTCAGTATTTTCAATTGAATCAGAAATTTGAATGATTTTTTTCCCATCAATTAAAAAATCTTTTTGAACTAAAATACCTTGTTCTAATATTTGACCATTTTTTAAAAGTAACATTTGCTTCTCCTCTTTTACAATTGATTGTCTTTAATAACTTTTTCAATCATTGCTTGTCTCATAAACATTCCATTTTTCATTTGTTCAAAAATTACTGATTTTGGAGCTTCTACTAATTCAGATGCAATTTCTACATCACGATTGACAGGAGCTGGGTGCATTACAATAGCTGTTTCTTTTAATTTTTCATATCTTTGTGGTGTTAATCCATATTGTTCATGATATTCTTCTTTTGTTAACCCCATTTTTCCAGCATGTCTTTCATGTTGTACTCGTAGTAACATACATACATCCACTTTACCGATCACTTCATCAAAATCCACTACTTCTCCAAGCGTTTCATCTTTATAAATGTCTGGACATACAAATCGAACTTTTGCTCCTAATCTTGTTAACATATGATAATTACTTTTAGCTACTCGAGAATTTTTGATATCCCCAGCAATAATAATATTTAAGTTTTCAAAAGTTCCAAATTTTTCATACATCGTCATTAAATCTAATAAGCATTGGCTAGGATGTTCTCCACTACCATCTCCACCATTTAAAATTGGAATGTTTAAATTTTTCAACTCTTCATAATAAGCATTTTGACTGTGACGAATGACTAATAGATTACAACCTAACATCTCTAAAGTTTTACAAGTGTCATATAATGTTTCACCTTTGTTTACAGAAGAAGTTGCTACTTCAAAATTAATTACTTTTAATTTATGTTTATGCTCAGCAATTTCAAAACTATGTTTTGTACGAGTAGAATTTTCAAAAAATAAATTGGCTACATATAGGTCATCTCTACTTTCAACGTGTTTTCCATTTTTTAATTCTAATCCTCGATGAATTAATTGGAACACTTCCTCATTTGTTAAATCTGCCATTTTTACAATATTTTTCATAAAATTTCCTCCTCCTGTTTATAAAAAAATACCTTGTAATCCAAAGACTACAAGGTATCCTGATTTTATTTTTAAATTTAAGTTATTATTTGAATGGTGAGGCAAAAAATCTATACTCAAATAAGCTTGTAACGTTAAATTCAATCCCTTGTTAGCCTCTCTGGACTATTTTAAAAAGATAGTGCTTATTACATTTTGTTACGAACTACTATTGCTTAGCGAAATCTTTTTGCGACATCAATTCCTTTCGTTTGAAAATGATTTGCTCATCAAAAAAATTATAAACTCTTTGCTGACCTCTCTGGATCACATTAAAGATGAGTTATTCAAATTGTCAACAGTATAAAGGAAATATTTTTCTTTGTCAATTAGGAAAAACGATTTTTTTTCAACAATGTCAAACACAAGTGATAATGTCTCAATTAAACACAAGTAAAAATGTCCCAAGT
>NZ_CAUPXD010000013.1:0-41305 GCF_963515095.1 uncultured Granulicatella sp. | reverse complement strand
AAATTAGGTATATAGGATAAGTTAGCATTTGTTGCACTTGACTTGACAATTCACGAAAAATATTTTTTTAAAAAATACTTAATATTTGTATTTCATGAAAGCGCAAAACATGGTATACTGGAATGTATTCAAGTAAAGAAATTTGGAGGTTTACTCATGATTGATGTTATCGACTTAAATAAAGTATTCGATAATGGCTTTGAAGCATTAAAATCCGTTAACTTTTCAATTGAGCAAGGGGATTTAGTTTGCTTATTAGGGCCTAGTGGTTGCGGAAAATCAACTATTTTAAATATGATTGCAGGGTTATTACAACCAACTGGTGGAGATATCCAATTTAAAAAATCTTCTGTGATTAATACAGAACCAAAAGATAGAAATATTGGATTCGTATTCCAAAACTATGCATTATATCCTCATATGACAGTATTAGAGAACATTATGTTCCCATTAACAGTAGGGGAAAAGAAAGTTTCAAAAGAAGAAGCTAAAAAAATTGCAGAAGAATACATGCAATTAACAAATATCGAGGAATTAGCTGAGAAAAAACCTGGCACTTTATCAGGAGGACAACAACAACGTGTTGCGATTACTCGTGCGTTAGTTCAAAAACCAGAAGTATTATTATTAGACGAACCATTAAGTAACTTAGATGCTCGTTTACGTTTAAAAATTCGTGAAGAAATTCGTCGTTTAGTAAAAGAAGTGGGAATTACAACAATCTTCGTAACTCACGACCAAGAAGAAGCTTTATCTATCAGTGATAAAATTATCTTATTAAATGAAGGTGTTATCCAACAACATGATGACCCTCAAAACTTATATTTAGAACCAAATAATTTATTTGTGGCTAAATTTATCGGAAATCCTATTATTAACATTTCAGAAGTGGATGTAAAAGATGGTGTGATTCATCACCCAGCGTTTACTTTACAAGCAAGTGAATTAGTAGCAAGTCGTTTCCGTAAAGAATTAGAACAAGGACATTACTATTTAGGATTACGTCCTGAAGATTTAGTTCCAAGTGAAAATGGATTATTTAGAGTAACCGTTACGGCAGTTGAATTAATTGGTCGTGAACGTATTTTACACTTTACATTAGGAGAACAAGATATTAAATCAATCGTAAGTGTGGAACATAAGATTGAAGAAGGAGACACACTTTCATTTGACCTTCTAAGACATAAATTATTCTTATTCGATCAAAATGGAGAACGTGTATACTAATGAAAAAATATAATCCTGAGAATCAACCAAAGGCGTGGTTATTCCTTCTTCCGTCATTAGGTGTGATTTTACTATTTAATATTTACCCATTAATTCGTTCATTTTGGATGAGTTTCCAAAAGGGTTCATTGTTAAAACTTCAATTTACTGGTTTATCGAACTATCAAAAAGTTTTAGCAGATCCAGTGTTTCATAAAGCGTTAATGAATACAGCTTTATATGCATTTGTAGTAGTACCGGTTGCTCTATGTATTTCAGTTGTCATTGCTTGGATTATCTTTGAAAAGGTAAAACATAAGAGCGTATTTGAAACAATTTTCTTCATGCCATATGTTACAAGTACAATCGCAATTGGGATTGTGTTCCGTTATTTCTTTAATGGAAGTTACGGATTAATTAACTTTTTACTAGGTTTAGTAGGAATTCCTGCAGTGAACTGGTTAGATAATGTTAATATGAGCATGCCAACTTTAATTATTTTTGGTATTTGGACAGGACTTGCATTTAATATCATTATTTTATTAGCAGGTTTGAGAAATATTGACCCAGAACATTTTAAAATTGCAAAAATGTTTGGAGCTACAGAAAAAGAAATTTTCTGGAGAATTACATTCCCTCAATTAGTACCAACAATTGCGTTCTTATCTACAGTGAACTTAATTGGTGCCTTCAAAGTTTATACGCAAGTATATGCATTATTTGGAGGAACACCAGGGGTTGCCAATAGTGCGACAACTGCCGTGTACTATATTTACGACAAGTTCCATGTAGCTGGTCGTCCAGGGATTGCGATGGCAGCAACTGTAATCTTATTTGTGATTATTCTGATTGCTACTTTCTTCCAAAATAAATTCTTGAGAAGAGCGGAGGGTTAATCATGAAAAAAGTGATCAATTATTTATTATTAGCACTGATTGTGGTTTTATCAATCATTACCGTGTTCCCATTTATTTATATGATTTTGACAGGGTTAATGACTTATGCGGAAGCTACAAGTATTCCACCAACATTAATTCCTAAATCATTACAATTCCAAAACTATTTTGAAGTATTCCAAAGAGCACCGTTCTTACGTTACTTTGCCAATACATTATTTGTATCATTATTTACAACTACTGCAACGGTTATTACTTCATTATTAGCAGCATTTGCTTTAACAAGTTTAGAATTTAAATATAAAAAAGTTGTGACATTAGTGATGGTTTCATTATTAATGGTTCCTTATGAATCAATTATCTTTACAAATTATCAAACTATTGCACAATTAGGATTATTAGATACTTATCTAGCTTTAATCCTTCCATTTTTAACTAGTATTTTCTATATCTACTATCTAAATGGCTATCTTCGTGGAATTCCAAGTACATTCTATAAAGCAGCTAAAATTGATGGTGCATCAGATTTAGAATATATTCGTCGAATTTTAGTGCCAATGTGTAAGCCAGCGCTTGTAACAGTTGGGATTTTAACATTCATTATGAGCTGGAATTCATTCCTATGGCCATTACTTGCAACAAACACTAAATACTTCCGTCTATTAAACAACGGATTATCAGCCTTCACGACTGAAAGTGGTAGTGACGTTCAATTACAAATGGCTGCCGCAACATTGACAGTAGTTCCTATTTTGATTATCTATTTCGTATTTAGAAAAGAAATTATTAGAGGGGTTGCTAAGAATGGTATCAAAGGATAAAACCGTTGTTACATTCCATAGCGGAATTCTAACAATTGGAGGAACGGTCATCGAAGTCAGTTATGGAAATTCTCATATTTTCTTCGATTTTGGGACAGAGTTTCGACCAGAATTAGACTTACCAGATGAGCAGTTACAAACACTGATTCAATATGGAATCATCCCAAAACTAAATCATGTCTATGATCCACGTTTGGGATATGAGTACGATGGAGAAGAAACGGGAGAGTATGAAAATACAGCAGTATTTTTATCACATGCTCACTTAGATCATTCAAGAATGATTAATTACCTGGATCCTGCTATTCCATTGTATACTTTAAAAGAGACAAAAATGATTTTAAACAGTTTGAATCGTAATGGGGATTTTTTATTACCAACACCGTTTGAAAAATCTCCTTTTACGAGAGATATGATTGGCTTAGAACCAAATGCAATCGTAACTGTTGGTGATATTACAATTGAAGTTGTTCCAGTAGATCATGATGCATATGGTGCAAGTGCCTTATTAATTCGAACTCCAGATCATTTCATTACGTATACTGGAGATTTACGATTACATGGTTATATTCCAGAAGCAACAGTAGAGTTTTGTAAAAAAGCGAAACATACACAGATGCTAATGATGGAAGGCGTAACGATTAGTTTCCCTGAAAGACCAGTTAATCCAACTGAAATTAAACCATCTAATGAATTAGAAGTCATTGAAAGAGTGGTTCAATTTCAAAAAGAAAATCCAAATCGTCCGATAGCTTTTAATGGTTATCCAGCGAATGTGGAACGATTCGCAAAAATTGTAGAAGAATCTCCACGGATAGTAGTGTTAGAGGCTCATATGGCAGCATTACTACAAGAAGTATTTGGAATTCATGCACATTTTTATTATTCAAATGAAGCAAAACGTATTCCAGAATTAAATCATGATTTAGAAGTTTCCTATCAAACACTAATTGAAGATCAAGGGGAGTATTTCTGGCAAGTAGTCGATAATTTTGATAAACTACAAGAAGGAACACTGTACCTTCACTGTGATGCACAACCATTAGGTGACTTTGATCCGAATTATCAAGTGTTTCTCGATTTATTAGCGAAACATCACATCGAATTTGTGAAAATCGCTTGTTCAGGTCATGCAAAGCCTGCGGATTTAGACCGTATTATTGCGATGATCGAACCCCAACTTTTGGTTCCTATCCATACTTTAAAACCAGAATTACTGGAAAATCCGTATGGTGAAAGAATATTGCCACATCGTGGCGAAAAAATTGTGTTGTAAAACTATAAAAGAAAAAGGAGAACAATTATGAAATTCAAATCTTTAGTAAAAGCGACACTTGCGACAACATCAGTTTTAGTTTTAGGAGCTTGCGGTAATACTGCTTCAAACTCACAAAAAGAAACTAAAGCAGACATTCAAACAGAAGTAAAAGAGGAAACAAAAATTACTTTCTGGCATGCTTTAAATGGTAAATTAGAGGAAACTCTAACGAAATTAACTGAGGAGTTCATGGCTAAAAATCCTAATGTGAAAATTGAGTTACAAAACCAATCTTCATATAAAGATTTACAAGCTAAAATTAACTCTACATTAACTTCGCCAAAAGATTTACCAACAATTACTCAAGCATATCCTGGATGGTTATGGAATGCTGCAGATCAAGATCAATTAGTTGATTTAAAACCTTATTTAGAAAACTCAACTATTGGTATCAAAGACGATGCTGCGATTCGTTCTGAGTTATTGAAAGGTGCACAAATTAATGGTGTACAATATGGTATTCCATTTAACAAATCAACAGAAGTATTATTCTACAATGCTGATTTATTCAAAGAATATGGTGTTAAAGTACCAACTACTTTAGATGAATTAAAAGAAGCAGCTAAAACAATTTATGAAAAATCAAATCACCAAGTTGTTGGTGCTGGTTTTGATTCATTAAACAACTACTATTCAACAGGTATGGTGAATAAAGGGGTTCAATTTAACAAAGATTTAGATATTACAAGTAAAGAATCAAAAGAAGTTGTTTCTTACTATGCAGAAGGTATTAAAGAAGGTTACTTCCGTATTGCTGGATCAGATAAGTTCTTATCAGGACCTTTCTCAAATAAACAAGTTGCAATGTATGTAGGTTCAACTGCGGGTGAGTCATTTGTTGCGAAAGGTGCTAAAGAAGGTGGATATGAATACGGCGTAGCTCCTCGTCCAGAAAAAGTTAATATCCAACAAGGTACTGATATTTATATGTTCCAAAGTGCTTCTGAAGAACAACGTACTGCAGCTTACTTATTCTTAAAATTCTTAGCGTCTCCTGAGTCTCAATTAACTTGGGCACAAGCTACAGGATATATTCCAGTAGTTTCTAAAGTGTTAGAAAGTGCTGAGTACAAAAACTCAAATTCTAAAGTTCCAGCAGCAATCGCTGAAGGTAAAAAAGAATTATTCTCAATCCCTGTGATTGAAAATGCTGACTCTGCTTATGCAGAAATCACTAAGATTCAAGAAAAAGTTTATAGTGATGTAAATGGTTCAAGTGTGGATAAAGTTTTAGAAGCTTCTAAAGCTGAATTCCAATCAGTTTGGAACCAATAGTTTCGTATTAGACTTCCTTAATAGTAGTATTAGGACGCCAGCAGACCTGCGGTCTCATGGCTAAAATTTGAGCCTAAGGTCTCAAATTTTCTTGCAGTATCAGCCGATGTGGCTGATACTGCTCATACTACTATAGGAAGTCTATTCTCATTTAACGGATGTATAATGGGGTACGTCTGTGAGGAGACTTCCTTGATAGTAGTATTAGGACGCCAGCAGACCTAGCGGTCTCATGGCTAAACTTCGAGCCTAGGGTCTCGAAGTTTATTTGAAACAAAGTACCAAAAAAAGACAAAAAGATACTACCTATGCTATAATATAAGTGAAAAATTTTTTTAATTGTCAAAGATTAAGCGTTAGTCTGTTGTCGCAGACCTAACGCTTTTTGACTATTATAAGGTTGGTGCGATTGAAGTATTTTATAGATAATTCTAAGCATTTTATGACCACAAGCGATAATAGCTTTCATTTTACTTCCTCTGCTGGATATTCGCTGATAGAAAAGTGAAAAGGTTTCTTCTTTAGCACGTTGAACACTTAACACCGACATTACTAAGGCTTGTTTAAGATATTTATTGCCTTGCGTCGTGTGTGAAGATCTTTTAACACCTGCACTTTCGTTAGAACCTGGACACATTCCAGCCCATGAAGCTAACTTCTTTTCTGTTTTAAAAGCATCAACATTTGGACCAATTTCAGCTAATATAGTGGCACAACAATTATCACTAATACCAGGAATTGTTAGAAGAAGTTGATATTCTTCAGGAAAATGATCTAAAATATATTCATTTATTTCTTTATTGAGTTCTTCTGATATCTTTTTCTGAAGTTGATATTCTTCCATACATTCTTTAATTAGAAAACGATCCACTGTAGATAGTTTACCTTCCATAGCTTCAATTAATTGTCTAGTAGAGGCTTTTATTCTACCATGTATGCAACTTTCGACATTATCTTCATTGATAACTTCACCATCAATAAATAGAGTCAACAATGCTTGTCCTGTCTTGCAGAAAATATCTGCTAAGTAACTTGTTATTTTAATATTAGCTCTTTGTAAAATAACATGGATATGATTTTTTATTTGAGTTAAACGTTGTTTTACTGAGAGACGATAACGAGTTAAATAACGTAATTGAAGCACTTCTTGAGAAGGAATATAAGATTGGTTAATTAAACCACACCGACCAAGTTGTGCAATCCACTCAGCATCCTTGACGTCTGTCTTACGACCAGGGACATTTTTAATATGTTGAGGATTGGCAAGGATTAATTCTAAGCCAGAATCTGAAAAGATATTGAAAAGAGGAATCCAATATTGTCCTGTACTTTCGAAGAAAACATGGGTAACTTGATGTTCAAGTAGCCAATCAAGAGCTGCATTTAATTCTTTAGTTGTGGTACCAAAGCTTGTTTGATATTTTTTAGGTTCATTTGAAGTTAGAGGGCCATCTAAAATACAACAAACAATGGATTTCTGATGTACATCAATTCCACAACAAATTGGGTGCATTACATCCATAATAAAACCTCCTATTCTAATTGTTTAAGAACAATGGAACAGAAGGTAAAATGTAATTTTATTTTCATGCTCTAGGCATAATCGAGTTTTCTCATGACCCCTGTTCATCCAGTTTTCCTGACAGGAACGACAATTCCCCAATAATTCGAACGGATTAGTATTGTTCTCTAACGTAAGTATAATACCAAATTTTGTTTCTGTCATGAGTAAGACGGTGAAACCGTCTTGGAGTTTTCCTGCGGTATCAGCCAATGTGGCTGATACTGCTCATACTACTATGGGAAGTCTTTTCTCATTTTATTTATCAAAAAAACACACTAAATTTTTAGTGTGTTTTTTTGTGTTAAAATTAAATTACTGATCCGAAATTTTTGAGTTTAATGTTGTTCCCCAGTGTGTAATGGTACGTTGTGGTGTATCTAATACTAGAGTATTATCGTAAATTGGTTTCCACCAATTCCATACTAAACCTGTTGCTTTTTCAATTTTAACACGGATATTTTTCATATTCGCTTTTACAGATAGATTCAAAACATAACCACTTGTTCGATTTTTTCCATTACCTTCCCAATTTTGAGAACGAACAGTCTCATTCCCATCTTTATCCGTATTGATTTCATCCCAACTTATCGTATAACGTGCTACATAAGCACCTTTATGTTGAATCGTTAAAACTTTATCTTCGTTGACTGAAGAGTTGATTGGTTGTTGAATAGAAATCATTTGAATATTCGCATCTTTTACAGGAATATGTCTAAATACTTCTACTTCAGCTAAGCTTAGTGCTTGGTGTTCATGTCGTAATTGAACTCGAACGTAACGACCAATTTTCCCATTAAATTGTACGTCTAATTGGGTAGAAGTCAGTTGTTTGACAAATTGTTTTGAAACTTCTTGTCCTTTTTCATCGTATAAAATTACATCGAAATTCGATAAACGCTTCGCTAATTCGCCATCTCCACGATTGAATAATCTTACTAATCCTACTTGTTCGCTTCGACCTAAGTCTACTTGCCACCAAGCTTGTTTTTCAAAATTAGTATGCGTAACGGAATTTTGAGAGTAACTACTATTTGTATTTCCATCTAATGCACGGTTTGCATTTCCTCCGTAAGCTGTTGAACTTTGAGTAGCTTGTTTTTTCCATGCGATATTTTCAGCACGAAGTACTTGAACTTCGGCTAAACTTAGTGCGTTGTTTCCTTCTAATTCTATTCTTACATAACGAGCTTTTTTATAATCAATTGCAATTTGAGCAAAAGTATCTGTTAAAGAAGAAATACGTTTGCGGTCAATTTCATTTCCAAAACTATCTAAGAGAATAACATGGAAGTTAGATAGACGTTCAGACGCTGTATCAGTGCGATTATAAATATTAATTTGACGGATTGTTTCTTCAGAATCTAAGTCAACTTGCCACCAAGGTTTCGATTGGAAATCTGTATGGGTAACAGATTGATTTCCGAAATTTCCATCTGTATTTCCATCTACAGCTTTACTTGCAAATCCATCATAAGCAGTGGAACTTTGAGATACACGTTTGCCTAAGGCGATATTTTCTAGTGGATCTACACTTGGTACTGAAGAGTTTTCAGGTGTAACTGTTTTTTTAATAAATTGTATCGTGTCTAATTTAGGATCACGATATCCTTGCTGGTCTAGAGTTGAACGTTTACCAATATTAAAGTTAGGAATTTCGTTCATTCGGCTCTCAAAGTATCCACGAGAACGATGTTTGTGTTCAGCATTTCCAGTTGAAGTAGTAATATCACTATCATTTTGAAGAATAGGTGTTATCACATTATCGTTGTCAGTAACATAGTGCTTGATTTTTCCATTTAATGCTAACTTTCTACTTTCTAATCCAACATCCCAAAATCCATTATGAGCATTCCAAACAGTACGAGAAGTAATGATTTTTGGTGCATTAAAAGTTGTGACTTTTTTTAGAACGTTCTCATAAAATGTAGGATATTTTTGATAAGCCTCGACAGCTGCGATTTGTGCTAAATATCCTCCTAGGGAATGTCCAGTAATATAGAGATTTGTCACACTAGAATCTTTAGCTAATTCTTCAATGACTTTGCGGATGTCATTCACTTGAGTTGGTTGATTTCCACCAAATAGAACAAGGTCATTTGTTAAGTCGTTTACATCTGTGGAATTATAAAGTTTTGTTCCTCGGATAGCTAACATTTGTACAGAACTATCTTTAAGATATGGAAAATCACTTTTTGTTTCAAAAAGAACGGCATCCATTCCATTATCTGTGTGATAAGATTTTTTCATTTTCCAAAATGGTGCTAATTCATTATGCATCATCTTATATTCTTGACGTTCTAGATATAGATAAGGGAAGAGATTTTTATGGTCTAAAATTTTTTTAATATAATCATCATTACGATAAGAGAGTTCCATAAAAAGAACGGCATCTCGATCTGTCATATACCATTTTGTTTTGTTGTCATCTTCGTTATCTAATAAGCCATCTCCATCGCTATCTTCTAGTAGAGGATGGCTGTAATAACCTAAGTATTCTTTTCCATTTTTGCTATAAACATAAAGTTCGTCTTTATTTTTGATGCCATCATGGTCATCATCGCCTTCAGGATCTAGAGGTTTTTCTCCATATAAAGACTTGTCTAGTAGGTTATCTTCAGAATGAAGTTCTCCCTTAGAAACTTTCAATGCATCTTCAGAGGTGAAAGTTCGGTTAGTCCCCATGGAGTTGGCGCTTACATTATTTTGAGTAGTTGCATATGTTGCAGACGCATTTAATAATGTTACTCCTGCTGCGATAATTACTGCACTTGTGATGATATTTTTTGAGTTTGGGTGAGGTTTCTGTCGTTTCATAATTTTATTTCCTTTCTAACTTTCTCTTAAATTATATTATACAAGAATTATAGAAAACTCACAAATTTTATTGTTTTTGAAGCCTATTTATATTTGAAATTAAATACTTGTGTTTAATGCTAAAAAAGAGACGACCGAAGGCGTCTCCTAACTATTTATGATTATATTAATTCTCCGCTAGCATTAACTTTATAGCCATCAGGAGTTGTTGTATTCATAGCTAAAGCACCTGAGTCATAAGCATAGTACCATTTTCCGTTTTCTTTGAACCAACCAGTTTTCATTGCACCTGAATTATCAAGATAATACCAAGCGCCACTAGTAGCTACCCAACCAGTTTTCATTTCACCAGAGTTATCTAGGAAGTACCAAGAGTTTCCACTTTGAAGCCAACCCGTTTTCATAATACCGGTGCTATTCATATAGTACCAAGAACCATTTGTTGATACCCAACCTGTTTTCATCCAGCCTTCATTATCGAAGAAGTACCAATTACCATCAATTTGTTTCCAGCCCGTTGCATAATTACCATTAGTGTATTGATACCACCAACTATTTCCTGATTGTTTCCAAGTTCCAACGACTGCTGTACGAGTTAATTGAGTTTTTAAAAATTTAAGAAATTCGGCAGGATTATTTGTAGAAAAGTTAACGGATTGACTACCTCTAGTTTTAAAAGAATTAGTTTTTGTTACATGATTTCCGATAACATTATAACTTTCATCAAATAAATTTGCTTTAGCTGAAATTTCTTGAATACGAGAAGATAAAATTTCTGTATATAAAATGGCTGGTCCGTAATTACCAACTAATGATTCAGAATCTCCAGAAGAACTAGCTAAACTTTGTGCAACTGCAATCCAACCGTTTTTGTGTGCCGGATTATCAAATGCTGCAAGTCCCATATGAGTATATTCAGGGTTAATTAGAGATTCATAATGTCCAGTTTGTCCTGATACAGATTGTCCTTCACGTTTTTTTAAATAGTCTTCTTTTTCAGAATACCATTGTTGAATAGCTGCCGTAAAACCGCCATAGTTCCATGCTAAATTTTCAGAATAAGTATAAATTCCACTAGGAAATGCACTTTGAAGATCTTTATTTGATAAGCGTACATGCCCCATTGAAATAGAAGCTTCTGCAGCACGTGTAATAGCAGTTTGTTCTAGTGCTGTTGACCATTTAATTGGTACATATGTAACAAGACCTTCATCCGCTGCTTCTTTACGAATTGCGTTAATACGATTAATAATAGCTTGTTTATCTGGAGTTAATAATTCTCCTTGGATTCCCATTAAAGAATTTCCTGAAGAAGCTGATGTTGTTTCAGAAGCTAAAACATTTACTTGTGTTCCGTTAATAGTTTTAGTCGAGTAAAGTCTATCATTTGCTAAAACAGGATTTGATAGGGAAGTCCCAACTAAAGAAATTAATAATAAACTTGATAATAGTATTTTTTTCATATAAAGACTCCTTTTTGTATATTATGTCATCATAATATCATAGTAAAAACATACATGACAAATAAAAATAGAGAGAAAGGATTTCGTTCATGAATCAGTATAACTTTTAATGATTTCTGTATCTATTTATTTTGATAGGGGTATGATACAATGAACTGTGAGAATTCGAAGAAATGAGGGATAAAATGGAAATTAAGATTATTGAAACAAGTGATATGCATGGGTATGTATTACCTACAAACTATGCTGAAAGAAATTTAGATTTAGGATTTAGTACAGCTAAAGCAGCAACCATTATTAAAAAAATAAAAAAAGAAGCAAAAGGTCCAGTTATTCAAATTGAAAATGGTGACTTTATTCAAGGTTCTCCATTAAGTTATTATGTTCGTAAACAAGGTCATCATATTGCCCATGACTTAACTAAAGTTTTAAACTATTTAGAATATGATTTAGGAATTTTAGGAAATCATGAATTTAACTATGGATTAGATTATTTACGTGAAGCCATTGAATCATACAATCATCCGATTATTTGTGCGAATATTCTTTCTAAAACAGGTGAACAAGTATTTGGAGAACCGTATCGTATTATCGAAAAAGAAGGCGTTAAAATTGCAGTATTAGGATTAACAACCCCATATATTCCAAAATGGGAACAACCTGCAACCGTTAAAGATTTAACCTTTATTAGTGCTTTAGAAACTGCACAAAAATATGTACCTGAAATGCGTGAAAAAGCAGATATCGTAGTAGTTACCTATCATGGAGGGTTTGAGTCAGATTTAGAAACGGGTGAACCAACTGAGTTATTAACAGGAGAAAATGAAGGGTATGCGATTGCGACTAAAGTTCCTGGAATAGATGCTCTTGTAACAGGACACCAACACCGTGTTATTGCAACAAAAGTAAACGGGGTCCCTGTTATTCAACCAGGATATCGTGGAGCTTATGTCGGTGAAATTAGTTTACAAGTTGAAAAAGAAGGCGACCGTTATGTTGTCGTTAATAGTCAAGCTAAATTACATGAAACAGCAGGAGTTAAAGCAGATCCTAAAGTGTTAGAAATGTTTGAAGAATTACAAGCAGATGTAGAAAATTGGTTAGACACACCAGTAGGAACTGTTGTGGGAGATATGACGATTACAGATCCTCAACAAGCAAGATTAGTAGAACATCCGTATATTGAATTTATTAATAAAGTTCAAATGGAAGCAACGGGTGCAGATATTTCAGGAACTGCTTTGTTCAATAATGAAGGACGAGGCTTTGGTTCTAAAATTGCAATGCGTGATGTGATTACAAACTACATTTATCCAAATACGTTAGCAGTGCTAAAAATTTCCGGAGAAGATTTACGTTTAGCGTTAGAAAGAGTAGCGACTTACTTTATTGTAAAAGACGGAGAAGTTCAATTTAATCCAAAATATATTGAACCAAAACCACAATATTACAATTATGATATGTATGAAGGAATTGAATATACACTTGATTTTACAAAACCATTTGGAGAACGAGTGACAAGACTAGACTATCATGGAGCTCCTGTTCAAGAAACGGATGAATTAGAAGTTGTAACAAACCAATATCGTGCAGTAGGTGGCGGAAACTATGCCATGTTTAAACCAGAAAAAATTGTACGAGAAGTACAAATTGATATGACGGAGTTAATTGCCGATTATTTGAAAAAACATCCTGTATTAGAAGCAACAACAAACCAAAACTTCAAGACGATTATCAAATAAATTTTTAACAATCAGGAGAAAACATTTTTCTTTATAGCTAAGCTACTAAAGGAAGGTGTTTTTTTCTTATTTATTCCGTGATACAATCAAGTTGTATAGGAATGATTCGAAATAGAGGTGGAATGGATGCATACGGTGATGATTGTAGAAGATGAACCCATTATTCGTGACGCTGTAGCTCAGGAATTAAGCAAATGGAATTATCAAGTTGAATGTGTAACAGATTTTAATCATGTAATGGATGATTTTGTAAAAGTGAATCCACAGTTAGTGATATTAGATATTACTCTTCCTTTTTTTAATGGTTATTATTGGTGTCAGGAAATTCGTAAAATTTCGAATGTGCCAATTTTATTTTTATCTTCTCACCAACAACCGATGGATATTGTTATGTCGATTAATATGGGGGCAGATGACTATATTACGAAACCTTTTGAAATGCCGATATTAGTAGCTAAAATCCAAGGACTTTTTCGTCGTGCATATGAATTTGTTGGAACTCAAGATTGGATTGAATATAAGGGTGCGACGTTACATTTGAAGACGACTCAATTTACTTATAAACAACAAGCAATTGATTTGACGAAAAATGAATTTCAAATTTTACGTGTTTTATTTGAAAGAGTCGGAAGCTTTGTAAGTCGAGATGAATTGATGAAAGAATTATGGAATAGTGATTTCTTTATTGATGATAATACGTTAACCGTAAATGTTGCTCGTCTTCGTAAAAAATTAGAAGAATGCGGGTTAGTGAATTTTATTACCACTAAAAAAGGAATTGGATATGGGTTGGTGGATACCAATGAGTAAAGAAAAGAGACAATTTATTCAACAGTGGCTATTCAGTCATAAAAAATTTTTAGTTTATATCGCTTTTATTTTATGTTTATGGCTAATCTTTGGTTATGCTTTTAATGCTTTAGAATGGATGCTATATTTAATAGTACTTGTTCTCATTTTTTCAGGCATATTTTTAGCTGCTTGGTGTATAAATGATTTCCTTCAGTATAAAAAAATAAAGGAAAATCCTAATTGGAAAGAATTACTTCAAAGTGAAAAAGCGTGGACAACATCTGAACAGTTTTTATTAGAGACTTTAGAGGATTACGCCACTCAATTAGCGCAAGCTGAATTTAACCAAAGAGAAGCTTATAAAGAGCAGTTAGATTACTATACCATGTGGATTCATCAAATTAAGACAAGTATTGCTTCGAGTCAATTATTAATTCAGGCTTTACCAACTCTTCCTGAAAAGAGTCCATTAGAACAAGAGTTAATAAAAATTACAACTTATACAGACTTTGTTTTGCATTACGTTAGAATGGAAACCTTTCATCAAGATTTAGTGTTGAGAGAACATTCTTTGGACAGCATGATTCGTCAAATTTTGAAAAAATTTGCAACGTTCTTTATTTATAAGAATCTTCGTTTATCCTATGAATCTATTGATCAAGTTATTGTGACAGATGCAAAATGGTTTAGTGTTATTTTGGAACAAATTTTATTAAACTCCATTAAGTATACGGATAAAGAGGGACAAATTTCAATTTATTTGGACGGGTCTTATTTATGCATTCAAGATACAGGAATCGGAATTGCAGAATCTGACCAGCAACGAATTTTTGAACGAGGATTTAGTGGATTTAACGGGAGAATGAATTACCATTCTTCAGGATTAGGTCTATATTTATCAAATGAAATAGCGAAAAATTTAGGATTAGAATTATCAGTAGAATCAGTTGTTGGAGAAGGAACAACTTTAAAAATTTTATTACAGCAGGATAAGTTAGATACAAGGGCTTAAAAGGAGAGAAAATCGCTTAAAATTTCCCATGGAACGCCCGGATATGTTATGATAGAGAAAGTGAAATAGGAGAGGTGAATGACACATGGTAGATCAATTAGAATTAGTGGTCATTACAGGAATGAGTGGTGCTGGTAAAACGGTCGCAATGCAAAGCTTTGAGGATATGGGCTATTTTTGCGTTGATAATATGCCACCAAGTTTATTACCAAAATTTTGGGAATTAGTAAAAGAATCTGGAAAAATTACAAAAATTGCATTAGTCATCGACTTACGTTCTAGAGCATTTTTCGATGAAATTATGACATCGATTAGTGGTTTAGATAATACTTCGTTTATTACTACGAAAATTTTATTTTTAGAAGCAAGTGATGATGCATTAGTTTCTCGTTATAAAGAAACTCGTCGTACTCACCCATTAGCAGGTGACGGGCGTGTATATGATGGAATTATTGCAGAACGTCGATTATTACAAGATATAAAAGTTCGTGCTCAAAAAGTCATTGACACAACAACTCTTTCTCCAAGAAAATTACGTGAGGAAATTATGCATACTTTCTCAAATGGAGATACTGATATTTTTACAATTCAAGTAGTATCATTTGGATTTAAATATGGGATTCCAATTGATGCGGATATCGTAATGGATGTTCGTTTCTTGCCAAATCCGCATTATATTGATGAATTACGTCCGTTAACAGGACAAGATTCTGCCGTTTATGATTATGTCATGAGTCAACCAGAGACAAAAACTTTCTATCATAAATTTATGGAATTATTAGACTTTGTGATTCCTGGTTATAAAAAAGAAGGAAAATCTAGTGTAACGATTGCGATTGGATGTACGGGTGGACAACACCGTTCCGTTGCATTAACAGAACGTACAGGAAGAGAATTAATGTCTGACTCTTATCATGTAACGATTTCTCACCGCGATAAAGATAAACGTAAAGAAGGGAATGGTCGTTCGTGATTTTTGAAGTAGAACCTCAAGAAAAGAAGCGAAAGAAAGGTCCTAAAATTACCGTTATTGGTGGTGGAACAGGATTACCTGTATTATTAAGAAATTTAAGAAAACAAGATGCTGAAGTAACTGCCATTGTAACGGTTGCTGATGATGGAGGAAGTTCAGGCGTTATTCGTGACTATATTAACGTTGTGCCTCCAGGAGATATTCGAAACTGCTTATGTGCGTTATCTCCAATGAGTTCCTTGCAAAAAGATATTTTCCAATATCGTTTTAAGTCGGATGATCAATTTTTTGCAGGGCATGCGATTGGCAATTTAATTATTGCTGCTTTAACAGAAATGCATGGAAATAATATTTTTGATGCGATTCGTTTGCTATCTAGAATGATGAGTATTGAAGGTCATGTTTATCCTGCAGCAGAAGAACCATTATTGCTAAGAGCAGAATTTGAAGATGGAACGGTTGTAGATGGAGAGTCCCAATTAGCCAAGCATCGTAAAAAAATTAAACATGTCAGTGTTCATACTTACGATGAAAATCGTAAACCAATTGCTTCTCGAGATGTTGTAGAAGCCATTATGGAAGCCGATATGGTAGTAATTGGACCAGGAAGTTTATATACTAGCATTTTGCCAAACTTAATGATTGAAGATATTGGACGAGCAGTTTGCGAAACACAGGCAGAAGTGGTATATATTTGTAATATTATGACGCAACTTGGGGAAACAGAACATTTTACAGATAGTGATCATGTTCGTGTCTTGCATGAGCATTTAGAAGAACGTTTTATTGATACGGTATTAGTCAATACAGAGTCTGTTCCAGATGAATATTTAAATCAACAAAAACATGAAGAATATTTATATCAAGTAAAATATGATTTCCAAGGATTACGTGACCAAGGATGTCGAGTGATTTCGACAGATTTTCTTAAATTAAGAGAAAATGGTGTCTATCATGACGGACAAAAAGTCATTGATGAATTATTTACTTTATTACGAAGTGTTAAACATGATTAATGAAAAGAAGTGGGGAAGAGCATTGGTTCTTTCCCACTACTATTGTATAGAGAGAGGAGGGTATTATGTCATTTGCATCTGAAACGAAAAAAGAATTAACGCAATTAGAAGTTCATATCGAACATGCAAAAGCGGAATTAGCGGCGCTGATTCGTATGAATGGCTCTTTGAGTTTATTTAATCGTCAGTTTGTATTAAATATCCAAACAGAAAACGCAGCAATTGCAAGACGTATTTTCGTATTATTAAAACAACATTATCAAATTGAAAGTGAATTATTAGTTCGCCGAAAAATGAAATTGAAGAAAAATAATGTGTATATTGTACGTCTAAAACAGGGAACTAAAGAAATTTTAAGTGACTTAGGGATTATGGAAGAGTTGGAATTAATTACACATATTCCACTTGAAATTCGTGATAATGAAGAAAAGATGCGTTCTTATTTAAGAGGGGCATTCCTCGCAGGTGGATCCGTTAATAATCCTGAAACAAGTCGCTATCATTTAGAAATTTATTCAAACTATGAAGAACATAATGAAGATATTTGTGACATGATGAATGCTTTTGGTCTCAATGCGAGGATGATTGAGAGAAGAAATGGATTTATTACTTATTTAAAAGAAGCAGAAAAAATTGCCGATTTTCTAGCGCTCATTGGTGCAGCGAATGCGATGATGAAATTTGAAGATATTCGTATTGTACGAGATATGAGAAACTCGGTGAATCGTTTAGTGAACTGTGAAAATGCAAATATTAATAAAGTAGTTACTGCTGCTTCTCGTCAAATGGAAGATATTTTATTAATTGAAGAGACCGTTGGGCTTGAAGCAATGCCGGCTAAATTATTTGAATTGGCACAAGTGAGAAAAGAAAATCCGGATATTAGTTTGAAGGAATTAGGGGAGATTATTCCATCTGGTTCGATTTCAAAATCGGGAGTAAATCACCGCTTGAGAAAAATATCTGAATTTGCTGAAAACTTAAGAAAAAATATTTCGTAAAAAAATATTTTTTGAGATTT
This sequence comes from uncultured Granulicatella sp., assembly GCF_963515095.1. Classification (GTDB taxonomy): domain Bacteria; phylum Bacillota; class Bacilli; order Lactobacillales; family Aerococcaceae; genus Granulicatella. The sequence goes on along the minus strand of NZ_CAUPXD010000013.1, from coordinate 23,392 downwards.
TTTTCGTACTTATAGAGTGAAGGACAATTTGTTCTTTAATAATCAATGGAGGTACGGAAAAATGAATCATGTTTCATTAATTGGTCGTCTGATTAAAGACGTCGCTGTTCATCAATCTGAGAAGGGGAATTCTATTTGTCGAAATACTTTGGCGGTACAGAGTATTTATAGACAGAATGATGGGGATAAGCAAACAGATTTTATTCAGGTGATTGCATTTGGTAAAATGGCAGATCGTATTCAACGTTTTGTGAAGAAGGGCGATCGTTTAGGAATTGAGGGTCGTATTCATTCGAGACATTATAAGAATCGTGATCAGCAGGATGTTTATGTGACAGAGGTGGTTATTGAGGAATGTTATTTCCTAGAGCCTAAGTCGCAAGAAAGTGAACCAGAAGAAACGGATGAGTTTGCTTCGATTTTCACGGTTGAGGGCGAATAAGATAAAAGACTTCTTGAAATTGTAGTATTAGGACGCCAGCAGACCTGCGGTCTCATGGCTAAAATTTGAGCCTAGGTCTCAAATTTTCCTGCGCTAGAAGCCAGTTGGCTTCTAGTGCCCATACTACGATGAGAAGTCTTTTTTCTGTTCTTAGGAATGACATTGGGACGTAAGAAAAGAAGACTTCTGAGAATTGTAGTATTAGGACGCAAGCAGCCTCGCAAATGCGAGTCTCATACTACAATGGGAAGTCTTTTTTTCTGTTCTTGGGAATGACAATGGGAGAGTTAGTGATTAATCAAGCCCAAATTCCTTTCTCACATCTGATAAAGAAGTCAGATTACCTTGATTAATGTCTTGATGACCAAGTAAAATCTCCTTTTTCAAATCTTCAAAGGTAACTTGATATTGTGTTTCCTGAGAATCACTAAATACAAATTCTGTAGAGTCAACTTTGCCAGTTGCAATTTTACGAGGTGCTGCGTTGAATACATCAGATAGAGTTATCTTTTCATCTGCTAGTATTTCTTTTGTTTGTTGATAGAATGTAGAATCTGCTCTGAAATTCATCGCCATAATAACCACCTCTTGTAAAGATATTTTGTAAATACATTGTAGCGCATTCTATTGTACAGAACAATCAAAATAAAGGTTGCCCTGTTTAGTGTAGAGACTACTATATAAATAATGAGTAGTTAAGCAAATAGGAAGATAAAAGTCGGTTTATACAAAATATGAATATATCTTATTCATAGAAATGCTGTAAAAGTTTAAAGTTCTACCTATTATATTGATAGAAATAATTTTTTTTTTTTTTTTGTTATATATTTTATGCATAGGATTTCCTCTAATAGTTGATTAATGGGGGATAATAATAGAATTTAAATAAAAAGGAGAGCTTTTAATGAAAAAAAGAAGTACTTTAATGGCATTAATACTAGCTTTGTTTACAGTTATTTTAGGGTTGAATTCGGTTCAAGCTGCAGCACCTACTAAAACAGTAATTAATGATAAAATTTGGTGGCTTAATGATTATGGTGATAAGAAATTTGAGGATTTTAAAGATTTCAAACATATTGGTGATGTAGCATCAAATAATTGGGGGATAACTTATTTTACTCCATCAGGGGATTTGGCTTGGTATAGTCCTAAGACTGGGAAAACATTAGTCCCATTAACACAGTATGGACTGAAGGTAATACATGTTTATGGAGCATTTGAACCTGGTGATATTGCGTATGCCCGCTTTGTTGCAGGTCAAAACTATCTAAAAGGTTATGATACTCTTGATAAAATCAAAGAAGCCATGAATAAGCCTAAAGGGACAACACCTGTTGCACCAGTTGTTTCTAAAGAGCCTAATAATCCAGCAGAACCAACTAAACCAGCTGCTCCAGTTGAACCAAAACCAGCTGCTGGAGCTGATACATCTGAAGATGTGCCAGCAGTACATGATATTGCTTATTTAAGACCCGAAGACCGAAAAGAACCAACAACAGCTCAAAAACAAGGCTGGGTTCAAGATAAAGGAAATTGGTTCTATTATGATCAACAAGGTCGTCAAAAATCTGGTTGGGTACAAGTAGGCGGAGCTTGGTACTACTTAGCAAGTGATGGAAAAATGCAAACAGGCTGGGTAAATCAAGGTGGCGTATGGTACTACCTAAACGGCTCAGGCGCAATGCAAACAGGTTGGTTAAACCAAAGTGGAACATGGTACTACTTAAATGGTTCAGGTGTAATGCAAACTGGTTGGTTAAGCCTAAGCGGAACATGGTATTATTTAACGGCTTCAGGCTCAATGAAGACTGGTTGGTATCAAGTAAGCACTAAATGGTACTATTCTTATGGTTCAGGTGCTTTAGCAGTAAGTACTACTGTTGATGGATATTATGTAAATGCTAACGGAGAATGGGTTTAATTAAAATTTTTCTTTCGTTAAAAAGCCCATTGTTAGCTAGAGTAAATAGAAGAAATCCTTAATCAATAAAAATCAGCTGAAGAGCTTCATAGAGCCGTTCAGCTGATTTTTTATTTTAGCAAAGAAAATGAGAAAAGATTTTTAAGAATTGTAGTATTAGAAGATTTTCTGTGTTAAAAACTCATACTACAATTTCTCACTAATTACTTGTTCAATCGCCTTAATGACACCATTATTTTCGTTCGTGTCTGTTATCTTGTCACTTAATCTTTTCACTTCTTCTGTAGCATTTCCCATTGCGATTGGTAATCCTGCGTATTGAAGCATTTCTATATCATTTGCAGCATCACCAATAGCGGCAATTTCGCTTTGGTTGATGTTGAGTTTTTGAACTAATTTTTCTAGTCCGTATGCTTTATTGACGCCTTTTTTTAGTACCTCAATTAAATATTTTTGGCTACGAACTACATAGAATTCTTCTCTCCAAGCATCTGGAATTACTGTTTCGAATTCGTTTAATTGTTCTTCATCTCCAAGTAGTAAAATTTTATAAAAATCTGTTGTAAGAGATTCTTCTATTGTAATACGTTTGATTTCTCCGTTGATGATTTTTACATCATACTCCATCCATTCTGTTGGTTCTTGGTCAAAGGAGTAGTAATAATCAATCCCACCACCCATCACACTAATGTCGTGGTCTTTTCCAAGTTGAATCCATTTTTGAATAGCAGCTGAATCTACAAATGCATCCATGATGCGATTTCCTGTTTGGCTTTCGTAAATATTAGCGCCATTCTGGCTAATGATATAATGATTTTCTTCAAGATAGCCTAAGTCTTTTAAGTAAGGGCGAATTCCCGTTTCTGGTCTGCCTGTACATAGAACTAATAACGTTTCTGTATCTTTGTTGTGAAATTCTTTGAAATATTGTTTTGTTTCTTCTAGTAATTGTTTTTTAGAATTTAGCAGCGTTCCATCCATATCGATGGCAATTAGTTTAATCATATAATGTAACCTTTTCCTTTCAATGAGAAGTAAGACAAAATATAATGTGTATTTAAAATGTTAATAGGATTCTTTTGATTATAATATAGGAATTTAAAACGAGATATACCAAAATTGTCACGTTTGTAATTAATTCTTTTTCTTTTGTTAAAAACTTTCTTTTAATTGGTTAATAAAATCTTCTTTAGAAATTGCTATTCCTAATTCATTATGAAAGTTACGTAGAGTGCTAAACCGATAGGGGGTTAAAGTTCTAAAAGTGACAGCCTCTCCATTTTCAATCCTTGAACAAATTTTAATATACTTATTTACGTAATTCTTAACTCTTGAGAAAATACGATTTGAATTTTTAAGATAAAAGTTTTTTTCATTTGGATTTTTAAAGTGATATATTTTTGAACTATCAATATCTTTTTCTTTAATAATAGTCAATTTACTGAAATCTAAAGCTTTTAGACAAATTTTTCCATCATGACGTCTATAGGTTGTATAAGGAAATAAATGACTTGAATTTTTAAGATTATCTGAAATACCAGAACGAAGCGGAATTGCAATCAGTTTATTATTAATATCGAGAATCATAACACCATGCCCACGAGCATTATCTTGCTGAAATTCATCTAATTCTTGATAAGTTTTAAAATATTCTTGAGTTAGCAGATGAAAATATAGACTATTTTTATTGATTTTTGACATAAACTAGCCCTCTATTATACAAAAAAAGGGTCTTTCTTTTTAGAGTCGCGACCCTTACGACTACATCAACTTTAGAGTATTTTCTTTTTAGAGTCGGTATTACTCTCCGACTTCTTCTGCGTAAATTATACCAAAAATATTTTTTATGTCAAATTAATCATATACATTGTAATGTTTTTTTAAGAAATACAAAAATTGATACATCAACCTTCCAAAAGCCAATCAAAAATTACATCATTCGTATCAAATGCAGCACCATTTTGACAATGAAGATCGCTGTAGTCCTGATTTTTGTCAAAAATTTTCATTTTTTTGTTGGAAACGTCTAATTGTTCAAAATATTGTGTTGCTAATTCAAAAGGGTAATAGTTATCATTTTTTGCAACGCAGATAAGAACTGGATTTTTTACAGGAAGTTCTAAAAAATCTCGACATCGAATGATGAGTTGATTGAGTGAATCACATCCGAAAACCCATTTTGCATGTTTAATTTGCCAATTTAAAAAGGGGATATGAGAAATATATACCTCAATCATTTTTTCTAAAAAAGGTGGGAATTGACTGTTTAAATATGGATGAAGTATTTTCGGGATATTCGTTTTAAAGGAGTCTAACATATTTGGGAAATAATTATATAGTACAACTTTATCGAATAAATGCTCGTTTAATGCAGATGCCCTTGCAATTAATAATCCACCTAATGATAGTCCAATTCCGATTTTTGGTAAGACAATCTCTTCTTGATAAGACTGAAGGATAGCTTCTACAACTAAATCCCAACGTGGAGTAAAACTTTTTTGATAAGTTCGTATAGCCCTAGATTGCCCGGGTCCTTCAAATAAAATGACATGATAACCTTCCTCTAAAGATGCTTTTACATTCGTAAAATAAAGTTCTTCTAATAAGGCATCGAATCCGCCACAAATGAATAATGTTCCTTTAGGTGTTTGATTCGTTTTAAAAAATAATGTTCTTAATGAATAATCTTCAAAGGGTACTTCCTTTAGTTCATAAGGAATCGATAATAAATCAAGTCCTTTACAAAAATAATTGACGGATAGTTGATAACAATCTAGTTTTCTGCTGTCTTTAGGCGATAAGAAAAATTCAGCTGCTTGAAAATATCGACTAGCTCTCAAATAAGCTTTTCCTTTAGAAATAGAACTGTTGAATTTTTTTGTTACTAATCTGTTGCCGAGTTTATACCATTCGATATACCAAGATTCATAATTTTTTTCTGTAATTTTTTCTGTAGTAGATTGAACTTCGGCAAAATCACTTCCGCCATAGGGGCAATACCACATTAATCTTCTTGTTTCAAATTCAAATTCAAAAGTTTTAAAAAACATCGAAACACTCCTTTATAGCAATCATATCTAGTTATGGGTATAATAATAATCAGAATGAGTTTTTTAGAAAAGAAGTTACTTTGAGGTGCCTATGGAAAAAGATAGATGTTTACGAGAGTTAGCTTTACCATTACTTGGGAAATGGAGTATATTTATTGTACTAACGTTAGCTGAAGAGGAAATGTATTTTGCTCAATTAGAGCGTGAAATTGGAATGATTTCAAGAAAGATGTTATCGCAAACGTTAAATGATTTAATGGAAATTCATATCGTTTATAAAAAAGGAGAATCCTCTACAGGACAAAAGACGTATTATGGATTAACTCCTTTAGGGAAGAGTTTATTGCCACATATTTATGGACTTAAAAATTGGATGATAGAGAATGAAGAATTTTTACGCAAAAAATAAAAGCACAAAATCGATGGCGCTTACCATGTTTTTGTGCTTTTTAGTATTTTTAATAATTATTCGTTTTCTAAACGTTCAAAGGCATCGTGAATGACTTGTTTTAAGGCAGATGCTGATAAGTCCATTTTTTCTTGTTCAGCATCAGCTAATGGGATTTCGATAATTTGACGAATACCATCACGACCAATAACGGCTGGTGCTCCGATATACACATCGTCTTGTCCATAATGTCCTTCAAGATAAACAGATAATGGGAAGATGGCTCTTTCATTATTTAAAATGGCTTTTGTAATTCTTGCTAAAGTAGCTCCAATACCATAGTAAGTAGCACCTTTTTTCGCAATGATTTCATAAGCAGCATCTCTTACTTGGAAGAATACTTCGACTAATTTTTCTTCATCAGTATTTGGATTTTGGCGAACCCATTCATAAATTTGTAATCCACCGACATTAGCATGTGACCATACTGGGAATTCAGTATCTCCGTGTTCTCCTAAAATATATCCGTGGACATTACGAGCATCAACGTCGATTAGTTCAGCAATTGCTTGACGGAAACGAGCGCTATCTAAGGCTGTTCCTGAACCGATTACTCGATGTTTTGGTAATCCAGAGAATTTCCAAGTAGCATAAGTTAAAATGTCTACAGGGTTTGATGCAACTAGGAAAATTCCATCAAATCCACTAGCCATAATAGGATCAATAATTCCTTTTAAGATTTTTAAGTTTTTGTGTACTAAGTCAATACGAGTTTCTCCTGGTTTTTGAGCAGCACCTGCTGTGATACAAATAACGTCTGCATCATGGCAGTCTTCATAACTTGCTGCATAGATTTTCTTAGGAGAGTTAAATGCTAGAGCGTGTGATAAGTCTAAAGCATCTCCTTCAGTTTTTTCTTTTGCAATATCAATAATACCAAGTTCTTCAGCAATTCCTTGAAGTACAAGTGCGTATGCATAACTAGAACCAACAGCACCGTCCCCTATTAAAATTACCTTGTTACTAGATTTAATTGTTTTTTCCATTGTATTACCTCCTTATTCCTTCGTGGAATAACTATCCATAGTATAGCACGATTTAATTTGTGATACTTAATCTAAAGTTTTGAAAAAACGAACTTTTTTCAAATGGTAATGTTTACGTTTTCGTTCCCTTTCATTTGCAGTCAAACAATGATTTACATATTTTCAAAGAAGTAGAAAATATAAAAAAATATATGTGAAGAACTTATCACAGGTCTATCTGTTTATTAATTTTTCGATTTTTGAACAGTTTGTGATATACTAGGAAGGACTCAAAAGAGAAATGGGTGTGACATATGAAATTAATTATTGGATTAGGAAATCCGGGAGCAAAATATAAAGGAACTCGTCATAATATTGGATTTATTACGGTTGATGAATTTGCTTATCAAGAAAATTTAGAATTTAATCAAGCATTATTTGATGCAACTTTTACTCAAACACATATCGATGGAGAAAAAGTCATTTTAATGAAGCCGTTGACGTATATGAATTTATCCGGTCAAGCAGTTCGTCCATTAATGAATTATTTTAAAATTGGAATTGAAGACATTGTTGTTCTGTATGATGATATGGATCTCCCAGTTGGGAAAATTCGTTTGCGTCAAAAAGGTAGTGCCGGAGGACATAATGGGATTAAGAGTATCATTAGCTGTTTAGGAAGTGACCAATTTAATCGTATTAAAATTGGTGTAGGCCGACCTGCTCCAGGTAGAAGTGTGGTTAATCATGTATTGGCTAATTTTGAAAAGGAAGAACAAGAAGAAATTTTATCTTCTGTGGCTAAAAGCGTAGAAGCGTTAAGAGATTGGATAAAAGGCGATAATTTTATTCAAACCATGAATCGTTATAATTAAATAAATTTTAAAAAAGGCTGGAGCGAAAGTTTCAACCTTTTTAGTGCGTATATAAAGAGAAAGGAATAGATATGTTACCGTTAGGAATTAGTAAAAAACAGATCCATAGTTTTAAAGAATGGATAGAAAACCTTCCTATGATGCAAAATCAGTTAGTGTTAGGGTTAACTGGAGCGGCGAAACATTTAGCTGTAGCAAATGCATATGAAAATTGGAAAGGGCCTTTAGTTATTGTAACTCCAACAATGTTACAAGCGACTCAATTATATGAAGAATTAGTACAGTGGTATGAGGATGAAGTACATTTATTTACAGTAGAGGAATCGTTAGCGGCAGAATATTCGATTCATTCTCCTGAAGTGATTAGTAATCGCATTCGAACTTTGCAGTTTTTAACAACTGGAGAAAAAGGAATCGTAGTCGTTCCATTATCAGGACTTCAAAAGCCATTAGTACCTTTAGAAGTTTGGAAGAAAAGTACCATTGAATTAATTGTTGGAGAAACAAGGCTAGAAGTAGAAGAATTAGTTACTCAATTAGGACGGATGGGTTATCGTAGAGAAGCAATGGTAGCTACTCCAGGAGATTTTTCGGTTCGTGGAGGAATTGTTGATATTTATCCGTTGGATCAAGAACATCCGATTCGGTTAGATTTTTTTGATGATGAATTAGATTCGTTACGGTATTTCGATGCAGAAACGCAACGCTCACTCGAAATGGTGGAAAATATCATTCTTTTACCGGCAACAGATATTCCATTTGAATATGAAGTGGTATTTGAGGCAAAAGCTAAGATTCAAAAAGCTTATGAAAAAGATATAAAGAGTAGTGAATCAGATGAACGTACTCAATTATTAACCAATCAAATGAATCACCTGATGACACAATTAGAAGAAGGAGAGATTCCTCCTAAAATTTCTTATTGGCTCGAACTATTTTATAAAGAGAAAACATCTATTTTAGATTATGTGTCTAAAAAAGGATATTTATTAGTAGATGATTATGCTCGAATTCAAGAAAAACAACGTTCACTCCATGAAGAAGCAGGATTATGGCAAATTCATCAATTAGAATTAGGAATGATTGCTAGTTCGATTGATATGATTTTTGAAGGAAAGAAAGTGTTAAAAGATTCTACGCTACCAAGAACCTATTTCTCATTATTTCAAAAAGGATTGGGCCGATTAACGTTTGAAGCCATTCATAATATTCAAGAACGTTCAGTGACACAATTCTTCTCACAAATGCCCATGGTAAAAGTAGAAGCAGATCGTTGGGCGAAACAAAAATCTACGGTTATCGTAGTGGTGGATCAGTTAACGAGAGCTTCAAAAGTAGAACAAACTTTCCATGATTTTGATATTCCAGCGATTATTACAAAAGAAGTACAAGAAGGAATTCTTCAAATTATGGTAGGAACTTTTAGCCATGGATTTGAATTACCACAAGATAAATTTGTAGTCGTTACAGAAAAGGAACTATTTAATAAATTAACGAAACGTGCCCCAAGAACTCAAAAAATTTCCAATGCGGAAAGATTGAAGAGTTATACAGAATTAGCAGTTGGAGACTATGTTGTCCATGTCAATCATGGGGTGGGTGTGTATCAAGGGATGGAAACATTAGAAATTAATGGTGTCCATCAAGATTATATGTCGATTCATTATCAAGATGGAGGGCATTTATTTGTACCTGTTCATCAAATTAAATTAGTTCAAAAATATGTTTCTTCGGATGCAAAAGTTCCTAAATTAAATAAATTAGGAAGTAGCGAATGGGCAAAAACGAAACGTAAAGTTGAAACTAAAATTGAAGATATTGCCGATGAATTAATTGAATTATATGCAAAACGTGATGCGGAAAAAGGATATGCCTTCAGCAAGGATACCGTAGAGCAAAAAGAATTCGAAGATGCTTTCCCTTATTCAGAAACTCAAGACCAATTAAGAAGTATTCAGGAAATCAAAGCAGATATGCAAAAAGATAAACCAATGGATCGTTTACTTGTTGGAGACGTTGGTTATGGGAAAACAGAAGTAGCGATGCGTGCAGTTTTCAAAGCTTTAATGGATGGAAAACAAGCAGCAGTATTAGTACCAACAACGATTTTAGCAGAACAACATTATGAAAATTTTGTTCAAAGATTTGCAGATTATCCGTTCAAAATAGGATTGTTAAGTAGATTTAGAACGAAGAAAGAACAACAAGAAACAATTGAAGGATTACAAAAAGGTCAAGTAGATGTCGTGATTGGAACACATCGTGTTTTATCAAAAGATGTGAATTTCTTAGATTTAGGGTTATTAGTAGTCGATGAAGAACAACGGTTTGGTGTAAAACATAAAGAACGCTTGAAACAATTGAAATCCCAAGTCGATGTTTTAACACTAACAGCAACGCCAATTCCTAGAACATTGCATATGTCGATGTTAGGAGTACGTGATTTATCCGTTATTGAAACACCACCTTCAAACCGTTATCCTGTCCAAACTTTTGTAATGGAACAACAAGCTATGACGATTCAAGATGGAATTGAACGGGAATTAGCTCGTGGAGGACAAGTCTTCTATTTATACAATCGTGTGGAAACCATTGAGAAGAAAGCAGATGAATTACGTCAATTAGTTCCTGAAGCAAGAGTTGGAGTCATTCATGGACAAATGAGTGAAACGACGTTAGAAAATATTTTATATCAATTTATTGAAGGTGAATATGATGTTTTAGTGACAACGACGATTATTGAAACAGGGGTAGATATTCCAAATGTAAACACCTTATTCATTGAAAATGCAGATCATATGGGTTTGTCACAGTTATATCAATTGCGAGGAAGAGTGGGACGAACGAATCGTATTGCGTATGCGTATTTAATGTATCAACCAGATAAAACTTTAACAGAAGTTGGAGAAAAACGTCTGCAAGCGATGCGTGACTTTACAGAATTAGGTTCTGGATTCAAAATTGCGATGCGAGATTTATCGATTCGTGGTGCAGGGAATTTATTAGGAAAACAACAGCATGGATTTATAGATTCTGTTGGATTTGATTTATATTCTCAAATGTTGAGTGAAGCAGTATTGAAAAAACAAGGGAAAGCTGTCCCAACAATGGAAGATTCTGTTGAAATTGATTTACAAGTAGATGCTTATATTCCATCTACTTATATTCAAGATGAGCGTCAAAAAATTGAAATGTATAAACGAATTCGTTCTATTGATAGTATGGAAACGTATCATGAATTATTAGATGATTTTATTGATCGCTTTGGAGAATTCCCTGATGAAGTGAGCTATTTATTAGAAGTTGGAATGCTAAAATATTTTGCAGAGCAATTATCGATTACTTCGATTAAGAAAAAACAATATTCAATCATTGTATCTATTGCTCAACCGGTAGCTCAACGATTAGAAGGAGTTGCCATTTTTGAAGCGCTTGGGCCAGTGAAATTACCTGCTCAAGTCACTAAAAAAGGTACAACTTTACAAGTATTACTCAACGTAACAAATCAGCCAACGGATTTATGGCTAGAACAAATCAAAATTTTCTTAGAAAAATGTTGTGAAGTTGTAGAAGCTCATAAAGAGGAAAATGAATAAGAACACAAGAGGGGGATTCAATGGTTAAATCGAATAGACAGATGATGCAAGGAGCGTTGGTATTGTCACTAGCAGCCTTCATTGCAAAAATATTAAGTGCCGTTTATCGAGTACCTTTCCAAAATATGGTTGGGAATACTGGTTTTTATGTTTATCAGCAAGTATATCCCATTTATGGAATTGGAATGACCTTTGCTCTCTCTGGTTTTCCGGTATTTGTTTCAGCGTTAATTGCTCAGTATCGTTCGGATTATGAATTAACTCCTCTTTTAAAACGATTATTTTGGATTTTAAGTGGATTAGGGATAGGTGTATTTTCACTTCTATATACACAGTCAGAAATCATTGCTTCATGGATGGGAGATACTTTATTATCTCCAGTCATTCAAAGTGTTTCGTGGATGTTTTTAATGATGCCATTTTTGGTAATTGCCAGAGGGTATTTCCAAGGAACGAATCGAATGGTTCCGACAGCTGTTTCTCAAGTAATAGAACAAGTTGTTCGAGTGAGTGTTATTTTATTAGCTGCAAGTTTTTATGGAAGTCTCACGAATGATTTATATGTAGTGGGAACTTGGGCAATGTCGAGTGCAGTGATTGCGGCAGTGATGGCAACTTTTGTCTTAATGTATTATAAAAAATTAGACTCATTTGAAAATTGGAATGGCAGTCGTGTCATTGAATCTCATAAGATTCAATGGGGAGTCTTGCTAAAGAGATTAGTCATTGAAGGTGGAACTTTATGTTTATTAAGTTCGATTTTAGTATTATTCCAATTAATAGATTCATTCACCTTGTTTAAAGGTTTAGTAGAACAGGGAATCAGTCAAGAAATTGCCAAAGATTTAAAAGGAATTTTTGATAGAGGACAACCACTGGTGCAATTAGGGATGGTTGTTGGAGTAGGATTTTCTTCAAGCTACTTACCATTACTCAGTCGTAGTTATACAAAGCAACATTTAGAAGAATTTGAACAATTGAAACAGTCTCTCATAAAAATGACAATGGTATTTTCAGTGGCAGCCACAGTAGGATTGCTTGTTATTTTACCAAGAGTTAATCATATGCTGTTTGGGGATGTACAAGGGAACGATGTATTGAGTATTTATAGTATCAGTATTGTGTTAGCGTCTATGATGATGGCTTACCATGGAATATTACAAAGTACTGGAAAATATTCCATTACGCTTATAGCTTTATTGATTGGGCTCATTGCTAAAGGAGTCGGAAATCTGTGGTTCATTCCAATATTTCAAACATTAGGGGCTAGTATTGCAACAATTTTAGGGTTATTCGTGATGCTAGGAATGATTTGGATTCTGAGTGGAGAGGGTAAGTCTTCTTCGAATCATCAAAAGTCAACAATTATAAAATTAGGAATTGTAGCAATAGGAATGGCAATCGTTGTAGGAGGATTGAATATCCTCTTTGAACGCTATTTTCCAGCAGGAGATTCTCGAACAAAAGATACACTGATTGCTCTATTGTTAGTGAGTATTGGAATCATCGTATTTATAATAGGAGCTATTCGAATAAAATTATTTACCATTCGTGAATGGTTAATGATTCCAAAAGGGAAATCACTATTAAGATTTACAAGAAAATGGAAGAAAAGAGGGGAAATGGATGAGATTAGATAAATATTTAAAAGTATCTCGATTAATTAAAAGAAGAAGTGTTGCAAAAGAAGTAGCCGATAAAGGAAGAATTACTGTACAAGATAAAGTGGCAAAATCTTCAACGGATGTAAAAGTAGGAGATATTATTACTATTCAATTTGGAAATAAGACTGTAACGGTTCGAGTAGATGCTATTTTAGACTCAACAAGAAAAGAAGATGCTAAAGAAATGTTTACGATTTTAGAAGAAAAACAAGTAGTAAAAACAGAAGAGTTTTAAAAATGAGAAGAGAGAGTTGATTCGTCAACCTCTCTTATTTTTTAGAAAATCTTAAATAGATCAACTATTGAGAAAGAAAAATGTTTTCATTATACTGTATGTGAAGAAAATAATTATTGTAGAATTTGTAAGAGAAAGGATGAGAAAGATGAATAAAATGAGTAAAGTCTATATGGGTGTTGCAATGGTTACTTCTGTTGCAACTTGTTTATTTGGCTTGTACTTTAGTACAAAAGGAATTGTTGAAGTGACGTATGAATCGTGGAGAGCGATGGGAGTCAGTTGTTTAGCTTTTCTGTTGGCATTGTTTAGTATGATGAAACTACCTTTCAAAATTAAAAAAGGAATTCTAGTACTAGAACTAATATTAATGACAGCTGTGTTTGGTCCAATGATTTTAAAGGGCACAATTCTAAAGTTTCACTTATTACCTTTTGGTGTTATTGTGGACTTAACGCTTGTGTTTACAGTTGTATTAATGATTTTATTAGGATTGAGTAGTAGAAAAATTCATCAGAATAAAGAATTGAAGATAGATTCCATCTTTATTAATCTTCAAATTATGATGATGATTCATACTTTTTATGATCATTTCTCATTTGGAATAGAGGTGATGGATCATGCGAGTGCACTTCAAATTGGACAGGTAGTTAGAAGTGTATTTCTTGGAACGATGAATCTTCAAATGTTATGGATAGCTTTTGGAATTTTGATTGTATTAGGAAGCATACTGAAGATGTTTTATGATACCGTTATGGTGAAGAATAATAAAGATTCAATCATGAGTATCTCTAAATAATGATTATTATATTGACTCCAATTCATGATGCCTAAATTGAAAGATAAGATTTCTTGACAATTATGGTAGAAAAGCATAGAATAATGGGCACGTTATCATTTTGATAACAGTACAAAAAATTCAATGTTCATGAGAGGAGCAAGTATGGTAGAAACAATTTTAAGTAGAAATTTTGATGCAATATTAGAAGTTAGACATTTAATAGCCATTATTTTAGCTTGCTTATGTGGATGGGCCATTGGACATGAACGGAAATCTAGGAATAAACAAGCAGGGATTAAAACTCACGTCATAGTGGCGTTAACATCAACACTAATGATGCTAATTTCTAAAGAAGCTTTTTTAGATACTTCCAAATTTGATACAGCTCGTGTGGCGGCTCAAGTAGTCAGTGGTATCAGTTTTATCGGTGGTGGTATTATCTTTATGAGAGATAAGAAAATTAGCGGTATTACAACAGCCTCAGGAATTTGGGCAACAGCTGGGATTGGTTTAGCGATTGGTGGCGGAATGTGGATTTTCGGAGTGGTTTGTGCAGCTGTAGTAGTGATAATTCAATTATTGACACATGAATCACCGTTAAAAGCTCAAAATCGACAAGTAAGTATTCATTGTCTTGTTCCAGATGTTACGATTATGCAAAAGATTTATGATTTTTGTCATTTAGAGGATTATCAATCGATTCAAGTTGAAGCAAAGGAATTGGATGATGGTCAATATGAATTGATTTTGCGTGTAGAGCATGATGAAGAAATTGTAATTGAAAAAATTCAAGAGTATATGGAAGAACAACATTCTGATTTAGAAGTGAAGAAGATCAAGTTCAAGACAGAAGAATATTAACGAATAAGACTTATCTGATATAGAAAAACTCTTTCTTAGCTAGAAAATCCTAGCTAAGAAAGAGTTTTTTTATAAAAATTTTCTAAAAGCATAGACTAGTTATCATATTCTTGTTATACTCGTCATATAATCATTAAAGGAGTCAGAGCAGTGAATAAACAGCAACAAGAAAATAGCAATATTATTGCGTTTAATGCAAAAAAGAAAAAATCGCATAAAAATGATCATTTACCGAAAGTGGCTGTTTGGAAACGAGTAGCTGTATGGCATTCATTACTCATGGCTGTAGTGATAGCTGTTATTGGAACACTGATTTTACAAATTGTTGGACAAATGAATCAAGCTAGCAAGATTGAAGCGCAAATCGTAGAAGCGAAAAAAGAAGAATCAAAAGTAAAAGAAAAACAAAAAGCTCTAGTTCAACAAGTTGAGTTATTACAACAAGATGATTATGTTGCAAAACTTGCACGAAGTGAATATTACTTAAGTAAATCAGGAGAAATTATTTTCAATACACCTGATGATGCTGCACAAAATAAAATTCAACAAGCAAAAGACAATCAATCTCGTCATTAATTTTTGCGAAGTGCTATGAATGTTAGAAATAATCTTTTATACTCGTCGAGCGTGTGTATAAAAGGAAAATTTGAAGGAGGAACGCTTTTTATATGTCAATTGAGGTAGGAAATATTTTACCTGGTAAAGTAACTGGTATTACAAATTTTGGTGCTTTTGTGGATTTAGGAAACCGTAAAACGGGTTTAGTTCACATTAGTGAAGTATCTAACTCTTATATTAAAGATATTAAAGATGTCTTAACAGTTGGAGATGAAGTACAAGTAAAAGTAATGGAAATTTCTGGAGACGGAAAAGTAAGTTTATCAATTCGTCGTGCAAGTGCTGATTTTTCTGAAGAAACTGTTGAAGAAAAGCCAAAATTCCAAAAATCAGCTCCACGTAATCAAGAAGGTCAAGGGTCTAAAAAACCTTATTCAGCTAAATCAGCTCCATCGTTTGAAAAAAAATCTCCATCACAAGCAAAAGTGAATGATTTTGATGCAATGATGAGTTCCTTCTTAAAAGATTCTGAAGATCGTTTGACTTCATTAAAACGTAATACAGAAGGTAAACGTGGTGGACGTGGCGGACGTCGTTCATAATAAAGTATTCAAATGAGGCTGGAAATATCCAGTCTCATTTTTGTAATTGGAAGATATCAATCAGATGGGAGGTGTTTGAATGAAGAAAGTAGAACGATTTTTAAAGCAACATATTCCTAATTGGCAACAAGAATCTTTTTTATTAGCTGTTTCAGGTGGCGTAGATTCGATGGTTTTATTAGAGAGTTTTTTCTTGCTTCAAAAAAATTTTCCAACGTTACAGTTTTCGGTGGTTCATATTCATCATCATCTTCGAAAAGAATCAGATGAAGAAGAAGCGATGGTTCGAGATTTTTGTGGTGAAAGAAATATTTCACTGGAAGTGTATCATTGGGAACAAGGAGCAAGTCAGACAACAGGAATTGAAGAAAAAGCAAGGAAATTTCGCTATCAAAAATTGGAAGAGTCTATGAACAAACATAAAGTTTCCTATGTTGTAGTCGCTCATCATGCAGACGATCAAGCGGAGACGGTTTTAATGAAATTAACTAGAGGAAGTACGCTTGAAGGAATTGCAGGAATGAAGTCCATTCGTCCATTTAGTAATGGATATCTTATTCGCCCTTTTTTAACAGTGGATAAAGAAGAGTTATACGAGTATGCTACGATTCATCAAATACCTTATCGAGAAGATGCATCGAATCAAAGTTTAGAATATACAAGAAATCGATTTAGACAGGAAATCATTCCGCTTTTTAAACAGGAAAACCCTAAATTTAATCAAAAAATCCAAGAATTTACGCAAACGTTACAAGAGCAACAAGAATTAGTTTTGACTCTAGCTTATCAATGGATGGAACGAGAGTTAGTAGAATTACCAAACGGTTGGTCTTGGAAACAGGAAAATTTTGTGAAGCAACCAGTAGGATTGCAAAAAGTTATTTTAGTGGAAATATCTAAAAAAATTGAAGGTTTGTTGAGTGCAAAAAATGTGTCAGCTATTCAAAAAGCCATTGTATCGGATACATCTCAATTGAGTTTAAATTTACCAAAAGGATGGATTTTCCAAAAAAGATATGATCAATTGCTGATTATAAAAGAAGAAAGTGATGAAATTCCGTATCAAGAAATATATGTTGAGGAATTTCAATCAGCAGATATTGTATTATCAGAAGACGAACGGATATCATTTACAGCTGAACAGGGATGGGAAATGTTTGTGTCGAGGGAAGAATTTCCATTAACGATTCGTAGAAGGAACCCAAATGATTGTTTTCTTTTAAATGAAAATCAGCATCAAAGTATTAGAAGATGGTGTATTAATCAGAAAATCCCTCGTGAGTTAAGGGGAAAATTGTGGATTGTAGAAAATTCTTCAAAAGAAATCATCGCAATATTAGGATTTCGCAAAACACAATCATTGTCCAAAAGCAAAGAAACTGATAGAATAAGAATAGTCTATAGAAAATAAGAAGAGGTGCTATTATGTTAGATAATTATATTGCAGAAGTAGTTGTCAGCAAGAAAGAATTAGAAGAAACAATTGAAAAATTAGGAAAGACTTTAACAGCAGAGTATCAAGATAAAAATCCATTAGTAATTTGTATTTTAAAGGGAGCTATTTTCTTTATGGCTGACCTTGTTCGTGCAATGGATTGTGATTTAGAAGTAGATTTTATGGATGTATCTAGTTATGGTGATGCATTTGAATCAAGTGGTGAAGTTCGTATTTTGAAAGACTTAGATCAAAGTGTAAAAGGTCGCCATGTATTAATTGTGGAAGATATTATTGATACAGGCCGTACTTTAGCTCATATTGTTGAATTATTAAAACATCGTCAAGCAGCAAGTGTTAAAATCGTAACATTATTAGATAAACAAGAACGTCGTGTTATCGCAATTGATGCGGATTATGTTGGAGTGGAAGTTCCAAATAAATTTGTAGTGGGCTATGGCTTAGATTACAAACAAGGATTAAGAAACTTACCATATATTGGAGTATTAAAACCAGAAGTATATGAATCATAAGATTTGGTTAAGTTAATCATCAAAAATGGTCAAACACTCTTATGTGTGATACACTAAGCTATACAACAATTTATGAATTGCAGGAGGCAAAATGAATACAAATAATAATCGTCAAATATTTCGTAATGCACTAATGTATATTATGATTTTTGTGGCAATTGTTGGTTTAGTTTCTTGGTTTAATCAAGGTTCTAATGGACAAACGACAGAAGTTAGCTATACACAATTCGTTCAAGAATTGAAAAAAGGTGATATTAAAGAAATTAAAATGCAATATGCAAACTCCGTTTATACAATAACTGGAGAATATAAAGAAGCAAAAGAAAATACAAATACAACTTCTAAAGGATTAGCTGTATTTGATAAGAGATCTTCTAAAACTTCGAACTTTAAAACAACTGTTTTACCAAATGATGGAACGGTAACAGAAATTAATAATGCAGCTCAACAAGCAGGCACTCAAATTACGACTCTTCCTGAGAGTCAGTCTGGAGTTTGGTTATCATTATTTTTACAGGTAGTAATTCCGATTGCTATTTTTGGATTTTTAATGTATAACGTATTTTCAAGTCAAATGGGACAAGGTGGTCCCCGTGGCGTGATGAATTTTGGTCGTTCAAAAGCTACGGATCAAAAACAAAAAGTAAAAGTTCGTTTCTCAGATGTAGCAGGAGCGGAAGAAGAAAAACAAGAATTAGTAGAAGTAGTAGAATTCTTAAAAGACCCTCGTAAATTTATTGATTTGGGAGCTCGTATTCCCGCAGGTGTCTTATTAGAAGGCCCTCCAGGAACAGGTAAAACTTTATTAGCTAAAGCTGTTGCCGGTGAAGCAAATGTTCCATTCTTCTCAATTTCAGGTTCTGAATTTGTAGAGATGTTCGTTGGGGTAGGGGCAAGCCGTGTTCGTGATTTATTTGAAAATGCGAAGAAAAATGCTCCAGCTATTATCTTTATTGATGAAATTGATGCTGTAGGTCGTCAACGTGGAACAGGTATGGGTGGAGGTCACGATGAACGTGAACAAACGCTAAACCAATTATTAGTTGAAATGGATGGTTTTGAAGGGACAGAAGGCGTTATCGTGATTGCTGCAACAAACCGTTCAGATGTATTGGACCCAGCATTATTACGTCCGGGACGTTTTGACCGTCAAGTCTTAGTAGGTCGCCCAGATGTTAAAGGACGTGAAGCTATTCTGAAAGTTCATGCTAGAAACAAAAAACTAGCAAAAGAAGTGGACTTGAAAGTTATTGCTCAACAAACTCCGGGATTCTCGGGTGCTGAATTAGAAAACTTATTAAATGAAGCTGCGTTAGTAGCTGCAAGAAGAGATAAAAAAGCCATTGATAAATTAGATGTTGATGAAGCACATGATCGTGTGATTGCGGGACCAGCGAAAAAAGATCGTGCGATTAGTGAAAAAGAACGTAAAATGGTTGCTTTCCACGAAGCTGGTCATACAGTAGTTGGTATGGTTTTAAGTGATGCGCGTGTCGTTCATAAAGTAACAATTGTTCCTCGAGGACGTGCAGGTGGATATGCGATTATGCTTCCAAAAGAAGATCGTTTCTTATCTACTAAAAAAGAATTGTTCGAGCAAGTAGTTGGATTACTTGGAGGACGTGCTGCTGAAGAATTTATCTTTAATGAGAAAACAACAGGAGCAAGTAACGATTTCGAGCAAGCAACTGGAATTGTTCGTAGTATGATTACAGAATACGGAATGTATGATGAATTAGGAACTGTTCAATATGAAGGACATCATCAAGTCTTTATTGGACGTGATTATGGACAGACAAAAGCATATTCAGAACAAGTTGCTTTTGAAATTGATAATGCAGTCCGTTCTATTATGAAAGAAGCTTATGCTCAAGCTTTACAAATTTTAGAAGAACATAAAGAACAATTAACTCTAATTGCTGAAAAATTATTAGAATTAGAAACTCTTGATGAACGTACGATTAAAGCATTATTTGAAACTGGAGAAATGCCTACAGAAGATGTGGAAGAAGAGTATCCAAGTGAAGTAGAGGCAGCAAGTTTTGAAGAGTCTAAAAAAGCTTTAGCAAAACGTGAAGCAGCAAAACAAGATGATAATGAAGAACAATCTGATTCAAAAGATGATTTAGAATAATGACAAGAAAGTGAGAAGGAGAAGTCAACGCTTTTCTTTCCCACTTTTCTTTTATGGATGAAAGAAGGAATGAAGAATGAAAGATCATTTATTAAAAGTTTTAGCTTTTAATGATGAAGTTAAAGCAGTAGCGATTGTAGCAACAGAAGCCGTATCGTGGGCCCAAAAAAGACATGACACTTGGAGCGCAGCTACAGCAGCATTAGGCCGTACAATGATTGGAACACAATTGTTAGCAACTAGTCTTAAAGGGAAAGAAAAAATTACGGTTCAAGTCAATGGTGATGGACCTGGTGGAAAGATTATGGCAGAAGCAAATGGCATCGGTCAAATGAGAGGTTATATTTCAAATCCGCATGTAAGCTTGCCATTAAATGAAAAAGGAAAACTAGATGTTCGTGGCGTTGTAGGGACAAACGGGACGATTACAGTTATTAAAGATTTACAAATGAAGGAACCATTTTCTGGACAAATTCCAATTGTTGATGGTGAATTAGGAATGGATTTCACTTATTATTTAGCTGTTTCCGAGCAAATTAATGGGGCAGTTGGTGTTTCTGTATTAGTGAATCCAGATGAATCCGTTCGTGCTGCGGGAGGTTTTATGATTCAATTACTTCCAGGAGCTAGTGAAGAAACGATTGTTGAAATTGAACGACGTATTAGTGAAATGCCTCTTGTTTCAAAATTGATTGATCAACAAGAAGAGCCTATTGATTTATTAAACCGTTTATTAGGTAAAGAAAATATTAAAGTATTGGAAGAATTACCTGTAGAATTTCATTGTCCTTGTACAAGAGAAAGATTTAGTGCCGGATTATTATCGATTGGGGTAGATGACTTGCAACATTTAATTGATGAAGATCATGGCGCAGAAATTGTTTGCCATTTCTGTGGTGAAAAATATCAATTTAGTGAAGATGATTTAAATGAACTAATAACAGAAATTAAATCACAAAAATAATGATTAAAAAACTTTCTTTAGAGCAAAAAACACTATAGAATTTAGAAATTTTATAAGTGATGCTGCAAAGGAAAGTTTTTTCTTTTTACATTTAAAATTTATCATTGCAAAAATGTTCAAACAAGGCTACAATAACGATGAAAACGATTAAATAAAGGAGAGGTTTTTAATGAAACAATCAATTGGTGTTGATATCGGGGGTACAAAAGTAGCAGTTGCTATTATTAATGAAAAGGGAGAAATTGTTAGTCGCAGGCAAGCACCTAGTGAAGTCGAAAGTGCTGAAACATTATTTGAACAAGTTGTTCGATTAATCAATGAAGAGTTAAATGAACATCCATTTTCAATGCAAGAGATGGAAGGGATTGGAATTGGTTTGCCAGGGAAAGTAGATGTAGAGAATGGAATAGCAGTTTTTCAAAACAATATTCCATGGCCCAATTTTCCGATTGTTAAAAGATTACAAGAAGTTTATGGAAATATTCCAGTAAAAATTGATAATGATGTAAAAGTCGCTGCCTATGCAGAATATCGCCTTCAAAATTTAACAGAAAAAGAAATGTTTGCGTATGTTACTTTATCAACAGGAATTGCAGCAACAAATATTGTCAATGATGAAATTCTTCGTGGAGCAGGATTCTCAGGTGAAATTGGATTTATTCCAGTTCATTTCTTTGGTCAATGGATGAGTTTAGAAGAAGCTTGTTCAGGGGTAGGGATTCAAAAGAAAGCTCAAGAATTATACAAAGATGATTCTGTGACAACTAAAGATGTATTTGAAAAATGGCGTCAAGGAGATGCCATTGCAACAGATATTATTCGTCAGGCGGCGAGTGGAATCGCTAGTAGTTTACATGCCATGGTTTGCTTACTAGATCCACATGTCATTGTATTTGGAGGAAGTGTATCCAATTATAATCCGGACTATATTGAATTAGTTAAAGAAATTTTAGAGACTCGTTTGCATGCTGAACAAAAACATGTATTAAAACGAATGGTTCCTTCTACGATTAAAGGAGATAATGGTATTATTGGAGCTGGATTATTAGTTTTATAAAGGATTGAAGGTTGGAAGGGACTGACCCCAAAAAGTGAGAATTTAATAAAAACACCCTAGGACTACCTGTTTCCGGTTGAATACTGGAGACAGGTAGTCCAATTTTTGTTGGATTCTTTTTTCATTAGAATATTTGATGTAATTTTCTACAATTTGAATTACATAGATTGTGTAGTATTCAGCAGAAGTATAAACGCTGCCTTAATCACTATGTAGTAGAACATCCTTAGGTAAATCAATTTGATTTAATGTATCCAATACAAACTTAGTATCCTGTTTTGAGGAAATTGTATAGGCAATGATTTCTCCATTATGTAAATCCATAATGGAAGATAAATATAATCGTTTAAGACCGAAAGGCAAATATGTGATATCTGTAGTCAATTTTTACATAGGTTTGTCTGCTGAAAAATTTCTATTATAAAAAAGACTTGACATAATTCGTTTACAATGGTAAACTTCATTTTGAACATATCTGTTCACATCTGTAGACGATGGGAGGAAAGAAGAATGAGCACAATGGAATTTAATACTTATATCACAGATGCAGAATGGGAAGTCATGCGTGTAGTTTGGGCAAATGATCGAGTAACTAGTAAAAAAGTCATTTCCGTATTGCAAGAAAAAATGGACTGGACACAATCCACTATCAAAACGATCTTAGGTCGATTAGTTGGAAAAGGCGTACTAAATACAGAGCATGAAGGTAGAAAGTTTATTTACACTGCCAATATTGAAGAGACAGAAGCCGTAAGGGATTATGCAGAAGATATTTTTAACCGTATTTGCAATAAGAAAGTCGGAAATGTAATAGGAAGCATCATTGAAGATCATGTTTTAAGCTTCGATGATATAGATCGACTAGAAAAAATATTAGAGATGAAAAAATCTTTCGCAGTAGAAGAAGTGGATTGCAATTGTCCAGAAGGACAATGCGAATGTCATTTACATCATCATTAAGCATAAGGAGGAATTTAAAATGAATAATGACAACATGGATAAGTTAAAACACGAGCATGGAATCACAGATAAACATGGATACCATAAGGATCAACATCAAGTACATCATGCTGGGCATGATTACAACGGGCACAATGGGCATGATCATAGCGGACATAATGGGCATGACCACAGCGGACATAATGGGCATGACCACAGCGGACATAATGGGCATGATCACAGCGGGCACAGTGGGCACAGTGGGCACGGAGGGCATGCCCACCATCATCACGGAAGCTTTAAGGAACTTTTCTTAAAGTCATTGCCACTAG
>NZ_CAUPXD010000012.1:0-44138 GCF_963515095.1 uncultured Granulicatella sp. | reverse complement strand
TTTCTCTTGAATCATCTTTTTCATAAACAACTTTTGGTTCAATATCTTCAGTAACTACTTTGTCTTTAGCACCATTAGGTTGTGTAACTTCATCAGTAGAAACTTCAGTGATGTTACCATTCTCAGGATTTACAGTATAAACTGTAGTAGTTTTAACTACGTTATCACCTTGTTTTTTATAAGTAACTTTATCTTTTGCAGCTACTTTAACAACAGTGTTAGTCGCTGGAGTAATAACAGGTTCTTGTGGATGTTCTTCTACTGCTCCTGTATTTTCATTTACAGTATATGTTGTTGTTGTAACCTTGCTACCTTTTTGACCAGGAGTAGTGATATTCTCTGAATCTTTTTCTCTTGAATCATCTTTTTCATAAACAACTTTTGGTTCAATATCTTCAGTAACGACCTTATCTTTAGCACCATCTTCAGAAATAGTTTCTTTTGCTGAAGCTTCAGTTACATTTCCATTAGTCGGATCAACTACGTAAGTAGTTGTAGTTTTAACTACTTTATTACCTTCTTTACCGTAAAGAACTTTTGGTTTTGTACCAACTTCATAGACATTCTGAGTCATTGGTGTAGATGTTTCTGAAGTAATCGGATCTGAAAGATTTCCAGTCGTCTCATTAACAGTGTATGTTGTAGTTATTGTACGTAAACCATCTTGACCTTGAGTTATCAGATTGCTATAACCGCGATCTTTTTCTTCATTAGCAACATATTTATTAGTTGCTCGAATAGGTTCTGTGGTAACTTTCTTATTGCCTACTTTAATCACTTTTGGTTGCATTTCAGTTGTAACTCTTTCAGACTCAACAGGATCTGTTAATTCACCTGTATACGGAGCTACAGTATAAGTAGTTGTGATAGTTTTCACACCTTCTTGACCAGCCACTTCTTGTCTAGACTCAAAAGGAATTGTCTCATCAGCACGATAAATTGTCGCTATAGGTATTCTTTCAGTTCTTGTCGTAGTATTATTCACTGGTTGCCATAATGGTTGTAAAGTAATCGTTTCACCTGGTTGAACAGCATCGCGCGTCAATAGGTTTGTTCCGTCTTTTGACCACCCTAGGAATTTATGATTTTGTTTTGGTTGACTCGGTCTTGATAATGTTGGTAATGCGGTATCACTTGGAGTCACCTTAACTGGAGTAAAGTTCTCACCTTGGAATGTCAAAGTTGCATTTGATACTTCACGTACCCACGTTCCAGCAGTTGCAGTTGAGTTACCAGCGTATGCATCCGCCCAATCTGAAACCGTATATAAGCGTTCTTTATCCTCAACCTTGTGCCATTTATCGGTATATTGGTTGCCGTAGGAGTGAGTTGTCTGTATCGTTCTAATCCCATCAGCTTTAAATTTATCTCCGAGTTTAAGTTCTTTAAGTTTGCCTGTACCATCGAACATAAGATCCATTCTTGTTACTTTACTTGTGTCAAAATTCGTCACATCTAAGTTAGTTAATTTAGACATACTTCTGAACATAGAATCCATTCTTGTTACTTTACTTGTGTTAAAATTCGTCACATCTAAGTTAGTTAAGTTAGACATACCAGCGAACATAACACCCATATTCGTTACTTTACTTGTGTCAAAATGAGTCACATCTAAGTTAGTTAATTTAGACAAACCACTGAACATAGCACCCATATTCTCTACTTTACTTGTGTCAAAATGCGTCACATCTAAGTTAGTTAAGTTAGACATACCATAGAACATAGCACCCATATTCTCTACTTTACTTGTGTCAAAATGCGTCACATCTAAGTTAGTTAAGTTAGACATACCATAAAACATAAAACTCAGAATCGTTACATTACTTGTGTTAAAATTCGTCACATCTAAGTTAGTTAAGTTAGACATACCATAGAACATAGAACCCATATTTGTTGCATTACTTGTGTCAAAATTCGTCACATCTAAGTTAGTTAATTTAGACAAACCATAGAACATATAACTCATATTCTTTACTTTACTTGTGTCAAAATTCATAGTATCAAAAGTTAACGGGTTGAATTTTTTATCTGTGTATTTAATATTATCATAACTATGTCTAGAAAATATAAACCTACTATTTTCAGGCGCATAAACCTTACCCGCAAAACCAACATGCTTAATTTGTTCACCATAATTATCTTTCCAAGTAGATTCACCAGAATTATTCGTCAACGTATTCTTACCAACTTCTGGCTTAAACAATAGATACCCGTTTCCATATAATTCCCAAGGCACACCGTCTTCACCATGAGCAATCACGTTACCTTCTGGTTGAGGTACTTCCGGTGAACGAACTTCTCTCTTTCTACGTCTAGAACGTGTTACAGAAGTAGACTCTCTAAAAGAACTAGGCGTGGCTTCATTGGTTGCAGTTTTTGGCTTACTAGTTGCATCTTCAACATCTGCTGATATTCCATTAGGTGTTGAAGGTGTTGATTCAGTCGTTCCTTCGCCCATTCTAAAACCAGTTCCTTCTTGCATCTTTTTATCATTACGGGTGTCTTGGTTTTTCTTTGGTTCTACAGTTTCTTTCGCTTTCATTGATTTTAAGATAAAAGTTAGTAATTTAATTTCTTTAACTTTTGCGTCTACTTCTTTTTGAGTAGCTGTTTTTGAAGCTTGTAAGTCATTTGCTTCCTCGATTAATTTTTCAGCTTGTTCAATTTGTGCTTTATGTTTTTCGTTTGCACGAATACGATTCACTTCTGATTGTAACGCACTCACTTTTTCTTGTAATTCAGCCGTTTGTACGTTTAATTCTACTGGAGCTTCTACATTCGCTTTCTTTTCAGCAACTAGAGCTTCTTGAGGTTTTGGAGTTTCAACAACTTCAGTTTTAGATATTGAAATAACTTCAGTTTTTGGAGTTGCTGTTGTTCCATTATTTGTTGTAGGTACAACTTCTGGTTGCACTGTAGTATCGGTAACTTCCGATACTTTTTTCTCCTTATCTTCAGTTCCATTTTCTTGAGTTGTTACAACTGTTGTACCACTTACTACTTCACTTGCTTCAACATGATGTCCCAAAAAGAAGCCTGCTCCGATTAGCACACTTGCTGCTCCAACTTTTAACTTCTTTATGGAATATTTTTCAAATTTATGTCCAGCTTTTTTCTGGTTTACATATTCATTATTTTTTCCTACCATTTTTCACCTCAAAATAAAATAATTTTAACAAACCTAATTCTACCCCCCCCCCGAAAATTTCTGTCAAGTATTTTCACTCGAAATCATTTACACTGTGACCTTTTTTAGAGGAAATAGCGATATCATGAATTTTGAAAATAAAAATCTGTTTCAGAAACCAAAAAATTATCTCATAAAGTAAATTTCTTTTTCATTTTTAGGTGTAATGATTCAAAGATAGTCTCAGTTTCTGAAAAAGGGCAGACTATCCCCCCCTTAAATTTTCGCAATTTTTTAAAAAGTTATACAACTATAAATGCTACAATAAGAATGCACAATTTCGGGAATTTAAAAATGTACAAAATAGATTCACCAACAGGATTTGTCGATGAGGCAAAATAAAGAGCCCTCCGAATCATTCAGAAAGCTCTTTTCGCATTTCAATTTATAGATAAGTTTCTTTTTCAATGACTTCCACTAAAAAGTCACTTCTCCTTACGACAACTCTCGCTTAAGAGGTTGACTTTCAAAGTTCTTCACGTATGGTGCAATATTTTGGACATATTCTAACACGCCCATATACTCTCCTTGAGCATTTCGTACCGCATGATACGTAACATGAATCATTTTATCTTCTTTTTTAAACCACATTTCTTCTTTTTCTTTTTGACCAGAACGTAATTGTTCAAATAATTGTGTCACAATAGCATGACTTTTTGGTGGATGACAATTAATAACATCTCGACCAATCGCACTCTTTGTGCGTTGGAAGATTTTTTCTTCTCCGTTGCCTTCGTTGTAATATTTAACAATATTATCCTTATCCACAAATGATAATTCCATTGGAAGTAAGTTTAATAATAAGTCTAATTGTTCTAAGGATAAGGATCCAGTTGATAATGGAATATCTCCTGTTTCTTGAATTTCTTCTTTAGATTGAATTGGAGATGGTTTCTTTTCTACTTTCCATTCTGCTTCAGGAGTGACAATGCAATAGCCGTATTGTGGGGTATCTTGCGCCATCTTCTCCCAATCATCTACATGAAAAGCTTGTGCAATCATTGGAATTAAAATATTTTCCTCTTTAAAAATCATTTCTAGCAATTCTTCTTTAGCTACTAGAAACTGTTCCATGACATCATCCGTTTGGTTATGAAATGCTTGTTTGAAATTTTTATAAATTTCTCTAATTTCATCATGAACTCCCCACATCACTTTCGGAGGAGCTGTAATTCCTTTTGATTCCATAATCGGAAATAGGGCATATTCTTTTCTTAAATAATGATTTTCAAACTGATCGAGTAAGCCGATTTGTCGTTTTAGTCCTTTTAACAGTTCTTCATCTTTTGAAGATAGATAAACCTGTAACAATCGTTCAATACGGTCAATCGCTCCTCTAAGTGCTAAATTTTCTTTTTTCAAAACCATTACTGGATGCCCTTCTTTTTCAAAATCAGGCATTCCTTCTCCAGCTTCTACTTTTGCACTTATTAACGAAGCATGAATCTTACAAAGACGCATAATTTCTTCATAA
Source organism: uncultured Granulicatella sp. (assembly GCF_963515095.1). Taxonomy (GTDB): domain Bacteria; phylum Bacillota; class Bacilli; order Lactobacillales; family Aerococcaceae; genus Granulicatella. The sequence goes on along the minus strand of NZ_CAUPXD010000012.1, from coordinate 39,477 downwards.
GTAATTCCTTCTTGCATTAAGTTCCGTTCCATCACTTGAATTTCATAAGGAGAAACAGAATCAAAATGTTTGTTAAATTCTTCCTGAATAATTTCTTCTTTTTCCCCTTGATGTAATCGGAGCATTAATTCTTTTAATTTTTCTTGCCGTTCTAATGGTGACATTGCATCATTACCCATTGCTCTACCTGCTTTCTTTTACAATATATCCATTCAATTCTAATTGACGAATAATTGAATCCAGTGGGATTTTAACAATTTTAGATCCTTTTTTTAAGCTTGTAATTCTTCCAACTGTTTGAACCATCTGCGGCTGAGATAAAGGTGTAAATCCTAACTCAATGAGTAAATCTTTTACCTCAGGATGGTTTTGTAATGTTGTATATACTGAATCGTCTAAATATATCGTATTCATCGAATCTCTCCCATCTTATAATCGTTGCAACCCTAATAACCCAACTAATAAACAAATTACAATATAAATCCATACAACCATTGTTGTAAACACAACACCATAGGTTCCTTTTGGAGTTCTGTTCGCTTTGATATATGAACTGATTTCTTTACGGTAAAGGAATAAGAAAATCACCGATACACAACTAGTAATGATTAACAGCATATTTGTTACAGTATCTGCTAATTCTGCTCCTAAAAGTGCAGGTAAACCATTTTCTACTAATAAACTAAATCCAAAATTATTTAGTATATGGAAAAATACTGCCCATAAAAAACTATATTCCAGAGCAATATACGCAAACAATATCCCAACAAAGAAAGCAAAAACTCCTTGAATTAAATTCATATGGAATAACCCAAAAGCCATTGCTGAAATAAGAATACTAAAAATTTTCCCATAATGTTTTAAACGATAAACAACTCCACCACGAATCAATAATTCTTCAACAAATGGACCCACAAACGCTGCATAAATCACTAACATAAAGGAATCATCAGCACTTGTGGCTGATTCAATCGCACCTTTAGTACTTAAACCAATTTGATTTAAGAAAAATTCGAATAATTGAGCGCTTTGAGTAAAAATAAATTGGCAGCCAAACAGTATAATCGCAAACACTGCAAAATATTCCAATGTCATCTTCTTTTGACGATAAAAAATCGTTTCTTTCATATTGATCTGTTGTTTTTTATAAAAAATAGTAATGCCAACAATCACTGCAACAATATAACCAAAGTCAGATAAATTCTGCAGATAAGTCTCTGTTACCATTGGTAAAAAGTCTGGTCTCACAGTTTTCACCATTTTAATTAGTTCACTACTAAGGACAAATAGAGAAAGAATTCCCATAAAAATAGCTGTATACACTAATAAATGTTTAAACAGTTGTTTCATTAACTGTTTTAAAGGTGACTCCGTTTTTTTCACTACAATTTCTTCCTGAACTTCGACTACTTCAATTGATTCATTTTCCATTTACTGCTCCCCTTTTATCATATTTTTTTTGGACACTTCTTAATCGCAACATTAATAAGAAACAGTTTGACATTAAACCTGCAATTAATGCAATCCAATAAGCATACGGTCCTAAATCGGTCATCCAATCTAAAATAATACCAACCGGAAGACCAATGACCCAAAATCCTAATAAGCATAAAATAAATGGCATTTTTGCATCTTTATAACCACGTAATATCCCTTGAATCGGAGCCGCAACGGCATCAAACATTTGGAATAATAAACTATAGGATAAAAACACCATTGTTAATTGAATAAAACTTTCTGAACTTCCATATAATCCAGCAATCATTGGGCGGTTAAAATATAACCACACTAATGTTAGAAAAGCAATGATAACAGAAGTAGAAATCCCTAATCGAATATATTCTTTTGCGGACTTTTGATTTTTTTGTCCAATCTCATACGAAACAATAATCGTCAATGCATTAGAAATACTCATTGGGAAGGCATACGCCAAATATGAAAAATTCATAGCAGCTTGGTGTGACGCAATGACTTGTGATCCGAATTTAGCCATTAATAAACCAACCAGTGCAAAAATCGCTACTTCCCCAAAAACATTAAATCCAATGGGTAACCCTAATGCAAACGGCTCTTTCCACAATGGTAAATGCGGTCTTTCAAAACTTAATACATGATAAGGTTTCAATTTTGGATGTTTTTTAAGAACAACAATCGCCACGATTAATAACACCCAATAAGCCATCGCCGTTCCAAGACCTGCCCCTGGACCACCTAATTCGGGTAGTCCAAATTTTCCATAAATTAATGAATAATTAAAGAACATATTTAATGGAACAAGTAAAATCATTAGAAACATGGAAACTCTTGTTAACCCTAATGCATCAATGAAGGATCGAATGACACTAAAGAGTAAAAATGGAATAAATCCAATCGATAAGAGTAGTAAATATTCTCTAGCAATCGTGGATACTTCTGTTTCTAAATGCATTTGATTTAATGCGGGATTTAATCCAATTAAGCCAATACAAAATAAAAGAATCGCTAATAAAATTCCAATATACATAAATTGGAATACAATTTTTTGAATGCCATTTTTATCGTTCTTTCCAAGTAATTGCCCTACAATTGGAATCAGTGCTGCTACAATCCCATTTAGCAATGTAAAAAATGGATTATATAAACTTCCTGCAATGGAAACTCCTGCTAAGTGCATTTCATGATATTGTCCTGTCATAACCGTATCAATAAATTGCGCTGAAAAATTCGCTAATTGATATATTAGGACTGGAATTAAAATTTTAAATAATAATTTCAAACGTTCACTTGTATGATTTGTTTCGTACATAGTCACTCTCCTATTACAAAATCTAGTAATTGTTCTACAGAATCTAATACTAATACAGATTGTTCTTTCATTTTATGGACATCACTCCCGCTCGTTAAAACAGCAATTCCTCCACCACAATGTTTGGCATATGCCATATCTAAATAGGAATCACCTACATAAAAGATTTCATTCAATGGTACTCCTAATTGCTGACTCGCACCAATAAGTGAATCTGCGACCGGTTTAGCAGCATAATCATCAGGTGTTGCAACAAAATCAAATAAATGCCAAACTTTTAATATTTCAAAAATCGTTTTTGTTGGAATATAACTATCGTTTGTCACAACTCCTACTTTAATTCCCTTATGTTTTAATTCAGAAATTAAAAAAGCTACATCGCCAATTGGAACAATCATATCTGGATGTGCTAATAAATAATTTCTAAAATCTTGCAATACTTCATCATATAAAGCCATTTTATCAATTGAAAAATATTTTTCAATCTCGTCTAACATATCTTCAACTGTTCCTGAAGCAATCACACTATTTGGAACAATTTCACCTCGAACAATGCCTAATAACTCTAGCATTTGCTCAATCGTTATGGGTGAATCTTCTTTGATATGCTGTTTTAAAATTTTGCGGATGACCATTTCTGTTGGCTCGACCCACAGATTGTCTATATTAGTTAAAGTGCCATCCTTATCAAAAAGAATGGCCTTTACTTCGAGATTTCCTTTATTCGTTTGTAATTTCATTTGAATTCCTACTCTACATTTTGTAATTCAACACCGATAATATTATCCATCGCTTCAATTTGCTTTAAAATCACGGATAAATCAGTCGTTGATTCGGAAATATCTAACATTAATTGAACAATCGCTACACTATGGATTGCTAATCCTTGGAATATCGTTAATACATTCATATTATAACTGGCAAATAAATCTAATGTTTTAGACAATGTTCCTTTTTCATTTTTCATATGAATATTCAACGAAGCTTTTCTTCCATAAGTCACTGACGAAAATCCTTGAACTTTTCGATAATACTTATAATACACACTACGTGAAATTCCTACTAATTTTACTGCTTCTGTAACGTCCTTTGCTTGGTTAGTTGCTAATAATTCTTTTGCTTTTAGTACTTTAGAAAACACAGGAGGCACAGCATCTGCTGACACTAAAAAATGTTTTTGGTTTTCCATAACTTTCACCTCGGTCTTATTGTATACGATACGAGGACAAAATACTATAATTTTTTATATAAAATCATAAGGAGTTAACCCTTCCATCCCAATCATTGGATCAATTTCACAAGAATCGATTAATGCCATTGTTAAAATAAAGGATTTCTTATCTGCCACAACAACTTTTTCTGAAGTTACAGAGTACGTTTCGATTTCTTCTGCGACGGTACTCTTTTCAATAACCCTTTGTTGTTTAGGTTGTAGATCCGTAATCAATTCTGTCGTATTTTCTAACGATTCTACTGTATGAATCTCATGACTCTCTTCCTCAATCGTAAAACTTTCAAAACTATTTCCTACTAATAAATCTTTTAAGCACGTTTGACGACTTGCACTTTGGCGATTTGCTGCTTCTTGGAATGCTTCGTATTGCCCACACATAATTAAGAATTTCTTACTTCTTGTCACTGCGGTATACAGCAAATTCCGTTGCAACATCCGTTGATATTGACCTACCATTGGTAAAATCACCATTTGGAATTCACTACCTTGTGCTTTATGAATCGAACAACAATAAGCATGCGTCAATTGAATAAAGTCATTGCGTTTATATTCTACTTCTACATGATCAAAAGAGACATAGATTTTATCGACTTGATCTTCATTTTCTTTGGCAAATATAATCGCAGTAATTTCTCCAATATCCCCATTATAAATATTTTCTTCAGCAACATTAACTAACTGCAATACTTTATCCCCTACACGGAACACTCGGTCAAATGATTCAATTTCACGAACAGAATTTCCGATTTTTGGATTTAAAATATTTTGCATCATTTTATTAATTTCATGAATACCAGCTTCTCCTTTATACATTGGGGCAAGCACTTGAATATCTTTTTTCTGATAACCTTTTTTAATAGCTTTCACCACAATTTGTTCAATCACATCTAAAACCTGAGTCGAACGGCATGGAATAAAGGTACGGTCTGGTTGATTTTGAGTAAAGTCCATTGGTAAATGCCCATCTTTAATGGAGTGCGCTAATGTTACTATACTTGAAGAATCTTTTTGTCGGTGAATATGCGTTAATTCAATCGAAGGAATTTTATTCGATAATAGAAAATCCGTTAACACTTGTCCCGGTCCTACAGAAGGCAATTGATTTTTATCTCCTACAAATAAAATCTTCGTTTTAGCAGGAGTCGCACGAAGCAAGCGATTCATTAGCCAAGTATCGACCATCGACATCTCATCAATAATTAAAAAGTCGCAACTTAACGAACGAGAATCATCGGAATCCTCACTTTCTAATTCAGAATTTTCTTCTGCAGAAATTCCTAACATCCGATGAATGGTTGAAGCAGAAATTCCCGTTAACTCATTCATACGCTTCGCTGCTCTTCCAGTTGGAGCCGCCAGTTGAATGGCATCAGAATCAAAAGTTATCTCTTCTAAATAGCGATACATTTCTACAACACCATTAATAATCGTTGTTTTCCCTGTACCTGGTCCTCCAGTTAAAATAAACAAGGATTCTTGCATAATTTTAATGAGTGCTTGTTTTTGAGACTCATCATAAATGATACCAAATTTCTTTTGAACATGCTGAATGGCCTCTTCTATCTGTTCCTCAGTATACTGAGATTTTTTTGACAATTCCATACGATGATGAATTGCATTCACAATACCAATTTCCGCATAATATAAAGAAGCTAATGATAAATGATTTTCTTCAGAAATAATAATCCCTTCACGAATTAATTCATTTAATGCATTCACGATTTGATCTGGTTCAATTAAAAATGAACGAGTTTGTTCTAATAATTTTTGAGCTGCAAGGACAACTTCTTTATCGATTAAATACGTATGCCCTTCTTGATAAGACAAATCCCTTACCACTACATAAACAGCACCTTTTATACGATATAAACTATCTGCTGCAATCTCTAATTGTTGCGCAATGGCATCAATTCGTCTAAAGCCAAGTCCTTCAATGGACTGTAATAACACATATGGATCTTCTTTAATAATATCCATCGTTTTCTCTTTATAGAGCATCATAATTTTCTGCGCAAATACTGGAGTAAATCCCATATTCGTCAATTCAAATAAAATACGTTCTGTACCTTGATTTTCGATAATAATACTACGAATACTCTCACATTTTTTAGCTGATAATCCTGGTACATTTTTTAAGCAATCCTCGTCTTGAATGATTTGCTCAATCGCATTTTCACCTAAACAGTCCACAATCTTCTCAGCTGTTTTTTCTCCAATACCAGGAAATCGTCCACTAGAAAAATAAGCAATAAGTCCTTTTTTTCCAGTAGGTTGATGTTGTTGATAACTCAAGACGGAAAACTGTTGCCCATATTTTGGATGCGAAACGACTTTTCCATTAAAACGATAAGGGGAATGATCATGAATCGTGCCAATAATTCCCGTCACAACTATCTCATCTGAGTCTAGTTGCATACTACTTTCTTGTACTCGAATTAATAATACTTTGTAAAAATTTTGCGGATTTTCAAAAAATGTCGCTAAAACTTCTCCTACAATGTATTCTTCACTCATGACTTCCCTCTTTTCTATCTATTTTAAACGTATTGACGTTCGTTTCCTTCCATATAAGCTTTATCAATAATGCCTCCACCTAAGCAGATGTCTCCATCATAAAATACAACTGCTTGTCCAGGTGTAATCGCACGTACTGGCTCTTCAAAGTATACCATAGCTTTTGTCTTGTCGTTTTCTTGGAATACGACACGCACTTTTGTATCTTGTTGACGATATCTGAATTTGGCAGTACATTCAAATTCATTTGGTTTTTCTTCATCTGTATTAAATTGCAAATCTGTCGCAAATAATGAGTCAGAATAAAGATTAGGATGATGGAATCCTTGTCCAACATAAAGTGTATTGGTGCTTAAATCTTTTCCTACAACAAACCATGGATCATTGGTTTTACCACCACCACCGATTCCTAATCCTTGACGTTGACCAATCGTATAATACATTAAACCAGCATGGTCTCCTTTAACCTCGCCATCTAATGTTACCATTTTACCAGGTTTAGCTGGTAAATAATGAGACAAGAATTCATTGAAGTTTCTCTCTCCAATAAAACATACACCTGTTGAATCTTTTTTCTTAGCAGTTGCTAAATCGAATTCTTCTGCAATTTTACGGACTTCTTTTTTCTCTAAATGCCCAATTGGGAACATTGCTTTTGATAATTGCTGTTGATTTAATTGACTTAAGAAATACGTTTGATCTTTATTATTATCCACTCCACGTAATAAACGAACTACTCCATTCTCGTCTTTTTCCACACGAGCATAATGTCCCATTGCTACATAGTCTGCTCCTAATTGAAGGGCATAATCTAAGAAAGCTTGGAATTTTACTTCTTTATTACACATTACATCCGGATTAGGAGTTCTTCCTAATCGATATTCTTTTAAGAAATATTCAAATACACGATCCCAATATTCCTTTTCAAAATTAACAGAATAATATGGAATTCCAATTTGTTCAGCTACTGCTGCCACATCTTTATAATCTTCTGTTGCTGTACATACACCATTTTCATCTGTATCATCCCAGTTTTTCATGAAGATACCAATCACATCGTATCCAGCTTGTTTTAATAAAAGAGCAGTTACTGAAGAATCAACTCCACCACTCATTCCGACTATTACACGGATATTTTCCTTATTCATTCATTCACCATCATTTCTAATTTTTCTCTGTTTTAACGATTTGAAGGTCGCTGTATCATTTTTATAACACTTTCTAAAAATTTTTTCAAAAAATTTTTCTCAAAATCTTCTTAAAGGCGATAACGATAGGAATTATAGCCTTACATACATTTGACAAATAAATTTATTTTCACTACAATTATTATTGGTAAAAGGGGGGCATAAGTGTATGATAATATCTTTACGAGCAGCGCGGGTTAATCGTAATTTGACACTCTTAGAAGCCGCCAAATACCTAAAAATTAATAAAGATACTTTAACGAAGTATGAAAAAGATTCTACGAATCTTCCATATTCTTTAAGTAAACGCATGCAGGAACTCTATGAGATCCCAGGCGAAAATCTTTATTTTGGCGATACTTTAAGCTTCGTGGCGCAGTTTAAGCCACTCCCTCACGAAGAAGATCAACACTAGTGATCGGAATACCTTCCCGTGCTATGTATAGAAACGAGACAGAGTAAACTCTGCCTCGTTTTTTATATTTCTTCTAATACACCACGTTCTACTAAACCTTCAAGAATAAATTCTAATTTCTCAATCGCATATGCATTTTTTTCATTTCCATATAATTGAACAGTTTGTAGTCCATCTTTTGTTGTTGTTGAAATTTTTAATAATTTCATTGCTTTATCAACGGAAACTTTTAATTTTAATCCACGATGTCCGACTACTAAGTCATCTAAACTGCGAATTAATTGAAAATTACCAGATTTTGTTTCGACAAATCCGTTATCTCTTAATGTATATCCTTTTACCGTTGGAGATACTTGATAAACATGATTTGAGTTTTTTAATGTTGCTGTTTGAGTAAATGCCATATGAACACTTCCTTTCATCACTTTCTTCTAGTTTAGCATACTATGGACGTTTAATCGAGGATATTGAGGAAATAAATGCATCAATATCTTCCGTAGTCGTTTCTCCTCCAAAGGACAAACGAACAGATTCTACAACTCTATTTTTATTCTGAGGATACATGAGTGATAATACAGGACTAGGCTCTAAACTTCCAGCAGAACAAGCAGAACCCGCTGAAACAGCTACTTGATGTAGATCACACATGATTAATGTTTGACTGGCAGGAATACCTTTTAACCATACATTACAAATATGAGGGCTCTTTTTTGATGTATCCCCATTGATTTCAAAAGGAATGTTACGAGTTATTAATTGTTCTTGTAAATACTCTGATAATTTAATATATCTATTCTTCTTCTCATTTCTAGTTTGAATCGCTAGTGCAAGAGCTTTTTGAAAACCAACAATATATGGAACATTTTCAGTTCCTGCTCTCCACCCTTGTTCTTGGCCTCCACCTTTAATCAGTGCATGAATCGGTGCAGATTTTTTCTTATATAAAAATCCAATTCCTTTTGGCGCATGAATTTTATGCCCTGAAGCAGATAAATAATCAATATGAGAAGTCGCTACATCCATTTCTTCTTGGGCAAATGCCTGAACTGCATCTGTATGGAAATAAGCAGGATGTTCCACTAATAACTCACCAATTTCATGAATCGGTTGATACGCTCCAGTTTCGTTATTAACGGTCATAATCGATACTAAACGTGTCTTCTCCGTTAAAGCTTCTTCCACTTGTTTAACAGAAATACAACCTGACTCATCAGGAACTAACGCAATAATCGTGAATCCTAATTTTTCAGCATATGCTGCAGCTTTTTTAACCGATGGATGCTCGATTCCTGAAATAATGATTTCTCCTTTTTCTTTTGCAAAATGCTGGCAAATGGATTCAAACACTAAATTATTCGCTTCTGAACCTGAACCTGTAAAAATAATGGAATCATTCGTAGCAGCATGTAATTCTTGTAATATATCTTTTTTAGCAGCTTGAATCTTTTGTTTTTGAGTACGACCAATTTGGTAAACACTAGAAGGATTGCCAAAATATGCCATTTCTTCAAAAATTGCCTTTTTTACTTCCTCTACAACCGGTGTAGTGGCAGCATAATCTAAATAATGCAACGATATCGTCCTTTCTTTTGGATAAAATTTTACATCTATCATTTTCTACTCTTACTAGTATAGTATATTTTTCAAAATAAGGTAAATATTTTTGACTCACGTCAGTATTTAAACTATGCTAGAATAGAACAGATAGAAAGTGAGGAGAATTATGAAAAATCAACCATTAGCATACCGAATGAGACCCACTTGCTTAGAAGAAGTTGTTGGACAACAACATTTAGTAGCACCTGGAAAAATTATTGCTCGAATGATTGCCGCTAAACAACTCTCTTCGATGATTTTATATGGCCCTCCTGGAATTGGAAAAACAAGTATTGCCAGTGCCATTGCAGGAACAACAAAGTATGCCTTTCGAACATTAAATGCCGCCACTGATACAAAAAAAGAATTACAAATTGTCATTGAAGAAGCAAAGATGAGCGGAACAGTCATTTTATTACTGGATGAAATTCATCGCTTAGATAAACCAAAACAAGATTTCCTTCTTCCACATTTAGAAAATGGACGTGTCATTTTAATAGGAGCCACCACAGAAAATCCCTATATTGCCATTAACCCAGCCATTCGCAGTCGAACACAAATTTTCGAACTCATCCCACTGACACCAGAAGAAATTCATCAAGCGCTCAAACGTGCATTAACAGATGAAACAAAAGGATTAGGAAACTATGATGTGGAAATCACAGACGGAGCGATACATACATTGACGCATTTTTCAAATGGAGATGTTAGAAGTTCACTAAATGCTTTAGAATTAGCAGTGAAATCTACTCTGGAAAATGAAGATGGAAAAATTATTATTACAGAAGAAATCGCAGGAAACTGTCTACAAAGAAAAGTCTTCGCACATGATAAAAACGGAGATCAACATTATGATGTCATCTCCGCTTTTCAAAAATCGATTCGAGGAAGTGACGTAGATGCAGCACTTCACTATATGGCAAGGCTCATTGAAGCAGGCGAACTCATTACCTTAATTAGACGATTATTAGTCATTGCTTATGAAGATATCGGATTAGCAAACCCAGCAGGAGCCAGTCGAGCCGTATTAGCTGTACAAGCTGCCGAAAAACTAGGTTTACCCGAAGCAAGAATCCCACTTGCCAATGCAGTGATTGAATTAGCCCTTTCCCCTAAATCAAACACAGCAATTCTCTCCATTGATGCAGCACTCTCAGATGTTAGACAAGGGAAATCAGGAAACATCCCTTCCCACTTACAAGATGCACACTATCAAGGAGCTCAAAAATTAGGACGAGGAACGAATTACCAATACCCACATAACTATCCAAATCACTGGGTAAAACAACAATACTTACCAGATACACTCAAACATACACAATACTTCCACCCAGACCCAACTTCGAAATTCGAAGAAGCGTTGAAGGAACAGTATAAGAAGTTTCAATAATACGGAAATATCCCCCGATAAGAAATTCTTGCGGGGGATGTTTTCATAAGTCGAAACATACTTGGATTCATATAAAATCAAATCTTCTTTATTTAATAAATAGTTCATATATCTCCCTTTGAAATTAATTTATCGGTATATACTCTAAAACAATATCACAAAGATTACCCTTTTCATCATACCCAAAATATACAGGATACTGTCCATCTCCAAAACCAGACTGAATCATAGGAATTGATAAATCTGTATTAGGAATTTTAAAGTTTATCCAGTCTCCATCTTCTCTTTGAAATTTTGGATTTTTCATGGCATTTTCTTTAAATTCCTTTGCAAAAAAATCATTATAAATATTTTTTTCAGTATTTTCTTTATACCACTTCTCTACAAAATCACAATATTTATCTCTTGTTTCTACATCAACTATAGTTGCCAATCCTGCATCAACCATAAATCCAAAAATACTTTCATTATCTACACCTTCTAGGTTTTCATCACCTTTTAAAGCTTCGTAATAAATCACAGGCTTATTTTCATTAAATTTTACTCTTGTAAGTACATAACGATAGTGTTCTTCTTCGATTTCTGCTACCAAAGTTTCAATGCTATACTTTCCTCTTGGCACTTTGGTTAAGTAAGGTTTTTCTTCTCTACTCAGCCAAACCAAAGGATCTCTTACCAAAAGTTCTCCCGTAGGAAATATGATTTCTCCCATTTCTAAAACAAATAATTTTTTTCCATGAATTTCATTTTTTTCAAAAACTTCTGCATAGTTCATAGGGGCAACTAATAAATGTTTTACTGTTTCATATTTTTTAATCCATTCTTTTGTTGTATTCATATATACTCCTTTAAAAATTTATCATTCTACGCTATTCCTAATCTTTCACCACGTATTTTAAAAATAGTATCGACATCCATATCAAACATCTTGCTTTTGAAATTTATTTCTTCAAAATAATAGCTCACTTTTTCTTTGTCGAATTCATTTTCTAATTGTTTCCATAAATCTTTAGTTAATACCACAAATGCCAAAGTATCATTCCCAAGACTTTCAATACAAAAACGAATTTCATACTTGGGTTGAATAAACTCATTTATAGATTTAATGGTTGTATCTCTATCCATTTTTTCCTTATAGGGTATCATAAATGACTTATCTTTATGTTTTAAATAAATATCTTCTCCATAAGGTTTCCCATTATCTTTTAATACTATTTCTATCTTATCTTCTAGTTTTTCATTTACATAAGAGATGATATCTTCATCATATTCTCTATGATCGACCCATATAAGAGTATCGGATTCTAAAAGTTCTTCAAAATTGTTCGTATCTTCTAAAAAAGATTTTAATCTTATAAATGTATTATCCATAAATTTTCTCCTTATTTACTTTCAAAATAAGATTGTAGAATATAAATTCATAGTTACTTTTCTATATTAATTATACCATTTTGCATATACCCTTATAAAGCGAAATAATTCACGAATAAAAAACAAGTTGATGTAAAAACACCAACTTGCACTTTTAGAATTACTTAAAAGTCAGATAAAAATTCGAGAGTGTAGACTCTCTTGGGCTATTCTCCTGAAGTAAGTTTCATAATATTATAGTTTCATGCAAAGTGTAGCAATATAGTCATTTCCATAACGGGTTAATCTATTTCTTTTATCACATGATTCATAAAAATCGATCATAGCAAGACCATTTTTAAGTTGTCCTCTAATCTGACTTTCTAATGTATGGCTAAATTCATATCCATATTCTGGATTTATAGTTATCTTGCCTTCTTGTTCAAGTTCTTTTGAATTAAAAGGAAGTGGAAACTTCAAAAGTAATTCCTCATCGGGTTGATCCCAAACAATATCAGCATCATACATATATATCCAAGGATTCATAAATCCGACCATTAATAGTCCGCCCTTTTTCAATACTCGAGAGGCTTCTTTATACATGTTCTCTAGATCTTCGATATATACATTAGAAACCGGATTGAAAATAATATCAAAAGTTTCATCATCAAATGGAAATGGTTTTGTCATATCTCCTTGAACTGTACTGATTTTTAAGCCTTCTCTTTTAGCAACCATCTCATCTCTTTCTAATTGTGATGTCGAAAAATCCATTATTGTTACATCATAGCCTTTTAGAGCAAAAACTGGACCCTGCTGTCCACCACCACAAGCTAAGCCTAATAGCTTTTTTCCATTGGCTTTTTCAAACCATTCTTCCGGAACTTTTTTCCCGACCGTTAATGCAACAGAAATTGGATTATTTCTAAGTTCTTCTAATTGTTCATGTGTCAATGGAGCAGTATAGTCATTGTTTACATTATTCCATCTATTTTCATTAAACTTTATATAATTGTTCATCTTATAATTTCCTCGTAATTTATACTATTTTGATTTAAGTTGGATATGTTGCCATTATATTTTTAACAGCTCTACAATTTTTAGAGCTTCATTTTGAGCCTCATAATCGATCCTATCATTTCAATTAAACAACGTTACAATCACACCACTATCAGAAAATGTTTATTTGATTTTCTTCGTTTCTTGTTTTTCTTTTGACTGACTTAAATACCAAAATGAAATATACGTTATCAGTGCAATGAAAATATTATGGAACAACCCTAATTGCATTTGATTGAAAACAAAATAATATATCGTAAAAACTAACGCAATCACAATATTACTTTTAATAATTTTTTTCAGACCAAACTGTTCTTTTCCAATCAGTATAATGAATAAATGACCTAATAGTATCATTATAATTGACAGTATTATAGAAAACTCTGTTGACCTTAACAAAAGCGTATTCCCTAAGAAGAGTAGAATAAATCCGTAAAACCATTTTTTATTGTGTACCATAATACTCATCTCCTTTACATTTTATATTGTAAACGTTTTTATTTTTTTGTCAATTTTGACTTAAAATGTAAGTCTAGGAACCGTACCTGTTTTTATTTAATTTCATTTTCAGTTGGCTACAAATTGTATCCAACTCATTATCTTTTTTCATCCTCCTCCAATATTTTCTATGCTCCTCACTTTCAAAAAGGATTTGTTTATTTAAGTTAATTGGACTTTTGTCTAAAATTACTTATTGACAAAATGTAAACAACTCACTAAAAAAGGAATACAACTCCCCAATAGTAAGATCAGTGACAAAACATACTGTCATCCTCTCCTACATCGAAAAGTCATATTCCTATTTTCTTACGCTTCAATTACTCGAATACTGTCATCTAACTTCGCCCAGTGATTTGTTGGGCCGTGTCCATTTCCTACATAGATTGGTTGAGCAATTGCTCCTTGAATAAATTTGCGAGCTGTAATGATACTCTCTTTCAAAGGTTGTCCTTTTGCTAATTCAGCTGTAATACAAGCGGAGAATGTATCACCTGTTCCATGGGTAGAAGCTGTTTGAATTCGTTTAGCTTCTGTCCAAAATGATGTTCCGTCTTCTAATAAGACAAAGTCTTTTACAATATCCAGTGTTCCATGTCCACCTTTAATAATGACATTTTTTACGCCAAGATTTTGTATAATAGCTGCAGATTGCATCATATCTTTTTCTGTTAAGATTTTCTTGCCAATTAATTCTTCCGCTTCTGGTAAATTTGGTGTACAAACTGTGGCAATTGGTAATAATTCTTTTTTAATCGTTTCAATCGCTTCTGGTTGTAATAATGGATGTCCTCCTTTAGCAATCATAACTGGATCCACAATTAATGGACCAAAATTTACTTTTTTATAATTTTCTACTACAGTGCGAACAACTCGACTATCTGCTAACATTCCTGTTTTTGCTGCACGAATATGAAAATCACTTGCTAATGATTGAAACTGCGCATCAATAAATGCACTAGGTACTTCATGAACTGCTTGTACTCCTAAAGTATTTTGCGCTGTTAAAGCTACAAAAATACTCATTCCAAAAACTTGTCGAGCTTGAAACGTTTTTAAATCTGCTTGAGCTCCTGCTCCGCCTCCTGAATCAGATCCAGCAATGGTCACTACTTGAATGGTTTCATTACTCATTTGCTTCACCTCCTAAAATTTCCGTTACTTTCTTTCTTAAACAGTAACATTTTTGTTTGATATCTTTAGCTTTCATTATCTCACTGACAATAGCAACACCTGCAATCCCTGTTCCTTTTAGCGGTTCCATATTGTCTTCTTTAATACCCCCAATGGCTACGATAGGAATCGATACGGTTGTAGCAATTTCCCTTAGAGTTTCAATAGAGGTTGGTTGAGTAATGACTTTTGTCGTCGTTGGATAGATAGCTCCTACACCTAAATAATCTGCTCCATGTTGTTCTGCTTCTACTGCACGTTCAACTGTTTTAGCTGTAACTCCTAGAATTTTGTCTTTTCCAATGAGTTTACGAACTACTTCAACAGGTAACTCATCTGCTCCAATATGCACACCACTAGCATCAACGGCTAAACAAATATCCACTCGATCATCAATTATAAGAGGAATGTGATACTTGTCTGTTATATCCTTAACTTTTGTTGCTAATTCATAATATTCTCTTGTAGTACATTCTTTTTCTCTTAATTGCACAAGAGTCACACCCGACCTACAAGCTTCTTCTACTTTTTTCAAAAAGTCTTCCTCTTTCCAATCATAACGTGCCGTTACTAAATAAAGGGCTAGTGTTTTATCTAATTTCTTCATTTGTCCAGTCCTCCATTTTTAACATTTCTTGCCAATTTTCTTGGTACAATTTTGATAGTTGATTACAAGTTTCTATACGAAAACTTTCCATCCCTTGCTGGAGTACCTTGCTTGCTTTTTCTCCACATACATTAAAGTAACTAATCGCACCAATCGTCGCTTCTAGTGGTTCAATTCCACTTCCTAAAACGCCTGTAATGAGAGCTCCTACTACATCTCCAGTACCAGTAAATAATTCTAAAGAATCTACTCCATTTTTTAGGCAAATACAGTTTGAATCAGTAATGACTAAGTCTTGTTCACCTGTTGCTAGAAAAACAGTTTGAGGATAAATTTTAGCCAATTTTCTTAATTCCTGAGCCAATTCTTGTAATTCCATCAAACTTTGGTCTTCCTTAGCACTATCGACTCCTTTGGCACTACTCTTTAGTCCAGCTAATCGTCTCATTTCTGAAATGTTCCCCTTCACGACGGTAACACCAATGTCTAATAAACTTTGTACTAAAGCAAGACGATTGGATAATCCCACTATTCCAACAGCATCTACAACAAGAAGTTTTTGATAAGCATTCGCCAGTTTTGCTGCTTTGATGATGCAAACTTCTTTTTGCTCTGTTAAATGTCCAATATTTAGTAATACGGCAGATGAAACTTGGATAACCGATTCAATCTCTCGTTTATCTTCAGCCATAATTGGTTTTGCCCCAACATATAATAATGCATTCGCCACTAATTCCTTTGTAATCCCATTCGTAATGCAATGAATCAGAGGTCGCTTTAATGGGAAAATTTTTTCTAAAACTTTTTGCATAATGGACATTCCTTAGTTGGTGCAAATAATTTTTGAATACGTTGGATCGTTGATACATTTTTTAATTTTGCCCAAACTAACCAAGCAATAGCTGAACCGATAATCGCTCCACCACAAAAACGTGGTGTATAAACAAACCAGAATAAACCTGTTGTTGTACCAGTAAACCAAACCATTACAGGATAAGATAATAGAGAACCAATTAAACCTGTTCCAATAAATTCACCAATCATAGCTCCATAGATATTTTTAGTCATTCTTGCTCCAATCCCTGCTAATAAAGCTCCAAATACTGCACCAGTTAATGCTAAAGGTGGAATTGCTAATAAAGTCATACGAAGAATCGCTGTTAAAAATGCCATCGCCACTCCATATACTGGTCCCATCAACATTGCCGCCATGACATTAATCGTACTAGACATTGGTGCCATACCTTCAATTCGCATTAATGGGGATAAAACCACATCTAACGCTACCATCATTGCTAAAAACATAATTTTTTTATTTCTACTCATTTTTCTAACCTTCCTAACCTTCTAATTTCCATGTTTCGTGTGTATAAGCCATTTCCCAAAATAGATACTCAAATTGGCAACTACGATAAAATGCTTCTATCATTTCTTCTTTTGTTTCATCTGTTGCTTCTTGATATAATCGTTCGATAACACCACATTCATATTGAACAGCTTCTTTACTGTCTTCTCCCGCATAGGTCATAATCCATCGTTGATACATTTCATGAGGGGAACCTTGTTTGATTAATTGTTCTCCAATGGCTTGATATAACCACGGACAAGGTAACATTCCTGCACAAGCTACAACGACATTTTTTTCTGCTAGTTGTCGATATAAATGTGATACATAATTATAAGCAGTTGGAGCAATCGGTGTATTTTTGATTTCTTCTTCATCAATGCCTAATTCTTGAAAAAATTCTTCTCGGATTAATTGTTCCCCTTCTGCTAAATGTTGCGAATTTCTACGCATTAATTCTTTCACTTCTCCATCATCTGAAGCATCAGAAATAATTTGATATAATTTACTAAAATGTTCTAAATAATAACGATCTTGTAATAAATAATAACGAAATATTGAATCCCCCAATGTCCCATCTTGTAATCCCGTTACAAATGGATGTTCAAAACTTCCTTGCCAATAACGTTTAGAAACTTCCATGGCTTTTTCTGTAAATGTCATTTTCCTACCTCCATAACCATCCAATACTATTTCCTACTACAAATAATAAAATCATCCATCCCAAAGCTTTACCATCATTTTTCCAAATAATCGATGGTGTTCGTTTTCCTTTTTCATCAAATCCATGACTTATCATCGCTTGTTCATATTGCTCTTGTAAGTGATAAGCTGTAAAAATGACTTTGATATAATATAAGCTTGACCAAAAATGTAAGGGACGACCTCTTAATTGACTCGCTTCCTTCATTTGAACAACTTCCCTACGAATATATGGAAAAGCATGAATAATGACTAATAAGCCATAGACAAAATGAGGAGGCAGTCCTTTTTGTTCCAGAACTAATAATAATTCTTCCAAATCCACACTAAATGCCAATAAAAATCCTAATAGAGCAAATGCAAATGTTCTTGTAAACATCACGGAAGCAAGCTCTAGATGAATTCCTTGAACACGAATCGACCAATAACTACCAATCGCTGGAAATAATGGAACAATCATTGTAGCACCAATAACACCCCACTGCTTCTTCCAAAGCAGATACAAGAATCCAACAACTAATACAAAACTATTCAAGACATTTGAAGGAACAAACGATAATTCAATCGTTATTATGATTAGAAAAAGAGAAAAAGCTAAACTTTTAGACTGTTTTTCCATGTTGCATGCCCCCTTTTTGTAATGTCTGCTCACTGATTTGAATATAATGTTGACTCACACCTTCTAATGGGGCTAATCGATGAGAAACGACTAATAATTGTTGATCATATGTTTGTTGATTCCACTTCATCCATTCTCCTATCAATTGGCAACTTCTTTTATCTAATCCGGTAAAAGGTTCATCCAATAATAAAAAAGAAATATCCAAACTTAGCATACAGATGAGCTGAATCAATTTTTGTTCTCCTCCACTTAAATACATAAGACTTGTATCCAGTTTTGAACCTAATGGTGTTTCTGAAAGGATTCGTTCTTGCCATTCTTGAGCATGAGCAAATTTATTCATTCCAAAATTCAATTCATCCCTTGGCATTAAAGTAACAAATTGATGCATCGCTTCTTGAACAGTTAATGTTAACAATTTGGAACGATTTCTCTTTGTTATTTTTTGCCCTTCATACAAAAAATTTCCTTTTACTTTTGACAATTGAACCATTGCTCTTAGTAAAGTTGATTTTCCGACACCATTATCTCCTGTTAATGTCGTAATCCCTTTTTCTAAAGAAAAGTCTGGAATCGACCATAAGCCTTCTTTTATAACATTTTGAAAGGTGAAAAACTTCTCTGATGATGCGCCTTCTTGTTCTAATGGAATAACCGAATGATTCGACAATGTACTAATCGGAACCGTCTGCAAACAACCTTGCTGAATATGTAATACACGGCTAACATATTCGCTGTAACCATTCGTATCATGATCACTAATAATGACTAATTTTCCTTTTTGAGAAAGTTCAAATAATAAATTCATTAAGGAGCGTCTACTTTTCTCGTCAACACTTGCAAATGGCTCATCTAATAATAAAATTGGAACATCCATTGCTAATAAGACTGCAATCGCAGAACGTTGTTGCTCCCCTCCAGATAATTGAACAAAAGGACGATCTAATAAATGTTGCGTTACTGTGTCGGTCGTAACATGATGGATTCTTTCTTGAATTTGTTCATAATTAAACCCTAAATTTTCAAGAGTAAATGTTAATTCGCTCCTTAAATTTTTCATCGTAAATTGACAATATGCTTTTTGGAATACAGTTCCCGCAATCGTTGCTCTTTCTATAGGTGTTATGGAAGAAATATCTTTTCCTAACAAGTAACACTGACCTTCAAAAGTCATCGGTTTAATGCCCGATAAAAATTGAAATAGAGTTGACTTTCCACTCCCCGTATCTCCTGTTAATAAAATGAATTCACCCATTTCCAGTTTGCAATGGAGATGTTGAAGAATGTTAGTTTTCCCTTGCCAAACGCTCACATCTTCTAAAGTGATACCATTCATTGATTAATTTCCTCTTGTAGCTTTTACTTTTTCCAATAAGTTCATGACAATTTTTACAAATACTACACCAAAAACAAAAACAGAAATAAAACGAACAACAATTAATGCAACTAAAAATCCTAAAGAATAAGCGCCATATCCTAATTTGAAATACTCATAAATAAAGCTAAAGACAACTGTACCAATCGCACCTAATGTAAGAGAGAAAGTATCATATCTCTTATAACCCGTTGCAAAAAATCCTGCTTCAGTACCTAAACCTTGAACAAAACCAGAAACTAAAACTCCAACTCCAAAATGAGAACCCATTAACATTTCTGCTAAAGCAGCTAACATTTCTCCAAGAGTCGAACTTCCTTTCTTCTTCAACAGTACTCCAATCATCGGAGCCGCCATCGTCCATAATCCAAATAATATTTCATTTGCAAAAGGTTGATACCCTCCAGGCGTTAATGCCACTTCTAATGCGACATACAAAAATCCTGCTCCCATAAATACGCCCCCAAAAAGAAACGCTAATAATGCCATTAAAATGACATCTTTCAAACTCCATTTTTCCATAAAAAAACTCCCTTCGTTTTCAAAACAAAAGGAGGCTCATTCACTAACATCATTAACAAAGCAATAGAAACTAAATCTTTGTGTTCCGACATAAATACATCATAAAAATAATATCTTTATAGATCGATCAAACAAATCATTAGAAAACATTACTATTGTAACATTCCACATTTCCCTTCGCTGGTACTATCCAGATCAGGTTCAATGGGTATAATCTCAGCCAATTGGCACCCCAAATGTTTTGGTTTTATTAAATTTTCTTTTATCATATCATATTTGAAATCATTTTCAACTTATCTGCTTAAAAAAATATTTGCGCTTCAATTATAAGTAAACGCTATCAACATAAGTATTGATTTTTTATATAATGAGTGCTACTATAGTGACATAGAAATCTGAGATGTGCGCGGTATTTACTAAGTGTTGACCGAACAATTAATGACTTTTTAGGGATTCAGATTGTTGTTATGGATAACAAGCCATTGCACGTGGAAGTTATGAAGTAACTCATAGAAGCCCACCTGCTTAGAATGCGGGTTCAAAACTATCAAATACATCAAACGGCATCACCGGAAATCTATCAATAAAGTTTTTACTTTGGACCACTCTTTGAGTGGTTTTTTCTTTTATAAACGGATTTTATCTTTATGAAACCCCTTTTAAAACTTTTTCATAGTGGTATAATAAAGATATAAAGATGAAGGAGTGATTGTTATGTTCCATGAATATTCAAAAATTTTAGTTCCGGTAGATGGATCAAATGAAGCTAGATTAGCTTTTGAAAAAGCAATTGAAGTCGCTAAAAGAAATCGTGCTCAAGTTTTAATTGCACATATTATTGATACACGAGTCCTTCAAACTCCTACTGGTTTCGAAGGAAACTTTAATGAAGAAATTCAAAGACAAACAGAAAACTTATTCCAAGAATATCGTCAATATGCGCAAGAACATGATTTTAATGACATCGATTTTGTTTTAGAATATGGTTCTCCAAAAGTTTATATTTCAAAAAATATTCCAAAGGATTATCAAATTGATTTAATTATGATGGGCGCAACAGGACTCAACGCAGTAGAACGATTATTTATCGGTTCAGTATCAGAATACGTCATCAGAAACGCCAGATGCGACGTCTTAGTAGTCCGCACAGACCTAGAAAACCAACGACAATAATAATGTAGAAAAAGAGAACAAAAAAGACTTTTCGTAGTAGCACGATACCACAGGGCTGCTACCATCCAAGCAATAAGTTTTAAACGCACCTTACATTACTGACACTTACTAAGTATAGAAAAAGAAACCTGGAAAGACTTCCCGTAGTAGCACGAGTAATAGAAGCCAAATTGGCTTCTATTACTGGAAAAATCGAGACCAAGGCTCGATTTTTAGCCATGAGATTCGCATCGCGAAGCTGCTGGCGTCCATTGCTACTACAATAAAAGTCTTTCCAGGTTTCTTTTTCTATTACTCTCCACTAACGGTTTTTGGAATCCAACAGGATTGTCACTGGTCCGTCATTTAGTAACTCTACTTTCATATCCGCACCAAACTGCCCCGTCTCAACAGGAATCCCAGTATCTCTTAACAAACCATTAAACTGCTCAAACATCTCAAGCGCAACAGCTCCAGGAGCTGCCTTTGAAAACGAAGGACGATTCCCCTTCTTCGTATCCGCATATAAAGTAAACTGCGAAACCGATAAAATCTCACCGTCAATATCCTGAATACTACGATTCAACTTCCCCTCTTCATCCTCAAAAATTCTCATCTGAACAATCTTACGAACAAGATATTCCATATCCTCCATTGCATCATCATGCGTTACACCCACTAATAAAAGAAAACCACGCTGAATCTTTCCAATGACTTTCTCCTCAACTGTAACACTCGCATGAGAAACACGCTGTAAAACAACTCTCATAACTCTTTCCTCTTTCTCGCATCCGATTAAGAAATTACACGACGAACACTATAAACATCAGGAATTTGATTAATTTTCTTAACAATAAATTCTAATTGTTCCGTATTATGAATTCCAATATTGACCGTAATTGTAGCCATCTTATTAGAATCCACTTTACCATTCACAGAATTTAAAGACTTCGTAATACTATTGATGACATTTAATACCTCATTCAATAAACCATTACGATTGTATCCTTCAACCACTAATTCTGTATCATATTGTTGCTTAGAATTACCCGTATCTTCCCAATCCACATCAATAAGACGAGTTTGTTGATCTTGTTGAACTTTCACATTCGGACAGTCCTTACGATGGACAGAAATGCCACGCCCCTTTGTAATATATCCAACAATTTCATCCCCCGGTACTGGATTACAACAACGACTTAAGCGAATTAATAAGTTATTAACCCCTTCAATAATGACGCCATTTTCATGCTTAATACTCATTTTTTGAGTATCTTTCCGTTGAATTTTTTCAGTCGTTTGTTCAAAAGCTTCTTCTTGCATTTTTTGCTTTTCAATTTCTCGACGAGCTTTATCTGTTAATCGATTGGCAACCGTTTGAACAGAAACTTCTCCAAATCCAATTCCAGCAAATAAATCATCTTCATTTGCAAAATTAAATCGGCTCGAAATTTCTTTTAATTGCGTCTTCGTTAAAAATTCCTTCGGTGAAAATTCTAAATCAGCAATTTGTTTTTCTAATAAATCACGTCCACGAATAATACTTTCTTCACGATTTTGTAATTTAAAGAATCGACGAATTTTATTTTTTGCACGAGTTGTAAAGACTAAATTAATCCAGTCTCTTGATGGACCAAATGAATTAGCAGAAGTTAAAACTTCTACAATGTCTCCCGTTTTTAGCTGATAATTTAACGGTACAATTTTATTATTAACTTTTGCGCCGACTGTTTTATTTCCAACTTCCGTATGAATATTGTAGGCAAAATCTAACGGCCCTGAACCTAATGGTAACTCAGAAACATCTCCTTTTGGAGTAAAGACATACACTTTATCACCAAAAATATCTTCCTTAACACTATTCATAAAGTCATTCGCATCTTTTGAATCATCTTGTAATTCAATTAAATCTTTAAACCAATCTAATTGTTTTTGAAGTGGATCAGCCGATACTTTTTGAGTATTTCCTTCTTTATACGCCCAGTGAGCAGCAACACCGTATTCTGCAACAGCATGCATTTCAAATGTACGAATTTGAATTTCTACTGGTTTACCACCTGGTCCAATAACTGTCGTATGAATGGATTGATACATATTTGCCTTCGGCATTGCAATATAATCTTTGAAACGACGAGGCATTGGTTTCCATTTTGTATGGATTGCCCCAACAACTGCGTAACAATCACGAATACTATTGACTAAAACACGAATTGCTAATAAATCATAGATTTCATTAAAATCTTTCTTTTTATCTTTCATTTTTCGATAAATTGAATAAATGTGTTTTGGTCTACCATATATTTCAGCTTCGATTTCTAATTCTTTTGTGGCTTCTTCGATATTCACCACTGTTTCATGGATATATGCTTCACGTTCATCACGTTTTGAATCCATTAATTGAACAATACGATAATATTGTTGTGGGTTTAAATATCTTAATGATGTATCTTCTAATTCCCACTTAATTTTATTCATCCCTAGTCGATGTGCTAAAGGTGCATAAATCTCTAATGTTTCATTCGCAATCATGCGTTGTTTTTCTGGTTTATGGAATTTTAGAGTTCTTAAATTATGTAAACGGTCTGCTAGTTTCACCATAATAACCCTTAAATCATTCGCCATCGCTAATAACATTTTACGATGATTTTCCGCTTGTTGTTCTTCATGAGATTTATATTTAATTTTTCCTAGTTTTGTAACACCATCTACTAAAAATGCAACATCTTTGCCAAATACATATTCAATGTCTTCAATCGTAAATCCTGTATCTTCAACAACATCGTGCAAAAATCCAGTTGCAATTGTATCTGGATCTAATCGCAATTCTGCTAAAATTCCAGCTACTTGAATTGGGTGAACAATATATGCTTCTCCAGATTTTCTTACTTGATCTTTATGAGCGAAGGTTGCATATTCAAGGGCTTTTTCAATGAACTGAATACTCTTTTCATTCATATATTCACGACAGAGTGAAATCACATCTTCAGCCGTATAATTTTTATTTTTTGACATATACGTTTTTCCCCTTAATTCATTACAGTAACCGTATTAAACTATTATTTGTTACTGCTTTCTTAACTTTAGATAATACTTATCCTATCTCTTTCTTAGCCTTCCGTCAACTATTTCTAACCTTTTAAAAGCTCGAAATGATACGACACTGCAGCAAGTGCATACATGGGTGCTGTTTCAGCTCTTAAAATTCTTGGACCTAAGGCACAGGAATGTACCTCCTGGCTATTTAAATACTCAATTTCTTGCAGGTCAAATCCACCTTCTGGACCAAAATAAAAAGCAATCGAATCTCCTTTTTGTAACGAAGTCAACGTTTGAACAAATACTGCCGTTTCTCCTTCTTTAGCAACTTCTTCAAATGCAACTAATGCTTTTGTCGATTGTTTTGCTAAAACTACACTTTCCTTTAAAGTCATTAAATCTAACACTTTTGGAACATGTAATCTGTGGGACTGTTCTGCAGCTTCTTGAGCAATTTTTTGTAATCTTTCAATTTTCTTTTGAGATTTATCCTTTGTCCATTTCACCATATTTCGTTTCATTTCTACCGGTACAATCGTATGAACGCCTAGTTCTGTTGCTTTTTGGACAATTGTTTCTAATTTATCTCCTTTAGAAAGTCCTATAAAAATCGTAACATCAATCGGTAATTCCACCTGTTGTTCTTTATGTTCTTCAATGACTAACTCCAATGGCGATACTTGTGTCAATTTTGCGATATACAATTGTTCTTTTTCATCTACAATTTCACAACATTCTCCAACATTCATCCGCATCACTTTTATCATATGATGTTCTTGCTCTTTAGGAACGGATATCATTTCTCCAACTGATTGAATGACTTGATTCATAAAATAACGTTGCATCAATTTTCACCTAGTCTTTCCCTTTTATCATGACAAATGTATTCCATTCACCCATTGTAAGTTGTTGTTTTAAAGTAAAGCCTGCATTTTCATAAGCAGAACGTACTTCCTCTGCTTTTGACTGAATAATTCCCGATAAAATCAACACACCATTTTCATTTAAATTATGATAGGCATCAACTGGCATCATTAATAAAATCTCTGCTAAAATATTTGCTACAATTAAATCAGAAGGTTGTTGAATACCTTGTAATAAATTATTTTCATAAACAGGAATTTCTCCAACTTCTGGATTTAATGAGATATTTTCTTTTGAAACTCTTGTTGCCATTTCATCAATATCAAAAGCTGTAACCGTACTTGCTCCTAATAATTTAGCTGCAATACTTAATACACCTGAACCTGTCCCAACATCTAATACACTCTCTCCACCACGAATATATTGCTCTAATGCTGCTAGTGATAATTGAGTCGTTGGATGCGTTCCTGTTCCAAATGCCAAACCTGGATCTAAACGAATCAATCGCTCATCTTCTTGTTGTTTTTGATATTCTAACCAACTTGGCACAACTGTTAAATATCTAGTCACACGCACTGGGAAATAATATTTTTTCCACGCTTCTGCCCAGTCTGCTTCTCCTACTGTTTGTAATGTAACAATTCCCTTACCAATAGTTAATCCGAAAGATTTTAGTTCTTGAACTCTATTCGTAACTGTTTCTGTCATTTCATCATTCCATTGATTTGGTTGGAAATAAGCTTTGACAAATACTTCATCTGTTTCATATAAGGCATTTCTTTCTACTGAAAGCCATTCTAATTGTTCTTGATTTAATTGATCATAATCGAGAGGATCTTCAATCGAAACTCCTTTTGCTCCGATTTCCATAAAAATTTCACTAACTGCCTCTACACTTTCTGTATGAGTTACTACTGTAACTTCTAACCAATCCATTTATTGACTCTCCTTTAATCATTTATCATTGTTCACAAGACATTATAACAAAGAAAATAAAAATTGCCTAAAAATTTAATGTAACATATTTGTAATTTTTCGTATTTTTTAGTATGATATTGAAGATAGAAAAACAAATGATTTTTCACTGCTTGCAAAAGACAATTATGCATCGAGTAGCAAGCATACTAAAACTGAATGATATATGAATGATCGATATTAAGGAGTTATGAAACCATGGCAAGACATTTATCAACAAAAGATATTTTGAACAAACAATTTAAACGCTCATTTAGAGGATTTGACATTGAAGAAGTAGACGCATTTTTAGATCAAATTATTCGTGATTATGATACATTTCAAAAAGAAATTAGTTATTTACAAAGTGAAAATGAACGTCTATTAAATAAAGTAGATGAATTATCCAAACAATCAAGTGTCACAAAAGGTACTCGCTCAGCAAGCATCCCTTCTGCTGGAGTGACAAATTTTGATATTTTAAAACGTTTAGCGAATTTAGAAAAACATGTATTTGATGAAAAATTAGAAGAAGATGACGACGATGATTTAGACAAAACTCGTGTTATTACCCCAATTAAAGATTAATAATACTTGTAAACTTTGAGTAATCGCGGTAGTGATTTCACTACTGAGGAAAGTCCATGCTCGCACAGACTGAGATGTCTGTAGTGTTCGTGCTTAGCGAAACAATAAGCTAAGGCAACAACTTGTTGACGGCAGAAAAAATGGCTAAGGATTTCTATGCCAAAGTATTCTTGAAAGTGCCACAGTGACGAAGCATTTCTGGAAACGGAAATGGTGGAACGCGGTAAACCCCTCGAGCGAGCAACCCAAACATATGGTAGGGGCACTCTTTATTAGGAAATGAACGAAAAAAGAGGCACATTTGTGTAGACAGATGATTACTGAAATCAATTAGAACCTGCTAATTGATGGAACAGAACATGGCTTATAGAAGTTTGCATTCAGGTTATTTACCGGGGTCTCCCGGTATTTTTTTTGAAAAACAAAACTTTCATGGAAAGGAAATGATTATGACAACTTATAAATTAGTCGCCACTGCTGCAGCTGGCATAGAAGCACTTGTTGGAAAAGAATTAAGAACTCTTGGCTATGATTGCCAAGTAGAAAATGGAAAAGCTTATTTTACAGGAAATGATTATGATATTGCAAAAACGAATATTTATTTACGTACCGCAGATCGTATTAAAATTGTTTTTGGTCAATTTACCGCTAAAACTTTTGATGCTTTATTTGAACAAACAAAAGCACTCCCTTGGGAACAAATTTTACCAGTTGATGCAGAATTCCCCGTATCAGGAAAATCTGTTAAATCAACGTTACATAGTGTTCCTAACTGCCAATCTATTGTAAAAAAAGCAATTGTTAATCGTTTAAGTGCAGCATATGCACGTAGAACACATTTACCAGAAACTGGAGCACTCTATCCTATCGAAGTTTCTATTCTAAAAGATGTCGTATCATTAACGATTGATACAAGTGGAACAAGTTTATTTAAACGTGGCTACCGTACTGAAAAAGGTGGTGCACCATTAAAAGAAAATATGGCTGCTGCTCTTGTAATGTTAACAAATTGGTTCCCGGATAAACCATTTTACGATCCATGTTGCGGTTCAGGTACCATTCCAATCGAAGCTGCTTTAATTGGATTAAACATTGCACCTGGATTAAATCGTTCATTTGCAGCTGAAAAATGGACATTCTTTGATCCAAAAGCATTTGACACTGTCCGTCAAGAAGCAAGAAAAGAAATTCGTACAGATGTAACATTAGACATTCTTGGAGCTGATATTGATGGTTCTATGATTGAGATTGCAAAACAAAATGCAATTAAAGCTGGCGTTAGCGAGCATATTGAATTTAAACAAATGCAATTGAAAGATTTCCGTACGAAAAAAGAAAATGGTGTATTAGTTGCTAATCCACCATATGGTGATCGTTTATTATCTGAAGAACAAGCTCAAAATATTTACCGTCAAATGGGACAAACGTATGAACCATTAGAAACATGGAGTAAGTATATTTTAACGAGTGATTTAAGTTTTGAAGAGCATTACGGAAAACAAGCCACTAAGAAACGTAAACTATACAATGGTGCAATTCGTACCGACTACTTCCAATTCTGGGGCGTTCGTAAACGTAAACCGGTTAGTGAATAAATAAAAAAAGAAAACTTTTCAATGTAGTAGTACTATAAGCCACACGACTGTGGCTTATAGTACAGGAAACTTTGAGACCTAGGCTCAAAGTTTAGCCATGAGACCGCAGGTCTGCTGGCGTCCTAACTACATAGAAAAGTTTTTCTTTTTTATTTTAATTCCTCTACTACATGAAACGTAACGTGGTCTGCTACTACATTACATTGTACAGTATTTCCTGGTAAAATACTTGAACGAATTAATTCTTTTGCTAATGGTGTTTCAATTTCACGTTGAATATAACGAGCAATTGGTCTAGCACCATAAACTGGATTATAAGCATTTTCAGAAATCCAATCTTTCAATTCATCCGTGAACTCTAATTGAATCTCTTGCTCTTGTAAACGAAGATTCAAATCTTTCAACATCTTATCAATGATGCCATGAATATGAGTTTTTGATAATGGTGTAAAGAAAATTGTTTCATCAATACGGTTTAAAAATTCAGGTTTAAATGTAGCCTTCAAGATACTTTCCACTGCTTGTCTCGTTTCAGCATCAATTGTCTCCCCTTCAATTTCTAATAAGAATTGAGAACCGATATTACTTGTCATAATAAAGACCGTATTTTTAAAGTCAACAACTCTACCTTTTGAATCTGTTAGACGACCATCATCTAATACTTGTAATAAAATATTAAAGACATCTGGATGTGCTTTTTCGATTTCATCTAATAAAACAATCGTATATGGATTACGACGAACTGCTTCTGTTAATTGACCGCCTTCTTCATAACCAACATATCCTGGAGGTGCTCCGACTAATCGACTCACAGAGAATTTCTCCATATATTCACTCATATCAATTCTAACCATATGGTCTTGACTGTCAAATAAGTTTTCTGCCAATGTTTTCGCTAATTCTGTTTTACCAACACCAGTTGGTCCTAAGAATAAGAAGCTACCAATTGGTCGATTTGGATTTTGTAATCCTGCACGAGAACGTAAGACTGCATCTGCCACTTTTTGAACAGCTTCATCTTGCCCAACCACACGTTCATGTAAAGTATCTTCTAATTGAAGAAGTTTTTCTCTTTCTCCTTCTACTAATTTAGTTACTGGAATGCCTGTTAATCGACCAACAACACGAGCGATTTCTTCATCTGTTACAGCTTCTTGCACTAATCGATTGTCTTCTTGAGCATGAAGTTTTGCTTGAGCTTCTAGTTCTTGAATTTCTTTTTCTAATTTAGGAATACGACCATGACGAAGTTCAGCAGCTTTTTCTAAATTATATTCAGCTTCAGCTTCTTCTAATTCATGTTTTAAGCGATCAATTTCTTCACGTTTATCACGAATTTTATTCACTTCTTCTTTTTCAATTTCCCATTTCATTTTCAAGCTATTTGCTTCTTCACGTAATGTTGCTAATTCTTCTTGAAGAATTGATAATCGTTTTTTACTTGCTTCATCTTTTTCCATTTTTAATGCTTGTTCTTCAATTTCTAACTGCATTAAACGACGAATGACAGCATCTAATTGTGTTGGCATTGAATTCATTTCTACACGAATCGTTGCACATGCCTCATCGACTAAATCAATCGCTTTATCTGGTAAATATCGATCTGTAATATAACGATTTGATAAAGTTGCTGCTGCTACTAAAGCATTGTCATGAATATTAACACTATGGTGAATTTCAAAACGTTCTTTTAATCCACGTAAAATAGAAATGGTATCTTCTACAGTTGGTTCATGAACTAATACTTTTTGGAAACGTCTTTCTAAAGCTTTATCTTTTTCCATATTTTCACGGTATTCATCTAATGTTGTTGCTCCAATACAGTGTAATTCTCCACGAGCTAACATTGGTTTTAGTAAGTTACCGGCATCCATTGAGCCTTCTGTTTTACCAGCTCCAACAATGGTATGAATTTCATCGATAAATAAAATAATTTGCCCTTCTGATTTTGTTACTTCTGATAAAACTGCTTTTAGACGTTCTTCAAATTCACCACGGAATTTTGCCCCCGCAATTAAAGCTCCCATATCTAATGAGTAAATGACTTTATCTTTTAAATTTTCAGGAACATCTTTACGCACAATTCTTTGTGCAAGTCCTTCTACGATAGCTGTTTTACCTACCCCAGGTTCTCCAATTAATACAGGATTATTTTTTGTTTTTCTAGATAAAATACGAATCACGTCACGAATTTCTTCATCACGACCAATCACTGGATCTTGTTTTCCAGATTTTACTGCTTCATTTAAATTTTGCGCATATTGTTTTAATGCTTCATATTGATTTTCTTGATTTTGACTAGTCACACGACTTCCTCCTCTCAATTTTTCAATTCTTTCTTGTAATACTTGTTTTGTTACTTGATGTTTCAATAAAAATTCTTTAATTGGATGATTCGTTTCCATTAAAGCTAGTACAATCACTTCAGTTGCTAAATATTCATCTTGAAATTGTTGTCTAATTTCATCTGCTTTCGTTAGTAATTGGTACAAAGATTGACTTAAGCTTTGACCATATTGAACTTGGCTTCCTTCCACAACTGGTAGTTGATCAATCTTTTCATCCACAAATTTTTCTAATTCTGAAATTGGAACATGGACATCTTCGTATAGATTTCTCACAAAATGATTTGGAGTTAAAAACACTTTCCACAAATGTGAGACATCGATTTCTTGATGTTTTCTATTTTGCGCAATTTCTTGTGCCTGAGCAAGTGATTGTTGCATCATTGTTGTCATTTTTTCAATATTCATCTTGCTTCCCCCATTCTTTTTCTTCCATTTCTTTATCAAATTTCTTTGATGTTTATAGTATACACCTTTAGTCAATAAAGGTCAAACATTTTCTTTGACTTTTTTTGACTTTCTGACAAAAAAATAAAAGACTATTATTTTGCGTCCTATGCCGCAATGAATAGTCTTATTATTTATACGTCCCCTAATTATCACACTCAAAAATAAATAAATTTTTATAGTAGCTGAAACAACATGAGACTCGCTTTTGCGAGGCTACTGCCGTCCTAGCTACAATAAATTTCTATTTTTTATCGTTCATCCATTAGCACACTTCAAAAAGAGAAAAGACTAGTTCATAGTAGCTGAAACAACATAAGCCAAACAATGGCTTATGTTGTAGGAAAATTCGAGACCAAGGCTCGAATTTTAGGCATGAGACTCGCTTTTGCGAGGCTGCTGCCGTCCTTAGCTACAATGAACTAGTCTTTTCGATGTCCTATCACTTCAAATCGATACGCATTACTCTTCTTACGCAATAATATCCTGGAGTTAACTCTTTCTCCTTATCCTCAATCCCCTCACCACGATGATACGAAGACAATGGCAATAAATTAATAATCGGTGCCTTGTGAGTCTCCTCTAACCAACCACCTTTCGTAAAAGAAGCATCATCAATAATTTCCGGACCAAATTCAGCATTTGCAATCGTTAAACCAAACATATTCTCTTTCCATAAAGGAGAAATATTTTTCTGGAATAACTGACGCTTTAACTGATTTCCCCATTTGAATAAACGACGACAACTTGCTCCACAACAATATTCCCATTCATCTTCACTTAATAAACTTAACCCATGACGCTCCACTTCTCTTTTCAGTTCAGAATAAGAAACCGTATCATCTACATAACAATCGAACACATCAGGATTAATTTGATTTTGCTGTATGAATAAAGGAGATTTTCTCACTGCAGTAGGATAATCTCTCAAAAAATGATAATCAAGCTCCTCAGGCATTAACAACGATTGAATCATTTCAAGAAGTTCATCAGTGGGATTATCCAGAGAAGTTAATTGACCCGAAATCACATGATATTGACCAATGTATTTCAATCCAACAAATTGAGGTCTCTTTTCTACTAATAAAGCTGGAATAGTTACTTCTCGAAGTGGCGAAGTTGAAGCATTAATTTTTTCATCAATATATTCAGTTGTTAAACGAACATGAGAAAAATCTTGATCCAAAAATCCCTCTTCTGTTAAAAGTGAACTTGTCAATTGTTGATTACAATAACGTTTTAAAGCATATCTTAATTCTTGACGTTCTTCACTACAATCAAGACCTGATAATCCTACTAATCCACTATCCCATCCCAAAATACATTTTTTCTGCCCTGGTACAAATATATATTCTCTACCGTCTATTTCTACTTCAAAAGTATCTGTTTTAAAGCCCCCAAAATGATAACTAACTGGCGTAACTTTTGTCACTTCTAGTATTGGATTTACAAACTGTCTTAAAATATTTTGTATGACTACTTCTTTCATTTCATTTGATAGTGTCTTCCATATTGGATTAAAAATTACATCTGAAAAATTATTAGTCATCCCTATCACCTCAATCTTATTCTAAAACCAATCTTAACACTTCACCATTTAAAAAATCAACATGATTTGTTATAATACATTGTACATTAAAGGAGATTACTATGCATTTAATTATTATCGCAAACCCATTTTCTGGTGGAGGAAATGGAAAAAAACAATTCGACTGTTTAGTCAATTATTGCCTAAAAAACAACATTACATTTTCAACTTATTTAACACAATATGCTGGAGAAATGATTGAAATGATTCCTCGTATCATTCAAAACTTATCTTCAGAACAGAAAATTATCATTATTGGTGGAGATGGTACGTTGAATGAAGCTATTTCTGCTCTTATTCAATTCAACCAAGAAATTCCTGTAGCTTACTTACCAGCAGGCACAGGAAATGATTTTGCAAGAGAAATGAAATTAACACATGATATTCCGACATTTATAAAACATCTTCAAAATGAAACAATTAAAAATCTCGAAATAATTTCATATCATGAAAAAATGAGTCACAAAAAAGGAATTGCGATTAATTCCCTTGGGTTTGGAATTGACGCTGCTATTTGCCAACTTAATACTTTCCAAGTAAAATCTCAGAAAAAACGATTTGGTTTAAATAAATTATCCTATTTAACACCTATCATAGATGCCTTTAAAAATCATCAAAAATTTCAAGCTTCGATTCAAATCGATGATGAACCTGTTCAAATTGCTGATAAAAATTTATTAGTAGGACTATTCAATCACTCTTATTTTGGTGGAGGTATTCAGTTTGTACCTACTGCAAAACAAAATTCGCATCATTTTGAAGTTGTCGTAGCTAGAGACGTTACAACTAAAGTCATTCTTAAAGCTTTCCCATTTATTTTATGGAATAAGCAACATTTTGAACGATTTCCGAATCACTTATTGAAACAGACTGCTACTAAGGCCTGTATCAAAATTAAACAGCCCATTCTCATGCAAACAGATGGTGAAGTAACTTCCTTTGAAACAGTTGATTTAGAAGCTAAATTAATGACCTACCCAATCTATTTAACCTAAAAAACTGGAGTCAATAACGGCTCCAGTTTTCTTTTTCTAATATCCTCTCACTTGCGCTACATATTGTTGAATGGCATCACATGCATATTGCCCAACACCTTTTCCATATTTATCTAAGTTCGTTCTAAACTCTTCATTTTTAGCATATCCAAAACCTATACTTGAAAAAACATCAATTGTACAATCAAATGCATACTGACACATATGTTCATGCAATTCTTTAGCTAGAGTTACATTTACTGAATCTGTTGCTGGAATTCCTTTCTCAATATTAGATGCATAAGCAAAGAATATTCGATTAAATCCTTCAGCTACAATATCTTCTTTTCCATTTTGCTTTTCTTCAGCTTCATTAATCACTTCTTCACCATATTTTTTTATAGCTTCATTTTTATATTTTTTATTATCTGAAACACTAAATCCTTTAAATTTTTCTTCTGATGACATCTTAATTTTCCTTTCTGTAGACAGAATTGTCTTTTCTAATGTATCAATCAATGTTAGAAGTTTTTCCTTTTCGTTTTGCATTAACATTAATTGTTTTTGTAAGTGTGGTAATAAGTCCTCTTCCTTTTGTTGCAAAAGTGACTGAATTTCTTTTAGAGAAAATCCTAAATATTTATAATAAAGAATCGTTTGTAGATAAGATAAGTCTCCCTCACTATAATATCGATAACCATTTTCATCTTTTTTGGGTGAAAGTAAACCTATATTGTCATAATGATGTAAAGTGCGCACCGATACACCACTAAGTTCACTCACTTGTTTAATGAAATACATCTTTATTCCTCCTAACAATTATAGTATAAGGTATGACGTAAGGTCATAGTCAAGATTTTTTTTTTCAAAAAAATACACCTCCAAAATGGAAGTGTATCATATTTATGCTTTTGGTTGATACGTAAATCCTTCACCAATAACATGTGTTACTTCAGTAATAATTGTAAATGCTTCTGGATCCACATCGTGAATGATTCTTTGTAATGTCATCACTTGAAGACGGTTAACTGCTACGAATAATACTTTTCTTTCTTCACGAGAATAAAAACCATGCCCATCTAAAATCGTTGTACCACGGCCAATTTTTTCTTGAATTTGCGCACCAATCTCTTCATATTTCTTAGAAATAATCATAAATGATTTCTTAGAGTTAAATCCTTCTAATACAAGATTAATCATTCGACTTGCTGTAAATAAATAAATTAATGTAATAACTACCTTTTCTAAATCAGAAATAATGGATAATGGACTGACAACAAAAATATCTAATAGTAATAATGAAACTGATACATTCCATCCTAAATATTTCTTCAGCATCATCGCAATAATATCCGTACCAGCAGTAGTACCATTTCCTAGCATCACAACTCCTAAAGCTGCACCAGCCACAACTCCACCACCAATAGCCGCTAATAATGAATTTTGTGGAACAAATTGATACGAGCCTCTTGTAATATCTAAAAATACCGACATTAAAATAACCGCATAAATGGTATAAAACATCGTTCTTCTCTCTAAAAATTGATAGCCAATTAATAGTAAAGCAATATTAATGACTAAGTTAGAAGTCCCCGGATTAATACCAAATATATAATATAGTAGCAAAGTAATTCCCGTTACACCACCACTCCCGAACTGATTCGGAATCACAACTGCATTAATCGTAAACGAAAAAATAAAGGAACCAATGGTAACCATTAGTATTGAAGTGAGCGTTTCTTGATTAAT
The DNA here is from genome assembly GCF_963515095.1 of uncultured Granulicatella sp. GTDB lineage: Bacteria > Bacillota > Bacilli > Lactobacillales > Aerococcaceae > Granulicatella. The sequence goes on along the minus strand of NZ_CAUPXD010000012.1, from coordinate 3,811 downwards.
ATATTTTTTCATAAAGACTTCTCCTTTCTCTTACTCTGGATCTCGGTGGAATCTTCCATAAAAGTTTTCTGTTGCAAATTGATTAATAATCACTCGAGGGTCTGCTTCTTTTAAGACAGAAATTGCATCGATTAATTCATAAGAAGATAAGACTGTATGTAATAAATACATTTTCTCGTGACTAAATCCACCAATAGCTTCTACACAAGAAATACCATGGCGAATATTTTTTAGATAAGCTTGCATGACTTCCTCACCATAACGTGTTGTAATTTGTAAAGTTACACGATGATAACGTTGATGGAAAGTACTGATTACTTTTGTAGAAATATATTGGAAAATAATCGAATATCCAGCATATCGCCAACCAAAAATAGCTCCGAAAACAATTAATAATAAGGTATTAAATACAAATACTTCTTGCCAAATTGTTTTTCCATTTCTATTCGAGAAGTACAATGCAACAAAATCAGTTCCTCCAGTTGAAGCATTTCCTTTTAAGGCAATTGAAATATAAATTCCATTCAATACTCCACCAAAAATAACATTTAATAATACATCATCAAAAATCGGTTCAAAATTTAATACTCGAATAAAGAAACTTCCAAAAAATACTTGTAAAATGGAATAAAATGTAAATCTTGGACTAATTCCACGATAACAAATAATGGCAACTGGAATATTTAAAGCTAACATCATTAGCGAAATTGAAATATCTAACCCAAATAATTCTGCAATTTGATGAATTAAAATGGATACCCCTAAAAATCCACTAGAAAGTAAGTTTGAAGGTTGAATGAATACTTTAAGTGTAAAAGCTTGTAAAAATCCAGATAAAATAATGGCAAATAAACTGACTAAATGACGTACCTTTGGATCTTTTCTATATTTACGATACCTAACGACATTAAACATACTCATAGGCGTTCCCCCACTTTAAAGTGATAACGAATATGATCAGGCGTTAACACTTTTAACTCAGAATCTTGATATAAATAAGGCCATTCAATTTCTTCTAAACGTTCGACAATAGATTCTATCACTTTAATTTCTGGTACAAAAAACATAATTTCTCTTACTCCATACATCGTATGGTTCGAATCAATTGCTTGCCACTCATTCACTGCAATAGAATAATAATGTTCGTTTAGTTGAAAATTAATACGCTCCGCTACATAATCGTAAGTCGTTTTAAACTGAAAATTCTTTGTTAAGAAATCAGAAGTTTTTTGAATATCTTCCACAATATAATGAACTTGGTTTAAACGAGTTTTAGCAGGTAACCCATGGATACCTGTATCTCCTAATTGAATAAATTCTTGAATCGGAATAGTTACTTCATTTCCTTCTAAATATTGCATTTCATGATTCACATCTTCTAATAGCAAATCTTTCTTTACACAATAAAATTTTAGACGATTTTGCTCTGGATCCATAATATAAAATCCTTCACTATACCCATCATCACAAGTTGCCATAATCATTTGTTCTTCTAATAGAAAGTGATTACTCAAATCACCCAATAATTGTTTTTTAGGAATTTCAAACCCTAAGTAATACGTTAAATTAGTCTTACGAGTGCCAGAATTTTCCGCAACCATAAGACGAATCATTGGAATACTTCCTTGAGGTAGTCCTAACAAAACTTCCGTTTCAAAGTCTTGTAAAATGGTTAACCCAAGAACTTGTGTATAAAACCTCTTCATACTATGAATATTTTCCACAAATAATGTTACTTGAGCAATATCCCACTCTTTTTTTGAACCAGAAGGCAATAAATTTTTTAAATAGTCAAATAAATTTTTCACTGCTCTTCATCCTTTATTATTTCTATTTTAAAATAAAATAATCCGAACATGATATCAGATTTGTAGTCATCAATAGTTCGGATTCAACATCAATTCATTTTAGTTTTCGAAAGCAACTGTTAATGGAGGTACAACTTGTTTTTTACGAGATACAACACCTGGTAAAATTAATAAGCCATTCTCATACTCTGTATTAAATGCTTTTGCAACAGTATCTAATGCTTCCCCTACTACTAATCCAGTAGAAACACTTGTTAAAATATTTGTTACAACTAATAAGAAAGTATCATATCCATGAGTTGCATTTGCTTCTTTCATGCTAAATTCTAATGCTTCTCTACGAGCTAATAATTCTTGTTCATCCACAACATTCACTTGAGCAATTCGCATATTGTAAGATCCCATTGGGAAAGATTTAGCATCTAAATCAATTAACTCTGCTTCAGATTTAGTAGATAAATTTGTACCTGCTTTTAGCATTTCTAGTCCATAAGAATTCACATCAATTTCAGCAATTCGAGCTAATTCAGTAGCTGCTTCAATATCTTGTTGCGTGCAAGTTGGTGATTTGAATAATAATGTATCAGAAACAATAGCTGAAACCATTAATCCAGCAATTTCTTTTGGAATTTCAATTCCATATTCTTTATACATTTTAAATAAAATTGTATTTGTACATCCAACTGGTTCACAACGATAGAATAGAGGATTTGCAGTTTGGAAATTAGCAATTCGGTGATGATCCACAACATATTGTACTTCAACTTTTTCAACATCAGAAGCACTTTGTTGAACTTCATTATGGTCTACTAATGCTACTCGATCTGTTTCTTCGCTAACTGAAGATACAACACGTGGAGCTGTTCGATTAAAATAATTTAATGCATATTGAGTTTCTTCATTAGGTTCTCCTAATGCAACTGCTTCTGCCTCTTCACCTAATTGTTTTAATAAATAAGCATACGAAATAGCTGATGTAATCGCATCTGTATCTGGATTTTGGTGTCCAAAAACTAATAATTTACTCATCTTTTATCCTCACTTTTATAAATTTTATACTGATAATTTTACCACACTATATTTAGAAAACCAATCTAAACTTCTAAATATCCTTTATATTCTTGTGTTCTTAAAATACGGTTCGCATTTGCAACACGTTCTTTCGTTGGTGGTTCAATATGTTCTAATTTGTATGGAATTCCTAAATTTTTCCATTTATAAACACCTAAACGGTGATATGGTAATACTTCAAATTTCAATACATTTTTTAATCCTGCTACAAAATCACTTAATCTTTGTAAATATTCATCATAATCTGAACGTTCAGGAACTAATACGTGACGAATCCAAACTGGTTGACCTTTGTCTGATAAATATTCTGCTAATTGTAAAATATTTTTATTAGTCCAAGCTGTTAATTTTTTATGTTGTTCATCATCAATATGTTTAATATCTAATAAAATTAAATCTGTATATTCTAATAATTCTTCGAATTTACTAAAGAACGGTTCGTCATACGTAAATGGCATTCCACAACTATCTAATGTAGTGTGAATTCCCATTGCTTTACAACGTTTAAAGAAATCAATTAAAAAATCAACTTGTAGTAGAGGTTCTCCTCCACTTACTGTTACACCACCTTTTTTCCCCCAAAAGGCACGATAACGTAAAGCTTCCTCTAACAATTCTTGACTTGTAATTTTTTGTCCTGCTCCAATATTCCAAGTATCTGGATTATGACAAAACTCACATCTCATTCGGCATCCTTGCATAAATGTTACAAATCTAACGCCAGGTCCATCAACTGAACCAAAACTTTCTGTAGAATGAATATATCCAACAACTGGCTCACTCATTCATTATCCCTCCAATTAATCTATCTATTTTAATCGTATTATACCACAATAATACAATAATAAAAAACTAATGAATTCTTTTTCACTTTCATTTGTCAAACACAAGTGATAATGTCTCAATTAAACACAAGTAAAAATGTCCCAAGT
>NZ_CAUPXD010000011.1:0-45656 GCF_963515095.1 uncultured Granulicatella sp. | reverse complement strand
TGCCTGCCTGTCACGCAGGAGATCGCGGGTTCGATTCCCGTCGGGACCGCTTTTTCCAGGCTCGGTAGCTCAGTTGGTAGAGCATTTGATTGAAGCTCAAAGTGTCGGCAGTTCGATTCTGTCCCGAGCCATCTGGAGGGGTAGCGAAGTGGCTAAACGCGGCGGACTGTAAATCCGCTCCTTAGGGTTCGGCAGTTCGAATCTGCCCCCCTCCATTCATTAAATAGTTTTAACTATTTAGGGGTATAGTTTAAAGGTAGAACAGCGGTCTCCAAAACCGTTAGTGTGGGTTCGATTCCTGCTACCCCTGTTATCATATTATGGCGATCGTGGCGAAGTGGTTAACGCATCGGTTTGTGGCACCGACATTCGGGGGTTCGATTCCCCTCGATCGCCCTTTTTTCTTGGGGTATAGCCAAGCGGTAAGGCAACGGACTTTGACTCCGTCATTCGTTGGTTCGAATCCAGCTACCCCAGTTTTTTTTATATAGAAATGGCGGTATAGCCAAGTGGTAAGGCAGAGGTCTGCAAAACCTTTATCATCGGTTCAAATCCGTTTACCGCCTTTATATGCCGGCGTGGCGGAATTGGCAGACGCGCTGGACTCAAAATCCAGTGCCCGCGAGGGCGTGCCGGTTCGACCCCGGCCGCCGGTACTACGTTAAAGCTAGAGATGTTGTTAAAGCAGCATTTCTAGTTTTTTTATATATAAAATTTTGTGAATCGAGTCTATATAAAGGAGGTAAACAATGAAAATACTAGATCAAATTGATAAATATCCAAAGGAGTTAGTTTCAAAAGGATATTCTGAAGAAGTGAAGTACAAAGTTATAGCTGATAAGAAATACTTTCTAAAAATCTCTCCTCAATCTTTTACTATGAAGAAGGAGTTAGAATTGAAATATATTTCAGATTTAAAAAATGAAATGAAATTTCCAAAATTAATAGAAATTAAGTATGAAAGTGATTCAATTCTTAGTTTATATGAATGGATTGATGGTGTTGATTTTCGAGAATACGTGACTCAACTAACGGATAAAGAACTCTATCTATATGGTATTCAAGCAGGCGAATTTCTAAAAAAGATTCATTTGATTTCTATTGAAGAATACTCAGACAATTGGGAAGACTATTATGTACAGAAATCAATGAAGAAGATTGACTCTTTTAGAAGGACGAATATAAATTTTCCTGAAATTGAAACTTTTATTGATTATATTGTTACTCATCAGTATTTATTACAGGATAGACCAATTTCATTATGTCATGGGGATTATCATGTTGGGAATATGATGATTGATTTGGAAACAAAAGAACTTGTTATTATTGATTTTGGCTCTTTAGAAATCGGTGATCCTATGGAAGAGTTTAATCGCATGATTTGGAATGCACAATTATCTGAGGAGTTTGCAACTGGATTAATTAATGGTTATTTTAATGGGAAGAATATTCCTGATGACTTTTGGAAATTAATGACTTATTATATGGCTTGTGATGTTGTGGGGTCTATTCCTTGGGCAGTAAATTATGGAAATGATCAGTTGACAATTATGCTTGAAAGGGCAAAAATAGTATTAGATTGGTTTGATAATTTTGAGCGTGTGATTCCAAAGTTTTATAAAAAATCTAAGTCTAAAAAGGATGATAATTTATAGTGAATATTCAACAATACAAACAAATGTTAGAGCAACCTTGGGGAAAGATTCAATATGAAATTACTTTTGCCCAATTGGTTCATTTAAAAAATAAAAAAATTTTAGATTTTGGTTCAGGATTTGGTTTAGTAAGTCAGTTTTTAGGAGAAAATAATGAAGTTGTTGCGATTGAACCAGAGAAAGAAATGCTGTTTGCTTATCCTAATCATACTTATAAGAAAATTTTAGGTAGCTTAGAGCAAGTGGAAAAATTTGAATCGGAATCTTTTGATATTGTTTTGTGTCACAATGTGCTAGAGTATATCGAAGAAAATAATCGAGAAAACTATCTTGCTGAATTAAAACGTGTTTTAAAACAAGATGGAAAATTATCTATTATCAAACATAACCAGGTTGGTAAAATTATGCAAGCAGTTGTATTTTCTAATGATGTAGATCAAGCATTGGAGTTATTGAAAGGAAATGAATTTAGAAGCGTCTCATTTAATTCTGGTACAACTTATACTATTGATAAATTATTAGAGATGTCAAAAATGAAATTGGAAAACTATCAAGCTATCCGTACATTTTATAGTCTACAGATGAATGAAGTAAAAACGAAAGATAACTGGTTAGAAAAGATGACTGAAATGGAACTTGCAGTATGTGATTTGTATCCGTATAAAGATATTAGTTTCTTACAACATATATGGCTAGTGAAGGAATAGAAGTCAAAGTTTCTTGTAAGTACTACGATCGTATGGTAGTGTTTTATTAACGAATTTAAAGGAGAATTTTTAATGAATAGAAATGAAGTTATTGAATTACAACATAAACGTTTTGCAGTAAAGAAATATGATCCGAATCGTCGTATTTCAGATGAAGATTGGGATGCATTAGTGGAAGTAGGACGTTTAGCTCCATCATCTCTTGGATTTGAACCTTGGAAAATGCTTCTATTAAAAAATGAACAAATGAGAGAAGATTTGAAGGAAATGACATGGGGTGGAATTAATAGTTTAGAAACTGCGAGTCATTTTGTTATTTATCTTGCTCGAAAGGGAGTTACTTATGATAGCCCTTATGTTGCAAAGTTGATGAAGGAAGTAAAAAATCGTGATTATGATTCAACTTCACGATTCGCATCACGTGTGAAGAGTTTTCATCAAATAGATGCTGATTTAAATGATGAAAGAACATTATTTGACTGGGCTAGTAAACAAACATATATTCAAATGGCAAATATGATGTCTGCAGCAACACTTCTAGGAATTGATTCTTTACCGATTGAAGGGTTTAATAGAGAAAAAGTAGAATCTTATTTAAAAGAAAAAGGTTACTTAAATACGGATGAATTTGGTGTATCCGTAATGGCAAGTTTTGGATATCGTGATCAAGAGATTACTCCTAAAGTTCGTTGGAATAAAGAAGTAATTTATGAGGTAATTGAATAGCTTGTAATTCCAACTTTAAACTGTTTAGAGAAATAGTAGAATTTCTTTAGACAGTTTTTTTGATTTTCAGAATATTTTTTTCTCTTCAAAATAGTATAGTTTGTGAATCAAAATATCATTTAAATAGAGTATCAAAATTATTTAATAACCAGATTAATTCCGAAAAATATTCAATATTGTATGTTGCATTAAAATTATTTTCTATTTTTTATTTGTTTCTAAGAGATTTTCTGGGAAATTATCCAATTTTTTGCTAGAATTTGTGAAAACTTTGTGAATAACTACGGATTCACAAATAGAATTTCGTATTTTTGAAAATTTTAACAAATCTTAAGAAATTAAAAGAGTCAATTTTCTACCCCGCAAGAAATCAATGATAAAAAATGATATATTCTCATATTTTTTCAAAATATTATTTATAAGTTTCTTTTTGAAGAATACTTAGAAATGAAAACAATTAATGAAAGATATTGTTTCGGATTAATTACCCTTCAACTTTCATTTTCATAATTTCAACGGTAATATTTCTACAAAAATACAGAAATATTCTTGAAGCTTTTCATACAAATATTATAATTAAAGTGAAGAAAAAATAGGAGGGATTCATATGTGTAGTATAGAGAAATTAGTTTTGGAAATTCAAAACGGGAATAATGAAGAAGCTTTTCCTCTTTTAATAGGAAAGATTAAACCTTTAATGTATAGCATTTATTATCGTCATTTTTATTACTGTGTTGAATTAGAAGATTTTATTCAAGAAGCTAGTTATTTATTGTTTTACACGGCAAAGAAATTTGATTTCAAAAAAGGTAAAGTATTTATTTCTTATTATGAACGTGCGTTAAAAAACTATGCTATACAATTAGTACGTCATGAACATAGAGAAAGAGTTGTTCCCGGTTCTTGCTTATGTAAGTATGATATTTCTAATCTTAAGTATCATGTGTCTGTTGAAGAAGAATTTTTATTAAAAGAAGAAATTCCAAATTATTGGCATTCTCTATCTTCGTTTGAAAAAGCAGTATTATTTCATTATATGAAAGGATATACATTTGAAGAAATTTCTAAAAAATCAAATAAATCTTTATCAGCCATTAAGAGTGCATTTAATCGTTGCCATAAAAAATTCAAATTGTTTTACGACAAAATACAGGAAGAAGAAATGTAAAATGGTAGCTAACTTTACAGAAAACTTTCTCTAGATTACCACAGGGACTAATATTTATTATTGCTCTATTGTATGATATACTATACAAGGTATATATGGTGTCTTTTAGGACACAAAAAGGAGGACCAGTTGTGGTTGCATTAAGTTTAAGAGCACAAAATATTGGAATTGATTTAGGTACAGCCAATACAATTGTCTATCTTGAAAATGAAGGAATTGTGACACGTGAACCATCAGTTGTCGCAAAAAATACAATTACTGAAGAAATTATAGCCGTTGGGCAAAATGCATTTGATATGATTGGTCGTACACCAGAAAATATTGTGGCAGTTAGACCAATGAAAGACGGTGTTATTGCAGATTATAATACAACAACAGCTATGTTAAAATATTTTGTACAATCAATTGTCGGCCGTTCTTTCTTTAAACCGATTGTAATGATTTGCGTCCCAAGTGGAATTACGGATGTTGAAAAAAGAGCAGTATTAGATGCTACTAAATATGCAGGTGCTAAAGAAGCATATGTTGTTGAAGAACCATTTGCAGCAGCAGTAGGAGCAGGCTTACCAGTTCAAGAGCCAACAGGAAGCATGATTGTAGATATTGGTGGAGGAACAACAGATGTAGCAACAATTTCATTAGGTGGAATTGTTAATAGTCAATCTATCCGTATCGGTGGTGACGAATTAAATGAAGCGATTATTTTACATGTTCGTAAAAAATATAATTTATTAATTGGTGAAAGAACTGCCGAAGATTTAAAAATTCAATTAGGATCTGCTTCAGTTGAAAAAGCCTCTGCTTATGGAAGTATGCAAGTTCGTGGACGTGATATGGTTACTGGATTGCCAAGAATTATTGAAGTTGAAGCTGTTGAAATTGCAGAAGCAATGAGTGAAATTATTACGCAAATTATCGATGCCGTAAGAGACGTTCTTGAACAAACTCCACCAGAAATTGCATCAGATGTCATTGATCATGGTATCGTATTAACAGGTGGTGGTGCCTTGTTAAGAAATTTAGCCGAAGTAATTTCTGACTATACTCAAGTACCAGCCTTTGTAGCAAATGATCCATTGGATTGTGTAGCATTAGGAACTGGAAAAATTTTAGCAAATCCGCTATTAATGAAAAAATAATGAAAAGGAGACTGAACAGTGAATCCAATATTTTCGAATAAGAAATTAATTGGTTGGGTTTTAGGTGGAATTGTAACACTTTTACTCATTACCTTTTCACTCACTGTTGGTAGTACTATTGTTTCGCAAGGTGTCAATGATGTGACGAATATTTTAGGAAGAATGCTTGCGTATCCTGCCAATAGTGTGAATGATTTTATGGAAAGTATTTCTAATTTGACAAATACTTATCAAGAAAATCAGACGTTAAAACAAAAAGTAGAAACAATCTATGAATTAGAAGTTCAACTAAATGACTTAAAAAAAGATAATGAAAAAATGAAGGAAGCATTGAAGTTACAAGATACTTTAAACGACTATACTTTAATTAACGCAACAGTCATTGCAAGAAATCCAGATACTTGGAGAGATATTGTTACGATTAATAAAGGAGCAAATGATGGATTAATTCCTCAAATGTCAGTTATGAGTGATAATGGTCTAGTAGGTAAAGTATTAGATGTAAATCCTACTAGTGCAAGAGTTGCATTATTATCGAATAATGATAATACATTAGTTCGTGTTGCAGCGATGATTCAAGGAGAAAAAGAATCGATTTATGGAACATTAACAGGGTATGACCATGAAAAAAATATTTTAATTATGAGTCAAATTCAAGCAACTCAAGAAATTAAAGTTGGAGATAAAGTTGTTACATCCGGTTTAGGAGGCGTATCTCCAAGCTCGTTATATATTGGTACAGTTGAAGAAGTTGCAATGGATCGTTTTGGATTATATAAAGAAGTTCGTATTAAACCAGCAGCAGATACAAATGATGTTCGTTATGTAACAGTGGTGAAGCGAACAAGTGAAAGTAGGACTGAATAATGCATACTTCGAAGCGTATTTATTGGTTACCCATTTTGATGATTATTGCTTTCTTATTGGACGGAGTTATCATGAATCATTTTTCTGTATTTTTGATTGAATCGGGATATACTCTTGTTCCTAGAATTGTGGTAATTACATTAATCTTATTAACTTTTATTATTGACCATTCAAGTATGTTTTGGTTTGCAGTAATGGTTGGATTTATGTATGATAGCTACTATTCTGGTATTTTAGGAGTTTATATGGCAATTTTTGCTGTTATTATTCGACTAATCGGTCATATAAGAGGGAAAATTAGTATTAATCCATTTACGTTAGGATTAGCTTTAATTTTCTTATTAACGATTACTGAAACAGGAGTATATATCATTTATACATTAATAGGGATTCAACATCTTTCAGTACAACAATTTTTAGTCCAACGTTTAGGTTCAAGTTTAGTATTAAATCTTGTTCTGTATTATTTATTATATATCCCTTTGAAAAAATTTGCTTTATGGGTACAAGCTGGAATTTCTCATGAGAAAATCTCATTGCGTGCAACTCGTAGAAATCAAGGAAATTCTTATCATTATCATTAACAAGAAGTCGGCTATATGCCGGCTTTTTTATGTACGAACATATGTGCGAAAAAAGTAGAAGAAAACGTTATAGTTATGTTATAATAAGTTTGGAAAAAGGAGGTATGATGATGAGCAATTTATACGATACAGCGAATCAATTAGAACGTGAACTTCGTCAATCAGATGAGTTTGCTGCAGTGAAAGAGGCTTTTGAGGCAGTACAACAATCAGAAGAAGCAAAAGCTTTATTTGAAGAGTTCCGTGATATGAATGTAAAATTCCAACAAAAACAAATGAATGGTGAAGAATTGACTGAAGAAGATATGGATTATGCAAATGATTTATATCAAAAAGCAAGTTCTAATGAAGCTATTCAAACATTAATGCAAGCAGAACAACGTTTAAATGTGATGATGCAAGATATTAATCGCATTTTAACAACTTCATTGCAAGAATTATATCAATAATTACATTGATCGAAACGGTCTTATTGATTTTTAGCCTAATGAAATCAAATTCATAATGGACTAGAAGTGAATAGACCGTTTTTTTATTTTTACACATAAGGAGTTTTTTTATGATTCGCTTTATTCATTGTGCCGATATACATTTAGGAAGTCCATTTACAGGACTTCAACAAAAAGATAGTACGATAGCATCTCAAGCAATTGATGCTACAAAAAAAGCTTTTTTAACGTTAATAGAAACAGCTATTGAATCTCATGTTGATTTTATTCTAATTTCAGGGGATATATTTGATTCAAGCCAACAACATATCCAAGAAAAAATCTTTTTGAAAGAACAATTTCAAAGATTGACTCAAGCAGGTATTTATACTTATTTAATTCATGGAAATCATGATTATGGAAGGTTTAATGAAGAGTGGAATAACGAGTTTGTAAAAGTTTTTAAAAAGGACGTTTCAACGGAAATACTGACCACTGTATCTGGTGAAAGTGTTGCTATTAGTGGATTTAGTTATGAAACAAGATGGATAACCGAGCCGATGGCTTTGCAATTTCCAATGAAAAATGAATTAGTGGATTATCACATTGGAATGTATCATGGTCAAACACGTACAACATCCGATTCATCTGGCGCTTATGCTCCATTTAAAGTTAGTGACTTAGAAAAGCTTCATTATGATTATTGGGCTTTAGGACATATTCATAAAGCAATGGATTTAGATGATAATGGAAGAATTGCATATTCTGGAACAATTCAGGGAAGAAGTTTTAAGGAAGTTGGTGAAAAAGGATTTTATTTTGTGACTTTAGATAAAAATTTATCAATGAAAAAAGAATTTGTGTCTTGTCATTCAATCGAATGGATGGAAATGGTATTTGAGTGTGAAGAAATTTCGTCGGTAGAATTTATTGTAGCAGAGTTATATCGTCATATTGCAAAGAAAATGTGGAATTCGAACAAGATATATTTATTAAAATATGTTCTTAAAGTAAGTAGAGGATTTAATCAATCATGGTTGAAATTAATAGAAGATATATTACAAAAAGAAATTGAAAAGAACTACATAAATTTACATGTAATAGAAATGGAAATTGAATATCAATCCTTCAAAGAAAAGAATCAGTTATGGATTGAATTATTAGAGGATGAAGAAAGTCATCAAAATCGATTTCTCGAAATTCAAACGATTGCGATGCAACACTCATTGTTGGCAAAATATTTTTCAAAAGAAATGAGTAGCGAATCATTTCAACATAAAATCGTTCAAAGAGCAAAATGTTTAATTGAAACTAATAGGGAAGTAGGTGATGAAAATGTACATTAAGCAAATAGAAATTTATGGATATGGTAAATGGTCAAAAGTGAAAATGGATTTTCATTATCAACTACAAATATTTCAGGGGAAAAATGAATCGGGGAAATCAACGTTACGTTCTTTTATTCAACATATGTTATTTGGCTTTCCAAAGAAAATTGCTGGAAAATACCTATATGAACCGATAAATGGGGAAATGATGGGAGGAAAAATTTGGTTAGAAGACACAACTGAAGGTTCATTAGTCATTGAACGAATGATAAAAAATGGAAAATTATGTTTTCGATGCGAAACAAATTTAGGAAAAAGTTTATCAGAAGATAAATGGAAACAAATGATTTCTTCAATAGATGAGAAACAATATGTACAAGTTTTTGGATTTAATAAAGAGCAATTAGACCAATTTCATTTTTCTTCAATAGAGGAGATGGATCAGTTTCTCTATAGTGTGAGTGTAACGGGTAGTGAAGAATGGATGAAATTATCGACGAAATTACAAAAGCAAGCCGATTCAATCTTCACTCCTAAAGCAGTGAAAAGAGTGATCAATCAGCAATTACAACAATTAGATTTACAAATGGGGAAAATTGAAGAGTTAGCACAAAATAATGATGTATATGAAGAGATACTTCAAAAATCTGAAAAGATGAAGGAAGAAATCCAGAGTCTTTCACAGTTGATTCAGAAAAAACAAGAAGCAGAAAGAAAACTTCAATTATTACAATCTCATTGGAGCAGTTATGAAAAATGGATAGAGTTAAGAAATAAGATTCATTTTAATCAGGAAGACTCTTGGAATCCAGAGTGGAAATACGAACTAGAAAGAAGTCGAATGGATTCTGAATGGAATGAGCAACAACTTCAACAATTACAAAAGGATTATCATTTATGGAAAGAGAAACATCAAAATCAGCAACAATTAAAAACAGATGAAAGATGGTCTCAGTTATTAAATATTTCTTTGATGGAAGAAGAAATTGAAGAAAAGATACTGCTTAGAAAAAAATTAAAATTAGAAGTAGAAGAATTGCAACAAAATATTTTAAAAGAAGAAAAAATGTGGAACATTCATCATGAATTTCTTCCAATAGAAATACCAGAACATGAACTGGAACGATTAAAAGAAAAGATTCATTATGAAAAATCTCTGAAATTTGCAGAAATAGAATTAGATAGTCGAATAAACCGTCTAAAAGAAGAACAAGAAAAAATTAAGAGTCATTCTGAAAAACAAAATAGCAACTATCATCGATTGAATGTTAATGGATTGTTGATGTTTAGTGGAGTAGTGGTTATTCTTTCTTCTCTGATGTTATTTACAAATCCTTTGTTAAAAGCAATTGGAGGAGTCATTGGTTTAATGATCAGTTTATTCAGTTGGATATATGGAAAAAAAGCTGTCCATACGAATCAGGTTAAGGACTATTTCTCAAAAAGATTAGAAGAAATCTCTGTTGAATTAGCAGAATATACGTTACAAAGAACAAATAATAAAGAAAAACTCGAGGAAATTTCACAGGAATTAGTTAGTTGGAGAAATAACTATGGATATGCTGACTCCAAAATATCAGTAGAACAACTTTGTCAAGGAGATGTTTTAAAATCTCTTCGATACTTTGTTAAACAGGCTCAAACAAAAGAAGAATCACTTCGACAAATGGAAAAAGAATTCATGCAATTACAGAAGAATTGGCAGTGGGTTTTTGAAATAAAAAAAGAAGCTATTCCTCAAACGATTGAATTAGAATGGAAATTATTAAAAAAAATCATTCAAGAAGTTCAAAATTCTTACCAAACAGAAATGATTCAGATGAATGAAGGATTAAAATTACAAGAACAAATTCATCAATTGTATCACGAAAAACAAGTGTTAGAGGAACAATTAGTAGCATTATTGAAGACAGCGAAAGTTCAAAATATGGAGGAATTTTATCAAAAAGAAGCAAACTATGAAGCAAATCGATTGCTTATTCAACAATATACTCAAATCAAACAAGCATTAGAACCATATTTAGAAGAACTTAAAAAGTTACAAAATCAAGAAGAATTAGAGAAAAAAATGAAAGAGACGCATCAATCATTAGTCACACTTCTTCAAAAAAATCAAATTTTATTAGAAGAACAAGCAAAAAATCTACAACAAATTCAACATCTAGCAACAGATGGAACATATCATGAACAAGTGATTCAATTTGAATTATGGAAGGCAGAAGTAGAAGAACAATTAGTGGAATGGGCAAGTTCTTTATATGCTTCAAAATGGATTTTAGAAAGCTTACAAAACCAGTTACCGACTCAAACAGATGAAGTGATTAAAGTAGCGGGTCATTATTTTAATCGATTAACCCAAGGTAGATATCAAGCTATTCAAATGAAAAATATGAAAATAGCTGTACAAAATAATGAAAAACAGTGGTTATTTGCGAGCGAATTATCAAGAGGAACTTTAGATCAATTATTAGTGAGTCTTCGATTGGCATTTATCGGTAATCTATCTTCTAAAGTTCCATTACCGGTGTTAATCGATGATAGTTTCGTGAATTTTGATAGTGAACGTAAACAGATTATGTTACAATTAGTTAAAGAGCTTTCAAGTAAAGTACAAGTAATTTATTTTTCATTAGATGATGAGCCATTTACAATTGATGAAACAAAAGCTAATGTAATAAGGTTACAAAGATAGAAAGAAGAGGAATTCATGGTAAAAAAATTATATGATTATGCAGTAGATGAACCGTTGGAGTTGTTTTTATTAATAAAAACAGCTGATGTGAGATTAGCAAAGAATGGAAAACCATTTTTAGCTTTTACATTCCAAGATAAGTCAGGGCAAATGGATGGAAAATATTGGTCTGCAACTCCAGAAGAAATTGAACGTTTTTCATCAGGAAGTATTGTTTATCTTGTAGGTAAAAGAGAAATTTTTAATGGAATGCCACAAATTAAAATTACAGGACTTCGTTTAGCTAGACCTGAAATGGGAGAACCAAGTGATACTTCAGATTTCTTAGAACATGCTCCAATGAAAAGAGAAGAAATGGAAACAGAATTAAATGCAATTCTATTTGAAATTATTAATCCAGTGATGCGAAGAATTGTACATAAAATTTTAGGGAAGTATCAGCAAGACTTCTTCGAATACCCTGCAGCTAAACGTCACCATCATGCTTTTGCTGGTGGATTAAGTTATCATACTTTATCGATGTTACGCTTAGCTAAATCCATTGCGGAACAGTATCCAGAAGTCAATCGTTCATTATTATTATCAGGTGTTCTATTACATGATATTGGGAAGATTATTGAATTATCAGGAGCTGTTGGAACAGAGTATACTCTAAAAGGAAAATTAATGGGGCATATTGTTTTAATGGATGAAGAAATTACAAAAGCCTGTGAAGAATTAGATATTGATCAAAGTCATGAAGATGTTGTTTTATTAAAACATCTAGTATTAGCTCATCATGGTAAATTAGAATATGGTTCGCCAGTTCGTCCATTATTATTAGAGGCAGAGATTTTACATCATGTTGACTTAATGGATGCAAGTGTCACAATGATTACATCAGCTTTACAAAAAACAGAACCAGGACAATTTAGTGAACGAATTTTTGGATTAGACAATCGAACATTTTATAAACCACGTACCGTAGAGTAGAAAATAAAAGTCTGTTTATCAGACTTTTATTTTTTTTGAGCAAAACTATTTACAAAATTATAAAATAGGTATATGATACTAACTGTAATCAAAAATATTACATTTAAAGAAAGGTGATTCATATGTCAAAAAACGTAAAAAATATTATTATCGGGTTTGGTAAAGCAGGTAAAACAATTGCTGCTTACTTAGGAACACAAGGAGAAGAAACAGTCTTAATTGAAAAATCTCCTGTAATGTACGGTGGTACATGTATTAATGTTGGATGTATCCCAACTAAAAAAATTGCAACAGCAGCAGCTCGTAAAAAATATAGCCAAGAAGATGCAGCTAGTTATTATAAAAAATCAATTCAAGAGAAAAAAGCTTTAATTGCAGCTTTAAATCAAGCAAACTATCAAAAAGTAAATTCAGCTCCAAATGTAACAATTGTAGATGGATTTGGACGTTTTGTAGATGAACATACAGTTGCTGTAGATACAGCTAATGGAGTAGAAGAATATGTAGCAGAAAGAATCTTCATTAATACTGGTGGTACTCCATTTATCCCACCAATTGAAGGATTAAAAGTTGGAGGACCAATTCATACAAATGAAACAATTATGAATTTAGAAGAATTCCCAGAATCAGTTGTTATTGTTGGTAGTGGATTTATCGGATTAGAATTTGCAGCAACATATGCACAATTCGGTTCAAAAGTAACAGTTGTAGATGTATTCGATGCATTTATTCCTCGTGAAGATGATGATGTTTCTGCAGCAGTTAAAGAACGTTTAGAAGAAATGGGCGTTACTTTTGAATTAGGAATTTCTGTTAAAAAAGTTGAAACAGAAGGTAACAAAGCAACTGTTTACTATGCTAAAAATGATGAAGAAAAAGTACTTGAAGCAGATGCAGTTTTAGTAGCAACTGGTAGAAAACCAAATATTCAAGGCTTAGACTTAGAAAAAGCGGGTGTTGAATTATCTGAACGTGGAGCAATTAAAGTAAATGAATTTTTACAAACAAATAAACCACATATCTTCGCATTAGGTGATGTAAATGGTGGACCTCAATTCACATTTATTTCACTAGATGACTTCAGAATCGTGAAAAATTTCTTATCAGGAAATAAAGAATATTCAACTAAAGAACGTTCATTAATTCCTACTTCAACATTTATTAGTCCTACATTATCAAGTGTTGGTTTAAATGAAAAAGCAGCGCAAGCAGCAGGAATTCCTGTGAAAGTTGCAAAATTACCAATGGCTGCTGTTCCAAAAGCAAAAATTTTAGGGAACCAAGTTGGATTCTACAAAGTTTTAGTACATGAACAAACAAATGAAATTGTTGGGGCAACATTATTTGCGGAAGAGTCTCATGAAGTGATTAATATTATTGCTACTGCTATTAAAGCTAAATTACCTTATACAGCTTTACGTGACCAAATCTTCACTCACCCAACAATGGCAGAAGCATTAAATGATGTATTTGGATTAATCAAATAGAGGATACAAAATGGGAAACGACTTTATAGTAATTATCCATTGTTTAACATATTTATCTGTTCATCATGATAGAAGATTTTCTAGTCAACAATTAGCGCATAATGCATGTAGTAATCCTGTTATTGTTCGAAAAGTGATGAGTCTAGCATCTTCTAAAGGGTATGTAGATGTTGTAAATGGAGCTAATGGAGGATATAAAATTCAAGTAGATCCAAAGGAGATTTTATTAGGAGATTTATTTATTTTAGTAGGAGAAGATCAACGATTGAAGAAACAATATCAATCAACTTTAGACGAAGTATGTTTGGTAGCGAATCATATATGTGGAGTTTTTTCAGACTTACAAGAAGAACAAATTAAAAATCAAATAGATTTTTATCAAAAACAGAGTATACTAGATGTTGTACAACGGTTACAAAAAAAGTCTGAACAAATCGAAGTTTAGGATTATATTGAAGGAGTGAGTTGAATGGAATTTGTAAAAGAAGAAAATGCATTTAGACATTATAATGCTGTAGGTGAAATGGACGCTGAAATTACCTTTCAAGTGGAAAAAGATGTATTGATTGCTGATCATACTTTTGTAGATCCAACTTATAGAGGACAAGGAATTGGGAAATTACTAGTCGATAAATTAGCGGATTATGCAAGGGAAAATCAGAAGAAAATCCATCCAACATGTCTATATATCGTTAATTTATTTAAAAAATATGATGAATATACCGATATAAAAATATAAAAAAAGTTAAAATTCATAAAAACAACATAAAAAATTCATACTTTCTTCATAATTAACCTTTATGATACAGCCATACCCAATAAAACACCTAAGGTTTACTTCTCCCAAATAAAAAATGAACTCCCAACATTTTTTATTAGTAAACCCTCCTAACCTTTTCCCGTTGTTAGAAATAGCAACGGGTTTTTTGGTATTAAAAATCGTTATAGAATGATTAAATTTTAATCATAAGTGTTGGAAGTTTGGAAAAGAAATAGTATAGTTAATTATTATAGAAGAAAAAGGAGAATTTATGGCAAATCATTATTATACAAAAAATCCAGATAGCATTAGCCAACAAAAACATTGGACATATCGCTTAAAAGGAAACACTCTTTCTTTTACAAGTGATAATGGAGTTTTTTCAAAAAATACCGTTGATTTTGGTAGTGAATTATTAGTTGAGTCTTATGATATTCCTGAGCAGTTTCAAAAGGCAAGTTTATTGGATATTGGCTGCGGTTATGGTACGATGGGACTTGCTTATGGAAAAGCTTATCCTGAACTATCCATTGAGATGATTGATGTTAATGAACGTGCTTTATTATTAGCAAAAGAAAATGCAATAAAAAATGGAATTCATAATGTCGAAATTCATGAAAGTAATTTATATGATGCTGTAAAAAAATCTCAATATGAAATCATTATTAGTAATCCGCCGATTCGTGCTGGAAAAACAGTTGTTCATACAATTTTAGAAAAAGCATATGATTATTTAGCTGAAAATGGACAATTAGTCATTGTTATTCAAAAGAAACAAGGAGCTCCAAGTGCTCAAAAGAAAATGGAAGAAGTATTTGGTAACTGTGAAAGAATTCAATGGGATAAAGGATATTGGATTTTAGTAAGTACAAAAATTTAAAGGAGATTGTTATGACAAGAACAGAAGAGATGAAAAAGAAAAAAAGAAAAAAAGGCTTTAATTGGAGAATATGGCTGGCAGGACTATTATTCATTATTGCCGGGGTACTATTTGCCGCTGGACCAATTCGTTCCTATATGCTAGCACAATTCCAACAAGAACATACACAACAATTAAGTAAAGTAACAGCAGCCGAAGTAAAAGAAAATGAGACTCAAGAAGCGGAGTTTGACTTTTCAACGGTTGAACCTTTAGATTTACAATCAGTTGTAAAAGCTAAAATGGATACTTCTAAGTTTTTAACTTTAGGGGCAATTGCTGTTCCAAGTGTAAAGTTAAATTTACCAATTTATAAAGGAATTTCTAACCCAGTATTATTAGCTGGAGCTGGAACAATGAAACCTACTCAAAAAATGGGAGAAGGTAATTATGCATTAGCGAGTCATCACTATTTTTCAGATGAACGTTTATTATTCTCTCCATTAATTAAATTAAAAGTTGGCGATAAAATCTATTTAACAGATATGGAATATGTCTATGAATACGAAACAACAAGTATTGATTTAGTGGAAGCTTATCAAGTAGAAGTGATTTATGATGTGCCAGGGAAAACGGAAATTACTTTAATTACATGTGATGATTTACAAGCATCTCATCGTTACAGTTTTAAAGGAAAATTCGTTTCAAAAACACCAATTAGTGATGTAACTGAAGATGTAAAACAAGCATTTAATATTGATTTTACAACATTATAAAGGTAGGTGGAGTGATTGGCGACTATTCAAGATATTGCGAAAAAAGCTGGTGTAACGAAGAGTACCGTTTCAAGATATTTAAATGGCGGATCGATTAGTTTAGAAACAGCGCAAAAAATTGAAAAAGTTATTAAAGAAGAAAATTATACGCCAAGTCCATTTGCTCGAAGCTTAAAAGCAAAATTTAGTTCTATGATTGGTGTGATTGTACCAAGAGTAGATTCAGCTGCCACTGCTCAGACATTAATGGGGATTGATGAAGTTGTTGAAGAATTAAACTATGAATTCATTATGAATAATGCCCGACAAGATAGTAAAAGAGAAATTAAAGCCATTGAAACTTTTGCTCGAAATAAAGTCGCCGGTATTATCTTAATTGCTACAGAGATTACTTCGGAACATATTAAAGCTATAAAAAAATGTCCGGTTCCTGTTGTCATTGTGGGGCAAGAACACGAGGAAATTCATAGTGTGGTGCATGATGACTATCAGGCAGGTTTTGAGTTAGTTCAAAAACTTGCAGAATTAGGTTATTATGAATTAACTTATGTGGGAGTTTCAAAACGAGATTATGCAGTTGGAGTTGTTCGTAAAGAAGGAATTTTCTCAGGAGCAAAAGCTCATCAATTTGAAAAAATTGAACAGCTAGAAGGAGATTTCTCATCTCAAAAAGCGTTGAACATCGGGATGGAATTATTTAAAGATCAAACACATTCTTTAGTCATTGCAGCAACTGATAAGATTGCAGTAGCTTTAATGAAAGCCGCTCAACAATGTGGTAGAAAAATACCTGATGAAGTTGCGATAGCTGGTTTTGGTGGATATGAAATTGGACAATTTATGAATCCGACATTAACTACGGTTGAATATCAGTTTAAAGAAGCTGGAAGAGTCTCGATGAAAGTTTTAGAAAAATTAATTCGAAATATTCCTTGCGAGATGAAAACCACGATTCCAGTTCATGTAAAATTAGGAGAAAGTACAAAAAAAGCTAGAAATTAGGGGAATTCCTAATTTCTAGCTTTTTTATAAGGTTCAACGTGAATATCTATGAAATTGATTCCGAAGTGTTCAGCAACTTCTGTTTCGATTTCCTCTGTTATTTCATGACTTCTCCATACTGTTAAATTAGGATCCATACAAACCGTTAAATCTAAATAAATATTAGAACCATATCGTCTAGCTTTCAATTCTTCAATACTTTTAACTTCTGGGTGGGAAAGTATGAGAGGTTTATATTCTTTCATTTCTTCTGGTTCGAATCCGTCCGTTAATTGGAAGGTACTTTCACTGAAAACATCATAAGCAGTTTTTAAAATCATTATTCCAACAATAAATGCCATCACTCCATCTAACCATGAGATTCCTAAGCTTGCTGCAAAAATAGCAATAGAAGTAGAAATACTTGTTAAGGCATCACTATAATTATCTTTTGCTGCTGCTCTTAAACCGATGGAATTTATTTTTTTAGCTAGCGAATGGTTAAACCGATAAACTCCATAAATAATCGTACCAGAAATAAATCCTACTATAGCAGTAATAATTGATGGAAGTTCGGGAGTTGGATTCATGATAGTATGCCAAGCATTTCTAATAACTTCTATCCCGATAATACACATAATGAAAGAAGTCATTAAACTCGCAATAGTTTCAAATTTCCAATGTCCATAGGGGTGATTTTTATCAGCAGGTTTTTGTGAAATTTTTAATCCGATAAATACTAAAACGGAAGATAAAACATCTGTTAAATTATTTAAACCATCTGCAAAGAGCGCTTGAGAGAAAAATAATTTTCCAAATACTAACTTACTAGTGGAAAGTAGGATATAGGTGATGATGCTAAGGATAGCTCCTCTTTCTGCCTGCTTTAATCGTTGAGTAGCGTTCATGTTATTTCCTCAATTCTGTAAAAAGTTATTATAAAATTATAACAAAAAAAGAGTGAAAATAAAAAGAAAATGCTATAGAAGGTAGTTTTATCTGAAAAGATGTATGAAAATGACATAAGAAATCTTTTCTTATGACTATCTCTTGAGGAATTCTTTTGGTATAATAAAATCAATTGAAACGAAAGAGAGTGAAGTAAATGGCAACAGCATTAATTGTATATGCTAGTTTAACAGGGAACACAGAAGAAATTGCAGATATTTTAGCAGAATCATTAGAAGAACAAGGAGTAGAAGTAGATATTAAAGAATGTACTTCCGCTACAGCAGATGAATTTCATGACTATGATATTTGTGTGGTCGCAACTTACACTTATGGTACAGATGGTGATTTGCCAGATGAAATCGTTGATTTTTATGAAGAATTAGAAGAAGAAGATTTAACAGGAAAAATCTATGGAGCATTAGGTTCTGGAGATACATTCTATGATAAATTCTGTCAATCCGTATTAGATTTTGATGAACAATTTGCTAAAACAGGTGCGACAAAAGGTGCAGAAAATGTATTAGTTGATTTAAATGCGGAAGAAGAAGATGTGAAAAATATCGAAGCTTTTGCGAAAAGCTTAGTAGAAAAATTAGGATAGAAAAGAAGGTAACAGTTTGGAAAAGAACTGTTACTTTTATTTATGGAGAAAAAGATGTATCAGACAATTGAAGGAATTGCGGAATATTTAGAAGTAGATATTGCGTATGTATTATATTTAATTCGTGAAAAACAAATTTCTACGATTACAGTGGATGATGAAGTTCTCATTAATCGATCTCAATTTAACTTTTTTATAAAGCAACGTCAAAAAATGATTGAAGAATACCAAAAATACTTAGATGAACCGATTCCGGAAGATATTGATATTAAGGATGAGGATTAAAAGAGGTGTTGTATGAAAGGGAAAAAAGTTTCGAACTATGAATTGTTTTTTGATTTAGTGTTTATTCTTACGACAAGTGGGGTTGTTGGGAGTTTACATATATCGTAAGTTTTGAAAGGATTCTAAGTTTTGTCGTTTCTACTTTATCTATTTGGCACATTTAGTGGAACGAATGCAATTAATTACGATTTTAACAGTGGGAGAACTGGTTATTGCTATTATTAAAACGTATCCATTGTCAGAACATTTCCTTTTGTCAATTCTTACATTTGTAATGGTTGGATTTTTATTCGTTTCTTATGTTTATCAAACGGCTATTCGAATGAATCATCATCAAGAAGTTGCAGCAGCACCGTTAGTGTATTTACATATTGCTATTTTAATTGCTATTAACATTATAACGGCTGGAGTTGAGATGTATTATGAGGGGCAGTTATTAAATATAGGAGTCTCAATGATTCTAATTGGAATTACGGTTTTTTATTTATGTTTATATGGAACAACGCGGTATAACAAAGATGAAGTGCAATTAACAAAGGGAATTATAAAAGCCTATATACTGGTATATTTGATTTTTACAACACTTGCAATTATCTTTAACAGAAATACAGAAATTTTTTATTTAGCTTTGGCGATACAGGCCGTTTTAATGGTTTTTATTTCAGTAGATTATAGAAGAGAAGAAGAGTAAAAAGAGATGTATCAGACAATTGAATGGATTGTGTAAGTGTTATATTTAATTCGCAAAGAAAATTTCTACGATTACAGTGGATGATGAAGTCTTCATTATAAAGTGACTCCAAAAAGTCTAACTTTTTGGGGTCACTTTGCTTTAAATTATTCTTTTTTCTTAAACATTTGATACAAGTAGGTATTTCTTGTGAGTAATTTTCATCAAAAAATTTCATAGAGTGGCTTCCTAGAATCATGGAAAAGTAGTAAAAATAGTTGTTATCCTAGTTGATTAAAAAAATCCCTGATTTCCTCATCTTTTATAAAATAATATATAATTTTCCCCTCTCTTCTAGTGCCCAAGATGTTTTGATTGGCTAGTTTACGAAGATGGTGGGAGGCAGATGCCATACTGAGATTTAGTAAACAGGCTATATCACAGACACAGAGTTCTTCAACAGCAAGGAGATAAAAGATGATATTTATCTGTTTATTATCGGTAAATTTTGATAAAATGCGAAGTGATTTTTGGACTTTTTCCTTTTCAAGGTAGTTCGTTGCGGTTGTAACATTTTGTTGATTTATAACATCCACTTGGCAGATACTATCTTTTTTCATAATTTTTTCTCCTAGCCGAACACAGTCCTTAGCATGTCAAAGCTGTTGTTTTCAATCAGGATATACATCCCCAATCCTAAATAAACAACGGCAATAAACCATCTGCTATATTTTTCCAAAGTTTCTCCAACAGAAGGGACTTGTGCCAATTTTTGGGCAGAAAAAACCAAGAGATAAATCATGACTAGAAAGGTAAGTAAAGCCACTATCAAATTCGCTAAATTTAAGGTAATAAAATATGGGACAAAAACACCAATATTGTCAGCACCACAACTTGCAAAAGTAATCATAGCGACTAGAAAAATCAGGTTTTTATTATCTTTGCGCAAACCATCTTTTGCAATAGCTTCTCCATCAGAATCTCCTAAAAGCAAAACTTTGAGTCCTAGGAAAATTGGAATCAAACCGAGCAAACCTAAAATCTCTTTACTAGGAATATAATTTAAGACAAATGCAAAAAGTAAACTTAGCAATATTAGACTAACAGAGCCTAGAAATTGTCCTAAATAGATGTTAATGATGTCTTTTCTGCTTTTTCTTTTGGCAAAAAATAACATTAGGATAATAAGTAAGTCTACGGCTGTCCCAGAATAAAGGATTATTGAAGTAATAACATTTTGGATCATAAAACACCTCATTCAAATATATTTTTGAATGTATTTTAATATTAAACTTTGTAGATGTCAACTTTCAACTCCACCAAGATATAGATAAGAAGTTGGTGTACCAAACATTAAAAAGCCCTGCCATCGAAATGATAGCAGGGCTTAACTTCAATATCTAAATGATATATTTATCTAAAAAAGATAGAGTAAATCAATTATTTTAAGTAAGCAGCGGCTTGTGCTCCAGCTTGACGTCCAAAGATGATGATGTCAGCTACAGCGTTACCACCGATACGGTTAGCACCGTGAACTCCACCAGTTACTTCACCAGCAGCGTATAATCCGTTGATAACAGAACCGTCTTCTTTTAATACTTGAGCGTTTGTATTAATTTTCAAACCACCCATTGTATGGTGAATACCAGGTGCGATTTTGATTGCGTGGAATGGACCAGTTGTTAAGTCGTGATCCATAGCAGTTGAACGACCAAATTCGCTATCTTTTTTATCAGCAACAGCTTTGTTCCAAGCTTCTAAAGTTGCTTTTAAGTTTTCAGCAGGTACACCAATTTCTTTAGCTAAACCTTCTACAGTATCAGCAGTTTTTACTAAACCACGTTTTTGATAGAATTTAACAGCTTTAGCACGATCAGTTAATGCATTATCTAAAATTAAGTATGCATATTTTTCTGGTAATCCGATAATTGCTTGAGATACTTTATCACGAGTTTCCATTTCATTGAAGAAACGTTTACCGTCTTGGTTAACAAGGATTGCACCTTCACCACGAACTGATTCAGAAATTAATGTTGAAGTTGATTGTTCAACAGTAGGGTGAATTTGAATTTCTCCCATATCTACAGTTGCAGCACCGATTTCTTTGGCTAATACAACACCGTCACCAGTTGAACCTTTTTGGTTTGTTGTTACAAATCCGTTTAATTCAGGTTTGTATTCAGTAACCATTTCCATATTTGCACCGAAACCACCAGTTGTTAAAACAACAGCGTTTGAAGCAATTGTTTTTTCTTTTCCATCGATAGTAACGTTAACACCAGTAACTTTACCATCTTTTTCGTTTACTTTGTTTACAACAGCATTTACGAAAACTGGGATTTCACGTTCTGAAGCATTACGTAATAATCCAGCTACTAAGTATTCCCCTACAGCTGAACCATCAGCAGGACGGTGAGTACGTTTTTCGCTCATACCACCAGTAGTTGTTAAGTTACTTAATGTAATTCCCATAGAATCTAACCAATCAATGGCTGAAGCAGAGTTGTCTACTAAGTAGTGTAATAATTCAGGATTGTTTGTTCCATGTCCACCTTTTAAAGATTCTTCGTAGAATTTATCGTTTGAATCTTTAATACCTTCAGCTTCTTGGAATTTAGTTTGAGAGGCATTCATCCCTGCAGAAGATTTAGTTGTATTTCCTCCTGCTGTTGCCATTTTTTCTAAAACAACTGGGTTTTTACCAGCTTCTTTAGCTTGGATAGCAGCTGATAAACCAGCACCACCAGAACCAACGATTACAACATCATAGCTGTCTTTTAATGTTGAAGGATCCGCATATTTTTGAGCAGATGCACTAGCAACAGCTTCTGTTTTAGTCGTCTCCTTTGTTGTTTTTGTAGTACTACTATTTCCGCAAGCAGATAATAATAGAACTGAGGCGAAAGCTAAACTAGCCATAAGACTTTTTTTCATCTCTATTCTCCTTTTTGTGAATAATTTTTTTTGCCTTAAATATCCTATCATAATTTTCATAAATTTTCAATATTTGATAAAAATGTTGCAAAAAAATGAAAAAAAGTTGTTGACATTTGATATAAAACGGTGCATAATAACGACATCAAACGAAAAGGAGTTAGGAACATGAACCAAGTATTAGTATTACAATTAAATACTCGTTGGCAAAGCCACTAGATACAGGTTGTTCTTAACGTACATTTTGTACATATAGATACAACCTTCATTGACGTGAAATTGTATCTATGTGGAAATTTAAACATGAATGAACTCGACCACGTAGATTCTCATAAAAATGAACCTACGTGGTCTTTTTGTATTAAGAGACCATAAATGGTCTCTTTTTCTTTATCGAGTTCATTCGAAAAAGTTTTATTTACATTGGAGGAATTTATTATGAAAAAAAATAAAGGAATTTTAGGATTTGCATTAGCATTATTAGTCGTATTATTAGGATCATTAGTTTACAACACAGTACAAAAATCATCTCAAAAAACAACAAATACACAGCAAGTAGCACAAACAACAACACAAGATAAAAAAGTGAAATTAGGGGTATTACAATTATTAAGCCATCCAGCGTTAGATGCAATCTATCAAGGAATTCAAGATGAATTAGCTAAAGAAGGTTATGAAGCTGGTAAAAATTTAGAAATTGACTTCCAAAATGCACAAGGGGACCAAAGTAACTTAGCATCAATGAGTGAAAAATTAGTTTCTAATAAAAATGATGTCATTGTTGGGATTACAACACCTGCAACATTATCATTAGCAAATGTAACAAAAGATATTCCAATCGTAATGGGTGGGATTACTTATCCAGTAGAAGCAGGATTAATTAAAGATGAGAAAAAACCAGGAAACAACATTACTGGGGTTAGTGACCGTACACCAATTAAACAACAATTAGAAATTATGAAACAAGTGATTCCAACATTAAAAACAGTTGGTATTTTATATACATCAAGTGAAGATAACTCAGTAAAACAAGCTAAACAAGCAGAAGAAGATGCTAAAGCTTTAGGATTAGAAGTAAAAGTTGCGACAATTGCAAATACAAACGATATTCAACAAGTAACAGAAAGTTTAGCAAGCCAAGTAGAAGCAATCTTTGTTCCAATCGACAATACAATTGCAAGTGCAATGGCAACAGTTGTAAAAGCAACAGATGCTAAAAAAATTCCAGTATTCCCATCTGCAGATACAATGGTTGCTGACGGTGGAGTGTTAGGTTTAGGGGTTGACCAATACCAAATCGGTGTAGAAACAGCTAAAATGGTAGTAGAAGTATTAAAAGGTGCTAAACCAGCTGATACACCAATTAAATTAGCAAATGAAGGTGTCATCTACTTAAATGAAGAAAAAGCGAAAGAATTAGGAATTACAATTCCAGCAGATATTGCTCAAAAAGCACAAAAAGTTACTGCTAAAAAATAATTTTAATCAAAAAGTCTAGAGGGTTAAACATTATTGTTGAGGGAGAGGATAGAAAGTTCTCTTCCCTCAATGATTTATAAAATAAATGACATATAATGATAGCTAATACCGTTTGTATAAGGTATAGTTATCTAAGGGATTTTGATACATATAGATTTGACAGAAAAGGAAGGAAAATATGGATTTAGTTATTTCAGCGATTTCTCAAGGGATACTTTGGGGAATTTTATCATTAGGTTTATTTATTAGTTTTAGAATTTTAAATATTGCAGATATGACAACAGAAGGGAGCTTTCCATTAGGAGCAGCAACTTGTGTCATGTGTATTCAACACGGTGTACATCCTCTTCTAGCAACATTTATTGCGATGTTTGTAGGCGCCTTAGCAGGATATGTTACAGGATTTTTAATTACTGTTTGTAAATTACCTAGCTTATTAGCCGGAATTTTAACAATGACAGGGTTATTATCGGTGAATTTAAGAATTATGGGTCGTCCAAATTTATCCTTATTAAATTATAAAACGATTTTTAGTTTTTTAGAAGGAATGGAGTTACCGAAGTATTTTGATATTATTTTAATCGGAATTGTATTTGTCGGAATTTTAATTGCAGCGATGTATATCTTTTTCGCAACTGAAATTGGTCAAGCATTAATTGCTACAGGGGATAATGAAAAAATGGCCATTTCTCTAGGGATTAACACAAATCAAATGACAGTATTTGGCTTAATGTTATCCAATGCGTTAATTGCGATGGCGGGAGCTGTTTTAGCCCAAAATAATGGCTATGCAGATGTGAACTCTGGTTTAGGAACAATTGTTATTGCCTTAGCAGCGATTATTATTGGAGAAGTAATTTTTGCAGATGAATCATTCGTAGGAAGATTAGTATGTATTATTTTTGGTTCGATTATTTATCGTTTATTACAAGCATCTATTTTACGATTAAATATTTTTGATCCAAATGATTTCAAATTATTATCTGCAGCATTAATTGCTATTTGCTTAACAATTCCGCAAATTAAACAAGCGATTTACAAAATTAGTCATCGTAAAAGTGTACAATAGGAGGTAGAAGATGGATATTAGAATTGAAAATGTTCATAAAACATTTTACCCAAATACAAATAGAAGTCATGATGCGTTAATCGATATGAACTTGACGATTCACAAAGGGGATTTTATTACTATTGTTGGAGGAAATGGTGCAGGAAAATCAACCTTTTTAAATGCCATTTCGGGAAGTTTTCCATTAGATAAAGGACATATTTATATGGGAGAATCAGCGATTGAACAAACAGCTGAATACGAAAGAGCCAAATATATTAGTCGTGTTTATCAAAATCCTTTACAAGGAACAGCACCTCGTATGACCGTTGCTGAAAATCTTTCTTTAGCTTTAAGAAGAGGACTAAAACGTGGATTGAAAAAAGGATATACTGCTGAAGAATTAGAACAATTTAAAGCATTATTAACTCCTTTACAATTAGGATTAGAAGAACGATTAGATGCAGAAATTGGATTATTATCTGGTGGACAAAGACAGGCAGTTTCATTATTAATGGCTACATTACGAACTCCTGAATTATTATTACTAGATGAACATACTGCTGCACTAGATCCAAAAACACAACGCAAAATTATGCAATTAACAAAGGAAATTATTGAAGAGAAAGAATTAACTGCTTTAATGATTACGCATAATTTATCAGATGCATTAAGATATGGAAATCGTTTAATGATGATGCATCGTGGAAAAATTATTCGAGTGTTCGAAAAAGATGAAAAAGATGCATTAACAGAAGAAAAATTATATCAATTAATGGCAGAATTAGACGAATCAGATTTCAATCAAGAATCTTAATGAGAAGAAAGCAGACATTTGTAATAAGTGTCTGCTTTTTTATACAGAAATTTTTTATCATTTTAGATTTACAGTTTTTATTCTAATGGAATTTGGTATAATAGAAATAATTAGAAATTGAAAGGATGTTTTAAAGTGGGATTGTTTAATAGTAAACAATTTGGGAAAAGCAGTTATATTGCAATAGGGGCTATTATAGGAATACTAGTTGGAACAACTGTTAGTTTATTCCGGTTATTTCTTGGGAAAACATTAGAAGGAGTTGTTGTTGTTTATTCTTATTTGCAAGAAGCTCCTCAATGGCTACCGGTATGGATTGTTTTTTCTATGATTATGGCTGTTATTTTAGGACAAATTGTTAAAAGTGAGCCGGATATTAAAGGAAGTGGGATTCCACAAGTAGAGCTACAATTACAAGGTAAGATGGATATGAATTGGTGGTCTGTTTGTTGGAAAAAATTCGTTGCGGGATTTATTTCAATTGGTTCAGGCTTGCTATTAGGAAGAGAAGGCCCATCGATTCAATTAGGAGCTTCTGTTGCTCAAGGGGTAGCGGAAGGATTAAAAAGTAATCGAGTTCAAAAAAATATATTTATTTCAAGTGGGGCGGGAGCAGGATTAGCAGCAGCGTTTAACGCACCAATTGCTGGGTTAATGTTTGTATTAGAAGAAGTTCATCATACATTTAGTCCATTAGTTGCTTTAACAACATTAACAGCTGCTATCGTTTCGAATTTCGTATCGTTAAATATTTTTGGAGCTCGTCCTTCTTTAAATTTAGGAAATGATCAAATCTTTCCAATGAGCCATTATGGTTATGTTATTTTATTAGGAATTGTTTTAGGTTTATTTGGATGGGTTTATCATCATTATACCTTGCAATTACCAGCGATTTATGGAAAATTATTTCCGTTTATTCCAAATTATTACTACTGTATGGTTGCCTTTATTGCCATTATTCCATTAGGTTTATGGAATCCACACGTATTAGGTGGAGGTGGCGAAATGATTTTAGAATTGCTTCAAGAAAATCATACCGTACAATTTTTAGCATTTTTATTTATTCTTCGATTATTTTATTCAATGCTTTCATACGGGACAGGGTTACCAGGGGGGATTTTCTTACCGATTCTTTCACTTGGTGCGCTACTAGGATTAGTTTATGCAGAAGTATTAATTCAATATTTTGGAGTGGATCCTAGTTTACGAGTAAGTTTTGTTTTCTTTGCAATGGCGGGGTATTTTTCAGCAATTGGGAAAGCTCCTTTAACAGCTTTATTACTCGTAACAGAAATGGTTGGAGGATTAAACCAATTAATGCCATTGGGAATTTGTACGTTGACAGCTTATATTGTAGCTGACTACTTGAAGATGGGTCCAATTTATGAAATTTTAGCAGAACGTTTAGATTCAGAACATCCGCATGAAACAAAAGGGAAACGAACAACATTTGAAGTACCGGTAATGGTAGAAAGTCCTTTAGTAGGAAAAATGATTCGAGATATTCCGTGGCCAAAAGATATCGTTATTGCGACTGTAAGAAGAGGAGCAAAAGAAGAAATTACCCGTGGAGATACAATTATGCGACCTGGAGATATCCTCATCGTTGTATGTGATGAAGGATTAGTTGGCGAAAGATTTGAAACAATGACACAATTATCCAAGGGATTACCGTTTTCTTAAACTTTATGGTATACTTCCTATGATAAATGGAAATGAAGGGGGATAGAAGGAAATGGCTGAACATAACCTAAGTCCACAAAATGATGAATTGAAAGAATTTGGAGATTCATTTGCAAAATATTCACGTAAAAATACTAGTTGGCTTTATTTATTATTCATCATCATTGTATTATTTGGTGTCGTTTATTTATTTAATACGGTGTCTAAGCGTACAAAAACACCAATTGAGGCTTATCGAGAAGAGTTTATTCAATTAAAAGAGCAAATTCAACAGCAAGAGTTGAAAATTGAACAGTTGGAACAACAAATCAAACAATTATCTGAAAAACCATAACGTTTTAAATGAAAAGAGTGAAAATTTTTCGTATTTTTTCACTCTTTTCATTATTTTATTAAGGAATCATTTGAGAGCTTTTCTAAATTTGTTCGGAAATAGACTTGTAAAAGGCTTTCAATTGTGCTATACTGACTATAGTGTTTTTGTTAGGGAAATAAATGGGATTTGAGAACTCCTTTTTGAACCACAGGCAGAAATATGAATAACCGTGCTTTTGGCACAAGGAGGAAAATGTTCATGGAACAAGGTAAAGTAAAATGGTTTAACGCAGAAAAAGGTTTTGGATTTATTGAACGCGAAGACGGAAGTGACGTATTCGTACACTTCTCAGCTATCCAATCAGAAGGATACAAATCATTAGACGAAGGCCAAGCTGTTGAATTCGAAGTTGAAGAAGGCGCACGTGGTCCTCAAGCTGCTAACGTAGTAAAACTATAATTTTATCAATTAAGAAAGAGGTTAGGAATTTCCTAGCCTCTATTTTTTTGTTTCATTAGCAATTTACTGGAATTATTTTTTTGACAGGTTTTCTAATTCGGTCTACAATAGGACTATTCTATAAAGAGGTGGTAACATGAAAGAAAGAACAGAAGTTCCAGTAGAACAAACATGGGATTTAACATTATTATTCAAAACAGAAGAGGATTATAAAAAGTCTATTGAATACTATAAACAATTGGTAGAAAATTTCTGTAAAACATTTGAAAATCAAATCAATACTGTAGAAGCGATTCATCAAAGTCTGGCAGATTATCGTGAAATTTTAGAATTACGTGGAAAAATTGTTCAATATGCAAGTTTAGCAGTCAATGCTAATACAAAAGATAGAGAAGCACAAAATCGTTTAGCACAAACGAGAAAAGTAGTAGCAGAATATGATGCAAAATTAAGTTTCTTCTCTCCAGAATTAAGCCAATTAGAGGAAGAGTTATTAGCAGAAGCTTCAAAAAATCCAGAAAATAATATTTATCTGGAAAGATTATTAGAAGATAAACAACATTTATTATCAAAAGAAGTAGAATCTGTATTAGCAGCGTTAGGAAACACATTAGATTTCCCTTATCAAAACTATAATGATATTAAATTCAAAGATATTCAATTCCCTAATTTTGAAGTAGACGGAAAAGAATTTGAAATGACATATAATAGTTTTGAAAAACGTTTAGAGTCAGCTGAAGATACAAGTGTCAGAAGAAAAGCTTTCGAAGTGTTTTCAAATACATTACGTAAATATGAACATAGTACTGCTTCTGCTTATAATGCTCAAGTTCAAAAAGAAAAAACAATGGCTACTTTAAGAGGATTTGATTCAGTTATTGATTATTTATTAGATCGCCAAAAAGTTTCTAGAGAATTATATAATCGTCAAATTGATTTAATTATGGAACATTTAGCACCTATTATGAGAAGCTATGCTGGGTTAATTGGAAGAATTTATCAGTTAGATGAAGTGCGATATGAAGATTTGAAATTAGAAGTAGATCCTCATTTTGCACCAAAAGTGAGCTATGAAGAAGCAAAAGCTTATATTTTAGATGGGTTAAAACCATTAGGAGAATCTTATCTAGCAATTATGAAGAGAGCTTTTGATGAAAGATGGATTGATTATGCAGAAACGATTGGAAAACGTACAGGAGCATTTTGTGCGTCCCCTTATGGAGCAAATTCATTTATTTTAATGTTCTTTACGGAAAGTATGAATGATGTAATGACATTAGCGCATGAATTAGGTCACGCTGGACATTTCCAATTAGCGCATCAACATCAAAATATTCAATTATCAAGACCATCAATGTATTTTGTTGAAGCACCATCTACTGCTAATGAGTTACTAGTGGAAAATTATTTATTGCAAAATGCAACAGATGCTAGAATGAAACGTTGGATTATTTCGCAAATTATTGGTAAAACTTATTATCATAATTTTGTGACGCATTTATTAGAAGCGCATTATCAAAGAGAAGTGTATCGATTAGTCGATGGAGGTAAAAATTTAGATGCAGAAACATTAAATCAAATTTATCGCCAGACATTAGAACAATTCTGGGGAGATTCTGTGGTGTTAACAGAGGGTGCGGAATTAACTTGGATGAGACAGCCACATTATTATATGGGATTATATTCTTATACGTATTCTGCTGGATTAACAATTGGAACTCAAGTTGCTAAAATGATTCAAGAGAATCCTGATAAAGCAGAGGATTGGGTTGAAGTTCTTAAAATGGGTGGTTCTAAAACTGCAGAAGAGCTTGCTAAGGCTGCAGGGGTAGATGTTTCTACGGATGAGCCATTGAGAAATACAATTGAGACAATTGGAGACTATGTACAAGAATTAATTTGTTTAACGAATAGACTTGACTGAGGTAGTACTAGGACGGCAGCAGCCCTGCGGTCTCATGCTCGTACTACAGCGTTATATTAGTTCCATTAAAAAAGAGTTAGGGGGAATCCTCTAACTCTTTTTGTTATGTCTATTTTTGTACCCAACAACGTCCGTCTTGAGCTAATAAATCAAAACTTTTTTGTGGTCCAGATGAACCTGCAGGATAATTAGGGAATTGTACAGATGACTCATTATCCCATGCTTGACGAATACGATCCACAAATTTCCATGATGCAGCAACTTCTTCCCAATGAGTGAAGTTCGTCATATCGCCTTCCATACAGTCTAAAATTAAACGTTCATAAGCTTCTGGACTACTTAAACCAAAATTCTTATCAAAGATTTTTTCTAAATGACTTGTTTGTAATCCGTATGAATTTCCTACAGCTTTTGAATTGATAACAAAGCAGAAGCCTTCTTTAGGAGTAATATGAATAGAAATTCGATTTGAAGGGCATTTTCCTTTTGTTTCATGTTCAAATAATGGTGAATCAGCTTCTTTAAACACAACATCAATCACAGTTGTTTTAGAATCTAGGCTCTTACCTGTACGAACATAAAATGGAACATCTTTCCAACGCTCATTATCGATAAAGACTTTACCAGCTACATAAGTTTCCATATTAGAATCGTCCGAAACATTTTGATCTTGACGGTAACCAGGTAAGCTATCATCTAAAGAAGGACCGTATTGACCACGAACAAAATTTTTAGCAACTTCTTCAGGAGAATAGTGACGTAATTGTTCTAAAACATTAATTTTATTTTGACGAACTGCTTCAAATGATTGAGGTGGTTCCATAGCGACTAATGCTAAAATTTGTAAAATATGGTTTTGAACCATATCTCTTAAAGCACCACTTGTTTCATAATATCCACCACGTTCTTCAACACCTACTTGTTCAGCTAGTGTAATTTGAACATTATCAATATGATCACGATTCCACATCGTTTCGAATACACGGTTTGCAAAACGAACAGCAGTAATATTTTGAATCATTTCTTTTCCTAAATAGTGGTCGATACGATAAATTTGATTTTCATCAAAAGAATGACGTAGTTGTTCATTTAAAATTTGAGCTGATACATAATCTTTCCCGAATGGTTTTTCAATAATTAAACGATTATAGCCTTTCTCTGTTAATAAAGCTTCGTCTTTTAAATGTTGAGTAATCGTTCCGAAAAATGAAGGAG
The DNA here is from genome assembly GCF_963515095.1 of uncultured Granulicatella sp. Taxonomy (GTDB): domain Bacteria; phylum Bacillota; class Bacilli; order Lactobacillales; family Aerococcaceae; genus Granulicatella. Next base: position 14,145 of record NZ_CAUPXD010000011.1, on the reverse strand, counting down.
CCATTGCTAAGTAGAAAATTCTATTTCCTTCGATGCCATATTGTTGGTCTAATTTTTCAGATAATTCTTTTAAGACAACATAATGATGAGTATCCGTTACATTATGTGCTTGATAGTAGAAGTGACTAGCGAATTCTTCTGCTTGAGTGATATCTTCTGTTAAACTTTGAACAGATTTTACAACAACTTCACGAAAATGTTTATCCGTCCATTCGCGTCGAGCTGTACCAATGACCGCAAAATGGTTGCGGATATATCCTTTTTGAAATAAACGAAATAGTGCTGGGTATAATTTACGACTTGCTAAATCACCTGTTGCACCAAAAAAAGTAATTAATACTTTTTGTTCTTGCATAATGAATGCCTCCTAGTTCAGATTTCTTTTCCAGTGTAAAATATAAAGGGAAAAATGTCTAATAATTGAACTGAAAATGAAATTTAATTTTGAAAAGGAAAGATAGCGTTGAAATAAAGGGCATTTCTTGCAAGAAGGAAGTAAAATGTGTTAGATTAAACACAATAGTTCAATTCGTAGGAGTGTATCAAATGACCATAAAAGAATTTTTGAGGATAGCAATTTTCAACCCAACACAATTATGGAAAATTATTGTAAAACCAATGAAGTCCTCAAAACGTGTATTTTTCTTATTAACTTTATTATTAATGTTGCCAGGGATGATTCAAATGACTGGATTATTTCACTCATTAGGGCAGGATTTAGTAGAAATTAGTCAACAATTACCAGAGTTTGAAGTAAAAAATCAGCAATTAATTACTCAAGAAAAGAATAAGGGCTTTGTTTACAAAACAGATAGTGTCATCTTTGTCTTTGACGAAAGTGGAAAGACAACGAGTGAAGATTTGTTAAATGAAACATCTTCCACAATTCCTGTATTTGCCTTATTAAAAGATGGTTTTTATTTAGAAACGAGTATTAATCATCAAAAAATTGAGCTAAGCCAGTTAGAAAATATGAATAAATCATTTTTCAAAGATATTGCTGCTACTTTCCAACAAACAATATGGTTAAGTTTACTCATTGTTTTTGTCATGTATTTTCTTTTTAATACGGTGTATTTATTTATTATTTTATGGATTGTTTCTTTTATCGTAAAAGTGATAGCTGTGTTATTTATGAAAGTATTTATTCGATTCCCAAAACCGATTGGTTGGCAAGTAGTTCTAGGAGCAGCTGTTTTACCTGTATTGATTTATACATTCATTGATCTTTTAGGAATTCGATTTATTGGACCAGGAGAGTTTATCTTCTTGGCAACTTCTTTTAATTGGGCTTTAGGCATACGAGAATTTTTAAAAAATAATCGACCATCATAAAAAAGCTGGAGAATTTTTTGTTCTCCAGCTTTTTGTCATTATTTAGTACTTTTTTTTCTTGATGATTGACGATTTTGTTTTTTTCGTTCAATTCTTTGTTTTTGTTTAATTTCATGAGTTAGTTTTTTCTTGTATCCAGGTTTGACATTTTTTTTCGCTTTTTTAATCATTCCTTTTAAGCGAGGATCTAAGTCAGAACTTTGGGTATTTTTTCTTTTTTCACGACGAGAGCGGTCATAACTTTCCACTAATTCACCATTTTTTAATTCCAATGTTTCAAAAGAAATTCCTTTTGATTCAAGTGTTTGAATGGCATGTTCTTGGTTAGGTGTGTAGAAAGTGATGGCTTGTCCAGCTAAACCATTTCGACCAGTACGTCCAACACGATGAATGAAAAATTCTAATTCACTAGGAATTTCTAAGTTAATGACATGAGAAACTCCTTCAATATCAATTCCTCGAGCTGCTAAATCTGTTGCAACTACATATTGATATTCCATTTGTTGAATTTGCTTCATCACACGACGACGTTCACGGGCAGGAATATCTCCATGAATGGTTGCCACTTTTAAATTTTTCCCACGTAAAAATGTTGTAACTTCGTCCGCTTTTTGTTTTGTATTTACGAAAATTAACATTAAGTATGGATGTCCTAATGTAATTAATTCAAATAATACTTCTAATGGATTTTGTGTTTTCGTCACTAATAATTGATTCGTAATCGTTGGTGAAACTAATTGCTTATTTTCTACATGAATAATTTTTGGATTTCCAAGATATTTTTTAAGGAATGGTTTAATTTTATCTGGAATCGTTGCAGAAAATACAGACATTTGTAAATCTTTCGGCATTCTAGAAGCAATTTCATCAACTGTTTCTAAAAATCCTAAGTCAAATGTCATATCTGCTTCATCGACGACCATCATTGTTGCCGTTTGAACAAGTAGAGCATTTTCTCGCATTAAATCAAAAATTCTTCCTGGAGTTCCAATAACGATATGAGGAGCAGTTTGTTGTAATTTTTGAACTTGACGAAGTTTATCAGTACCACCGACACATTTTTCTAACAAAATTGGAGTAGGAGCTTCTTCAATTAATTGAGAAGTTACTCGTACTAATTGTTCGGCTAATTCACGACTTGGAACAGTAATAACTAATTGTAACTCTTGTTTATCTGGGTTGATTTTATGAATTAGTGGTAGTAAGAAACTATGACTTTTTCCACTTCCTGTTTGGGATTGTCCGATAACAGATTCTCCTTTTAATAATAAAGGAATAATTTTTTCTTGAATTTTAGTTGGAGTAGAAAATGATAATTTTTCTAATGCCGTTTGTAAAAATGGTTGTAATTGATAATCTGTAAATTTCATGTTTTCATCTCTTTTCTATAATCTAATTTGAAGCGTTGTTATTATACCATAGTTTTTAATGATTTTAAAAAGAGAACCGTTAAATAATAGAAAAATCATAAAAAAGTAAGCAAAAAAATTGCGTTTACATATCAAAGAGTGTTATTCTTTAAATATCAAACAGTACGTATAACTGTACTATATAGGAGGAATTAATTATGACTTATGAATTACCAAAATTAGCGTATGAGTTCTCTGCATTAGAACCTAACGTGGATGCTTTAACAATGGAAATCCACCATGACAAGCACCACAATGCTTATGTAACAAACTTAAACGCAGCTGTAGAAAAACACCCAGCTTTATTTGAAAAAAGCGTGGAAGAATTAGTAGCAGACTTAGCATCTGTACCAGAAGATATTCGTGGAGCTGTTCGTAACAATGGTGGTGGACATGCAAACCACAGCTTATTCTGGACAGTAATTTCACCAAATGGTGGTGGTCAACCTACTGGCGAATTAGCAGCAGCAATTGATAAAAAATTCGGTGGTTTTGATGCATTCAAACAAGCATTCTCTCAAGCGGCAGCAACTCGTTTCGGTTCTGGTTGGGCTTGGTTAGTTGTTTCAAATGGTGAATTAGAAGTAGTTTCTACTCCAAACCAAGATAACCCATTAACAGATGGTAAAACTCCAATTTTAGGATTAGATGTTTGGGAACATGCTTATTACTTAAACTACCAAAACCGTCGTCCTGATTACATTGCAGCATTTTGGAATGTAGTTGATTGGAATGAAGTAGCTCGTCGTTATGAAGCTGTAAAATAATTTTTAAGAAATTTTGATTTGTTAACTCTTTGAGATTCCAGTGGGGAAGCTTGGAGAGTTTTTTTAGTATAGGAAAGTTTTTAATAGACTTCCCGGGATATAGTAGCTGGGGACGGCAGCAGCCCTGCCGGTCTCATGCCTAAAATTCGAGCCTAAGGTCTCGAATTTTCCCGTAATAAAAGCCAGTGTGGCTTTTATTACTAAAGCTACTATGGGAAGTCTTTGTTTTATGTCATATGAGATGCGTTTGTTTACGATTTTTCTTCTACTTCGTGACAGATATTGGACTATCGTATATAATAGAGATACGTGTGAAAGAATTAGAACGAATAAAAAGAAAAATAGAGATATTTAAGGAGGAACTTATGCGAGTAGGGATTTTTACAGACACCTATTTCCCTCAAGTCAGTGGTGTTGCTACGTCTGTGCGAGTATTGAAAGAAGAATTAGAACGTCTTGGACATACGGTTATTATTTTTACAACAACCGATCCAAATGCTACGATGCCTGAGTGGAATATCGTTCGCTTGGGAAGTATTCCATTGTTTTCATTTAAAGAAAGAAGAATTGCTGTTCAAGGTTTTATTGAAGCTTATAAAGTTTCTCAAGAATACGAATTAGATATTATTCATACGCAAACAGAATTTAGTTTAGGACTACTTGGGAAAATTTTAGGAGCAATGCTTGGGATTCCAACAATCCATACATACCATACGATGTATGAAAAATATTTACACTATATTGCGAATGGAAAAATTTTAAGACCAAGTCATGTGGCATATATTTCTAAAAACTTTTGTAATCAAACTCGTGGAGTGATTGCACCAAGCCAAATGACCAAAGATAAGTTATTATCTTATGGGGTTACTCAAGAAGTTCGTGTTATTCCAACAGGTGTTGAAATTCCAAAATTAAATCCACAGGCTGCAGAAGAATTACGTGAGAAGTTAGGGTATACAAAAGAGGATAAAGTACTTTTATCGTTAAGCCGTTTATCGAAAGAAAAAAATATTGCTGCGATTTTAGATGCAATGCCTACAATTTTAGAAAAAGATTCAACTGTGAAATGTTGTATTGTTGGTGGAGGACCAGAAAAAGAAGAACTTGAAAAACAAGTGGAACGTTTAGGGATTACACCTTATGTACAGTTCGCAGGTGAAGTGGAGCATCATCAAGTGTCTCAATATTATCAAATGGCAGATTTATACGTGAATGCTTCTGAGTCTGAAAGCCAAGGATTAACTTATTTAGAAGCTTTAGTGAATAAAATACCAGTTATTGCGAAGAAAAATGATTATTTACAACAATTTATTACAAAACCTGAGTTAGGAATGTTGTTTGAAAAAGATGAAGATATTGCTTCTAGCGTGTTAACTTATTTAGAATGTTGCAATCAATCTTCTCATCAAGTTGAAGAATTACAAAATCAATTATTAGAAGAAATTTCTTCTGTAACTTTTGCTAAAAGAGTAGAAGCATTTTATCAAGATGCGATTGATACGTATCAACACGATAAAGAAAATACAAAAACATGGTTAGAAAAGATGAATTTCTTCAAAATCTATGACGATGATAAGGAGACTGAAGAATGAAGAAAATAGGATTTATTGGAACGGGTGTAATGGGTTCTTCTATGGTGAAGCACTTATTAAATGTCGGTTATCCAGTTACAGTTTATAATCGTACAAAAGAAAAAGCACAAGCAGTTATCGATGCCGGAGCTACATGGGCGGATAGTCCAAAAGAAGTAGCAAGTCAGTCTGATGTTGTGCTAACAATTGTAGGATATCCAACAGATGTAGAAGAAGTTTACTTTGGAGAACAAGGGATTTTTCAGGGATTACAAGAGGGGATGGTACTGATTGATTTGACAACAAGTACGCCTTCTTTAGCGAAGAAAATTGCAGAAGAAGCTGAAAAATTCTCTTGTGAGGCGCTAGATGCTCCAGTTTCTGGTGGTGATTTAGGAGCTAAGAACGGAACATTGTCAACAATGGTTGGTGGTAAGGAGTCTGTTTTAGAAGAAGTACGTCCAATTTTAGAGACTTTTTCAAAAACAATTACGTTACAAGGAACCAATGGAGCTGGTCAACATACTAAAATGGCGAATCAAATTATGATTGCTGGAACAATGACAGGCTTAGTTGAAATGTTAGTGTATGCAAAAGCTGCAGAATTAGATTTAGAAAAAGTACTACAAACAGTTGGAGCGGGAAGTGCAGCGAACTGGTCATTATCGAATTACGGACCTAGAATTTTAAAGAAAGATTATAGTCCAGGATTTTTTGCAAAACATTTCTTAAAAGACTTACGAATTGCAGTGGAAGAATCTGAAAGAATGGGATTATTTTTACCAGCCACTTTACAAGCAAGAAAATTATATGAGACAGTTTGTGACGATGGCTTCGGAGATTTAGGAACTCAAGCTCTTATTCATTTGTATTGGACACTTCCTGAATAAATTTATAAAAAAGTATGATTTTTAAAGGGATTTTCATATAATCTAAAAAAGTTTTATGGTAGAATAGAAATTAAGAAAGCTGAAAGGGGTAAAGCAACATGAAACCTTCACAACTAGTTGCAATTGTGCAACGTCTACAAACAATGGCGGACCAAAGCACGGATATTGAAATTCGTCGTTTTGAAAAAGATGGTGTTGAAAAATGTGTTGTGACATTTAATCAAGAAGCAGATAGCTTTGAGTTAGAAGATTGTGAGACAAAACAAACATTCCAATTTGATGATATCGATTTAGTCGCAATTGAAATTTTTGAACTATTACAAGATTAATGACTTTGTGATAAACCACGGCGCCTATACAATGTGTGCTGTGGTTTTTCAATATTTATACATAAGAAAAAGTGGGGATTACGATGAAAGTAGAAAAGATTGGATTATTAGGATTTGGCACAGTTGGTAGTGGTGTCTATCATATTTTAACAAAAAATCAAGCATCAATTGAAAAGAAAACAGGAGTTTCATTACAAATTGAAAAAGCTCTTGTAAAAGAACCTGAACTATTTGCTGATAAAATTTCAGGTATTACATTTACTTCGGATGTAGACTATATTTTAAATGATGAAGAAATCTCTATTATTGTAGAAGTTTTAGGCGGAGTGGATTTTGCTTTTAACTGTGTGAAGAAAGCTTTAGAATCAGGAAAACATGTCGTAACCGCTAATAAAGATTTATTAGCAAAACATGGTGTTGAATTATCTCAAATTGCTAGAGAAAACAATGTGTATTTATATTATGAAGCAAGTGTTGGGGGCGGAATTCCTGTATTACGTCCATTAGTAGAACATGTTTCAAGTAATGAAGTAGAAGCGATTTACGGAATTGTAAATGGAACAACAAACTTTATTTTAACTTCTATGAGTCAACAAGGATTATCTTATGAAGAAGTGTTAAAAACAGCTCAGGAAAAAGGCTTTGCTGAAGCAGATCCAACAAGTGATGTAGAAGGTTATGATGCTACTTATAAATTAATCATTTTAACAAGATTAGCATTTGGAACTAATGTTTCATTCGATGCGATTCCTAAAAAAGGCATTACACAAGTGACTAAAACAGATTTACAATTAGCTAAACTTGCAGGTTATATGATTAAATTATTAGCAAGTGTTGTCGCAAATGGTGAAGAAGTATACTTAGAAGTACGTCCTTATTTTGTAAGTTTAAACCACTTATTAGCTCAAGTTGCTTATGAAAATAATGCCATTTCTGTAACAGGTGATGCTTTAGGAGAAATTTTACTATACGGAAAAGGTGCAGGCTCACATCCAACTGCAACAAGTGTGGTAGCTGATGTCATGATGATTGCAACACAACAAAATCGTAATGCAAAAGTAGTTTCATTTGAACCATTGACAGAAGCGACTAAAGTTCATACAACAACAGCTCCATTAAAAGATTATGCTGTTGTCATTGAAACTAGTAAACCAGAAGAGTTTGATGGAGTTGTGTTACCAAATCAAGCAGTATTAACAAGATTTACTCAAATTTCAGAAGCTGAGTTAGAAGAAAAAGTTTCCGCATATCAACAAGTAGACGGTGTAGAAGCAGTTAGAATCTATCCTGCGTTGGAGGCATAATCAATGAAAATTATTGTACCCGCAACAACTGCTAATATTGGATTAGGATTCGATTCCATTGGGATTGCAGTTGATTTATATTTAACATTAACGGTTGTAGAAGCTAGTAATGAATGGAAAATTGAACATCCATTTGGAAAAGCCGTACCAAGTAATCAAGAGAATTTAATTATTGAGACAGCTTTAGCAGTTTGCCCAACCTTACAACCTCACCATTTAGTGTGTGAAAGTGATATTCCAATGACAAGAGGATTAGGAAGTAGCTCTAGTGCGATTGTTGCAGGAATTGAATTAGCAAATCAATTAGGAAAATTAAATTTAACTCCGCAACAAAAAGTTGAGTGGGCAACAAAATTAGAAGGGCATCCAGATAATGTAGCTCCTGCTATTTTAGGGGGATTAGTCGTTGCGACTTATGATGCAAAAAGCCAAGAAGTTGACTATTTACAAAAAGAAATCCAATCTGATATTCAAGGGATTGCGTTAATTCCAGATTTTGAATTATCTACAAAAGCAAGTAGAAAAGTTCTTCCTAGTGAATTTGTATATTCAAAAGCGGTACAAGCAAGTAGTCGTTCAAATGTATTAGTTGCAGCACTATGGCAAGAAGATTGGGAAAATGTTTCTAAAATCGTAGAAAAAGATTTATTCCATGAACCATATCGTGAAACATTAATTCCATTTTTAACACCGGTACGTAAGCTTGCAAAAGATAAAGGAGCGATTGGCACGTACTTAAGTGGAGCGGGTCCAACCGTGATGGTGTTATCTTCAAAAGAAAATGCACCAAGTATTGCCCAATGTTTACAAGAACATTTACCAAGTGAATTAGGAAACTATAATATTCAAGTATTAACCGTCGATCAAGTAGGCGTTCGAGTTGAAAAAAGATAATAGATAGAGGAGAAATATGTCCATTAAACTAACACCAACGTGGTTTATCAAAGATTATTTATCCATTTCCATTGAGTTTTTAAAAAAACAATCGATAAAAACAATTTTTGCAGATATTGATAATACATTAGTGGAGTGGAATGAATTAGATACAAATGAAGCTTTACAAGTATGGGTTCAACAATTAAAAGAAAACCAGATTCAAATTATATTAGTGTCTAATAATCGTAAAAATCGTATTGAAAGAGTGGCTGAACAATTAGGCGTTCCGTACGTTTTTCCAGGACTAAAACCACTTCATAAAGGATTTAAAGAAGCATTGAGTCAAACGACTGCAACAAAAGATGAAATTGTGATGATTGGAGATCAGTTATTGACAGATATTTTAGGGGCAGGAACTTTTGGAATTAAAACGATCCTTGTTAAACCTTTAAAGTTATCAGATGCTAAGAAAACAAGAATCAATCGATTTTTTGAAAATGTAATTCTAACGATATTATATGGAAAAAATTACTCAGAGAAATGGGAGGAGAAAATCCATGACTGAAAACCACTACTTTTGTATGGGATGTGGCGCAACGATTCAAACAGAAAATCATGAAGAAATCGGCTATACTCCTACAAGTGTATTGACAAAAATGTTAGAAAAAGAAGAACCCGTTTATTGTCAACGTTGTTTTAGACTTAGAAATTATAATGAATTACAACCTGCTTCCTTAAGTGATGATGATTTCTTAAAAATGTTATCTTCAATTGCAGAAGAAGATGCTTTAGTTGTTTATGTTGTCGATTTATTTGACTTATATGGCAGTATGATTTCAGGGCTGAAACGTTTTATTGGAGATAATCCAGTATTATTCGTTGCCAATAAAGTGGATTTATATCCAAAATCAGTGAATCGTAATCGTTTGAAAAACTGGATTGAACGGTTTGCGAAAGAATATGGCATTCGTCCAGTCGATACAATTTTAGTGAGTGCGAATAAACGGATTCAAATTGACGAATTATTAGATAAAATAAATGAATACCGTCAGGGGAAAGATGCTTATGTAGTAGGGGTAACGAATGTAGGTAAATCTACTTTAATTAATAAATTAATTCAAAGCATCGGTGGAACAAAAGATGTGATTACAACTTCTCAATTCCCAGGAACTACATTAGGACAAATTGATATTCCATTTGATGAAAAATCAAGCTTAATTGATACTCCGGGAATTATTCACCGTCATCAAATTGCACATTATTTAGCGGAAAAAGAAGTGAAAAAAGTATTGCCTCAAAAGGAATTACAACCAAAAACTTTCCAATTAAATGCAGAACAAACGATTTTTATTGGTGGACTTGTTCGAGTGGATTATACAAAAGGGGAAAGAAATTCCTTAACATTTTATACTCCACAAACCATTGAATTACATCGTACAAAATTAGAAAAAGCAGATGAGTTTTATGCAAGACACAATGGAACGATTTTAACACCTCCTACAGGAGATAATGTTAAACAATATCCAGCTCTACAGAAGACAGTCTTTTCAATAAAAGAAAAATCAGATATCGTGATTGCAGGTTTAGGATGGATAACGATTCAAAAGCCAGGAACTATTGAAGTTTGGAGTCCAAAAGAAGTAGACGTCATTAAACGTCCATCGATTATATAAGAAGGAGGGATTGGATTGGAATTAAAGGGAAAAGAAAGACAATTTTTCAAAAAAGAAGCACATAGTATTAAGCCGATTTTTCAAATTGGAAAAGGCGGTTTAAGTGAAGAAATGATTCAACAAATCCAATTTGCGATTGAAAAACGTGAATTAATTAAAGTCAGTTTATTACAAAATACAATGGAAGAACCTCAGGAAGCTGCTGAAGTATTAGCAGAACAAACAGGTAGCACGATTATTCAAGTCATTGGACATACGATTGTATTGTATAAACAAGCTAGAAATCCAAAAAATCGTGATATTTCGATTCGATTTGCAGAATTTGTAAAAAGAGGGCGATAATATGATGCAATCCATCAAGCTTTGTCCAAAAGTGAAACAAAATGATTTTAGTGGAAAACAAAAGCGTGTTGGAATTTTAGGAGGAAGTTTTAATCCACCTCATGTAGCACATTTAATTATGGCAGAGCAAGCAAGAGTTCAGTTGAATTTAGACAAAATCTATTTTATGCCAAGCCATATTCCACCTCATGTTGATGAAAAGAAGACGATTGATGCTAATTATCGAGTAGAAATGACACAATTAGCGATACGAGATAATTATCATTTTGAACTTGAAACGATTGAATTAGAACGACCAGAAAAAAGTTATAGCTTTGATACGATTCAACTATTAAAAGAAAAGAATCCAGATGTGGACTATTACTTTATTATCGGTGGTGATATGGTGGATTATTTACCAACTTGGCATCGAATTGATGAATTAGTCCATGAAGTTCAATTTGTAGGAGTTTGTCGTCCGGGTTATCCAATAGAAACTCCATATCCAGTATTATGGATTGAAGCGCCTCAAATGGAAATTAGTTCAACACAAATTCGTAAAAATGTGTTATGGGGGCAAAGTATTCGTTACCTTGTTCCAGAAAGTGTAGAAGAATATATTTTTGAGAAAGGACTGTATCAAGAATGACAGTTTTAGATTTTTCTCCGTATTCTTCTTTGAGTCGTGAAAAAATTTTACATCAAGTGCGCTCTCAAATGAGTCAAAGAAGATTTGACCATTGTTTAAGAGTGGAAAAGAAAATCATGGAATTAGCAACATTATATGGAGCAGATGCTACAAAAGCTTCTTTAGCAGCGTTAATTCATGATTATGCAAAAGAAAGACCCTTAGAAGAATTACAAGAATTAGTGGTCAAAAAACAGTTGTCAGAACAACTACAAAATCAATCTTCTGAAATTTTACATGGACCAGTAGGTGCAGAAATTTTAAAAGATGAATTAGATATACAAGATGAAGAAATTTTAGATGCTATTCGTGAACATACGATTGGTGGAACAAAAATGACTCTATTATCCAAATGTTTATTTGTAGCAGATGCCATTGAAGATGGAAGAAATTATCCAGGAGTAGAAGAAGCAAGACAAATTGCTAGTCATAATATTGATGAAGCAGTTCGATATTTAGTAAGACATACTTTGCAGTATTTAATTGAAAAAGAAGTGTATATTTATCCTGGAACATTAGAAGTTTATAATTATTTAGTAATAGAAAGAGGAAACGTATGACAGAAAATCGTAGTAAACAATTATTAGATGTAGTATTAAAAGCAGCAGATGATAAATTAGCACAAGAAATCGTTGCATTAGAAGTGGGACACTTAACGCCTGTGGCAGATTACTTTGTCATTACTCACGGAAAAAATGAAAAACAAGTACAAGCAATTGTCGATGCAATTGAAGAAGAAGTACATAAAGAAGGCTTTGAAGTGAAAAGCATCGAAGGAAAAGACAATGCACGTTGGATTTTAATGGACTTAAATGATGTTATTGTACATGTATTTTACTATGAAGACCGTGAATATTATAATTTAGAAAAATTATGGAATGACGCACCAATCGTTAATGTTGCGAGTGAAAAAGAATGACCTATCAAACTTTTGCACATGTATATGATGAAGTAATGGATCATGAACAATACCAATTATGGGTGAAATTTACAAAAGATTCTTTTAACACGTATACGGATCGAAACATTCAAAAAGTCATGGAATTAGCTTGTGGAACGGGTGAAGTTTCGACTTTACTAACAGAGGCAGGCTATCAAGTGACTGGAGTTGATTTATCTAGCGAAATGTTAGATATTGCCAAAGAAAAATATCAACAAGATTATCCTTCGATTGATTGGGTTCAAAAAGATATGCGTGATTTAAAAGGATTAGAGACTTTTGACGCGATTACATTATATTCTGATTCACTTTGTTATTTAACAGAGTTTGAAGATACAATCAAAGTATTTAAATCTGTTTACAATCATTTAGAAGAGGATGGATTGTTTTTATTTGATGTGCATTCTTTGTATCAAATGCAAGAAGTATTTCCAGGATATCAATATCATTATACGAGTGAAAATTTAGCGTTTTTATGGCAAAGTTATGAATTAGAGGAACCTGGAAGTGTAGAACATGTCATCGATATGTTTGTTCGTGATGAATCTCAGACGAGTAAAGCATTATTTGAGCATTTTCAAGAAGTGCATGTGGAGCAAACTTTCCCTATGGAATGGTACCAAGAAGCACTTGAAATGGTAGGATTTAAAAAAGTATGGATAAAAGCCAATTTTGGTGAATCAGAAGTGGAAGAAACTTCTCCACGTTGGTTTTTTATTGCATTGAAATGAGGAATTACATGAAAGCTTGTGGAATTATTGCAGAATATAATCCATTTCATAAAGGTCATCATTATCAAATCGAACAAATTAGAAAGCAAACAGATGCGGATGTCATTGTTGTTGCGATGAGCGGGAATTTCGTTCAAAGAGGAGAACCAGCCATTGAGAACAAATGGCATCGTGCAAAAATGGCTCTAGAAAATGGGGCGGATTTAATATTAGAATTACCAACACTTTCAAGCGCACAAGCCACAGATTGGTTTGCAGCTGGAGGCGTTGGTATTTTGCATACTGCAAAATGTCAGGAAATTGCTTTTGGAGTAGAAGATTCAAGAATAGATTTTCAAGTAGCATTTGAGGAATGGAATTCATTGCAAAGACAAATGAAAGAACACGTCACGAATGACGAGATGAAATCTCTCACTTATGCCAGTCGACTTTCACTCATTTCAAAAGAGAATTTTGGAGAAAATAGTCCACTTTATCGATTAATACAACAGCCAAATCAACAATTAGGATTTGCCTATGTAAAAGAAATTTTGTCTAGAAATCTACCAATGGACTATTTAACGATTGAAAGAAAGGGAAATGGGCATCTAGATGCGAAAATCCAAGAGGAACAGTTTGCTAGTGGAACTGCATTACGGAAGCAACTATTAAAGTCTGAAAGAAATCCAAGTTTATATGCTCAATTACCTTATTTAGAAGGAGTTTCTTCAAATGAATATCGAAATAACTGGGAACAATATTGGACGTTATTGAAATACCAATTAGAACGAAGTAGTGTGGATGAATTAAGAACGATCTATCAAATGGATGAAGGAATGGAGTATCGATTCAAAAAATGCCTGCCTCAAGCAAATTCGTTTGATGAATTTATTCAATTGTTGAAAAATAAGCGTTGGACTTGGGCGAGATTACAACGATTATGTATATATGTGTTATTAGGAATCACAAAAGAGCAAGTGACACAATATTTTGAAAGTATTCGTGACCCAAAAGAAGTAACTGTTTTAGGATTTACTAAAATAGGAAGAGAATATTTAAAAACTTTACGAGAAGAAGAAACAGAATTTATTACAAATTATGCTCATCCTTCATTAGAATTACAAAAGAAATTTGATAACATTTATGATATAATGAATCCATCTGGGTATTTATCTGCTCAACAATCGATGCCTGTGATGAAATAGTGCGAAAGAAAGGATAAAAGTGAATGAAGAAAAAGTCTCTAAAACATTCATAGCATAAATGATTTCTTTCAAAATGTCAAGCGCAAGTTAAAATGTCCCGAAAAAATTAGTTTAGTACAGGTGTGCG
>NZ_CAUPXD010000010.1:0-45947 GCF_963515095.1 uncultured Granulicatella sp. | reverse complement strand
AGCGCCGATAGTAGTTGGGGGTTTCCCCCTGTGAGGGTAGGACGTTGCCACGCTTCAAATTAGAAGGAGAATTTCTGGAAGGAAATTCTCTTTTTTTGTATACTATTTCTATAAACAGTAATGGAGAATGCAAAATGAAAAAAATAAATTTATTTCTTTTAAGCTTTATAGCAATTTTCTTAGTTGCGTGTAATAAAGTGATTGACGATAAAGAATTTCAAGATAAATTAGTTCAACAAGAATTACAAATTAAAAATTATCATTTAACATTGAAACAAAATGAAGTGAAGAAAAAAGATAGTACAAGTTCAACTCAAATCATTGCGAATGCTTCTGTTTGGAGTGATGGTACAGGATTTGGGACTCGTATTGATAAAACTGATGGAAAAGCAACGAATCAAATTGAAGTCATTAGTGAAGGCAGTAAAGGAGCTATTCGATATTATCAAGATCGATGGGAACCAACGATTTCTGCGCAATCTAGTTTACAAAATGTTATTGGTTTTTCTTACCATAGCGTATTACAATTAGCTCAAAATATTTCTAGTTATGCTACATGGCAAACGGATGGTACATTCACTTACCAAGGGAGTGATTCTACGGTACGTTTAGCATTATCCTCGATTAATATTCAGGTGCATGAGAATACTAAAATTATGATAAAAATGAAAGCTGATAGAAAGACAAATATCATTCAAAGTTTTTCATTAGTGTTAAATGAAGAAGATGAAACCATTCAGAAGACTTATGAAGTAATTTTTAATGGAATGAATCAACAACATAAAAAAGAATTACCATTGTAAAATAGTAAATATATTTTGTCATACTCTCAATGGATTTCCTATTAAAAGACTACTCATATTCCTGTTTTTTTGTTACAATAGGAATGGATAAATTTTAAGAATTGCGAGAAATGGAAAACATTTTGTAGACATGCGAGAGGGAGAATGCTTGCATTCTCCTTTTTTTATGAAGATTGGAGGTAAGAGAATGGGAAGAATCATATCGGTTGCGAATCAAAAAGGTGGAGTTGGTAAAACAACGACAACAGTCAGTTTAGCAGCGTCCCTAGCAAAACTTGGTCAAAAAGTTTTAATTATTGATAGTGACCCTCAAGGAAATGCAACAAGTGGGTTAGGAGTGCAAAAAGCAGAGTTATCCTATGATGTTTATGATGTTATTGTAAATGAAGTGAATGTTCATGAAGTTATTGTACCAACTACTCGAGAAAATTTAATGATTGTACCTTCAACCATTCAGTTGGCAGGAGCTGAAATTGAATTAACAAATCAGACTCATCGTGAGCAACGATTGAAGCAAGCATTAACAACGATACGTGATGAATATGATTATATTTTTATTGATTGTCCACCTTCGTTAGGGCATTTAACGATGAATGCTTTTACTGCTAGTGATACTGTTTTAATTCCTGTGCAATGTGAATATTATGCATTAGAAGGGTTATCTCAATTGATGAATACTATTACGATGGTTCGTAAACACTTCAATCCACAATTAAAAATTGAAGGTGTTTTATTAACAATGTTTGATGCACGAACAAATTTAGGAAATGAAGTAAAAGATGATGTTATTAAATACTTCAGAGAAAAAGTATACCGTACTATTATTCCGAGAAATGTTCGTTTATCAGAAGCACCAAGTTATGGACAAGCCATTGTAGACTATGATCCTCGTTCTAGAGGAGCTGAAGTTTATCTCGAATTAGCAAAGGAAGTGTTATCAAATGGTTAAAAATCAAAAATCAAAAGGCCTAGGTCGTGGAATTGATGCACTTTTTGGTGGAAATTTTGATAGTATCGAAAATTTAGAAAAGGTAGATACAACAAATGAAAAGGTTGAAGAAATTTCCATTAGTGAAATTCGTCCAAACCCTTATCAACCTCGAAAAGATTTTAATGAAGAAGCTTTACAAGAATTAGCGGATTCGATTCGTGAACAAGGAGTTTTTCAACCGATTATCGTCCGAAAATCAAGTATTAAAGGCTATGAATTAGTAGCAGGAGAAAGAAGATTACGAGCTTCTAAACTTGCTGGAAAAGAAACTATTCCAGCTATTATTCGTGAATATAGCGAAGAAATTATGATTCAAGTAGCTGTTGTAGAAAATTTACAAAGGGAAGATTTACGACCAATTGATGAAGCATTAGCGTATAAATCTTTAATGGATGCTTTAAAACTAAATCAAGAAGAAGTCGCAAAAAAAATTGGTAAAAGTCGTCCTTATATTGCTAACTTCCTTCGATTATTATCATTACCATTAGAAGTTCAAACACAATTACAAGAAGGTCAATTATCAGTGGGGCATGCTCGTGCTTTATTAGGATTAAAACAAGCGGATAAAATCATTCCTCTTTCTAAAAAAGTAATCGAAGAAGGAATGACGGTTCGAGCGCTAGAAGAATTGATTCAAACGATGAATGAACCTGTTGAGAAAGTAAAAAAAATCAAAAGGATTCAAGAAAAACCAGCTTATATTGTAGAATCTGAAGAAAGATTAATGGATAAATTTGGAACATCTGTCCAAATTACTCCGAAAGGAGAACGTGGAAAAATCGAGATTGAATACCTTTCTCAAAAAGATTTAACTCGTATTTTAGATGTATTAGAAATTGAATTAGATGATTAGGAGTGAATAGAATGGCTGTAATAGAATATGCACTTGGGGATTGCGTTGAGATGAAAAAGCCCCATGCATGTCAAACCAATTCATGGACGATCATTCGAATGGGAATGGATATTCGTATCAAATGTAATCATTGTGGGCAAATGGTCTTAATGCCAAGACGAGAATTTGAACGCAAAATGAAAAAAGTAACTTTGAAAAAAGAAAATAATGAATAGAAAGAGTGTGAGAAATACATGGCGTTAACAGCAGGAATCGTTGGCTTACCAAACGTTGGAAAATCAACATTATTTAATGCAATTACAAAAGCAGGAGTAGAAGCAGCAAACTATCCGTTTGCGACCATTGACCCAAACGTTGGTGTCGTAGAAGTTCCAGATGAAAGACTTCAAAAATTAACTGAATTAGTAAAACCTAAAAAGACAGTTCCAACAACATTTGAATTTACAGATATTGCAGGGATTGTAAAAGGAGCTAGCCGTGGAGAAGGTTTAGGAAATAAATTCTTAAGCCACATTCGTCAAGTAGATGCGATTTGCCAAGTTGTTCGTTGCTTTGAAGATGAAAATATTACACACGTTGCTGGTAAAGTAGATCCAATTGCAGATATTGAAACAATTAATTTAGAATTAGTATTAGCAGATTTAGAATCAGTTGATAAACGAATTGCTCGTGTTGCTAAAATTGCCAAAACAAAAGATAAAGATGCAGTAGCAGAATTAGCAGTTTTAGAAAAAATCAAACCAGTATTAGAAGATGGTCAATTAGCACGTACGATTGAATTTACAGATGAAGAATTACCAATCGTGAAAGGTTTATTCTTATTAACAACAAAACCTATGTTATATATTGCTAATATTTCAGAAGATGATGTAGCAGAAGGTGGACATAACCAATATGTTCAATTAGTAGAAGAATATGCTGCAAAAGAAGATGCAGAAGTAGTCGTTATTTGTGCACGTGTAGAAGAAGAAGTTGCTGAATTAGAAGAAGAAGAAAAACAAGTATTCTTAGAAGAAATGGGAATTGAAACTTCAGGTTTAGATATTTTAATTCAAAAAGCTTACCATTTATTAGGATTAGCTACTTACTTCACTGCTGGTGAACAAGAAGTTCGTGCGTGGACTTTCCGTAGAGGAATGAAAGCTCCACAATGTGCGGGGATTATTCACTCTGATTTTGAAAGAGGATTTATTCGAGCTGAAACAGTAGCTTATGCAGACTTATTAGAATTCGGTAGTATGGGCGCTGCAAAAGAAAATGGGAAAGTTCGTCAAGAAGGAAAAGAGTATGTCGTACAAGATGGCGATGTTATGCTTTTCAGATTTAACGTGTAATCATCATATCTTGTGGGGGATTGAATCATGACAGAAAATCAAACTGAAGTAAAAAAAGTAGATGTTGCTACATTACGTAGTCAATTAACGAAAAAAAATGAACAATATATTTTACAATTAGAACGTTCATTAAAAGAAGCTCAAGTATCTAAATCGAAAATCGCTTCAACTTTAGAAGAAATGCTTCCCGTTTTAGTAGAAAAACAGAAAAAAGGCTTAACAGCTCGTCAATTATTTGGTACAGTGACACAACAAACTCAATCTGTATTGGAAGGACCTAAAAAAGATCCAACGGTGAAATCACCAGATTGGCAAATTGCAGTAGATGGAGGATTAATGGTTGGTGGATTCTTCGCTTTAATTGCTGGAATTACATTATTCTTAAATCCAGAACAATCCGAAGCAATGGGAGTTATCTCATTAATAATGAACTTTATAGCAGGAGGATTAGCGTTATTAGCGTTATCTAAAGTAACTCCGGATATTAATCAACCAAAAGGCAAACGTGGTTATATTCGTTATTTAGTAGTGAGTTCATTAGTGATGCTAGCATGGTTAGTCATTGTAATGGGAACACAATTATTGATTCCAGCAAGTATTAACTATGTCTTCCCAGCCATCGTGTATTTATTTATTGGTTCAGGTTCTCTTGTTTTAAAATGGTATTTGAAAAAAACATTGGATATTCGAGGCGGAATTTTATAAAGGATGTTGTGTGGGCGTAGAAATGAAAATTTTCTTGCCCACATTTACTATATAAGGGGGAATATGATGAAATCATTACGGAAAATTTTATGTTGGTTCATGTTTTTGATGGTATTTTTATTCTTTTTAAGTTCAAAAATTGAAGCTAAAGGTAAAAGTTTAATCGTTAGTCAATATCATATTGATGCAAGTGTAAGTGCGAATGGTGATGTTCGTTTTAAAGAAGAAATTACGTTTCAAGCGAATGGTAGCTATAATGGTGTTTTCTACAACCTGGATTATTTTGGAGAAGAAGAGCCAAAAGATGTATCTGTTGCCTTTAAAACGAGTGATGGAGAAGTTGTTCCATTAGCTAAAAGAGATACAGGAAATAATAGTACTTATTATTCAGAAAATAGTGGAAAGGTATTGAAATTTAAAGTTTTCTTACCTTTTGCAAATGATTCTAGAACAGTCGTTTTTAATTATACGATTCCACATATGATTAAAAATTATCGAGATACTGCTGAATTAAATCGAAGAGTTGTTGGACAAAACTGGGAAATTAATCAAAAAAATATTCGTATTCATGTAACTTTACCAGAAGCTGCAACAAAAGAAACATTAAGAGCTTGGGGACATGGTGGAAGTGGAGGTAAAGTAGAAATTGACCCAGATTATAAAGGGGTTACTTTTACTGTAAAGAGAAATCAACCAGGAAATTTTGTAGAAACACATATGGTTTTTCCAACGCAAATTACAAAGGATAATCCTGTGACAGAAAATACGGATGCCTTCCAAAGAATTATAGAAACGGAAGAGAGTCTTGTACAAAAACAAGTAGAAGAACAACAAACAAAGTGGACGGTTGTTGGATTTGGAGCAATCATTAGTTTGATTTCAGTAGTATGGGCATGGTTGAAAGGATATTTAGCAAATAAAAAACGTTTAGCAAAAGTTCCATTTGTTCCAGAACATTTGTTTGAATTGCCTCAAGATATGTCTCCTGCTGTAATGTCAGATGCCATTTATAATGGTGTAGATATGGATGATTTTAGTGCAACCGTAATGAATTTAGTCCGTAAAAAAGTTCTAACATTGACAAGTGAGGAACCGTATATGTTAGAGTTGAAAAATCCTGCTAAGAATTTACTACCTCATGAACAATTATTATTAGAAATATTATTTGAAAAAATTGCGAAAGGAAATCAATTAGATTTAGCGGATGTTCAAGACTATGCAGAGAATTGTCCACAGAAATATGCAGATATGATGCAAGATTGGTTTGACCAAGTAGCACAGGATGCGGAAGAATATAGTGCTTATCGTCTAGAAAAAGGTGAGAAGATTCCAAAATCAATAGGGGCTCCTATTTTAGGACTATTAGGTAGCTTTTTAATTGTCATTAGTGTATTTGCGGCGACTAAGGATTTATTATCACTCATTATAGCTGTAGTAGTTAGTGCTATTCTTTATATTATCATTCTGCGTTTAAGTTTAGTAGGAACTAAACAGAGAAGTATTAAAGGTGAATATGAATATCGTCGTTGGGAAGCGTTTCGTAAAATGTTAGTCGATATTTCTAGTTTAGATAGAGCTGATTTACCAAGTATTCAAATTTGGGATCATCTGCTCGTTTATGCGATTTCTTTAGGAGTTGCTGAAGAAGTGATTGAAGTATTAGAAGAAAAATTCCCTGAATGGATTCAAGAAAGTGTATTCTATTCTCCAACTTATGGTTGGCAAATGGCGATCTATCATGATATTTTACAAGATACATTCTTTGATAGTTACAATTCAGCAATGGATGAAATTAGTTCGAATTCTGATTCACCGAATAGCGGTGGATTTGGTGGAGGATTTAGTGGCGGAAGCTCGTTTGGATCTGGTGGAGGATCCGGCGGCGGAGGTTTCTAAATACCTCATGATAAATAGATAAAAGGAGCAAGTATGTTAAATGAAATGATGTTTCGACCAGTCGTTAAACCTGAAGTGGTCGAATATATGAGAAAAAGTCAACGTGTCTTTCCTGGTAAATTAGGAGAGCTAGAGCAAATGGCGAATGATTTAGGAATCCCAATTATTCCTCATGAAACAGCTGTGTATTTAGATTTCTTGTTAGGACTATATCGTCCAACTCACATTTTAGAAATTGGAACAGCAATTGGTTTTTCTGCTAGCTTAATGGCACAATATGTACCAAAAGGCGGTTCTGTGACAACGATTGACCGATATGAATTAATGTATTCAAGAGCAAAAGAGAATTTTAAAAAATTAGGCATTGATGATGTTGTCACTCAAATTGAGGGAGATGCAGCACATGTATTACCAACATTAGAACAACAATACGACTTTATTTTTATGGATAGTGCAAAAGCGAAATATATTGAATTTTTCCCTCATTGTATGCGAGTATTAAAAACAGGTGGAGTGCTTGTAGTAGATGATATTTTCCAAGGGGGAACAATTTTACAAGATGAAAGTGAAATTCCACGAAAAGTTCGAAAAATTCATCGTCGTCTAAACTTATTTTTAGACTTTGTTCAAAAAGATGAAGCGTTGAAATCCACTCTAGTTCCATTAGGAGATGGTATTATTATGATTCAAAAGTTAGAAGAAAAAGATTATCTTCCAATTGTTGAAGCTTTACTATAAAAATGAGACTCTTTCTTTTCTATGAAAGTAGGAAAGGAAGAGTTTTTTTGTTTGATAAAGAGAAAAGTGCAGATTAGAAATAAAATGTATATTTTATTGACAAAAAGCATATAAAAAATGGTAGAATAGATAAAAGAAATAGAACCCGAAAGGACTTAGAAATGAAATTACTAACAATAGCAGTTCCTTGTTATAATTCACAAGAATATATGCATTACTGTATCCAATCATTAGTGACTGGTGGAGACCGAGTAGAGGTCTTAATTATTAATGATGGTTCAAGTGATAATACACAAAATATAGCAGAAAAGTTTGAACAACAATATCCAGGTATTGTCCGTGCGATTTCTCAAGAAAATAAAGGACATGGTGGTGCTGTCAATACAGGCATGCAACACGCAACTGGGAAATATTTTAAAGTAGTAGATAGCGATGATTGGGTCGATGTCCGTGCTTATTTAAAAATTTTAGAGCATCTGCAACAACTAGAAGAAACTCAAGAAGAAGTTGATGTAGTCATTACAAACTTTGTTTATGAAAAAGAACAAGCTAGAAGAAAGAAAATTATGAGATATCAATCTTCCTTCCCAGAAAATAAAGTGTTTACTTGGGAGGATGCCAAGCCGCTTCGAAAAGGAAAGTATATGATGATGCATTCCTTAATCTATCGACTAGATATTTTAAAACAATCAAAATTACAATTACCAGAACATACTTTTTATGTGGATAATTTATTTGTATTTATTCCACTACAGTATTGTAAGAAATTGTATTATATCAATGTTGATTTTTACCGTTACTTTATCGGCAGAGAAGATCAATCGGTTAATGAACAAGTGATGATTTGTAGAATCGATCAACAAATTAAGGTAAATCAATTATTAATGGAAGCTTATCATAGTGATTGGGAACTTCCAAAAGTTTTAAATGATTATTTATTGAATCATCTAGAAATTACAACATTGATTTCTTGCGCCTTATTAAATAAAGCAGGTACACCAGAGCATCAAGAGAAAAAGAAAGCTTTATTAGAAAAATTGAAAGAAAGTAATCCTCTTGTCTATAAAGAAATTCGTAAAAATGTCATTAGTAAAATTGCGATGAACGACAATGAACCTGCTAGACAAATGTCGAATTTAATTTATACAGTGACTCAAAAAATATTTGGATTTAATTAAAATAAGATAACTGACTTTTCCAGAAGTAGCGAATACACAATGGGAAAGTCTTTTTGCTTTTACCTCAAAAAATGCTATCTTTATTAAATTATGTTAGAATGGGACTAATGAACTTTAAAGGAGAAACATAAGATGGTATATGATTATTTAGTAGTAGGCGCAGGGTTGTTTGGAGCAACTTTTGCACGTGAAGCTGCTAATCGTGGATATAAAGTAAAAGTAATTGAAAAACGTTCGCATATTGCGGGAAATATTTATACAAAAGAAGTTGAAGGGATTCAAGTTCATGAGTATGGAGCGCATATTTTCCATACAAGTGATAAAAGAATTTGGGATTATGTGCACCAATTTGCTACATTTAATCGTTATACAAATACGCCTGTTGCGAATTTTAATGGTGAAATCTATAATTTACCATTTAACATGAATACTTTTAATAAATTATGGGGAGTTGTGACTCCGCAAGAAGCAGCAGCTAAAATTGAAGAACAACGAGCTGTATTGAAAGGAAAAACTCCTGAAAACTTGGAAGAACAAGCTATTTCTTTAGTAGGGGAAGATGTCTATTACAAGTTAATTAAAGGTTATACTGAAAAGCAATGGGGACGTTCTGCAACAGAATTACCAGCCTTTATTATTCGTCGATTACCTGTTCGATATACGTATGATAATAATTATTTCAACGATACGTATCAAGGGATTCCAATTGGTGGATATACTCAAATGGTTGAAAATATGTTCAATCATGAAAATATTGAAGTGGAATTAAATGTTGATTTCTTTGAGAAAAAAGAAGAGTATTTACAAAGTGACGTTAAAATTGTTTTCACAGGAATGATTGATGAGTTTTTCAATTATGAATTGGGAACGTTAGAATATCGTAGTTTACGTTTTGAAACTGAAGTATTAGATTCAGAAAACTTCCAAGGAAATGCAGTTGTGAATTATACAGATCGTGAAACTCCATATACTCGTATTATT
Organism: uncultured Granulicatella sp.; assembly: GCF_963515095.1. Classification (GTDB taxonomy): domain Bacteria; phylum Bacillota; class Bacilli; order Lactobacillales; family Aerococcaceae; genus Granulicatella. Next base: position 36,468 of record NZ_CAUPXD010000010.1, on the reverse strand, counting down.
GAACATAAACATTTTGAATTTGGAACACAAGAAAAGACAGTTATTACAAAAGAATATCCATCAGATTGGGAAAAAGGTCAAGAGCCTTATTATCCGGTCAATAATCAACAAAATAATGATTTATATTCTAAATATAAAAAGCTAGCTCAAACAGTCCCTCAAGTAATCTTCGGAGGGCGCTTAGGGCAATATCGCTATTATGATATGCACCAAGTAATTGCAGCAGCATTAGAAGTAGTGAAACAAGAATTTGAAGAAAAATAAAAACAAGGAGGACGTTTTCAAGAACGCCTCCTTGTTTTATTATAAGAAATATTAATCACTTCATAAAAAATTCTAATTGGTATTTTTTCCGGGAGAGGGGTAAAATCTAATTAGTGAATGTTTGAACAATTATTTGAAGTAGAATCATACTTTTTTAATAATTGAATCAATTCTTCGACAAGTGGAGAAGTTTCTGCTGTAGTCTTAGTTGCCAATCCAATAGGAAAGAAAGAATGCTTATCTTTTAAAGGAATCCATACTAATTCAGTATCGGTATAATATTGTTGGTATTGAGTTGCCATTAAGCAAACGGTATTCAATGTTTTTACACTCGACAAAACAACTTCCCAATTATCATCCGTATATAAAATATGTGGATGAATATTAAATTTCTTTGCTTGAGAATGTAAAAATTGTCCAAGAATATATTGGTTTGGCAAAGTAGAAAAGGATTGAGCCGCTAACTCTTCAAATGTAAGAGAGTTTCGGTTGGCTAGAACATGATTTTTTGAAACGACAACACTAATATCATAGCCAAGTTTTGGATTTGAAAAGGGTTCTAATGTGATAGTAGCTTCATATTTAGGAAATGATAAAATTCCTAAATCAATTTCTCCTTTTGCTAGTTTTTGTTGTAATTCATAAGAACCACCTTGTACCATAGTAAGTTCTACACTAGGGTGGGAAAACATATAATTAGAAAAAAGAGGCATAAATTCCATTGCAAATAGTGTTGGAAGCCCGATTCGAATGGATTTTTTTGAAGTCGTTTGGAGTTGGTGCATTTGTTGAGTTAATTGTTCAAAATTTTTTACTAAAATTTTCCCTTCCTTATACAGTAATTGTCCACTAGTAGTGAGTTGTTTTTTAGTAGAATCATGAATAAATAAATGGGTATTAAATTCTTGTTCTAATTTTTTTACCGTTTGAGAAAGGGTAGGTTGTGTAATAAAGAGACTTTTTGCAGCATCGGAAAAGCTATGATGTTCAACGATGCTAATAAAGTACATGAGTTGTTTAATGTCCATAATCATTCTCCGTTCTAGTTCTTTGTTATCATTTTAACAAGAGGCTTTCTGAACTTCAATGGAGAATCGTAAAAAATAGGAGGAATTGGTATGAAAATTGTAATAGCAGGAGCAGGAGCGATGGGAAGTCGTTTCGGAGTGATGTTGCATCAAGCTGGACACGAGGTGTTATTTGTAGATGGCTGGGAAAGTCATGTTCAAGCAATCAATGAACAAGGGCTTCAAGTAAATGATAATGGGGAAGAGAAAGTATTTCATATTCCCGCAGTATTACAATCAAAAGTAAAAGAGGATACGCAAGCTGATTTAATTATTTTGTTTACAAAAGCAATGCAATTAGATCAAATGTTGCAAGATATTCAGTCACTCATTCATTCGGATACAAAAATCTTATGCTTATTGAATGGAATAGGACATGAAGAAATTATTGAAAAATATGTTGCGCCTACTCATATTTTATTAGGAAATACAATGTGGACAGCAGGAATGAATGGACCTGGAAAAGTAACGTTATTTGGTAATGGAACGGTTGCTTTAAAAAATTTAGCACCGGAGGGAGTAGAGGATGCTAAAGAAGTAGTAGACGTATTAAATTCAGGTGGACTCAATGCAACTTATTCTGAAAATATTTTATTTGCCATTTATAAAAAAGCTTGTGTCAATGGCACAATGAATGGTCTTTGTACTATTTTAGATTCAAATATGGCTGATTTCGGGGAAACAACGACTGCTCATGAAATCGTCGAAGCTATTGTCGCAGAATTTTCATCAGTTGCAAAATATGAAAATGTTGAAATAAATGTGAAAGAAATTGTTGATTACATTGAAATGAATTGTTATAATCGTGACACAATCGGTCTTCATCATCCATCGATGCATCAAGATTTAATTTTGAATAATCGTTTGACGGAGATTGATTATATTAATGGAGCAGTGGTAAGAAAAGGTAAGAAATACGGAGTTCCAACACCTTATTGTGCCTTTTTAACATCATTGATTCATTGTAAAGAGCAAATTTTGAAAGCTCACTAATAAAAGGTAGCGAAAGTGTAGAAAGTTTCAACAGCTTTTATAAAGGGGTAGACAAAAAGAAAGAAGGGGTTATATGGAAACTCAAGAAAAAATGACTGCAAAAGTCTTTATCAATAAAATCTTACAAGGAACTGCATTAGGGGTAATTATCGGGTTAATTCCAAACGCTGTATTATCTGCTATTTTAAAATATTTTAGTCAATATCCACTAGCAGTTCAAATTACACAAATTGCTGTGATTTTCCAATTAGCAACACCATTAATTATTGGGGCGTTAATCGGAATGCAATTTGGTTTCAAACCAATGCCGATGATGGTTACAGCAGGAGCAAGTTTTGTGGCGTCAGGTGTTGTGAAATTCAATCCAGAACTGGGAAAATATGTTGGAGCTGGTACTGGGGACTTAATTAATACAATGTTAACAGCTGCAATTGCAGTATTAGCATTAATGTGGATTAAAGAAAAATTCGGTTCTACTGCTGTAGTTGCGATGCCAATCGTAGTCGGTGTGGGTGCAGCATTTATCGGATTACAATTATTACCATTCGTTGCGAAATTAACAGCAGGAATCGGAGCAATTATTAATGAATTTACTCATTTACAACCAATTTTAATGTCTATTTTAATTGTATGTTCATTTGCATTCTTAATTATTTCACCAATTTCAACAGTTGCGATTGGTTTAGCCATTCAATTAAATGGTGTGTCTGCAGGGGCTGCTGCGATGGGTGTAGCTGTTACGGCAGTAGTATTAGTGGTTCATTCATGGAAAGTGAATAATTCAGGAGTTACTTTAGCGATTGCTTTAGGAGCTATGAAATTGATGATGCCAAACTTATTCAAGTATCCAATTATTTTAGTACCAACTTTAACAACAGCAGTGATTTCTGCAATTCCAGTTGCATTATTTAGTGTCAGTGGTACTCCTCAATCTGCAGGTTTTGGTTTAGTAGGTTTAGTAGGACCTCTTGCTTCTATCGATGCAGGATTAAATGTTGGTTTAGCAGTTGTTGCATGGTTAGTTGTACCAGTTGTTGCAGCATTAGCGACTAAATTTGTTTATGAAAAAGTATTAAAATTATACGATTCTAACGTGGTATTTAAATTCCAACAATAACAAAAATTCTTTAAAAGAACTGAGCTTTAAGCTCAGTTTTTTTATTTGCGAAAACTATAGGGTAGCATGAAATTAAAAATTCATTTATAATAAGAGTACGGTAGAAAAGGAGAAAAAATATGCGTATTCAACAATTAATATATTTAGAAAAAATTGCAGAAAAAGGATCCATTAATGAAGCCGCAAAAGATTTATTTTTAACGCAACCAAGTCTATCAAATGCCATGAAAGATTTAGAGCAAGAAATGAATATTCAATTATTAGTTCGGCATAAAAATGGAGTTTCTTTAACAGAAGAAGGTCGAGAGTTTTTAGTATATGCTAGACAAATATTGGACCAAGTAAATTTGATGGAAGAAAAGTATAAACGTAAAACAAAACGAAAACGTGATTTCTCAGTTTCAGCTCAACATTATGCGTTTGTCGTTCATGCGTTCGTAGCATTAATCAGACAAGAAGCTGGAGATGAATATCAATTTACGTTAAGAGAAACAGAAACTCAAAATATTTTAGAAGACTTAATGAAATTCAAAAGTGAGTTAGGAATTTTATATTTAAATAATTTTAACCGTCAAGTCATGAAAAAATTATTTAAAGAGAAAAATTTAGAATTTACACCACTTTTCACAGCGAAGCCTCACGTATTTATTAGTAGAGAAAATCCATTAGCAGCTCAAACTAGTATTACTCTAGAAGAGTTAGAAGATTATCCATATTTATCTTATGAACAAGGGGAAGAGAACTCTTTCTATTTTGCTGAAGAAATTTTAAGTACAATGGAACATAAGAAGAGTATTAAGGTAAGTGACCGTGCGACAATTTTTAATTTAATGGTCGGGTTAAATGGTTATACGATTAGTTCAGGAATTATTAGTAGTGAACTAAATGATGATAAAATTGTGGCAATTCCATTAGCCGTTGAAGATGAATTAGAAATTGGCTATTTAAAACATCATCAAATGGAATTATCGCCGGTAGCACATATCTTTTTAGAACTATTAATTACTCATATTCGTGGATATGGATTTGAAGTAGCAACAGTATTAGAATAAATATAAAAACAAGTAAAAGGAGAATAATGATATGAGTTGGCAAGATATTGCATTAAAATGGGAAAAGTTTGAAGGATTAGAAGATTATTTAAAAACACAATTAGAAAACTTTTCTGAAAAAGAAAAAGAAGAAGCGTTCTATGCTCCATTAGAATTTGGAACAGCAGGAATGCGTGGAATTGTTGGCCCAGGGATTAACCGTATGAATATTTATACAGTTCGTCAAGCAACAGAAGGGTTAGCGCGATTAATTGAAACATATGGAGAAGAAGCAAAAAAACGTGGGGTTGCAATCGCTCATGATTCACGTCATTTTTCTCCTGAATTTGCATTAGAATCTGCAAAAGTTTTAGTAAAACATGGAATTAAAGCTTATGTATTTGAAGATTTAAGACCAACACCTGAATTGTCTTATGCGGTACGTCACTTGCATACATTTGCAGGAATTATGATTACAGCTAGTCATAATCCAGCTGCGTATAATGGATATAAAGTATATGGTGAAGATGGAGGACAAATGCCTCCAAAAGATGCAGATGCCTTAACAGAATTTGTTCGCCAAGTTGAAAATCCATTAGCAGTAGATGTAGTAACAAAAGAAGAATTAGAACAATCAGCATTATTTGAATGGATTGGGGAAGCAGTAGATGCTGCTTACTTAGAAGAAATTAAATCAGTTTCAGTAAATCCATCCTTATTATCTGATACAAAAGATTTATCTGTTGTTTATACTCCATTACACGGAACAGGATTAATGTTAACAAAACGTGCATTAGACCAAGCAGGTTTTACAGGTTTACAAGTTGTATCTGAACAAGCTGTGCCAGATGGAGACTTTACAACGGTGAAATCTCCTAACCCTGAAGAAGCAGGAGCATTTGAATATGCGATTCGTTTAGGAGAAGAAACAAAAGCAGATGTATTATTAGCAACAGACCCAGATGCAGATAGAATGGGTGCTGCTGTTCGACAACCAGATGGAACTTACCAAGTGATTACTGGAAACCAAATTGCAGCGATTTTATTAGATTATTTATTATTTGCTCATCAAAAAGCAGGAACATTACCAGCAAATGCAGCTGCAGTAAAATCAATTGTATCTAGTGAATTACCAACAGTCATTGCAGAACATTATGGTGTGAAAATGGTCAATGTATTAACTGGATTTAAATTTATTGCAGAACAAATTAAAAACTATGAAGAAACAAATGCTCATACATTTATGTTTGGTTTTGAAGAAAGCTATGGATATTTAGTTCAACCATTTGTACGTGATAAAGATGCGATTCAAGCCGTATTGTTATTAACAGAAGTAGCAGCTCACTTCAAGAGTGAAGGAAAAACTTTATATGATGGCCTTCAAGCTTTATATGAAAAATATGGTTATTTCTTAGAAAAAACAATTTCTGTAACAGTTCAAGGATTAGAAGGCCCTGCTAAAATTAAAGCTTTATTAGATGGACTACGTAAAGAAGTTCCTTCTAACTTTGGAGGCATTAAAGTAGCTGTAGCACAAGATTTCGCAGTGAACCAACAGGTAGATTCACAAGGGGTTACTTCTGAAATTGGCTTACCAACTTCAAATGTATTGAAATATATTTTAGAAGATGGTTCATGGATTGCAGTAAGACCTAGTGGTACAGAGCCTAAAATTAAGTTCTACATGGGTGTGAAAGCTGCAACTCAAGAAGAAGCGCAAGAAAAATTAGCAAAATTCCAAAAAGACTTGGATGCTTATATTTAATGTAAAAAAATAGAATAAGACTTCTCCGAAGTAGCAGAGGACGACAGTAGTTGTACAGTCAAGATTGATGCTACAAGGAGAAGTCTTTTTGTTCTCTATTGGATAATTCAGCTTCAAAAAGAAAAAATTAGGAATTTTTCTAAAAAACTCTTGCTACTTTGTGAAAAGAGGAGTAAACTAATAGTAGGAAGAATACATTGATAAATAAAGAGACTACATAAAAAAGTTTATTCATTTTGAAGGTATTTAAGTGTGGAAATGATGGTTGAAAGAGGGACTAGGAAACTAGTCCCTTTTGCCGTAAAAAAAAGAGTTTGGAAAGTTTGTACAAACTATGAAAACTGGTGTACAATAAATGTAATTATAATGAAAAGAGGGTTATGGAACCATGAAATTCCGTTATCAAGATGATAGTTTAACGCTACATACTGATTTGTATCAAATTAATATGATGAAGACTTATTGGGAAACAGGTCTTCATGAGAAAAAAGCAATTTTTGAAGCATATTTTAGAAAGTTACCGTTTGAAAATGGATATGCGATTTTTGCCGGTTTAGAACGTTTAGTTCACTATATTGAAGATTTAACATTTAGCCAAACAGACTTAGACTATTTAAGAAGTTTAGAGATTTATCCAGAAGAATTTTTAGACTATTTAAAAAACTTTAAATTTAAAGGAAATATTCATTCTGCTGTTGAAGGAGAATTAGTATTTGCAAATGAACCATTAGTTCAAGTCGAAGGAACTCTTGCAGAATGCCAATTAATTGAAACAGCTTTATTAAATATTATTAATTTTCAAACATTGATTGCTACAAAAGCTTCTCGTATTCGAACAGTAGCAGGGGATGATCCGGTATTAGAATTTGGAACAAGACGAGCGCAAGAATTAGATGCAGCGCTTTGGGGAACAAGAGCAGCATATATTGGGGGATGTAATGCGACAAGTAATGTTCGAGCTGGAAAAATGTTTGGAATTCCGGTTTCAGGAACTCATGCGCATTCTCTAGTCCAAGCGTATCGTGACGATTATGAAGCATTTAAGGCTTATGCTTCTACTCATCGTGATTGCGTATTTTTAGTCGACACGTATGATATTTTACGTTCAGGTGTCCCAAATGCGATTCGTGTAGCGAAGGAATTCGGAGATAAAATTAATTTCTTAGGCGTTCGTATTGATAGTGGGGACATGGCGTATATGTCGAAAAAAGTTCGTCAACAATTGGATGATGCAGGCTTTACGGAGGCTAAAATTTATGCTTCAAGTGATTTAGACGAAAAAACAGTTCTAAACTTAAAAATGCAAGGTGCTAAAATTGATGTTTGGGGAATCGGAACACGATTAATTACAGCTTATGATCAACCAGCGTTAGGCTGTGTTTATAAATTAGTAGCAATTGAAGATGAACATGGTGAAATGGTTCCAACGGTGAAAATTTCTAATAATGCTGAAAAAGTTTCAACACCAGGTAAAAAACAAGTATGGCGTATTACACGCAAGAGTGATGGAAAATCTGAAGGGGACTATATTGCATTATGGCATGAACGTCCAGATGAATTAGAAGAGTTGTATATGTTCCATCCAGTTTACACATACATTAATAAAACAGTGACGGATTTTGATGCTCGTCCAATTTTACAATCGATTTTTGAACAAGGAAAATTAGTCTATACATTACCTTCATTAAAAGAAATTAAAGCGTATAAAGATGAACAAGTAGAAGCGTTATGGGATGAATATAAGCGTATCTTAAACCCAGAACAATACCCAGTCGACTTATCTACAGAAACCTATCAACAAAAATTAGCAAGTATTGAAGCTATTCGTGCAGAAGTAAAAGAAAAATCTAGTCGCTTAGGGTAGCCAGATAGAAAAGGAAATAATCATGAGACCATTACAACAAGAAATTATTGAAACATTAAAAGTACAACCGAAAATTGATGTTCAACAAGAAGTTGGAAGAACGATTCAATTTTTAAAAGAGTATTTAGTCAAATATCCTTTTTTAAAAGGATATGTATTAGGGATTAGTGGTGGACAAGACTCTACTCTGGCGGGTAAATTAGCTCAGTTAGCGATTGATGAATTGAATCAAGAATATCCAGAAAAAGAGTATCATTTTTACGCCGTTCGTCTGCCTTATGGAATTCAAGCAGATGAACAAGATGCAATGGATGCTATTGAATTTATGCAAGCAGCAGATATATTGCGTGTGGATATTAAGCCTGCAGTGGATGCATCTATGAATAGTATTACAAGTTTAGGATTACCAATTAGTGACTTTAATAAAGGAAATATTAAAGCTCGAGAACGAATGATTGCACAATATGCGATTGCAGGTCAAACAGGCTGTGCTGTGATAGGTACGGATCACGCGGCAGAATCTGTAACAGGATTTTATACAAAATTTGGCGATGGTGGAGCAGATATTTTACCATTATGGCGCTTAAATAAACGACAAGGACGTCAGTTATTAGAATATTTAGGAGCTCCGGAACATTTATATTTAAAACAACCGACGGCAGATTTAGAAGAAGAACGTCCGTCACTTCCAGATGAAGTAGCTTTAGGTGTGACGTATGAAGCAATTGATGATTATCTTGAAGGAAAAGAAGTTGCAGAAAAAGATGCTCAAACCATTGAAAGTTGGTATATCAAATCAGAACATAAACGTCATTTACCAATTACAATTTATGATGATTTTTGGAAATAATCTAAAAAATAAAACTCTATTAGATAGGATGCTTCCGAGTCTAATAGAGTTTTTTTATTGCTTTATTGTTCTAAAGGTTGACCTGTTTTGTTCAGTTGAGTAACTTTTGAAAAGAAATCTTCTCTTAAACGGATTAATAATTGATTTTGGAATGTCTTTTCTAGATGATCTAGAGTTGCAAAGATATGTTTAGCAAGTTCTAAACCATAGACATCATTTTGACGAAGGAAATTACAGGAACGCTCCATAGAAAGAGCAATAAATTGCGTCAATTTCATGCTTAGTTCTGGAAAAGCATTCATCACTTCGAGCGTTTTTTGTGCTAATTTTTCTGCTTTATCATAATGACCTTGGATTGAGTAGTTTTTGACTCCTGCTCGTAGAGCGGAGAGATAGTATTCAGAAGCTCGAGTATAATGGTATTCCGTTTGAGTTTTTAAAATATCTAGCAAGTGATAAAGTCGGTAATCTAAAAATTCAATCGAAAAATGGGAAATGATAGCAGAAAATACATTCACCTCAACATAGTTCCAGTATTCAACTTTAGTAAGATAAGCTTTGATATATTCCAATTCTTCATAGTCTTTTGGTGTTAAAAGAGAGTCTCCAACAATAGAGGCAATTCCAAATTTACTAACAACACGATTGGCAATAATGAAGTGTTCTGCAATACCGGAATCTTCTAAAGGTTGGTTTAGAAGGTCTAGGGCCTTTTTATATTCTCGTTTGGAAACTAAATTAGCTACTTCAACTTGACGTTTATGAAATTCTGAAGGAAACATTTGAACTCTAATTTTATCAAAAGTCTCTTTATCAATTCCAACATTATCAATGATTTCTTCAAATTTTTGGATTGTAATACGGGATTTTCCTTGTTCAAATTGTCTCAAAAAATGTGGAGTAACGGTAGTACCGGCAGCTTCTTTTTGAGTAATCCCTCTATCTTCCCGAATTTTTTTGAAAACTAGTCCATAAATACTTTCATCGTTCATACTTGTTCCTCCTAAATGTATGCGTTGTTTTCTTGATTATATCAATTGTGTAAGTGTTTTTAAAGAAAAGGTATGTATAGTTTCTTTTTAGGGTTAAAAATGTGAATAGATATTCTAATAAGGTAAACATAGTTACGTTTTTAAACTATTTATCAATAAATTCGTTATACTCCAACTGTAAGAAATCAAAATAAAAGGAGATGTTTCTAATGAAACTACAAAAGAAAATTGCAATGTTAGGAGTTGCTTTAGCAACAACAGGAATGTTGGCAGTATCAAACATGTCGAGTGTTTCTGCGAAAGAGGAAGTTTTTGATGCAGTTACAATTTATAATGCTGTGGGAAAAAATGAGCGCTCTTTAATATTGATGGAGTATGCTTTTTTATACAAAAATCAAACAAATCCAGATGCATTAATAATATTTAAAAACAGAACTCTTACTGTTCCAGAACGATTAAAAGAAGCGCCTTTTTCAAAATTTGAAAAGGCTTTGGGATTAAATAAAGAACAATTAGAGAAAGCTAGAAATAATGCTATTCAGAAGTTAGATAAATTAACTCAACCAAAAGGGATTTGGAAACAAACTGAAGAAGGATGGCACTATGTAATTTGGTATGGTAATGAGGGAGTTGCTGCTGAAGGATGGATTCAAGACGGTGGAAATTGGTACTATTTAGGTACAAACGGAGTAATGGTAACTGGTTGGGCTCAAGTTAATGGCAACTGGTATTACTTACAACCTTCAGGAGCAATGGTAACTGGCTGGGTTAAAGTTGATGGCAACTGGTATTACTTAGATGAGTCCGGAGCAATGAAAACAGGCTGGTTTGAAGTTGGCGGTAAATGGTACTATTCTTATGCTTCAGGAGTATTAGCTGTTAACACAACAATTGATGGATATACTGTCAATGGAAATGGTGAATGGGTTTAATCATTTGTAGACTAAAAAATAAATAAAAAGGATTATAGAATTAGGTGACTTCGTGTTACCTAATTTTTTTTGAGTAAAATTGAAAATCGTTAAATATCTATATTCATTTCAAAAAAAATCTGTTACAATACTGGTAATGACAAGTTGAGGGAGGAAGCCTTATGGACATTAAAATTGTAAAAAATCAAGAAGAAGGCGCATTAGTTGCATTTGAAGTATTTAAAGAAGCCTATGAAAAGGGAGCAAAAGTTTTTGGCTTAGCAACAGGGTCAAGTCCTCTTGGTTTATATGAAAAAATTCGTCAAAGTTCATTAGATTTTTCGGATAGAGTTTCTGTAAATTTAGATGAATATGCAGGATTATCAAATGAAGATGGACATAGTTATCACTATTTTATGAATGAGCAACTATTTGAGGCAAAACCATTTGCTAAGAGTTATTTACCAAATGGACTTGCAGAAGATATTGATGCTGAAGTAGAACGTTATGAAAAAATTTTACAAGACAATCCTGTTGACTTCCAACTATTGGGGATAGGGAGTAATGCCCATATTGGATTCAATGAACCAGGAACACCATTTACACAAAGAACACATAAAGTAGCCTTGGCAAAAGCAACAATCGAAGCGAATAAACGTTTCTTTGAACGTGAAGAAGATGTACCAAGATTTGCTTATTCAATGGGGCTACAATCGATTATGGATGCAAAACAAATTGTGTTAATTGCATTCGGGGAAAAGAAAGCACAAGCAATTTTAGATACGGTAAAAGGTGAAATTACTACGGATGTACCTGCAAGTATTTTACAAAAACATCCTAATGTAACCATTATCGTTGATGAAGCTGCAGCTGCATTATTAAATAGATAATGAAATAGGGTATACATTTACACGGGAAAAGGTTTAGAAGAAAAAGGAGAGCGATAAGATGGTAAAATTAGTTTTTGCTCGCCATGGCCAGTCAGAATGGAATAAGGCTAATCTCTTCACTGGTTGGGCGGATGTTGATTTGTCTGAAAAGGGGATTCAACAAGCAATTGATGCCGGAAAATTAATCAAAGAAGCAGGGATTGAATTTGATCAAGCCTATACTTCGGTGCTAAAACGTGCGATTAAAACAACGGATTTGGCATTGGAAGCTTGTGATCAATTATGGATTCCTGTTGAAAAATCTTGGCGTTTAAATGAACGTCATTATGGTGGATTAACGGGGAAAAATAAAGCAGAAGCTGCTGAAAAATTTGGAGATGAACAAGTTCATATTTGGCGTCGTTCTTATGATGTGTTACCTCCAAAAATGGATCGTGATGATGAATATTCAGCACATGGCGATCGTAGGTATGCGAAATTGGATGATTCTGTAATTCCAGATGCAGAAAATCTTAAAGTAACTCTGGAACGTGTTCTTCCATTTTGGGAAGATAAAATTGCTCCAGATTTAAAAGCTGGTAAAAATGTTTTTATTGGTGCACATGGGAATTCTATACGTGCATTAGTAAAACACATTAAAGGATTATCAGATGACGAGATTATGGGGGTGGAAATTCCGAATTTCCCACCTTTAGTGTTTGAATTTGATGAAAACTTACATGTTGTTTCAGAATATTATTTAGGAAAATAATTTTCTAAATCTTTAAAACTGAATCGTTATACCCTTAGGACTTATCGATTGAATGGTAAGTCCTTCATTATTTTATATAAAAAATTTTTCATGATTTCTAAAAAAGTGTGAAAGTAATTTCTAATTTTTAAGGAATTTGAATGGGAAAACAAAGAAATTTGAAATTACTTTCTAAAATAACGACTAATATTGAAAATGCTTTCTGTTAGAATTATACTAACAAATATAAAGGCTTTTATAAAAATAAAGGAGGCTGAATATGAGTATTCAAGGGCAATTAATCGTATCTTGCCAAGCGTTGCCACATGAACCGTTGCATAGCGATTTTATTATGGCTCGTATGGCAGTCGCAGCAAAGGAAGGAGGAGCAAAGGGGATTCGTGCTAATTCTGTCATAGACATCAAAGCTATTAAAGAAGCAGTAGATTTACCAGTAATTGGAATTATTAAAAGAGATTATGATGATGCAGATGTCTATATTACAGCCACTATGAAAGAAGTGGATGAGTTAATGGAAGCTAAACCAGAAATTATTGCATTAGATGCAACGATTTCTAGTCGTCCAAATGGACAAACTTTAGATGAATTTTATCAAGAAATTCGTCAAAAATATCCAACTCAAAAATTAATGGCAGACTGTTCGACAGTTGAAGAAATGATTCATGCAGATGAATTAGGGTTCGATTATATCGGAAGTACATTAGTAGGATATACCCACCAAAGTAAAGGGGATAAAATTGAAGCAAACGATTTTGAAATTCTTCGTGAAGTCTTAAAGGTTATCAAACATCCACTCATTGCAGAGGGAAATATTGATACACCTGAAAAGGTGAAACGTGTACTAGAATTAGGTGCATATAGTGTAGTAGTTGGTTCAGCTATTACAAGACCTCAATTAATTACAAAGAAATTTGTAGAGGCAATTCATTCATAAAAGGAAAATAAATTTTTAGGAGGAAACCATATGTTTAAAGTATTACAAAAAATTGGTAAAGCCTTTATGTTGCCGATTGCTATTTTACCGGCAGCTGGTTTGTTATTAGGGATTGGTGGTGCGTTGTCAAATCCAACGACAGTAGCTACTTATCCAGTGTTGAATAATCGTGCACTGCAAGCTATTTTCACAGTGATGAGTTCAGCAGGGGAAGTTGTATTTGCGAATTTAGCATTACTACTCTGTGTGGGCTTATGTATTGGCTTAGCAAAACGTGATAAAGGTACAGCAGCACTTGCTGGTGTTACTGGATATTTCGTAATGACAGCAACTATTAAAGCTCTTGTAAAATTATACATGGCTGAAGGTTCTGCCATTGATACAGGTGTAGTTGGGGCTATCGTAGTAGGTTCTGTAGCAGTTTATTTACATAATCGTTATAGCAACATTCAGTTACCTCAATTCTTAGGATTCTTTGGTGGTAGTCGTTTTGTTCCAATCGTAACTTCATTTGCTTCAATTGTAGTTGGGGGTATTTTCTTTGTAATTTGGCCTCCGTTCCAACAATTATTAGTATCAACTGGTGGTTATATCTCACAAGCTGGACCATTTGGAACATTCTTATATGGATTCTTAATGCGTCTAAGTGGCGCAGTTGGTTTACACCACATGATTTACCCATTATTCTGGTATACAGAATTAGGTGGAGTTGCAACTGTTGCAGGTCAATCTGTAGCAGGTGCTCAAAAAATCTTCTTTGCTCAATTAGCAGATCCAACACATGTTGGTCTATTTACTGAAGGAACTCGTTTCTTCGCAGGTCGTTTCTCTACAATGATGTTTGGTCTTCCAGCAGCCTGCTTAGCAATGTATCACTGTGTTCCAAAAGATCGTCGTAAAAAATATGCAGGTTTATTCTTTGGGGTAGCTTTAACTTCATTCATTACTGGTATTACAGAACCAATCGAATTTATGTTCTTATTCGTAAGTCCAGTACTTTATGTTGTTCATGCATTCTTAGATGGTGTAAGCTTCTTTATTGCTGATATCTTAAATATTTCAATCGGTAATACATTCTCAGGTGGGGTTATCGACTTTACATTATTCGGGGTATTACAAGGTAATGATAAAACAAATTGGCTATTACAAATTCCATTTGGTTTAGTATGGAGTGTTCTATACTATGTAGTATTCAGATGGTTTATCGTTCAATTTAACGTTGCAACTCCAGGACGTTTAGATGAAGAGTTATTAGATGATGAAAAACCTGTTGTAGAAACAAAAGATACATTAAAACAAGATAGCGTTCGTATTATTGAAGCTTTAGGCGGATCAGAAAATATTGAAGATGTAGATGCATGTATTACTCGTTTACGTGTAGCTGTTCGTTCAGTCGATAAAGTAGATAAAGCGACACTTAAAGCAATTGGTGCGGTAGATGTATTAGAAGTTAAAGGTGGCGTTCAAGCTATCTACGGAGCAAAAGCTATTCTTTATAAAAACAATATTAACGAAATTTTAGGTGTAGATGACTAATCGTTATCTAAATACTATCAAGCTAGGGGATGAATTTCTCCTAGCTTTTTATTTTTTGAAACACGAGAGTTGAAAAATATGATACACTAACAGTAATGAAAAGGTTAAGGGAGTAAAGAAATGATATCTTTTGAGAAAAAAGTCACACCATTAATTGAATCGATTTATGATACATTAACCCCTAATGAAAAAACAATTGCGCAATATTTTTTAAATCAAAATTCTACAGAAGAATCTTTGTCAGCTAGAGCCGTATCGGAGAGGTTATTTGTATCTATTCCATCATTGACACGCTTTGCACAAAAATGTGGCTATAAAGGCTATCGACAATTTATTTATGATTTCCAGGAAAGTAAAAAAGAAGGTCAAGTAGTTCATAATGATTTAACGAAAACAGTTTTATCGGACTATGAAGAACTACTATCCAAGTCTTTTTCGTTGATTGATGAAAGTCAAGTGATTAAAGTGTGTGGGCTGTTGAATAATGCTAAACGAGTTTATATTTATGGGCAAGGGAGTTCAGGGTTAGCAGCGCATGAGATGAAATTTCGATTTATGAGATTGGGGATGATTTGTGAGGCGATTACGGATTTGCATACAATGCTTATGAATCGGGTACTTGTTGACGAGCAGTGTTTAGTCATTGGAATTTCAGTTTCTGCTAATGCGAGTGTAGTAGAAGCGGTTCGTCAGGCGAAAAAACAAGGAGCTAAAACCGTTTTAATTACTTCAAAACGGAGTGAAGAAAGTGAAAAAGTGTGTGACGAATTAGTGTTAATTGCTATGAAAAATGCCTTGGATCAAGGTGGGTTAATTTCGCCACAATTTCCAATTTTAGTCATGATAGATATTTTTTATAGTTATTATAAAGAAATTGATAAGGATTATAAGCATCACTTATTCTCGAATACATTATCCGCTTTAGGAGCGAAGGAAGATAAAAAAGAATAGGAATTTAAGAAGGTAAAGGACGGGGAAGCGCTTTGTTCTTTATCTTTTTTTATATAAAAACGGGAATTTTTCAAAAATATTTTGGAATACCTAAAAAACTCTTGACGAGAGAAAGTATTTACGGTAACCTAATTATTGGCATAAGAAATATGAGAAAAAGAAAGGAGATAGTCATGATTAAAGTTGAAAATCTTGGTGTATCATATGCAATGCAACCAGATGTACTAAAAGACTGTCATGTAGAAGTGAACGGCCCAACGATTTTGGGAATTATTGGTCCTAATGGTGCAGGTAAATCTACCTTTTTAAAAGCAATGTTAGGGTTAATTACTCATACGGGAAAAGTGACATTTGATGGGAAGGAAGCAAGTCAATCATTAGAAAGAATTGCTTATGTAGAACAAAAGAGTAATCTTGATTTTACATTTCCAATTACGATTCGTGAATGTGTAGCGTTAGGGAAAACCGTTAAGATGAAACCATTTCAGCGTTTAAACGTTCAAGATTGGAAAGATGTAGATGAAGCGATTGAAGAAGTTGGCTTAACAGAATTATCGCATCGCCCGATAGGAGCATTATCTGGAGGACAATTCCAAAGGGTATTATTAGCACGTTGCTTAGTGCAAAAAGCTGATTATATTTTCCTAGATGAACCATTTGTAGGGATTGATATGATGAGTGAAAAAGTCATTATGACTTTAATTCGTCAATGGAAAGAAGAAGGAAAGACTATTTTAATGGTGCATCATGATTTATCGAAAGTGCGTGATTATTTTGATCAAGTCATTTTAGTGAATCGAGGAATTGTGGATAGTGGTTCTACAGAAACTACTTTTGTTCCTGAAAAAATCAGAAAAACTTACGGTGGAGAAGTTTTTATTGCACAAGGAGGAGCGGCTCATGAATAATTTTTTACAAGGATTAATGAACTATCATTTTGTGCAAAATGCTTTAATTTCTTCTGTTCTAATTGGAGCAGTTGCCGGAATGATTGGATGTTTTATCATTCTTCGTGGAATGTCGTTGATGGGAGATGCGATTTCTCATGCGGTGTTACCAGGGGTAGCATTATCTTTTATTCTTGGTATTAACTTCTTCTTTGGAGCACTAGCATTTGGATTATTAGCATCGTTTATTATTGCTTTTATTAATCGAAATAGTGTCGTAAAAAGCGATACCGCGATAGGAATTACCTTTAGTTCGTTTTTAGCTTTAGGGATTATTTTAATCGGTGTTGCAAAAAGTTCAACAGACTTATTCCATATTTTATTTGGGAATATTTTAGCGGTACAAGATTTTGATTTAGTAATTACAGCAATTGTAGGAATTTTTGTTTTTGTAACGATTATTTCTTACTTTAAAGAATTACAAGTAACGAGTTTTGATCCAGTCTTTGCTCGTTCGGCGGGATTGAATGTATCATTCTATCATTACTTATTGATGTTTCTTTTAGCATTAGTTTCGATTACAGCAATGCAAAGTGTCGGAACAGTTATGATTGTAGCGTTACTGATTACACCAGCAGCAACAGCATATTTATATTCGAAGAGTTTAAAAACCATGTTAGCTTTATCAGCGATGTTTGGTTCACTTTCTTCGATTGTTGGTTTAGTAATCGGATATACGTTTAATATTGCAGTAGGTTCAACCATTGTATTAACTGCCGCAGCATTCTTTGTGATTAGTTTTATTGTATCACCAAAACAAAGGGAAGGTAGGAAAAAAGCATGAAAATCGGGAAATTATTAACAGTCGGTTTATTATCATTAGTTGGTTTTGCAGGATGTTCAACAAACTCAACATCATCAACTACAACAAAAAGTAATGAACCTAAAAAAGTACAAGTAGTAGCAACAAACTCTATCATTTATGATATTACAAAAAATGTTGCTGGGGATTTAGCGGACATTCACAGTATTGTTCCAGTTGGACAAGATCCACACGAATATGAACCATTACCACAAGATGTACAAAAAATTCATGATGCAGATTTAATTTTCTATAATGGAATTAACTTAGAAAATGCAGATGATGCTTGGTTTACAAAAATGGTTAAAAATGCTGGTAAAGTAGCAGATAAAGATTACTTTGCAGTAAGTGATGGCGTTGATGTAATTTACCTTGAAGGGGAAAAAGAAAAAGGTAAAGAAGACCCTCATGCATGGTTAAACATCGAAAATGGTGTGATTTTTGCTAAAAACATTGCAAAACAATTAATTGCAAAAGATCCAGAACATAAAGATACTTACCAAAAGAATCTTGATAAATATGTTGCTGAGTTGGATAAATTAGATAAAGACGCAAAAGAACGTCTTGCTAAAATTCCAGAAGAGAAAAAATTAATTGTTACAAGTGAAGGATGCTTCAAGTACTTCTCTAAAGCTTATGGAGTTCCATCAGCTTACATCTGGGAAATTAACACTGAAGAAGAAGGTACTCCTGAGCAAACAACTCGTTTAGTAGAAATTCTTAAAAAATCTAAAGTTCCTTCATTATTCGTTGAATCAAGTGTTGATGACCGTCCGATGAAGACAGTTTCACAAGAATCAGGTAAGCCAATTTACTCAACAATCTTTACTGACTCAGTTGCTGAAAAAGGTAAAGATGGAGATAGCTACTTAAGCATGATGAAATGGAACTTAACAAAAATTATTGAAGGTTTAGAAAAATAATTAAGCAGTCTAATAGTATGGTGAGCTATAAAACTGCAAAAAAGCCAGAGCTTTAGCTCTGGCTTTTTTGCGTCTAAAAATGATAGTCAAATAACTTTTAGTAACGCCACCTGAGGGAATCGAACCCCCATTATAAGAACCGGAATCTTATGTGATATCCATTACACTAAGATGGCTAAACAATGTAAGCATATTTTATCCAAATTCATATGAAAAAACAAGAAGAAACTCTTGTAAAAAAAGAGAAGGAATCATTTGAAGTAAGCGGAAAAAGTCAATTTTTAGGTAGAAAAAAAGAAATATATAGGGACTAAAAAAGTCCCAACAAAAATGATTTTTTAAAAATATTAAACACTTTCAAGTTGCATTTTATAAAGATTGTTGGTACAATATTTTTGTAATTAAAAAAGTTTTCTACGTATAGACAGCTAGTTTTTAGGGACGATTTTTAGCCCAGTAATGAAATGAAGGGAATCGGAATTATGGATTGTATAACATTGATACAACTTCTAGTCCCCGAAAGCAATCAATTGTTAAAAATTCGTTTCCAAATTTTGCGAGCGATACAACGAACACAACCGATTGGTAGAAGAGGGCTTGCAAAGCAATTGGAAATATCAGAACGCATTCTTCGTTCTGAAACAGATATACTAAAAGAACAAGGTTTAATTACATATTCTGCAAAAGGAATGTTAATCACGGATTTAGGAAAAGAAACTTACCTAGGATTAACGTCTATTATTCAACAATGTATTGAGATGACTGCTTTTGAAAAAGAAGTTTCGAAAAAGTTGGGTATCAGATTTTGTAAAGTGGTTGCTGAAAGCGAACTTCATAAAGGAATGCTGATTAGTAATCAAGTTCAAGAATTGATGAAATGGATGTTGCCGGTGGATCAATCAATCGTTACAGTAACGGGTGGTAGAACGATGGCAATGGTAGCAGAATATTTTTCAAAAGAGATTTTACAACAAAGAGAGATTTCTTTTGTCCCTGCTAGAGGAGGAGTGGGAGGTTCCACTTTAATCCAAGCAAATAGTGTTAGTGAAAAAATGGCGACAAAAACAGGTGGAGAACATTTTTCATTATATGTACCAGAACATGTAAGTAAAGAAACGTATTTACCTTTATTACAAGAACCATTGGTTTCTCAAACATTATCGATGATGAAACAAGCTAATTGCTTATTATACAGTGTTGGAAATGCAAGTGTTATGGCTGAAAGAAGAGGATTGTTACCTCAAGAAAGTCAATTTATTGCCAATCAACGAGCAGTTGGTGAAGCATTTGGTTGTTTCTTCGATGCAAAAGGAAAGGTTGTTTTTAAACTTCCACGAGTAGGTTTGCATCTTAGTGATTTAGAGTCTATTCCGCATGGTATCGCTATTGTGGAAGGTGCTCAAAAGGCAGAAGCTTTAATGGCTTATGCAAAATTAGCTCCTGTTGATCGAACATGGTTTGTAATCGACGAGAGTTTAGCAAATATGGTTTTGAACGGGGAAACCCGCTAAAAATAAAAAAATTTATTCCTAGGAGGAAAAACTATTATGACAGTTAAAGTTGGTATTAACGGTTTCGGACGTATTGGACGTTTAGCATTCCGTCGTATTCAAGAAGTGGAAGGATTAGAAGTTGTTGCAATCAACGACTTAACAGATGCTAAACAATTAGCACACTTATTAAAATACGATTCAACACAAGGACGTTTCAACGGAGAAGTTGAAGTATTAGAAGGCGCATTCCGCGTAAACGGTAAAGAAGTTAAAGTATTAGCTAACCGTAATCCTGAAGAATTACCATGGGGAGAATTAGGCGTTGATATCGTTTTAGAATGTACTGGTTTCTTCACTTCTAAAGCTAAAGCTGAATTACACTTAAAAGGTGGAGCTAAAAAAGTTGTTATCTCTGCTCCTGGTGGTAACGATGTACCAACAGTTGTATATAACGTAAACCATGACATTTTAACAGGTGAAGAAACAGTTATCTCTGGTGCTTCATGTACTACAAACTGTTTAGCACCTATGGCTAAAGCATTAAACGATAACTTCGGAATCGTTGAAGGATTAATGACTACAATTCACGGTTACACTGGTGACCAAAACACATTAGATGCACCTCACGCAAAAGGTGACTTACGTCGTGCTCGTGCTGCAGCAGTAAACATCGTTCCTAATACAACTGGTGCTGCTAAAGCTATCGGTTTAGTTATTCCAGAATTAAACGGTAAATTAGATGGAGCTGCACAACGTGTTCCTGTACCAACAGGTTCATTAACAGAATTAGTAACAGTATTAGAAAAACCAGTTACAGCTGAAGAAGTTAACGCTGCTATGAAAGCTGCTTCAACTGAATCTTACGGATATACTGAAGAACCATTAGTATCTACTGATATCGTAGGTATTACTTATGGATCATTATTCGATGCAACTCAAACTAAAGTTATGACAGTAGGCGACAAACAATTAGTTAAAACAGTTGCTTGGTATGATAACGAAATGTCATACACTGCTCAATTAATCCGTACTTTACAATACTTTGCAAAATTATAATTTAAAGTTTTGATAGAGCTAATCGTATCGAATTTTTCAGGGCGATGGGAGCATTCGCTTCCTCGCCCTGTTTTCATAATGTGGGTATTACACTCGCTCCAAATATATATAACTTAGGAGGCTATTCTATGGCTAAAAAAATTGTAACAGATTTATCTGTTGGAGGAAAAAAAGTATTAGTACGTGTTGACTTCAACGTTCCATTAAAAGATGGCGTTATTACAGATGACAACCGTATCGTACAAGCATTACCAACTATTCAATATTTAATTGATAATCATGCAAAAGTAATTCTTTTCTCTCACTTAGGAAAAGTAAAATCAGAAGAAGATAAAGCTCGTTTAAGCTTACGCCCAGTTGCTGAACGTTTATCAGAATTATTGAAAAAAGAAGTAACATTTGTTCCAGAAACACGTGGAGAAGCATTAGAAACAGCTATTAATGGTTTAGCTGAAGGAGATGTTTTATTATTTGAAAATACTCGTTTCGAAGATTTAGATGGTAAAAAAGAATCTAAAAACGATCCTGAGTTAGGAAAATATTGGGCATCTTTAGGAGAGTTGTTCGTAAATGACGCATTTGGTACAGCTCACCGTGCTCACGCATCTAACGTGGGGATTGCTAGTCAATTAGAATCTGCTGCAGGTTTCTTAATGGAAAAGGAAATTAAATTCATTGGTGGAGCAGTAGATACACCAGAACGTCCATTCGTAGCTATTTTAGGTGGGGCAAAAGTTTCAGATAAAATCGGTGTAATTGAAAGCTTAATTGATAAAGCTGATAAAGTGTTAATCGGTGGAGGAATGGCTTATACATTCTTCAAAGCTATGGGTCGTGAAGTAGGTCTATCATTATTAGAAGTAGATCGTATCGAATTAGCAAAACAAATTATGGAAAAAGCTGGCGACAAATTAGTGTTACCAATCGATAACGTTGTTGCTAAAGAATTTTCAAATGATGCAGTTGCAACAATTGTAGCATCTGATCAAATCCCTGCTGACCAAGAAGGTTTAGACGTCGGTCCTAAGACTGTAGAATTATTTGCTAGCTACTTAAAAGATGCTAAAACAGTTGTATGGAATGGACCAATGGGTGTATTCGAATTACCTAACTTTGCTAAAGGAACAATTGGTGTTTGTGAAGCAATTGCAGATTTACAAGGCGCTACAACAATCATCGGTGGTGGAGATTCTGCAGCAGCAGCAATTTCTTTAGGATATGCGGATAAATTCACTCATATCTCAACTGGTGGTGGAGCTTCGTTAGAATACTTAGAAGGTAAAGAATTACCTGGTGTAGCTTCAATTAGTGATAAATAATTAAAAATTATTGAAAAGGACTCACTGAAATGAATAATCATTTTTGTGAGTCTGCTTCATAAACAATTTTAGGAGGAAGAATTATGCGTAAACCAATTATTGCAGGAAACTGGAAAATGAATAAAAATCCTAAAGAAACTCAAGCGTTTGTTGAGGCTTTAGCTGGAAAATTACCATCATCAGAAGTTGTTGAGTCTGCTGTAGCAGCTCCAGCAGTTGATTTATCTACTTTATTAGCTGCAGCTGAAGGTTCTGAATTAAAAGTAGCAGCGCAAAACTGCTATTTCGAACAAGAAGGTGCTTATACTGGAGAAACATCTCCAAAAGTATTATCAGAAATGGGTGTTCACTATGTTGTAATTGGACACTCAGAACGTCGTGAATATTTCCACGAAACTGATGCAGATATTAACAAAAAAGCAAAAGCAATTTTCGCAAATGGTATGTTACCAATTATCTGTTGTGGTGAAACATTAGAAACTTATGAAGCTGGTAAAGCTGCTGAGTTTGTAGGAGCACAAGTTTCTGCTGCATTAGAAGGATTATCAAATGAACAAGTTTCATCATTAGTAATCGCGTATGAACCAATTTGGGCAATCGGAACTGGCAAATCAGCTTCTCAAGATGATGCTCAAAAAATGTGTAAAGTAGTACGTGACGTTGTAGCGAAAGACTTCGGACAAGAAGTAGCAGACAAAGTTCGTGTACAATACGGTGGTTCTGTTAAACCTGAAAACATTAAAGAATATATGGCTTGTCCAGATGTAGATGGAGCTTTAGTAGGTGGAGCAAGCTTACAACCTGAATCATTCTTAGCTTTATTGGAGGCAGTAAAATAATGTCTAAATCACCAGTAGCGATTATTATCTTAGATGGTTTCGGATGGAGACCAGAAGTAGAAGGTAACGCTGTAGCACAAGCAAATAAACCAAATTTTGACCGTTACTATAATGAATTCCCTCATACAACATTAAAAGCATCAGGTTTAGATGTAGGTCTACCAGATGGACAAATGGGGAACTCAGAAGTAGGTCATACAAATATTGGTGCAGGTCGTATTGTATACCAAAGCTTAACTCGTATTGATAAAGCAATTTTAGATGGTGAATTTGATACAAACCCAGCATTAAATGGTGCATTTAACCATGTATTAGAAAATGGTTCTGCATTACACTTGTTCGGATTATTATCTGATGGTGGTGTACACAGCCATATTAATCATTTATTAGCATTAATTGAAACTGCGAAGGCAAAGGGAATTTCTAAAGTATATGTTCATGCATTTATGGACGGACGTGATGTGGATCCAAAAGCTGGTCCAGCTTACATTAAGACTTTAGAAGAAAAAATTGCAGAAGTTGGAGTAGGTCAAATCGCAACTGTATCAGGTCGTTACTATGCAATGGACCGTGACAAACGTTGGGAACGTGTTCAATTAGCTTATGATGCCATTGCACATGCAAAAGGCCCTCAATTCGAATCAGCTCAAGCAGTGATTGAACATAGTTATGCTGAAAATGTAACAGATGAATTTGTTATTCCATCAGTAATTGTTAAAGACGGACAACCAGTTGCGCAAATTGAAGAAAATGATGCAGTTATCTTCTTTAATTTCCGTCCTGACCGTGCAATTCAATTATCAAATGCATTCACAGATAAAGAGTGGACAAACTTTGATCGTGGTGAGCATGCTGCAAATGTTAAATTTGTGACAATGACATTATATAATCCAAGTGTGGATGCAGAAGTAGCATTCCCACCAATTCCAATGACAAACGTTTTAGGAGAAGTATTATCTAAAGCAGGGTTAGCACAATTACGTATTGCTGAAACTGAGAAATATCCTCACGTTACATTCTTTATGAATGGTGGACGTAATGAAGAGTTCACAGGAGAAAACCGTATTTTAATTCCTTCTCCAAAAGTTGCAACATATGACTTAAAACCTGAAATGAGTTGTTATGAAGTTGGAGATGCGTTATATAACTCTATCCAAAACGATGAAAATGATGCAATTATCTTAAACTTCGCAAACCCAGATATGGTTGGTCACTCAGGTATGTTAGAACCAACAATTAAAGCAATTGAAGCGGTAGATGAAAACTTAGGTAAAGTAGTAGATGCTATTTTAGCTAAAGGTGGTACTGCAATTATCTTTGCTGACCATGGTAACTCAGAAACAATGATTACACCAGAAGGTACTCCACATACTGCGCATACAACAGTTCCAGTACCAGTAATTGTAACGAAAAAAGGTGTTACCTTACGTGAAGGTGGTCGTTTAGCTGACGTTGCACCTACAATGTTAGATTTATTGAATGTAGCAAAACCTGAAGAAATGACAGGCGAAAGCTTAATTCAAAAATAATTTTAAAAAATTGCTTTCAATTTAAGGAAAATATTGCATATCAAGCATTTTTCGACTAAAATAGAAACGTACAAATAAATATAAAGGAGTTAATAAATCATGCCATTTATTACAGATGTATTAGCAAGAGAAGTATTAGATTCACGTGGTAACCCAACTATCGAAGTTGAAGTTTACACAGAAAGCGGAGCGTTCGGACGCGGTATGGTTCCTTCAGGAGCTTCTACTGGTGAATACGAAGCAGTTGAATTACGTGATGGCGACAAATCTCGTTACTTAGGAAAAGGAGTTCAAAAAGCTGTTGATAATGTAAACAACATTATTGCTGAAGCAATCATCGGTTTTGACGTTCGTGAACAAATGGCGATCGACAAATTAATGATCGAATTAGATGGAACTCCAAACAAAGGTAAATTAGGAGCTAACGCAATTTTAGGCGTATCTATCGCTGTTGCTCGTGCGGCTGCTGATTACTTAGATCAACCATTATACCAATACTTAGGTGGATTCAACACTAAAGTATTACCAACACCAATGATGAACATCGTTAACGGTGGATCTCACTCAGATGCTCCAATCGCATTCCAAGAGTTCATGATTTTACCAGTTGGTGCACCAACATTCAAAGAAGCTTTACGTTGGGGTGCTGAAGTATTCCATGCATTAAAAGCTATTTTACACGACCGTGGTTTAGTAACTGCTGTAGGTGACGAAGGTGGTTTCGCTCCAACATTTGAAGGTACTGAAGATGCTGTAGAAACAATCTTAGCTGCTATTAAAAAAGTTGGTTTAGAACCAGGTAAAGATGTATTCTTAGGATTTGACTGTGCTTCATCAGAATTCTTCAAAGATGGCGTATATGACTACACAATCTTCGAAGGTGAAAAAGGTGCTAAACGTACTCCTGCTGAACAAGTAGAATACTTAGCTGAATTAGTTGAGAAATACCCAATCATTACAATCGAAGACGGCTGTGACGAAAACGACTGGGATGGATGGAAATTATTAACTGAACGCTTAGGTGGTAAAGTTCAATTAGTAGGTGACGATTTATTCGTAACTAATACTGAAATCTTATCTCGTGGTATTGCACAAGGTGTTGCAAACTCAATCTTAATCAAAGTTAACCAAATTGGTACTTTAACTGAAACATTCAACGCAATTGAAATGGCTCAAAAAGCTGGATATACTGCAGTTGTATCACACCGTTCAGGTGAAACTGAAGATTCAACAATTGCTGATATCGCAGTTGCTACAAATGCTGGACAAATCAAAACTGGTTCATTAAGCCGTACAGACCGTATTGCTAAATACAACCAATTATTACGTATTGAAGATCAATTAGGTGACTTAGCTGTTTACCAAGGTCTTTCAGCATTCTACAACTTAAAAAAATAATCACATTTTAGAATATTTTTAGAGGGCTAGCATTTTGCTGGCCCTATTTTTTACATTAGAAAGTGGGTGAGAAGATGATTTACACAATTACGTTTAATCCAGCGGTAGATTTAGTGATACAAGTACCAAATTGTCAATTAGGGGCATTAAATCGTTCAAAAGGTGAGGAATATGTGGCAGGTGGTAAAGGGATTAATATATCGGTTGTATTAAAACGCCTAGGGGTTGATAATATTTCTACAGGATTTCTTGGAGGATTTACAGGGAAGTTTATTGAAGAATTTCTCGAAAAAGAAGGCGTTATAACTCACTTTATTTCTGTAGATGGAACTACAAGGATTAATGTTAAAGTAAAAGGAGAAGTCGAGACTGAAATCAATGCAGCCGGTGCTACTGTAGATACTAAAAAATTTCAACAACTAGTGAGATATTTGGAAGATCATTTACAAGAAGAGGATATTGTATTTTTAGCGGGAAATGCTGCTCCAGGACTAGATGAGACATCTTATGTTGAAATTGCAAAGCTTTGTCATGCAAGAGGGGTAAAGTTAGTGCTAGATACAACAAAAACTTCATTGTTAGCCTGTTTACCTTATCAACCATTTATGATTAAGCCGAACCAACATGAATTAGAAGAATTATTTGGAGTGAATATTAAGACTCAAGACGAAATCATTCATTATGCATTTCAATTACAGAAAAAAGGTGCTTGTAATGTGTTAGTGTCTTGCGGGAGTGAAGGAGCGTTTTTAGTCAGTGAAACAGGAGAAGTATTTGCTTCGAATGTTCCAACAGGAAAGTTGATTAATTCAGTAGGAGCAGGAGATTCGATGCTAGCTGCTTTTATGGCGA
Source organism: uncultured Granulicatella sp. (assembly GCF_963515095.1). GTDB lineage: Bacteria > Bacillota > Bacilli > Lactobacillales > Aerococcaceae > Granulicatella. Next base: position 9,394 of record NZ_CAUPXD010000010.1, on the reverse strand, counting down.
AATTTATTAAAACAAGTGATTATAAGGAGAGTCTAAAACAAGGAGCAGCTGCTGGAAGTGCAACAGCTTTTTCAATAGGGATTGCAACAAAAACGATCATCAATACATTATTATCAAAAATTGAAATAAGAAAAATTCAACATTAGGTTCTGAAAATGAAAAAATGAGTTGAAAAAAAGTGAAAAAGGGAGTATACTAATTTCATTCTAAAAAATACAAAGAGGTGCCATTGGCTGAGATGTGTTCACAAACTCTTAGAACCTGTTACGTTAATACGTGCGTAGGGATTGTATGAATAATTGTCTGCAATTGGGTCTCTTTGTAAAAAAACAAGGAGGCTTTTTTATGTCAATTAAAAGAATTGCGTGGATAGAAGGTGCAATTGTCGCTGCTTTAGCGATGGCGTTATCATTCATTCCTCATTTTATGGGATGGTTTTCTCCATCATTTGGTGCAATTGTTTTAGTGGTGTTTGCTTTACGTAGAGGGTTGTATCCAGCGTTATTTTCAGGTTTAGTGTGGGGAATCTTACATTTTGTACTTGGGAAAGTAGCGTACTTATCATTTTCTCAAGTGATTATAGAGTATATTATCGCATTTGGAGTAATGGGATTTGCTGGATTATTACATCATCAATTCCAATCTGCTATTCGTAATGAAAAACAATCTTTAGCAATTGTTTATATTATCATTTCATCATTCATTGGTGTAGGAATTCGCTATTTCTGGCATTTTGTTGCAGGATTTTTATTCTGGGGTAAATATGCACCAGAAGGAGTATCACCATATTGGTATTCATTTACAGTTAACGGAATTGCTGGATTACAAACTTTAGTAGTAACAATTGTGGTAGCAATTTTATTATTGAAATATCCAAGAATTTATAAAGGAAAATAAGCTATATAACATTTATATTCAGAGAAACTCTTATAGATTACAGGATTCTATAAGAGTTTTTTTGTGGAAGTATATAGTTTTAAACTATATTTAAATATAGTAAATTAGTATGTGACAATAACGGGGTAGTCAGTTACAATGTAATTACGTTAGTTAGAGAAGAGGGGTAATACATATGACAAAACATGCACCATTTAGATTTGATACAGTAGGAAGTTTCTTAAGACCAGAAAATTTAAAACAAGCTCGCGAAGAGTATGAAAAAGGAAACTTTAGTTACCAAGAATTAAAAAACTTTGAAGATGCAGCAATTCGTGACTTAGTAAAAAAGAAATTGCAGCGGGATATAAAGGGATTACAGACGGGGAATTCCGTCGTGCTTATTGGCATTTAGATTTCTTCTGGGGATTAGGAGGAATTAAACGAGTTCAAGCTAAAACAGGATATCAATTCCATGATGAAGTGACAAAACCGGACTCTGCAACTGTAGTAGGAACGATTCATGGACGTAATCATCCATTCGTAGCTCACTATACATTTTTAAGAGATTTAGTAGCCGATAATAATGAAGTTGAAGCTCGTATAACAATTCCATCACCATCTCAATTATATTTTGAATTAATTCGTGATGAAGAACATGTGGAACAATTGAACAGTGTCTATGCAAACTTTGATGATGTGGTAGCAGATATTTCAAAAGCTTATTTAGAAGTGATTCAACAATTATTTGATGAAGGATTACGTACCTTACAAGTCGATGATTGTACATGGGGTATTTTAGTAGATGATAACTTCTTAACACTTTGGGGACAAGGTCGTGATAAAGAAGAAGTCAGACGTGAATTAGCAGCAACATTTTTACGTTTAAATAATGCTGTGTATAAAAATGTTCCAGAAGGATTAGTTGTCAATACTCACGTATGTCGTGGAAACTTTCATTCTACTTGGGTTGCAAGTGGCGGTTATGCATCAGTTGCCGAAGAATTATTCGAGCAAGAAGAAGTGAATGCTTATTACTTAGAATTTGATACAGATCGTGCTGGGGACTTCACTCCATTAGCGAAAGTTTCTGGTGATAAACAAGTTGTTTTAGGTCTAGTAACTTCAAAATTTGGAGAACTAGAAAGTAAGGAAGAATTAATCTCTCGTATTAAAGAAGCAAGCCAATATATTCCGTTAGACAGATTATCATTAAGTACTCAATGTGGATTTGCTTCAACTGAAGAAGGAAATATCTTAACAGAAGAACAACAATGGGCGAAATTAGCGTTAATTAAAGAAGTTGCCGAAGAAGTTTGGGGAACTGAAAATTAATAACAAAAGTGATAGGCTGGGGAAACCTGGCCTTTTTGTTGAAAAGAAAACCATGTGAGAAAATATAACATAAAAAGTAAGAGAATCCTTGACATTTGTGTCAGTTATTTTTACAATACAGCTATCATACAGGATAAGAGAGGTGTTTGACGATGGGAGAAAAAGAATTACGACGTTCTTTAGCAGTGTTTCCAATAGGAACAGTTATGAAATTAACGGATTTAACAGCAAGACAAATTCGTTACTATGAAGAACAACGTTTAATTACACCGGAACGTTCAGACACTAATCGTAGAATGTATTCGTTAAATGATGTAGATCGATTATTAGAAATCAAAGACTACTTGGCGGATGGATTAACCATTATTGCGATTCAAAAAATTTATTCGAATGTGAAAAAGAACCCGTTAGAAAAACCGACGACAAATGATGGATTAACGGATGAAGATGTTCGACGAATTTTGTATAACGAAATTATGCATATTGGAAGATTATCCGGACAAGAAAAATTACTATAGGGGTGGAGAAAAATGACAATCACACAAGAAGAAATTTTAAAACAAGTTGAGGAAATGGATGTTCGTTATTTACGTTTGATTTTTACGGATATTTTAGGAACGATTAAAAATGTGGAAGTACCAATTACTCAATTAAAAAAAGTATTATCGAATAAAATGATGTTCGATGGTTCATCCATTGAAGGTTTTGTTCGTATTGAAGAAAGTGATATGTATTTATATCCAGATTTAGATACATGGGTTGTATTCCCATGGAGTAGTAAACACGGAACAATCGCGCGCTTAATTTGTGATGTATACAAACCTGATGGAACACCATTTGCAGGAGATCCACGTTCAAACTTAAAACGTATTTTAGAAGACATGGAAGATTTAGGGTTTTCTAATTTTAACTTAGGACCAGAGCCAGAGTTCTTTTTATTCAAATTAGATGAAAAAGGAGAACCAACGCTTGAAGGAAATGACCAAGGTAGTTACTTCGATTTAGCTCCAGTCGATTTAGGAGAAGAATGTCGTCGTGAAATCGTACTAGAATTAGAAAAGATTGGGTTCGATATTGAAGCCAGTCACCATGAAGTAGCACCAGGTCAACATGAAATTGACTGGAAATACGCACCAGCTGTAGCAGCATGCGATAATATTCAAACCTTTAAATTAGTGGTTAAAACGATTGCTCGTAAACATGGATTGCATGCAACCTTTATGCCAAAACCAGTATTTGGGATTGCCGGAAGTGGAATGCATTTCAACTTATCATTATTTGATAAAGAAGGAAATAATGCATTTTATGACCCAACAGATGAACATGGACTAAGTGATACTTGTCGTTATTTCATTGCTGGAGTTATGAAACATGCGAAAGCTTTAACAGCGATTTGTAACCCTACAGTCAACTCTTATAAACGTTTAGTACCTGGATATGAAGCGCCTGTATATATTGCATGGTCAGCTCAAAACCGTTCGCCATTAATTCGTATTCCTGAAGCGAGAGGACTTTCTACTCGTATCGAATTAAGAAGTGTGGATCCAGCAGCAAATCCGTATTTAGCAATGGCAGCTATTTTACGTGCTGGTTTAGAAGGAATTCGTGAAAAATTACCAGTTCCAGCTCCAGTTGATCGCAATATTTATGCAATGTCAACAGCAGAAAGAAAAGAAGTAGGAATTGATGATCTTCCAAGTAGTTTAGCAGAAGCAATTGATTGCTTGAAAGCTGATACAGTTGTAAAAGATGCATTAGGTGGACATATTTATAGCAACTTTGTAGAAGCGAAAAAATTCGAATGGGCAGCGTATCGTTCACAAGTCACACAATGGGAATTAGATCAATATTTAAAACTATTTTAATAGATGGGAAAAGCCAAGCGAAAGCTTGGCTTTTTTGTATGATTCCTTCCAACATTTTTTGACAATCTACTATATAAGTGTCATACTATTCAATGACAACACGTGAGAGGAAGTTAGAGATGTATATTAAAGATATGAGAAATTCTATTGCAGAATATCATGAGTTTTTACAAACTCAAGGAAACTGTACTCTTTTTCAAACTCCGGAATGGGGAGAAGTGAAAACAAGAGGAGAATGGAGTAATGACCTTCTTTTTGTGATGAATGAACAGGATGAACCAGTTGCAGCGACGATGATTTTATACCGTGCCCTTCCTATTGTGAAAAGATATTTAGCGTATGCTCCTAGAGGGATTGTGACGGATTATCATAATGCAGAACAATTTAAAGAAGTCGTGAAAACTTTAAAAAAATATTTAAAACAAAAACGAGTATTTGGGTTGAAAATTGATCCTGAAATTATGTGGAGAGAACGATGCAATGACTTTTCAATTGTAGAAGATGGAATCAATCAAGAATCTGTTTGTCAATTATTATTAGAATCAGGATTTGTAAGTCAACCACTAGATTTAGGGTTTGATGGGATTCAACCAAGAATGACGATGATTGTTGAATTAGAAGATAAAGGAAAAGGAATTTTAGACACTTTCTCCTCTAAAGAAAGATATAAAGTTACAATGGCACAAAAACGTGGAGTTGTTTGTTATAAAGGAACTATCGAGGATATTGATGATTATGAAGTGTTAAATCGTATTACTGCTGAGCGTGATCAATATATTGCCAGAAGTAAAGAGTATTTAACAACCATCTATGAAACATTACATGCTCACGATATGATGGATTTATATTTTGCAAAAATTGATTATCATGTCGCAAAAGAATCAACAGAAAACAGAATTCACCAAGCAAAAGCTGAGGTGGAAAAAATTGCTTCACAAGTTGAAAGTACTCAAAATGAGAAAAAGAAGGCAAACTTATTGAATCAAAGAGAAAGCTTATTGAAAAATATTGAAAAATATGAGCAAGAAGTGATTGGTTTAGAAGCGCTGTGTAAGGAATATCCAAATGGAAAAGTGTTAAGCGGAGCTTTTGTAGCAACGTACAAAGAAACGGCGTATTATTTATATGGAGCGAATATTACAGATGATGCAGGCTTAAATGCAAATAAAGCTCTACAAACATGGATTATGCAACAATTGTATGATGAAAAAGGCATTCGTCATTATGATATGTTTGGTGTTTCAAGTAATGCAGAAGATCATACAGGAATTACTAAGTTTAAACAATCTTTTGATCCAATTTTAGTGGAGTATATTGGAGAGTTTGATTTACCGATTAATCGTTTCTGGTTTACAATGTTTCAAGATGTTGCACCAAAAGTGATGGAATGGAAAAGAAAACTATTAATGCGCCGTTCGTAAATGGTGTATCGCCCCAAATGTTAGTATGAAAGCTGCTTTTGGGGTCTTTTTATGTTCACTTTTTAGATATCTTTTTAAGATTTTTGAGAGTTATGGTACAATTATAAGACGAGTTTAATGAGAGGTGGTAGATAAATGAAACAAAATCTAACGTTAAAAAAAATGTTATTTATTTCGTTATTAACAGCTCAAGGAATTATTTTGAGTTTACTAGAACAAGCTATTCCTTTTCCTTTTGCGTTTGCACCTGGAGCTAAATTAGGAGTTGCTAATATTATTACGGTCATCGGTTTATATACATTATCCTTACAAGAAGTGGTGTTAGTAGTATTACTTAGAACATTGTTAACAGCTTTATTAGGGGGGACTTTTTCTACTTTATTGTACAGTAGCGCAGGAGCGTCGTTTAGTTTGCTTGGAATGCTACTCATTAAACAATTAGGGCCGAAACGTGTGAGTTTAATTGGAGTGAGTGCTACTGGAGGAATCTTACATAATTTTGGTCAATTAGTCATTGCCAGTTTCATTGCTAAATCTTGGACAGTTCTATTGTATTTACCAGCCATGTCGATTGTAGGGATTTTTGCAGGCATTGCAATTGGGATTGCGGCAAATTATGCTTTAAATCATGTCAAAATATTAAAAGCATATCGTGAAAAACAAGAAATGTAAATTTATGAAAACTTAGGAGAAGGTTAAAAAATAAGTTAGACAAAACATTGATTTTATACTATAATGCTTAAGTGAAAAAATTACAAAACGAGAGGGGATTTCTAATGACGAAAACAAATATTGTTGTTATCGGCGCAGGGTTTGCAGGAGTAGCAGCAACGAAGAAATTATCACGTCATTTCAGAAAAGATAAAGATGTTACAATTACATTAATTGACAAACATCCATATTTAACATACATGACGGAGTTACATGAAGTAGCTGGAGGTCGTGTAGAACCAGAAGCAATTCAATATGATTTACAAAAGCTTTTTGCACGTTCAAAAAATGTTCAATTAGTAACGGACAAAGTAGTAAGCTTAGATAAAACGAAAAAAGTTGTCACAACAACTTATAAATCTTTCCACTACGATTATTTAGTAATCGGTATGGGTGGTGAAGCGAATGACTTTGGTGTACAAGGTGTGAAAGAACACGGATTTACATTATGGTCAATGGAAGATGCGATTAAAATGCGCGAACACATTATTCACTGTGTAGAACGTGCAGCTAAAGAGCATGTGACTCCAAAACGCCGTGCTTTATTAACTTTTACAGTATGTGGTGCTGGATTTACTGGGGTAGAATTAGTCGGTGAAATCATGGACTGGATTCCAGTATTAGCAAAACAATACAACTTAGATGAAAGTGAATTTTCTCTATACATCGTTGAAGCAGTTCCAACTATTTTAAATATGTTAGATGAAAAAGATGCTGCTAAAGCTGAGAAATTTATGACTAGTCGTGGCATTAAAGTGATTAAAGGAAACGGAATTGAAGAAGTAAAAGAAAACAGCATTCGTTTAGTAGACGGTACTGTCATTCCAACTTACTCATTATTCTGGACAGCTGGTGTTAAAGCGAATACTGAATCTGAAGTGTTCGGATTCAAATCTGCTCGTGCAGGTCGTTTAGTCGTAAATGAGTTTATGCAAGTAGATGGAGAAGAAAACATTTATGCAATCGGGGACTTAGCTTATTATGAAGAACCTGATAAAGAAAATCGTCCAACTCCACAAATTGTTCAAGCAGCTGAACAAACTGGACATACAGCAGCGAAAAATATTATTGCAGATGTAGAAAATGATGCAAAAGTTGCTTATAAAGGAAAATACGATGGATTCATGGTTTCAATTGGATCTCATTATGGTGTAGCTTTCTTAATGGGCAAATATCACTTAAGTGGTTTCTTTGCAATGTTGATGAAACATTTAGTAAATATCAAATACTTCTTAGAAATCTTCTCATTATATTATGCGATTCAATATGTATTCCACGAATTCTTCCATATTAAAGATCGTCGTAATATCTTCCGTGGACATTTATCTCGTTACGGGAATGTTCTTTGGGCATTACCATTACGTTTATTCTATGGTGGAATGTGGACAATCGAAGGATTGAAGAAAATCTTTGGTCTTTGGGGTGCACATAGTTGGATTGATGGAACGCATTTAGCATTCCCATTCCCTTGGTTAGTTGAACCAACTAGTGCAGCAAGTGGAGCTGCTGAAACAGTTGCAGCAGCAAGTGGAGCAGCTACTCAAACAGTAGCGGAAGTAGCAACTTCATTTGGATTTAACTATTCATATGGTGAACAACCAATGATGGTATTAGATAAAATGCCAGACTGGTTTGCTTCAATTATGCAAATTATGATTCCAAACGTTGAAGTAGCTTATGTGATGCAAACAATTATGTCATTTGTAGAATTAGCCATTGGTTTAGCAATTATGGCTGGATTCTTAACATGGATTGTCAATGCAGTAACAGTTGGATTAGTAACAACATTTGTATTGTCAGGTATGTTCTACTGGGTAAATATGTGGTTTATCCCAGCAGCCATTGCTTTAATGAACGGTTCAGGACGTGCATTTGGTTTAGATTACTACTTCATTCCATGGTTCCAAAAAACTGCTGGTAAATGGTGGTATGGAACTTCGAAACATATTTATGGTTTCGGTGCAGATAAACAAGAACGTTAAATAAGATAAAAGTCGGCTTTGCCGGCTTTTTGTCTATAGTGATTGGAGAAAAAATTATGGAAATGATTCATTCAATGTGGAATGAATACCCGGTTTTAAAAAAAGAATTATCAGCCATTCGTCAGTTAATGTTAGACAGTGTTGAAATGGAAGATGAAGATATTCACCAAGCGATTGTAGAGATGTTACAGCAAGGCGGGAAAATGATTCGTCCCGCTTATCTAACATTATTTGCTAACTGGAGTAATCATGGTAATCAGCAACAAGTAAGAGCTATTGCAGCTGCTTTAGAATTACTACATGTCGCAACATTGCTCCATGATGATGTCATTGATGAAGCAGATATGAGAAGAGGGCGAGAAACGCTGAATGCTCGTTATGGCAATCGTGTAGCGATTTATGCTGGAGATTTTGTCTTGACGAGTTGCTATCAACTTCTTTCGACTCATTTATCTGATTTAGAAGGAATTACACTTCCAACTAATGGAATGGCAAGAGTTGTAGAAGGCGAATTAGCACAAATGCGAAATCGCTATCGCTATGATTTAGGGCTTCAAGAATATTTGAAACGAATCGAAGGGAAAACAGCTCAATTATTCATGGTTAGCTGTTATATGGGTGCAACATTAGGGCAAATGGATGATGCTCTTAGAGCAAAGAAAATTGGTCAACAAATTGGAATGGCGTTTCAAATTTTAGATGATATTTTAGATTATCAAGTAACTTCTCAAGAGTTTGGAAAACCTGTTCTAGAAGATGTTGCGCAAGGAATTTATACAGCACCATTAATTTATGCCATGGAAAAAGAGTCTAATCAAATCATTCCGTTACTGGAGAAAAAGCATGAAATCTCTGAACAAGAAAGATTGTTGTTAAGAAAATTAGTGCATGATTCTGGTGGTGTGCAAAAAGCACAACAATTAGCAATGCAATATACGAAACAAGCATTATCTCAAATTGAGCGTTTACCTGAAAGTGATATGAAGGTAACGTTAATTCAATTAACAAAACAATTGTTAGAACGCACGATGTAAATAGATAATAAGCTCCAATGGACAATAAAAGTAGATGGTTCATTGGAGTTTTTAGTATGAAGACATAATCTTTTCACTTGTGCTTGACATAGGAAGTACCGTTATTGTTAGAATTTTGTCAAGCGCAAGTTAAAATGTCCCGAAAAAATTAGTTTAGTACAGGTGTGCGA
>NZ_CAUPXD010000009.1:0-54911 GCF_963515095.1 uncultured Granulicatella sp. | reverse complement strand
ACGGTGACAATATTGTTAAGAAGACAACAACGTATGATGTGAATACTGATACTGGAACTGTAACGCCGAGTGAAAAAACAGTAGTGTATAAAGAAAATGGCGCAAAAGACAAAGTAGAAGTCACAACGATTCCAAAAACTACTCGTTATGAAAAAGATGACAAGCGAGAAAAAGATACACCAAATGTCACAATAGAAGGACGAGATGGATCAAGAACAGTCACAATAACGTATACTGTAAATGCGACAACAGGAGAAGCCATAGAGCATCGAGGAAATCCAGTTGTTGAAGAAGCACAGCCAACGATTATTAAAGTCGGCGCAAAAGCCAAAGTAGAGTATTTAAAAGACGGTGACAATATTGTTAAGAAGACAACAACGTATGATGTGAATACTGATACTGGGATATTAATTCCAACTGTTACAGAAGAAATAGTAAGTCCAAATGGAGTAAAATATACAGTTGTTGTAACGACTATTGAATCTCCTATCCGTTATGAAAAAGATTCAACAAGAGAAAAAGGTGAAGCAAACATCACAGAAACTGGCACAACAGGTACAAGTACAGTAACGACAACTTATGAAGTGAATCCAGAAAATGGAAACCTTATTCCAAGAGAAGGACAACCAATTGTAGTACCAGCTACAGAAACTGTTGTGAAAGTACCTGCCAAAGATGAAAAAAAATACATCAAAAAAGGAAATGATGTTGTTAAAGAAACGACAACATATACAGTAAATCCAACAAATGGTACACTTACTCCAACAGTAACAGAAGAAGTTGTGAAAAAAGATGGAGCGAAAAATACAGATGTTGTAACACCAATTGAATCTCCAATCCGTTATGAAAAAGATTCAACAAGAGAAAAAGGTGAAGCAAACATCACAGAAACTGGCACAACAGGTACAAGTACAGTAACGACAACTTATGAAGTGAATCCAGAAAATGGAAACCTTATTCCAAGAGAAGGACAACCAATTGTAGTACCAGCTACAGAAACTGTTGTGAAAGTACCTGCCAAAGATGAAAAAAAATACATCAAAAAAGGAAATGATGTTGTTAAAGAAATGACAACATATACAGTAAATCCAACAAATGGTACACTAACTCCAACAGTAACAGAAGAAGTTGTGAAAACAGATGAACCTTTATCACCAGAAGTACCAAAAAATAATAAAGAATTGATTGAAAATACAGAAGAGAAGATTCCAGTTGAAGTAAACAAAGAATCAAAGATTAATTCTGAAACAATTGAAAGAAATACAAATAAATTAGAAGGATTCAATCCAATTGCTTCTGAAAAAGAATTAGTATTACCTGTTATTGATTATTTATTGGTTCATAAGGTAGATAAAATAACAGAAACAGTTTCAAACGTATATAGTTTAAGAGAAGTTGAAAAGGTAGAGTATGAAAAAACAGTAATACCATTTAATCATTATTTACCAAACAATTTAAATGAGATTTTACTTACTGATAATGTCTCTATTAAAGAAACCACTCAAGTGGAAAGTGTAGCAACAAAAAATGAAGAATTAGAAGTGAAATCAACTACTGAAGCTGAAACGAGTACAGAAGAAAAGAGTAATTCTGAAGTACCAAATGAAAAAGTTAAAACAGAGGAAGTAGAACATACTGAAACTTCAAGGAATAATGGAATTTTAATAGCTGAAACAGTCGCTGTTTTGGCAGGAGTTGGAGTTTTAACTACTGTTTTAAAACGTAAAAAATCAAAAGATAAATAAATATTTGATGATTTTAATTTTTACAAATGTAAAAGAGACTTTCGTTGATACGGAAGTCTCTTTTGATGTTTTGGTTAAAATTTTAATGAAACAACAATTGTTCTAGTTCACGCCGTTGAACTTTCATAGTTGCTGTTCTTGGAATTTTTTCGTATTCCATCATAATTGGTTCATTTAGATGAGGTAAATTTTCAATAGCATTAAACCATAATTCATTTTGGAAGAGTTCTCCATCGGCAATAGCTACAATTGGTTGAGGATAGCCATGGTTATCACGAATAATGACGACTTCTTCCAGGAAGGGTAGATGGTCTAGTAAATAATCTTCAATAGCTAGTGTACTTTCCAAAGTTTCTACTAAGTCTACTTGACGGTCATGAAGGAGCAATTCACCTTTATCATTGATAAGCCCGTAATCACCAGTATCCCACCATTCATCGTATACATTTTCTTGGAATCGATTGTCTTCTTTGAAGTAAGTTAATGCTCGTCCTTTAGAATATAATTGAATATTTCCTGGAGTATTCGTTGGAAGAAGTGTTCCGTCATTTGTTGCAATTCTTGCTTTTGTAAAATGTTCAAATCCAATCCCCATATTACGGATATTTATTCCTGGTAATGATTCTAATGTGTGTTTACGAACGATGGCAGGTCCACATTCACTTTGTCCATAAATTTGTAAATAGATACCATTTTTCTTGTGATTCGTTTTTAAAAATGTAGCCATAGTTTCCTTATTAATCGCATCAAATGTCGAGTGATAGTAACGAGTATATTCAAATAATTCTGGACGATTTTTAGCAAGAGTAGCCCATTGAACAAAATTATTTGGATGCGTTTCAATTCCAATTGGTTGGTATCGTTGCAGTAAATGTTCGATATTTTGAATACTAGGATCTTTAATCGCTAAGTAAGAAAATCCTAAACTCATTAAAGAAGACATTCCAATATTAAATCGAGAATGTACCGGAGAGATATGAAAAGCTAGCAATTCTTTTTCTTCCATTTTTGAAAAAATACTTTTTTGGAAAGCAGTTCGCCATCCCATGCTATTAGCTGAGTGTGCGATTAGTTTAGGAATGCCTGTTGTACCAGAAGTGTGTGTCATATAACTAATCTCATTTGTATCAAGAGAAATGAAAGGGGTAATGGTTTCAATTTGTTCTTGGATTTCTTGTATAGAAAGAGCCTTCGCTTTATTTTTTTCTTGTAAAAGCATCACTTTTTCTGCTGTTTCATCATCGTAAATTAACCAAGCATCTTCTAATCGCTTAAAAAATGTATCAATAATGGTAGCAGGAAGATGAGCAGAAGTCATGACAGGAATAGCTCCTAAATAAGAGATGGCACAAGCTAACCAATAAGTATCGACAGCAGAAGATTTGTATACCATTACTTTTTCTGTTGCTTTAATTCCTAAACTAGCTAATTGAAAGGCACGTTTTTGAATAAATTTCAAACTTTCTTGATACGTAGTTTCTAATCCAAATTCAGGGAAAGCAGATAACACTTGATCAACATAAATTTTTGTATTTGGAAAGTCAGACCAAGCTTTCTCATAATTTTTATATAAGTGTAAAGGTTCGTGTTCATAAATGGTAGACATAGTAACATCCTTTCAAAAATAGTCTTTATCTAGTATACAGGAGAGATATAAAACTTGCAAAAAAATTTATGCATACTAGTATGCAAACGTTTTAATTTTTGGTAAAATACACGTATGCAACCGGTTTAACACCGGTAGAATAGGAGTTGATAAATGTGCAAATTAAAAACGAAGCAATGCTGATAACTTATTCAGATAGCTTAGGAAAAAACATGAAGGATCTAAAATATGTTTTAGAAACTTACTTTAAAGAATCAATTGGAGGAGTACACTTACTTCCGTTTTTCCCTTCAACAGGTGATAGAGGATTTGCACCAAGTGATTATACGACAGTTGATCCAGACTTAGGAAGCTGGGAAGATGTTGATGCATTAGGAGAGCAATATTACTTAATGTTTGATTTTATGATTAATCATATTTCTCGTGAATCAAAATTTTTCCAAGATTTTAAAAAGAATCATGAAAATTCTCCTTATAAAGATATGTTTATTCGTGTCCATGAATTTTTCCCTCCTGGACGTCCAACACAAGAAGATATCGATTTAATCTATAAGAGAAAAGATAAAGCACCTTTCCAAACAGTTCATTTTGAAGATGATACAACAGAAGAAGTGTGGAATACATTTGGCGAAGAACAAATTGATTTAGATGTGAATAAGGCTATTGTAAAAGAATTTATTCGTGAAACGATTAAAGATATGGCAAGTCACGGATGTTCCTTAATTCGTTTAGATGCTTTTGCCTATGCTGTAAAAAAATTAGATACAAATGATTTCTTTGTAGAACCAGAAATTTGGGATTTATTAGATGAAGTAAGAGCGGAAGCTGCAAAGTATCAAGTAGAATTATTACCTGAAATTCATGAACATTATTCTATTCAAATGAAAATTGCAGATCATGATTATTTTGTATATGATTTTGCATTACCAATGGTTGTTTTATATTCACTTTATAGTGGGAAATCAAATCGACTTGCAAATTGGTTAAAAATGAGTCCAATGAAACAATTTACAACATTAGATACACATGATGGAATTGGTGTTGTAGATGCAAGAGATTTATTAACAGATGAAGAATTAGATTATACTTCAGAACAATTGTATAAAGTTGGAGCAAATGTTAAGAGAGTGTATTCTAGTGAGAAATACAATAACTTGGATATTTATCAAATTAATAGCACTTACTATAGTGCGTTAGGAAATGATGATGCTAGTTACTTACTATCAAGAATTTTACAATGTTTTGCTCCTGGGATTCCTCAAATTTATTATGTAGGATTATTAGCAGGGGAAAATGATATTGAACTTCTTGAAGCAACAAAAGAAGGACGTAATATTAATCGTCATTACTATACATTAGAAGAAATTGAAAAAGAAGTTGAGCGACCAGTTGTCAAACAATTACTATCATTATTAAGCTTTAGAAATACTTCAAAAGCATTTGATTTGGAAGGAAAAATTGAAATTTCAACTCCAGATGAATCAACGATCGAAATTGTTCGTTCAAGTGCTGATCAACAAACAAAAGCTCGTCTAGTAGCAAATTTAGCAACAAAAGAATTTACGATTGAAGAAAATGGTGTAACTATTCAATTATAAAATTCCATATAAGGGGGAGAAATTTCTCCTCTTTATATTCACTTTTACGTATATAACAATAGTTATGAAAATAGATTTTCAATTTTAGCGAAACAATTTTCTTTTAAAAAAATTGTTTTCTGCTATTTACAAAATGAAGAAAATTTGTTATTATAACTATGTGATAAAAATAACAAGCAACGGAGGAAATCACAGTGACTGAAGAGAAAAAAGTAGTAGACTCTCAAAAAGAAGTGAATGAATTAGTAGAGAAAGGGCTAGTAGCTTTAGAACAATTTAGATTGCTCAATCAAGAACAAGTTGACTATATCGTAGCTAAAGCATCAGTAGCAGCTCTTGATCAACATGGTGTGTTAGCTTTACACGCTGTAGAAGAAACTGGTCGTGGAGTATTCGAAGATAAAGCGACTAAAAATTTATTTGCATGTGAACACGTAGTTCATAATATGCGTCATACGAAAACCGTTGGAGTTATTGAAGATGACGAAGTAACAGGTTTAACATTAATCGCAGAACCAGTTGGGGTTGTATGTGGTATTACACCAACAACTAACCCAACATCAACAGCGATTTTCAAATCATTAATTGCATTGAAAACACGTAACCCAATCGTATTCGCATTCCATCCATCAGCTCAAAAGAGTTCAGCTCATGCAGCTCAAATCGTTCGTGATGCAGCGATTGCAGCTGGAGCACCTAAAAACTGTATTCAATGGATTGAACACCCATCAATCGAAGCTACAAATGCTTTAATGAATCATGATGGCATTGCAACAATCCTTGCTACAGGTGGTAACGCAATGGTTAAAGCAGCTTATTCATGCGGAAAACCTGCTTTAGGGGTAGGTGCTGGTAACGTACCTGCATATGTTGAAAAATCTGCAAACATTCGTCAAGCTGCTCACGATATTGTAATGAGTAAATCATTCGATAACGGAATGGTTTGTGCTTCAGAACAAGCAGCTATTATTGATAAAGAAATTTATGATGAGTTTGTAGCAGAATTAAAGAGCTACCATACTTATTTTGTATCTAAAAAAGAAAAAGCATTACTTGAAGAGTTCTGCTTTGGTGTAAAAGCTAACAGCAAAAACTGTGCTGGCGCTAAGTTAAACGCTAATATCGTAGGTAAACCTGCTGCATGGATTGCAGAACAAGCAGGATTCTCAGTTCCAGAAGGAACAAACATTTTAGCAGCTGAATGTAGCGAAGTAGGGGAAAAAGAACCTTTAACTCGTGAAAAATTATCTCCAGTAATTGCAATCTTAAAATCTGAATCTCGTGAAGATGGTGTTGAGAAAGCAAGACAAATGGTTGAATTTAACGGTTTAGGACACTCTGCAGCAATTCATACAGAAGATGCTGATTTAGCGAAAGAATTCGGACGTATTGTTCGTGCAATTCGTGTAATCTGGAACGCTCCATCTACATTTGGTGGTATCGGGGATGTTTACAATGCCTTCATTCCATCTCTAACATTAGGTTGCGGTTCTTATGGACGTAACTCAGTTGGTGATAACGTAAGCGTTGTGAATCTATTAAATATCAAAAAAGTAGGGAGACGTAGAAATAATATGCAATGGTTTAAAGTTCCTTCGAAAATCTATTTCGAACGTGATTCAATTCAATACTTACAAAAAATGAAAAATGTACACCGTGTAATGATCGTAACTGACCAACAAATGGTTAACTTAGGATTCTTACAACGTGTGATTGAACAATTAGAATTACGCCCTAACAAAGTACTTTATGAAGTATTCTCAGATGTTGAACCAGATCCAGATATCACAACAGTTAACCGTGGTGCTGAAATTATGAAATCATTTGAACCAGATACAATCGTAGCTCTTGGTGGTGGTTCTGTAATGGATGCTGCTAAAGTTATGTGGATGTTCTACGAACAACCTCAAATTGACTTCCGTGATTTAGTACAAAAATTCATGGATATTCGTAAACGTGCATTCAAATTCCCTGAATTAGGTGAAAGAGCTAAATATGTTGGTATTCCAACAACTTCAGGTACAGGTTCTGAAGTAACTCCATTTGCCGTTATTTCTGATAAAGCTAATAACCGTAAATATCCATTAGCGGACTACTCATTAACTCCAACAATTGCGATTGTTGACCCAGCATTAGTTATGACAGTTCCAGGATTTGTTACAGCAGATACAGGTATGGACGTATTAACACACGCAGTTGAAGCTTATACTTCAACATTAGCAAATGACTACACTGATGGTTTAGCTTTACAAGCAATCAAGTTAGTATTTGAAAACTTAGAAAGTTCAGTTAAAAATGGAGACTTCGTATCAAGAGAAAAAATGCATAATGCTTCTACAATGGCTGGTATGGCATTTGCCAATGCATTCCTTGGAATGTCTCACTCAATGGCTCACAAAGTTGGTGGATTCTTCCATACAGTACACGGACGTACAAATGCAATCTTACTTCCATATGTTATCCGTTACAATGGTACTCGCCCAGCTAAAGCAGCTACATGGCCTAAATATAACTACTACCGTGCAGATGAAAAATTCCAAGACATTGCTAGAATGTTAGGATTACCTTCATCAACTCCAGAAGAAGCAGTAGATGCTTTAGCAAAAGCTGTTTATGAATTAGGAGAACGTGTAGGAATTGAAATGAACTTCAAAGCTCAAGGTGTAGATGAAAAAGAATGGAAAGAAACAATCCATGAAATCGCATTGTTAGCATATGAAGATCAATGTTCACCAGCGAACCCTCGTTTACCAATGGTAGCTCATATGGAAGAAATTCTTGCTGATGCATACTATGGTTACGCAGCTCGTCCAGGACGTTTAAAATAATCCATTAAACAAATATCAAGCGTAATAGTTTTCGGACTATTACGCTTTTTCTTTATATAAAATTTTATTATTCAGAGGGAAGACTGATACAGTTGTTGAGTTTATTTTAATACAGTTTTGTGGTATACTGTTGAAGGAATAGAAGTAGTCAGTGAGGATTAAAGGAGGAAACAATATGACCCCTAATAAAGAGGATTATATCAAAGCAATTTACAAATTAGGTGGCAATTATGAAATCGTTTCTAATAAGTCAATCACTAAAATGCTTCAAATATCAGCAGCATCTACAACTGAGATGCTCAATAAATTAGTATCAGAAGATTATGTAGTTTATGTAAGATATAAAGGAGCTAGACTGACAGAAAAAGGGATATTATTTGCTGAGCGTTTAATTCGTACACATAAAATATGGGAAGTATTTTTAGTACAGTCATTAGGTTTTTCGCCAGATGAAGTTCATGCACAGGCAGAAGTTTTGGAACACGCCTCTACACCTGAATTAATTAACCGATTAGTAAACTTTCTGGATGATCCGACACATTGTCCTCATGGAGAAATTATTCCTACAATACATGAAAATTAAGCAATGCATGAAATAAATACTGATTTGGAGGGGAAATATGTCAACCAAACATCAACGAATTATTGAATACATTGAGTCATTGCCTGTTGGTGAAAAAATATCCGTTCGAAGTATTGCTAAAAATATGCAATTAAGTGAAGGGACTGCTTATCGCGCGATTAAGGCAGCTGAAAATTTAGGAGTAGTCTCAACGATTGAACGTGTTGGGACGATTCGAATTGAACGTAAATCAAAAGATAATTTTGAAAAACTTTCTTTTGGTGAAATTGTAAAAATTATCGAAGGGGAAGTATATGGAGGTTCTGAAGGTTTAGATAAAATTTTAAATCGATTTGTAATCGGTGCGATGACAGAAGATGCGATGACTCGTTATATTCATCCAGAATCATTAGTGATTATTGGGAATCGTAAAGAAGCGCAATTATTAGCACTTGAACAAGGGGCAGCTGTATTAATTACAGGGGGATTTACTGCATCAGATGAATTAATTCGTAGATCTGATGAATTAGCGATACCAGTCATTGGAACAACTTATGATACATTTACGGTTGCGTCACTGATTAACCGTGCAATGACGGATCAATTGATTAAGAAAAAAATCATGATTGTATCAGATATTTATACAGATTATTCACACACACATTATTTAATGATTGATGATACAGTGGAAGATTATAGAAAAATGAATCATAAAACTGGAAATTCTAGATTCCCAGTTATTAATCATTCCAATCGTCTTGTAGGAGTTGTAACAGCAAAAGATGTCATTGGAAAAAGTGATCATCTTGTTATTGAAAGAGTGATGACAAAAAATCCAAGCGTGACTAAATTGCATGCTAGTGTTGCCAGTGTTGCACATTCTATGATTTGGAATGGGTTAGAAATGCTTCCTGTTGTTCAAGATAATATGGAATTATTAGGCATTATTTCTAGACAGGATGTAATGAAGGCTATGCAATTAGCGCAACGTCAACCTCAAGTTGGAAATACTTTTGAAGATGATGTAGATGAAAGTTTAAATGTGTTAGAAATGGATACACAACAAGCCAAATTCCAATTTACGGTAACTCCACAAATGACGAATAATTTAGGGATGTTATCATTTGGTGTTCTTTGCGAAGTTGTCAGTGTAGCATCTAAAGAATTTATATCTCGTAGTCAAAGAAGAAATGCAGTTATTGAGCAATTAGATTTGCATTATTTAAAAATGATTCCAATTGATAGTGAAATTATTTTACAAATTCAATCATTAGATAATGGAAGAAAAATAACAAAATTAGATATTTCAGTGTATTTAGAAAATACCATTGTTGCAAAAGCTGTCATGTCTAGTCAGTTAATGGAAAGGAATTAATTATTAGAATGAATAAACAAGAATATTTAGTAGCCATTGATCAAGAAATCCAAAAAGCAGACTCAATCGTTATTTTACGCCATGAGTTACCAGATCCAGATGCGATTGGTTCTCAAATTGCTTTGAAAAAAATCATCGAAGCAACTTATCCTAGCAAAACAGTGTATGCTTTAGGAGAAATGAATGATGATCTAGCGTATATTGGTACAATGGATACTATTTCTCAAGAAGTATTTGATGCTTCATTAATTATTGTGAATGATACCGCGAATACTCCCCGTATTGATTCTCCTTATGAAGTAAATCCTTCAGAAGTGATTAAAATTGATCATCATCCTGATAGAGATGTATATGGAAAAATTTCTTATGTTGATACCACTGCAAGTAGTACAAGTGAAATTTTATGCCAATTTGTATTTAGTGAAAACTCTCCTTGGAAAGTAAATGAAGAAGTTGCCAATGCATTATATGCAGGGATTGTAGGGGATACAGGACGTTTCTTATATCCAGCAACAACAACAGTGACATTTGAAATGGTTTCTAAATTATTAGAATTCCCAGTGAAAATTTCTGAAATTGCTTATCATATGATTACAAATCCTGTTTCAGTTAGTCGTTTAGCAGGGTATATTTATCAAAATATGGAAATTTCTGAAAATGGAGTAGCAATTACGATTTTAAGCCAAGAACAATTAAAAGAGTTTGGGGTAGAAGAACATCAAACACATGGGGTTATTTCATTACCAAGTACAGTTGAAGGGGTTCATTGCTGGTGTCTATTCGTAGAGCAACCAGATGGTACTTATCGTTGTAATTTACGTTCAAAAGGACCAATCGTAAATGAAATTGCTGCGAACCATGGTGGCGGAGGACATCCTCTAGCGTCTGGTGCTGTCGTGAAAACATTAGAAGAAGTTCATAAAATGTCTGAAGAACTAAATGAATCTTCTAAAAAATTTCTTGCTTCATTGAATAAATAAGGACTTATAGTTGACTTTAGTTGGATAGAATAATACAATGGTTATTGAGTTGGATTATTCTATCCAACGATTGTTTATGCAATTAATTTTGAAAAATTAAAAATGAGACGGAGGTGACTCAATGAACTCAGGACTATTAACTGGAGGCCTCGCGATCTTAACTTTAGTAATCGGAATTGTTGCTGGATATTTTGTTTTCAAATCCAATTATGAGAAAAAAGTTGTAGCTGCTCGTGAATCGGCTGAAATGATTTTAGAAGATGCAAAAAAAGATGCTGACCGATTGAAAAAGGAAGTATTATTAGAAGCTAAAGAAGAAAATCATAAATATCGTACTGAAGTTGAAAATGAGTTAAAAGAAAGAAGAAATGAAGTTTTACTTCAAGAAAAAAGGATGATTCAAAGAGAACAAAATCTTGATCGAAAAGATGAAGTTCTTGAAAAACGTGAACAATCTATTGAAGATAAAGAAAATAAACTTCAAGAGAGAGCACAAGTCATGACTGAAAAAGAAGAAGAAATTGACGCTGTGTTATCTGAACAAAAAGCTGAATTAGAACGAATTTCAACAATTAGTCGTGAAGAAGCACAACAAATTATTATGCAAGAAACACGAGATGAATTAAGTCATGAACGTGCTGTCATGATAAAAGAATCTGAACAGCGTGCTAAAGATGAAGCAGATAGAGCTGCCAAAGATATTATCTTACAAGCGATTCAACGTTCAGCAGCTGATTTAGTGGCTGAAAATACTGTGACAGTAATGACTTTACCAAATGATGAAATGAAAGGGCGAATTATCGGACGTGAAGGAAGAAATATTCGCACATTAGAATCATTAACAGGTATTGATTTAATTATTGATGAAACACCAGAAGCTGTAGTGCTCAGTGGTTTTGATCCTATTCGTAGAGAAATTGCTAAAATGACCTTAGAAAAATTAATTGCAGATGGACGTATTCATCCTGCAAGAATTGAAGAAATGGTCGAAAAATCTCGTAAAGAAATGGATGAAAGAATTCGTTCAATTGGGGAACAAGCAACATTTGAAGTTGGAATTCATTCATTACATCCAGACTTAATTAAAATTTTAGGTCGTTTATATTTCCGTACAAGTTATGGACAAAATGTTTTAAATCATAGTATTGAAGTTGCTAAACTTGCCGGTATTATGGCTGGTGAGCTTGGAGAAGATGTAAATCTAGCGAAAAGAGCTGGTTTATTACATGATTTAGGAAAAGCATTAGACCATGAAATTGAAGGATCTCACGTAGAAATTGGAGCAGAGATTGCTCAAAAATATAAAGAAAACAAAATTGTGGTTAATGCGATTGCATCTCACCATGGAGATGTGGAAGCAACCTCGACAATTGCGATATTAGTAGCGGCAGCAGATGCTTTATCAGCTGCAAGACCAGGAGCACGTAGTGAATCCTTGGAAAACTACATTCGTCGTTTAGAACGATTAGAAGCTATTGCTAATGAACACGAAGGTGTGGAACGTAGCTTTGCCATTCAAGCGGGTCGTGAAATCCGTGTTATGGTTCATCCAGAGAAAATTGATGATGCAAGTTCAATTTTATTAGCACGTGAAATTCGTAAACAAATTGAAGAAGAACTACAATATCCAGGACATATTAAGGTTACAGTTATTCGTGAAACAAGAGCTGTAGAATATGCTAAATAATGAAAAACACGCTAGATATCTGGCGTGTTTTTTTATACATAAAAGCAAAAATACACCCCTTCTCAATTAGAGAAGGGGTAGGAGTTTAGTTATTTTGCCCAGCGGATTGAGTTGGTGTTTCATTTCTTGTCGGTACTTGTGAAGTTTGTCCATTTTGTTGTGGCGGTTGTTGTTGCTGAGGATTTTGTTGAATAGTTGTAGTACTTGTTTCTTGTTTTTCCTCGGCTTTAGTACCTAATTTTAATTCATGAGTTACTGGATCTGATGTTTTACCTTTAATAGAGACAGATAAACTAATTTGAACAGATTCACCTGTAATATTTTTAAAGGTTGCACTTGTTTTATCGACTGTTTGTGTTTGACCACCAACACTAATTGTATAACTTGGTTTATCTCCATCAGATTTTACTGCATTCCAAGTTACTGTAATTTCTTTCTTAGCAGCATCATAACTTACATTTAATCCTGATGGTGGAGCAATTCTTTCTTCAACAACTTGTTGTTGCTGTGCAGGTAAGGCTCCTTTTACAAATAATTCTGTACTTACTCGATCAGAAGGAGTATTTGGTCCAGCTAATGCTAATGGGTTTGAACCAACAATAATTGGTGAAGATACAACACTAGAAGGTTGTTCCCAATCTTTAACAGGAGTTTGTTTCATTGCATAATTCATTAAGTGACCATAAATCCATTTAGAATAAGCTTGTTCTGTTAATGTTAAGCCACTTCCTGCTGTATAAGGATTGTCATAACCAGTCCATATTGAAATTGTATAAGCAGGAGAGTATCCAATAAACCATGAATCAGGAATAATATTATCTGTTTCACTTGCACCCATTGCACGTTTTTGTTCCGGCGTATAGTTGCTTGAACCAGTTTTAGCAGCATGAGGAAGATTTCCCATTTTTAAATCATTTGCAAATCCATAAGTGAAAGTATCTTTTAGCATATTTGTAATCATATAAGCTGTAGAGTCTTTCATTGCTTGATGTTGTTCAGGTTTAAATTCTAATACTTGACCATCACGAGTTGTAATTTTTGTAACAGTATATGGTTTTGAATAAGTACCATAGTTAGCGAATGCAGAGTAGGCAGCTGCCATTTTTAATGGAGATAAATTTGCACCAATTGAGTTGCTGTCTACTAAAGATTCTTTTCCGTCATTTATAACAGATAATTCTAGTTTTTTAAGGAAAGCTTGAATATTGTCATTTCCGACTGCTTTAAATGTTTGATATGCAGGAGTATTACGTGATAAGACTAATGCTTTACGCATTGTCATTGTTCCCATATATTGATTATCCCAGTTATTTAATTCAAAGCCACTCGAATAAGTTGTAGGTTTGTCTATTACCGTTTGTCCAGTAGAATAGTTTAAATATTCAATTGCTGGTCCGTAATCCATAATTGGTTTAATGGCAGAACCAGTACTTCTATCATTTTCAGTCGCACGATTATAAGCTAATAAATTCGTTTGCTTACGACCACCATTAATCGCTCTTACAGCGCCTGTAGTAGAGTCTAACATCACAACCGCATTTTGTACGTTATCATCTACGTATTGAACGTATCGATTTGTATTGAGGATTTCATATAAATGATTTTGAGCCTGTGAATTAACAGTAGTTTCAATTGTTAATCCATCGGAATAAACATCTAAACCGGTTTTTTCTTTTACTTCATCAGCAACCATTGTTAAAAATGAATCGAAAATTAAACGGTTATCATCATTAGAAACTTGTTCATGTTCTGCGACTAATCCTTCGTCTATAGGAGTCGATTTAGCTTCTTGTAATTGAGCATCTGTTAATTTGCCATTGTCTTTCATTGATTGCAATACAAGGTCACGACGATCTTTTGCTTGTTCTGGATGAGCATATGGGTCATAGGAACTTGGTGCTTGTGGCATCCCAGCTAGTAGTGCTAATTGAGGAATCGTTAATTCTTTTAATTCTTTTCCAAAATAGTAATTAGCAGCAGTTCCAAATCCATAAGTATTATTCGCCATATATACTTTATTCAAATAATAAGTCAGAATTTGTTCTTTTGAAAATTCACGTTCGATTTGTAAAGCTAATAAAATTTCTTGAATTTTACGTTTATAAGTTTGGTCTTCTTTTTTAGTAGAGAAGACAGATAATTTAATCAATTGTTGTGTAATTGTACTACCACCTTGAGTAATATGACCCGCACGTAGGTTACGGACAAAAGAACCAACAATACGAATTGGATCAATTCCTAGGTGAGAATAGTAACGCTTATCTTCAATTGAAGTAATCGCGTCTTTTAAACCTTGCGGAACTTCTTCCGGTTCAATTAAATCACGATTTTCTCCACCTAATTTTGTAATGAGTTCTTGATCCATATCCAAAATTTGTGTTTCTGTAGCTCCTTGCAAGTCAGCTGCTGTGACATCTGGCGTAGTGGAAGCATAATAGAACACTAATCCTGTGAAACAAACAATGGCAAGTGCAATGAGTGAAAATAATGCTAACATTATTTTTTTCCAAATAGATTTAGCTGTTCCTTTACTTGTTTTTTTTGTTTTACTGTGTTGTGTACGTCTAGATCGGCGTAATTCTGGCATAGAATACCTCCTAAATTTTATCAATTAATTTATCAACTATAGGAATATAATCCAAAATGGATTGAACGGTTAATGAAATGGGGTCACCATATTTTTGGATATACGCTAATGGAATAGATTTTTTGTTTTCTTTATTCTCCTTGATAAAGGAAAGCAAATACTGGCTTTCTAATAAATAATATTCATTTAATGAAGAAAAGTAAAAAATAACAAACACAATTCCACCTTGATGAATACATTCTTCCATATGTTGTAATTGATGTTCATGTATATTTATAAAAGGGAACGAAGTTTTATTTTTCGTTTCTTTTGCTTCGAAATCAATATAGCATCCACGATACACTCCATTATAGTCTGTAGTAGATGCATGACGATAATAAGCTTCTTTAATCACTGCGGCGCTTCGTTTTGGATAATCTACTTTTACGACTTGAATAGGAGTTGGCTTTTTATGGATAACAGCTATTTTTCTTAATCGATAATAATCGTTTGTTTGATTCAATAAAGTTTCTAAGAACATTCCACGACTACCATATGAAACAGTAGAAGTTTGAGTAGAAGAGACTCTTTGTTGTCCTTTTGGGTATTGAATCATAATATCACCTCAAATCTATGCATATTATACCATTGATTGAACACTAAAAGCTAAAATTATTGTTAAGAATGACAACAACTACATTACAATTATATTTCTAAACAGTATTTTAGAGAATTATTTAAAAAAAATAATCAGAAATATTTTACAATTTTACAAAGGTGTTGTAAAATAAATGAGTATGTAAAACCCTCATCAATTTATTTGATGAAGTAAGAATTTTTTGGAGGAAAGCTATGACAGCAAAATTTGAAAAAATCAACACAAATGAAGTTGTGTTAACATTTGAAATTTCAGAAGAATCAATTAAACAAGGTTTAGAAGTTGCTTTTAACCGTGTGAAAAAGAACTTAAACGTTCCTGGTTTCCGTAAAGGTAAAGTAAGTCGCCAAGTCTTTAACAAAATGTATGGTGAAGAAGCATTATATCAAGATGCATTAAACTACTTATTACCAGATGCATACGACAATGCAGTAGAAGAAACTGGTATTTTCCCAGTAACTCAACCAAAAATTGATATCGAATCATTAGAAAAAGGTCAACCATGGGTGATTAAAGCAACTGTAATTGTAAAACCTGAAGTTAAATTAGGTGAATACAAAGGATTAACTGTTGAAAAACAAGATCGTACAGTTTCTGAACAAGATGTAGAAGATCGTTTATTACAAGAACAAGCTAAATCAGCTGAATTAGTTGTTAAAGAAGGTGCTGCTGAATTAGCAGATACAGTTGTAATCGACTTTGAAGGTTTCTTAGGTGAAGAACCTTTTGAAGGTGGAAAAGGTGAAAACTACTCATTAGAATTAGGTTCAGGTTCTTTCATTCCTGGATTTGAAGATCAATTAGTAGGCGCTAAAGAAGGCGACAACGTTGAAGTTAAAGTTACATTCCCAGAAGAATATCATGCAGAAAACTTAAAAGGTCAAGATGCTGTATTCAAAGTAACTGTTCACGAAGTTAAAACAAAAGAATTACCAGAATTAACAGATGAATTTGCTAAAGACGTTGATGATTCAGTTGAAACATTAGCTGAATTAAAAGAAAAATTCCGTAAAGAATTAGAAGAAGCTAAAGCTGAAGCAGCTGACGAAGCTGTTGCTGACTTAGCGTTACGTCAAGCAGTTGAAAATGCTGAAATCGTGGAATTACCAGCTGAAATGGTTCACGAAGAAGTACACCGTCAAATGCAACACTACTTAAACGACATGCGTCGTAACGGTATTACACCAGAAATGTACTACCAAATCACAGGTACAACTGAAGCAGACTTACACCAAATGATGGAAAAAGATGCTGACGTTCGTACAAAAACTAACTTAGTATTAGAACAAATCGTTAAAGATGAAAACATTGAAGTAACTGATGCTGATGTTGATGCAGAAGTGAAAGAATTAGCTGCTCAATATGGTATGGAAGAAGGAGCTGTTCGTGCAGCTGTTTCAGTTGAAATGTTGAAAAACGATATTTCAATGAAAAAAGCATTAGCTTTAATTACTGATTCTGCAGTAGAAGCTTAATATTACAATAATCAGGGAACAATCTTGGAAACAGGATTGTTCTTTTTTATGGAAAATTTTCAATCTAGGATGGACTTTTCTTGTTCAAACTACTCAGATATGCTAATCTACTATTATAGTGTCAAAAAATGAAATGGAGGGTTCTTAGTTGTATAAAGATGAACCAAAACATGTCTGTTGTTCATTTTGTGGGAAGTCACAAGATCAAGTGAAGAAAATTATCGCTGGACCAGATGTTTTTATTTGTAATGAATGTGTAGATTTATGTAAAGAAATTATTGATGAAGAATTATTAACACAATTTTTTGAAGGGGAAATTACAGTACCAAAACCACAAGAAATTCGTGAAATTTTAAATGAATATGTCATTGGACAAGAGAATGCTAAGAAAGCATTAGCGGTTGCAGTTTATAATCACTATAAACGAATTAATCATTTAGTAGATGAAGATGGAGTAGAATTACAAAAAAGTAATATTTGTTTAATCGGACCAACAGGTTCAGGGAAAACTTATTTAGCTCAATCATTAGCGCGTCTATTAAACGTACCATTTGCAATTGCAGATGCAACAACATTAACCGAGGCTGGATATGTTGGGGAAGATGTGGAAAATATTTTACTAAAACTTCTTCAAGCAACTGACTATGATGTTGAACGTGCAAAAAAAGGAATCATTTATATTGATGAAATTGATAAAATTGCACGTAAGAGCGAAAATGTATCCATTACTCGTGATGTAAGTGGTGAAGGTGTTCAACAAGCTTTATTAAAAATTTTAGAAGGAACGATTGCATCTGTTCCTCCTCAAGGTGGACGTAAACATCCACAACAAGAATTAATTCAAATCGATACTACAGATATTTTATTCATTGTAGGTGGAGCGTTTGATGGCATTGAAACGATTGTTAAGGAAAGACTTGGAGCAAAAGTCATTGGATTCGGTTCTTCAAATAAAAACATTTCTGAACATGAAAGTTTAATGCAAATGATTATTCCTGAAGATTTACAAAAATTTGGATTAATTCCAGAATTTATTGGACGTTTACCAATTATTGCAGCATTAGAAAAATTAGAACAAAAAGATTTAGTATCTATTTTAACAGAACCTAAAAATGCATTAGTGAAACAATATCAAAAACTATTCTTAATGGATGAAGTTGAATTAGAGTTTGATCAAGAAGCGTTAGATGCAATTGCAGCTAAAGCTATTGAACGTAAAACAGGAGCTCGTGGACTGCGTTCAATTATTGAATCTGTGATGATGGATTTAATGTTTGAAATTCCAAGTAGGGAAGAAGTCTCTAAAGTCGTTGTAACAAAAGCGGTTGTAGATAATGAAGGGCAACCAGAATTATACAATAAAAAAGGAAAATTATTGAAAGCTTAATTTTTAGGAGGAATTTTATGTCTGCAATTCGTAAGTTTTTTGCAAGTCGATATACGAAAGAAGAATTTTCGTGGATTTTACAAGATTGGGCTAATTCAGTGTATTCATTAATGATTACTACCGCTATTTTTCCAATTTTCTTTAAAACAGTTACAACTAATGCGGGAGTGACTGCTGCTAATTCAACAGCTTATTTAAGTTATGCAAACTCAATTGCTACATTTGTCGTTGCAGTGATGGCACCAGTATTAGGAGCATTAGCAGATTATCGAGGATATCGAAACCCTATGTTTACCATTTCAACGATGGTAGGGGTATTTTCTGTGTTAGGGATGATGTTTGCTGGTAGTGATCAGTGGATGTTTTTATTAATTTTATATACAATTTCTGCTATTGGTTTTTCTGCATCGAATATTTTTTATGATAGTTCAATTATGGATGTAACTACGTACGAAAGAATGGACCGTATTTCTGCTGCAGGATTTGGATATGGTTATATTGGAAGTGTTATTCCGTTTGTATTATTTATGATGATTATGCAATTCTCTCAATTGTCTGGAGACGTCATTGTTAAAATTGGATTTTTCATCACTGCTGTTTGGTGGTTTGTCTTTACCATTCCATTTTGGAAACATGTAAAACAAAAACACTTTATGGAACATGACAAACATCCCGTTTATGATAGTTTTGCACGATTATTTACAACGATTAAACATATTCGTGAACATAAACATGTATTTTTATTCTTAATTGCTTATTTCTTCTATATTGATGGAATTGGAACGATTATTAAAATGGCAACTGCTGTAGGTAGTGATGTGGGATTAGATGGAAATAGTTTGATTGTAATATTGTTAATTGTACAAATCGTAGCATTCCCATTCAGTATTATTTATGGATATTTAGCAAAGAAAATTGGATCGAAAAATACCGTATTTTTAGGAATTGCGACTTATGTGATTATTTGTATTTTAGCAACTGGATTAAAAACTTATACGGATTTCTTATTATTAGCGATTTGTATCGGTACAGCTCAAGGTGGGGTACAATCAATTAGTCGTTCTATTTTTGGGCAAATTATTCCTGCAAATCGTGCGAATGAATTTTTTGGATTTTATAATATTTTTGGAAAATTCTCATCTATTTTAGGAACAACATTATTAGGAATCACAGCGCAAATGACGGGGAATTCATTACATGGAGTATTTTCTCTTATTCTTCTATTCTTAATTGGAGGAGGATTACTATTCTTTGTTAAAATTAATCCTCAAACAACAGAGGAAGGAGCATAATTATGAAAGTGACAAATGCTGAATTTACGATTAGTGCGGTTGGTCCTAATCAATATCCAACGGATCAAAAAGTTGAAATTGCTTTATCAGGCCGTTCGAATGTAGGAAAGTCATCGTTTATTAATCGTTTAATTCAACGTAAGAGTTTAGCTAGAACCTCTAGTAAACCAGGTAAAACTCAGACATTAAATTTCTATCATATTAATGATTTGTTTTACTTTGTCGATGTTCCTGGTTATGGATACGCAAAAGTTTCTAAAAAAGAACGCGAAAAATGGGGAAAAATGATTGAAGAGTACATTACAACTCGTGAAAATCTTGAACTCGTTTTAATCCTTGTTGATTTCCGTCATGAGCCAAGTACTGAAGATGTTCAAATGCGTGAATTTTTAGAGTATTATAAAATTCCTTATCGAATTATTATGACGAAGTGTGACAAAATTCCTCGTGGTAAATGGAATAAACATGTCAGTCAAATTCGAAAAGCTTTTGGAAAACCACCGGAAGAATTATTTTTAACTTTCTCTTCTGAAACAGGAGAAGGGGTAGAAAAAGCTTGGGAATGGATTGAATCAATCGTATTAGATGAGGAGTGAATAGGTTGATTGGGTATAAGACAAATGATGCAATCTCTTTTGAAGAAATATTTCCATTATATGGAGCAGTAGGATGGACGAATTATACGACAAATCCTACGATGTTAAAAAATGCATTAGAACATAGTTTGTTTCTAATTTCAGCAAGAGATGAAAATGGGAAATTAATTGGATTTTTAAGAGCAGTAGGAGATGGTTATTCTATTCTCTATATTCAAGATATTATTGTACTTCCTGAATATCATAGACAAGGGATTGGTACACAATTACTACGTCAAACTCTGGAGTATTTTAATGAAGTTTATCAAATTATTTTAACAACAGATAGTGAGTTAAAAACAATTGCGTTTTATGAAGCTAATGGATTTACGGCTTTGTCTAAATATGGATGTACTTCTTTTATGGCTAATCCATTATTGCAAGCAAAGTAAAAGCAAGATTTTTAAAACTATGGTAAACTTGTATTAAGAAAAGATGGATCAAAGGATGGAGCATATGAAATTAACAATTGATGAAAAATCACAAGCATGGTTTGAAGAAGAAATGGGAGTTTCTAAAGAACGAGGTGTTCGTTTTTTAGGAAAAGTTTATGGATGTAGTCCAATTCATGAAGGCTTTTCTTTAGCCGTAGAAGTTGATACACCAAATAATCCATTTGTTAGTTTGGAAAAAAATGGGATTACTTATTTTGTTGAAACAGGTGATGAATGGTTTTTCCAAGGACACGATTTAGATGTTGTATTTGATGAAAAATTAAAAGAACCATCCTATAGTTATCGTGCCATTCAAACTGCATAATGAAAAATTTAACTTCATAAGTTAGAAACTTTATCTGACTTTTGAAGTTTTTTTGTTTATTTGCTCAAAATCTTATAAAACATTGGACAAATAGAGCATAGTAAGATACAGTTATATAGTTGACTGTACAAAGAAAGGAATGTAGAAATGACACAACCAGCTGTAACTTATCGCTTAATTAAAACAGAAAAACATACAGGTGCTCGTCTTGGAGAAATTATTACACCACATGGAACTTTTCCAACTCCAATGTTTATGCCTGTAGGAACACTTGCAACTGTTAAATCAATGTCTCC
The DNA here is from genome assembly GCF_963515095.1 of uncultured Granulicatella sp. Taxonomy (GTDB): domain Bacteria; phylum Bacillota; class Bacilli; order Lactobacillales; family Aerococcaceae; genus Granulicatella. The sequence goes on along the minus strand of NZ_CAUPXD010000009.1, from coordinate 33,462 downwards.
AGAAGAATTAGATGAAATGGGAGCAAATATTATTTTAAGTAACACGTATCACTTATGGTTACGCCCAGGTGCGGATATTGTAGATGAAGCAGGAAAATTACATAACTTTATGAACTGGAAGAAAGGAATCTTAACGGATTCAGGTGGTTTCCAAGTATTTTCTTTAAGTGATATGAGAAGAATTGAAGAAGAAGGAGTACATTTTAGAAACCATTTAAATGGATCAAAATTATTCTTGTCTCCAGAAATTTCAATTGATGTACAAAATAAATTAGGGGCAGATATTATTATGAGTTTTGACGAGTGTCCAGATTTCCATCATACTCATGATTATGTGAAAAACTCTATTGCTCGTACAACAAGATGGGCAGAACGTGGATTGAAAGCTCATAAATCTCCGGAAACTCAAGCTTTATTTGGAATTTTACAAGGAGCAGGATACAAAGATTTACGAATGAATCATGCTAAAGATATGATTTCTCTTGATTTCCCAGGGTATTCTATTGGTGGATTATCTGTAGGGGAAACAAAACAAGAAATGAATGAAGTATTAGACTATGTGACGCCACTGATTCCGTCTCATAAACCACGTTATTTAATGGGAGTAGGTTCTCCTGACTCATTAATTGATGGAGTGATTCGTGGAGTTGATATGTTTGACTGTGTACTACCAACACGTATTGCAAGAAATGGGACTTGTATGACGAGTGCCGGACGTTTGGTTGTAAAAAATGCGAAATATGAACGTGATTTCCGTCCAATTGATGAAAAATGTAATTGCTATACTTGTCGTAATTATTCTCGTGCGTATATTCGTCATTTATTTAAAGCAGATGAAACATTTGGCTTACGATTAACAAGTTATCATAATTTATACTTCTTATTGAACTTAATGAAACAAGTTCGTCAAGCGATTATGGATGATAATTTATTAGAATTTAGAGAAGCATTTTTCGAAGAATATGGATTTAATAAAGAAAATGCTCGTAATTTCTAGTATTCTTAGGAAAAATTTGATACAGTAGTAATACATTAAATGAAGGAGTGTTGAAAATGAGTCAATTAGCATTAATGTTACTTTATATTGTAGGTTTAGGAGCCCTTTGGTGGTTTATTGGTCGTAAAAATCGTGAGCGTAATAAAAAATTACAAGAGCAAATGAATGCTTTGAAAGCAGGAGACCACATTGTTACGATTGGTGGTTTACATGGAATTGTTCATTATATTGATACGGATGCACAAACTGTTGAAATCGATTGTGATGGTGTTTATTTAACTTTTGAACGTCGTGCGATTCATCATGTTGTTCCAACTGTTGGAGAAAATAATGTTCCTGTTGTTGATGGAGAATAGTAAGAACTTTTAGTCATGATGGATAAACAAGAAGAATTTTTAGAACAATTTCGTCCTTGGTTAGGATATAAAACGATTGAGTTTATTACACAAGGATATGAATCGATTTCCAGTTATGATATTGCAAGTTATTTTGTGACGTATCGCTGGAAGAAGCAGAAGCCTGAAAATTTGTTTGAACAAATTTATCAGTTGAATCAATTAACGATTAATGATTATTTTGATTATGAATCAATTATGGCTCAAACTTCAACGGAAATGACATTGGACACCATTGATTTGAGTGCTTTGTTAGATTAATATTTTAGTTGAAATTGACTTTTTTAAGTAGTAAAGGACGCCAGCAAACCTATGGTTTCATGGCTAAACTACTACTAGGAAAAGTCATTTCTTTTTTTGTTGAAACATGAATGTTCATGTATAATAGTTTCAGTAAGAAAGGTTGTGGAGTATGAAACATCGATTTAAAGTTTTAGAAGAATTTATGGAAGTTTTTAAACTACAATGGAATCAATTATTGAATCAAAGAATAAATGAAAAAATACATCATCATGAAGAACATTCTCATGAACACAGTGAACATCATAGTCACCATCATGATTCTCACCATCATTCTCATGAACACGATGAATATCACAGTCACGATTATGATTCTCATCATCATTCACACGAACACGGTAGCCACCACCATCATGATCATTGTGGAGATTGTTCGGGTCATCATCATCATGAAATTCCTTGGCAACGCTGGGTTCTTGCGATTGGTATGTTTGTATTAGCATTGATGTTAGAAAGAAGTGTAGGATGGGTTGCGAATGCTTTATTTCTTTTAACCATTGCTTGTATTGGAAAAGAAGTCATTACTGAAGGGATTTTGGATACTATTGAGGAAACAAAGCATTTTAAAAAGTTTCGTCCTAATGTTCATTTACTAATGACACTTGCTGCACTAGGTGCAATTTTTATTGGAAAATTTGAAGAAGCAGCAATGCTAATTGTTATATTTACGATTGCTCATTCACTTGAAGAATATGTTGAAAACAAAAGTCGTAAAGATATGACTCAATTATTACAATTGCAACCAAAAGTAGCTTTGAAAAAAATGAATAACGGACACTTTGAAGAAGTAGATGCTTCTTCTTTAGAAGTTGGAGATATTATTCAAGTATTGAATGGTAGTCAAATTTCAGCAGACGGAATAATTATTGAAGGAATGTCCTCTATTAATCAAGCTTCTGTAACTGGGGAATCCATTCCGGTTGAAAAAGAAGTAGGAAGTGAAGTATTTGCTGGAACTTTAAATTTAACACAAACACTGCTTATTAAAGTTACTAAAAAACAACAAGACAGTGTACTTGGAAAGATTATTACCTTAGTTCAAGATGCAGGTCAATCTTTAACTCGTACAGGTAGTTTCTTAAAGAAATGGGAACCAGTCTATGTCACAATCGTATTGGCTTTATTCCCAGTTGTGTTAGCGATTGGAATTTTATTGTTAAAATGGGATTTCTTAACAGCTTTTTATCGTGGAATGGTTTATTTAATTGCGGTATCTCCATGTGCACTAGCCGCTAGTGCTACACCAGTAACGGTAGCAGCTATTTCAACTTTATCTAGAAAAGGAATCTTTATTAAATCTGGAGCTTCTTTAGAAAAAATGTCTGAAGTTGAAGCGATTGCTTTTGATAAAACTGGTACACTAACAAATGGTACACCGAAAGTTGTGGCAAAAGTGATGGATAAAGATCGTGAATTTGAATTATACTCCATTCTTGTATCGATGGAGAAAAAAGTAAATCATCCATTAGCCTTTGCAATCGTAGAATCTGGATTAGCTTATCGTACTTACTCATTATCTGTTACACCAAAAGTAGGAATTGGATTAGAAGCAACTTACAGAAATCATACTTATCGTATTGGAAAACCTTCTAGTTTTGCTACATTAAGAAAATATACAGCAATTGTTGAGCAATGGATGAATGAAGGGAAAACAGTTGTAGTTTTAAGTGAGGATCATTTAGTAGTTGGAGCAGTAGCCCTTTTAGATACTCCGAAAGAGGAGGCAAAACAAGTGATTGATTATTTCAAAGAAGAAAATATTCAAACGATGCTTTTAACGGGAGATTCTATTCAAACAGCTGAGGCAATTGCTAATGAATTAGAAGTGGATGAAGTAAGAGCTAATGTATTACCAGAAGAAAAAGCAAATACCTTAAAAGAGTGGTCTATGAAATATCCGACAATTGCAATGGTTGGAGATGGTATTAATGATGCACCAGCATTAGTGAATGCAGAAGTTGGAATTGCAATGGGAAAAGGAACGGATGTTGCAATGGAATCAAGTGATATTGTATTGATGAATAGTCAATTAGATTCTTTAAAAACATTACATAAAGTTTCCAAATTAATGATGACTGTTACAAAGCAAAATTTAATTTTTTCTTTATTGATTGTGATTATATTAGTGCTATTAAATTTCCTTAGTTGGAGTGATTTAACACTTGGAGTCATTCTTCATGAAGGAAGTACAGTAGTAGTGCTATTACATGCATTAAGATTAATTGTTACACCAATTGAATAATGATGAAAATTTCTCTTTCAAATTCATAGAAATGAAAGAGAAATTTTTTTTGCAAAAAAATGTTTGACATTCAAAATATTATTTAGTATAGTTTGAATATCAAATGATTTGATATTCAAACTAATTAGGAGAAAGTAATGGAAACAACTCTAGAGAAAATTAATGAGTATTTGGTAGACGTCTTTAACCAAATGCTAGATATTGAAGAATCTTCATTGGCACAAAGTCAATTCAAAGATTTATCGATTAAAGAAATGCATGCAATTGAAGCAATCGGCATGTACCATGAGCATACGACAACAGAAGTTGCCAATACATTAAATGTGACCGTTGGGACGCTAACAGTAGCAGTTAATGCATTAGTAAAGAAAGGTTATGTCGAACGTTTAAAGGATGCAAAAGATCGTCGTATTGTTAGATTAGGTTTAACAAGTAAAGGTCGTCTCTTGTATCGATTACATCGTAAGTTTCATGAAAAATTAGTGAAACGTACGATTGAAGGAATGAACGAGGAAGAAATGGCTGTTTTAGTAAAAGGACTTCATAATTTATATAACTTTTTACATGAAGCCAAAGCTGAAGTTCAAAAAGGAGAGATTTGATGTCCACTGTAAAAGTGATTCATACAAGTTCTTATCTACCAATTCATGAAATAAAAAATGCTGATTGGGAGCTTCAATTGGATACTACAGATGAATGGATTCAAAAAAGAACTGGAATTCAAACTAGACGCTACGCTAAAGAATTAACAACAAGTGATTTAGCGATAAAAGCTGCTCAAAAGCTTTTAGAAGAGTCTGCGATAAAGCCAGAGGAAATTGAATTTGTCATTGTAGCTACAATGACTCCTGACACTATGAGTCCTTCTTGTGCAGCGAAAGTTCAAGGAGCAATTGGAGCCAATCATGCATTTGCATTTGATATTAGTGCCGCTTGTGCAGGATTTGTATTTGCTTTATCAACAGGAATAAAGATGCTCTCAGCTGGAAATCAAAAATATGGTATTGTGATTGGTGCTGAAACAATGTTATCTGTTTTAGATTGGAAAGATCGCTCAACTGCCATTCTTTTTGGCGATGGAGCAGGTGCGGTTCTATTAGAAAAAACAGATGATGCAACATTATTTGTTGAAACTTTGCGTTCTGATGGCCAAAAAGGAGACGCTTTAGTTTGTGGAGAAAGATTAGAGCAATATACACTTTCCACAATGAAAATGGACGGTAGAGGAGTTTTTGAACTCGTTTCAAGGGAAGTTCCTAAAAATATTTCAGAAACTCTAGAAAAAGCTCATATGAGTGCAGATGAGGTAGATTTGTATATTCTTCATCAAGCAAATATTCGATTAATCGAACAAGTTGCAAAAAAATTAAAACAACCAATTGAAAAATTCCCAACAAATCTAGCTAGTGTAGGAAATACTTCAGCAGCAAGTATTCCAATTCTTTTAGATGAATTAGTTCGAAATCAATTGATTACAATTGGTAGTGGTCAAAAATTACTACTAAGTGGCTTTGGTGGCGGATTATCTTGGGGAAGTATGATCATAACAATTTAACTATTTGGAGGAAACAAACATGACATTCGAAAAAATTCAAGAAATTATTACAGAGCAATTAGGAAAAGAAAAAGAAGAAGTACAATTATCAACTAGCTTAAAAGATGAATTAGAAGCTGACAGCTTAGATTTATTCCAAATCATTAATGATATTGAAGATGAATTTGATGTAAAAATTGATACAGAAGATGGATTAGAAACTGTAGAAGATTTAGTAAAATACGTTGATAGTCAATTAGAAGAAAAATAATAAGGAATGAGTTATATGGAATCAAAAATTTGTCAATTACTTGGTATCCAGTATCCTATTATTCAAGGTGGAATGGCATGGGTTGCGAATCCATCTTTAGCAAGTGCGGTATCTAATGCAGGTGGGCTAGGAATTATTGCCTGTGGACATGCTCCTGGTCCAGTTGTACAAGGATTTATTGATGAAATGAAGCAATTAACGGATAAACCATATGGTGTGAATATTATGTTATTAAGTCCGTTTGTTGATGAAGTTGTCGATGTAGTCTGCAAAGCAGGTGTAAAAGTTGTTTGTACTGGAGCTGGAAATCCTGGAAAATATATGGATAAATTTAAAGCGGCAGGTATTACTGTAATCCCAGTAGTGGCTTCTGTAGCTTTAGCAAAACGTATGGAAAAAGCTGGGGCTGACGCTGTTGTCATTGAAGGAATGGAAGCAGGCGGACATATTGGTAAAACAACTACCATTGCTTTATTGCCTCAAGTAGTCGATGCTGTAACTATTCCAGTTATCGCAGCTGGTGGTATTGGTGATGGTCGTGGAATGGCAGCTGCATTGATGTTAGGTGCTGAAGCTGTTCAATTAGGAACTAGATTTTTAATTGCAAAAGAATCTACTGCCCATGATAACTTTAAGCAAGCAGTGATTAAAGCAAAAGATATTGATACAGTAATTACTGGTCAAATTACAGGACATCCAGTTCGTGTATTAAGAAACAAATTAACCAAAATTTATTTACAAGCAGAAAAAGAAGAAACAAGTAAAGAAAATCCTGATTTTGAACGATTAGAAGCTATTGGAAAAGGAGCTCTTAGACGAATTGTTGTTGAAGGGGATACTCAAATGGGATCGATGATGGCAGGACAAATTGCTGGTTTAATTCAAAAAGAAGAAACTTGTAAAGAAATTATCGAAGAATTAATGAGAGATTCAATAAAAACGATTCAAGAACAAATGAAACGTTTTAAAGAATAATTTTTTTACGCAAAATTTATTTTGAACTTCAAAGTATAAGGAGTGCTTATGAAAACGGCTTTTATTTTCCCAGGACAAGGAAGTCAAAAACCTCAAATGGGGTTAGAGTTTCTAGATAATCCTAAGGGTCAAAATTTATTAGAACAAACACAAAAAGTATTAGATTTTTCGGTATTAGAACTATTAGAAGATGAACATTCTACGAAGCTTCATGAAACAAAATATACACAGCCTTTATTATTATTTGTTTCTAAACTTATTTTACAGTTTCTTGAGGAAGAAGGATTTCATCCAGATATCGTTGCCGGTCTATCTCTTGGGGAATATAGTGCATTAATGGCAAGTGGTGCATTAAGTTATGAATCAGCTTTGATGCTTGTTTCAAAACGAGGAGAATGGATGCAAGAGGCAGCTAATCAAAATGCTGGTACAATGGCTGCTATTTTGGGATTAGAAGATGAAGTCATTGAAAAGGTATGTAAAGAATTACAAGAACAAGGATTATTAGTATCGCCTGCCAATTATAATACACCAGGACAATTAGTAATCGGTGGAAAAAAGGATGCTGTTGAAATAGCAGTAGAAAAATTAAAAGAACAAGGTGCAAAACGTGCGATTGTTCTTCCCGTAAGTGGAGCTTTTCATACAGAATTAATGACTCCTGCAGCAGAAAAATTTAATGACTTTATAAAAACAATTTCGTTTCAAATACCAAGTATTCCAGTATTAAGTAATGTGACTGGAGTACAACATTCTATTCCTATTAAAGCAGAAATATTGACACAACAAATCACTCATTCTGTTAAATGGAAACAAAATGTTGAATGGATGTTAGAACAAGGTGTACGAGTGTTTGTAGAAATTGGACCTGGAAAAAGTTTATCTCAAATGATTAAACAAATTGCCAAAAGTCATTCAATCGAAGTAACTGTACTTCAAACAGAATCAATGAAGTTATTGGATCAAACAGTACAAGAATTACGTAGAATGAAAGAGGAGAATATATGAAATTTATCGATAAGACAGTCGTTGTAACGGGAAGTAGAAGAGGAATTGGATTAGGCATTGCATTAGCTTTTGCAAAAGAAGGGGCTAATATTGTCCTAAATGCAACTTCAGAAATTGACCAAGAAGTATTAGAGCTATTTACTCCATATCCAGGAGAAGTTCTATGTGTTGTTGGTGATATTTCAAAATTTGAGGTTGCTGAAAGTTTAGTGGAACAAACGATTGAGAAGTTTTCAAAAATAGATGTATTAATTAATAATGCTGGAATTACTCGTGATGGATTAGTATTAAAAATGAAAGAAAAAGATTTTGATGATGTCATTGATATTAATTTAAAAGGTTGTTTCAACTTAATTCGTTTTGCTAGTCCATATATGGTACGTCAAAAATCGGGAAGTATTATTAATATGACAAGTATTGTTGGTGTATCTGGTAATGCTGGTCAAGTCAATTATGCTGCAAGTAAAGCAGGAATTATTGGTTTAACGAAATCAGTAGCAAAAGAAATTGGTTCAAGAGGAATTACCGTTAATGCTATCGCACCTGGATATATTGATACTGAAATGACACAAGCACTTCCAGAAAAAATTCGCAAAGAATGGGAAAAACAAATTCCAATGCGTAAATTTGGAACAGTTGAAGATATTGCTGAAGCTTGTTTATATTTAGCCGAACAAAAATATATGACAGGACAAGTATTACAAATTAACGGTGGTTTATATATGTAAAGGAGGAAAAACATGAATCGAGTAGTCATTACAGGAATGGGTGCTATTACACCATTAGGAAATGATGTTGCCAGTTTTTGGGATGGATTGAAAAATGGTAAAAATGGTATAGATTTCATTACAAAATTTGATACGAAAGATATTGATGTTCATGTAGCTGCAGAAGTAAAAGGATTTGATCCTACTTTATATATGGACCGAAAAGAAGCAAAGCGAATGGATTTATTTTGCCAATATGGAATTGCGGCAGCGTTACAAGCAGTTGAACATAGTGGAATTACTCATAAAAATACGGATTTTGACCGTTTTGGTGTCATTGTAAGTTCTGGTATCGGTGGGTTACCAACGATGGAACAACAAATCATCAAAATGCATGACAAAGGTCCAACGAGAGTTGCTCCATTATTTGTTCCGATGACAATTGGGAATATGATTGCTGGAAATATTTCAATGAAAACAGGAGCTAGAGGAATTTGTACTTCGATTGTAACAGCTTGTGCAAGTGGAACTCATGCGATTGGTGAAGCTTTCAGAAATATTAAGCATGGTTATTCTGATGTCATTTTAGCTGGTGGTTCAGAAGCAACGATTTGTGAAATTGGGATTGCAGGATTTGCTGCTTTAACAGCATTAAGTAATAGCAAAGACCCAAATGCAGCTTCTATCCCATTTGATAAAAACCGTAATGGTTTTGTGATGGGGGAAGGAGCAGGAGTTGTTGTTTTAGAAAGTTTAGAACATGCTCAAAAAAGAGGAGCAACGATTTATGCTGAAATCGTTGGTTATGGAGCAACAGCTGATGCTTATCATATGACGGCTCCTACACCAGATGGTAGTGGTGCAGGAAAAGCAATTTTACAGGCTTTGAATGAAGCGCAATTATCTCCAAGTGATGTAGATTATATTAATGCACATGGAACAAGTACTCCTGCAAATGATTCTTCTGAAGTAACAGCAATTCGCTATGCTTTAAAAGAAGCTGCAGATAACGTACATGTTTCAAGTACAAAATCAATGACAGGACATTTATTAGGTGCTGCAGGAGCTATTGAAGCGATTGCCTGTATTAAAGCAGTTGGAGAGGATTTTATTCCACCGACGATTAATGTAAAAGAACAAGATGAAGCATGTTCTGTAAATGTAACAGCACTAACAGGTGTTGCAAAAGAAGTAAATGTTGCCATTAGTAATTCATTAGGATTTGGTGGACATAATGCAGTATTATGCTTTAAAAAGTGGAAAGGGTAATATATGAATATAGAGGATTTAAAAGCTATTGTTTCGTTATTCGATCATTCAAGTTTAATGGAATTACATTTACAACAAGAAGGAGTAAATCTTCAACTTTCTAAACGAGAAAATTATCCAGTAAGTGATTCTAAACAAGTTGTTGAAACGATTGAAGAAAAGCCAGTGGCACTTGTACCTACAAAGGAAATCATTGCTGAAACGGTAGCTACTAAAGCGCCTGAAGTTCAAGAAGTAGTTGCAAAAGAAGATTTACAATATATAAAAAGTCCAATTGTGGGGATTGTGTATTTAGCCCCTTCTCCAGATGATCCTACTTTTGTACAAGTACAAGATAAAGTTCAAGTTGGACAACCAGTATGTATTATCGAAGCTATGAAAATTATGAATGAAATTACTGCAGAAATTTCTGGTGAAGTAGTAGAAATACTTGTTGAAAATGGACAAATGGTAGATTATGGGCAAGAATTATTTGCTTTAAAGAAAATTTAGGAGGTTCATCATGAGTGTAATGACAGTAACAGATGTAATGAAATTAATTCCAAATCGTTTTCCGATTTTATATATTGATCGTGTTGAAGAATTAATTCCAGGTGAGCACGTGGTTGCTACTAAAAATGTAACGTATAATGAGCATGTTTTCCAAGGACATTTCCCTGGAGAACCAGTATTGCCAGGAGTATTAATTGTTGAAGCATTAGCACAAGCTGGCTCAATTCCATTATTATCATTAGAAAGTTTTAAAGGGAAAACTGCTTATTTAGGTGGTTTAAATCACGTGAAATTTAGAAAAAAAGTAACACCAGGTGATGTTTTAACGCTTCAAGTGGATATTCTTAAATTAAAAGAATATGCAGGAATTGGGAAAGCAAAAGCCTTTGTAGATGGTAAAGTTGTCTGTGAAGCGGAGTTAACCTTTATTATTGGTAGGTAGGATATGTTTAAAAGAATTTTAATTGCGAACCGAGGAGAAATTGCTTGTCGATTGATTCGTGCATGTAGAGAACTTCAAATTGAAACAGTAGCAGTATATTCTCAGGCTGATTCTGAAGCACTACATGTACAGTTAGCAGATTATGCAGTATGTATTGGTAAAAATATTAGTAAAGAATCTTATTTGAATGTTGAAAATATTTTAAGTGCAGCTGTATTAACTGGATCACAAGCCATTCATCCAGGGTTTGGTTTTTTATCAGAAAATCCTAAATTTGCAAAAATGTGTGAGGAATGTCAAGTAAAATTTATTGGACCTAGTGCACATGTTATTCAAATGATGGGGGATAAGGCACAAGCTCGTAAACAAATGATGAAAGCAGGAGTTCCCGTTATACCAGGTAGTGATGGGGTTGTTCCAACTGTTGAAGAAGGATTGAAAATTGCAGAAAAAATTGGATTTCCTCTTTTAATTAAAGCTGTCGCAGGTGGCGGTGGAAAAGGAATTCGTAAAGTTCAAACGATTGATGAGTTTGAAAAACAATTTTTAGCAGCTCAACAAGAAGCGCTTCAAGGATTTGGGAATGAAGAAGTGTATATTGAGCGTATCATTTATCCTGCCAAACATATTGAGTTTCAAATTTTAGCAGATTCTCATGGTAATGTTGTTCATTTAGGGGAACGTGATTGTTCTTTACAACGAAAAAATCAAAAAATTATTGAAGAAGCTCCAAGTCCTTATTTAGATGACGAATTACGTGAAAAAATGGGGCAAGCAGCTGTATTAGCTGCAACATCAGTAGGATATGAAAATGCGGGCACGATTGAATTTTTAGTAGATGAGGATAAAAATTTCTACTTTATGGAAATGAATACTCGTATCCAAGTGGAACATCCTATTACAGAAATGATTACAGGAATTGATTTAGTAGAATGGCAATTAAAAGTAGCATTTGGCGAAAGATTAAACTTTACTCAAGATGACATTCAAATTAAAGGGCACTCTATCGAATGTCGTTTAAATGCAGAATGCCCAAGGGAAAACTTTAGACCAGCGCCTGGAACGATTAAAGTATTACATCAACCAAATGGAGGTTTAGGTGTAAGAATTGAATCTGCCTTATATTCTGGATATAAAATTCCACCATTTTATGATTCCATGTTATCAAAATTAATTGTCCATGCACCAAGTCGAACTCAGGCTATTTCAAAAATGCAACGAGTTCTTCAAGAATTAGTAGTTGAAGGCGTAGAGACAAATAAAGAATTTTTACAAGATTTATTAGTAACACCTTTCTTTGAAAGAGGAGATTATACGACAAATGTTGTAGAAGAAAAATTCTTAGCAGAGTGGTTTCATGAGTCTCGTCCATAAAGGGGTGATTAGATGGGTTTATTTAAAAAACGTCCTTATATTTCATTAAAACAGAATCCTGTTGATGTAGTAGAATCTGAAAAAGCTCCAATGATTCCCGATGGAAAATGGATTCAATGCCCTCAATGTCAAAAAACAGTTTATTTGGATGATATTGGGGAATTTCAAATTTGTCCAAATTGTGATTATCATTTTAGATTAACACCAAAACAAAGAATTGCTTTTATGACAGATGAGTTTGAAGAATGGTTTGTTGATACAAAGGTAAAAGTACCCGTTGAGTTTCCAGGGTATGATTTGAAACAGAAAAAAGCACGACAAACAACAGGAGAACAAGAAGCTGTAAGCGTTGGTCTTGCAAAAATTAGTCACTTACCATTTGTTTTAGCAATTATGAATTCTTATTTTATGATGGGTTCAATGGGACAAGTCGTTGGTGAGAAACTGACTTTAGCCTTTGAAGAAGCAACAAAGAGAAAGCTTCCAATTATAGTTTGTACAGCTTCTGGTGGTGCTAGAATGCAAGAAGGGATTTTTTCTTTAATGCAAATGGCAAAAATTAGTGCAGCAGTACAAGCACATCACTTAGCAGGATTATTGTACATCACGGTATTAACAGATCCTACAACTGGTGGTGTCACAGCAAGTTTTGCGATGCAAGGGGATATTATTATTAGTGAACCGAAAGCTATTGTAGGATTTGCTGGTAAACGTGTCATTGAACAAACGATGAAAGAAAGGTTACCGGATGATTTCCAACAAGCAGAAACTGTACAGGCAAATGGATTTATTGATGCTATCATTCATCGTACTCAGTTAAAAGAAACATTAAAAACTATTCTAAGTCTACATTCTTTAGAGGAGGAACTCAGATGAAACCAATGAAAATCGTCCAAAAAGCACGTGATATTAACCGTGCAACTACTAAAGAATGGATTGACGAAATTTTTGATGATTTTATTGAATTAAAAGGAGATCGTTTTTTTGCAGATGATGCTGCCATTATTGGTGGTATTGCTCGTTTAAAGGAGATTCCAGTTACAGTCATTGGAATGCAAAAAGGCCATACTTTAAAAGAAAATATTGAGCGTAATTTTGGACAAGTTCATCCAGAAGGTTATCGAAAAAGTTTAAGACTGATGAAACAGGCTGAAAAATTTAATCGTCCAATTATTACAATGATTAATACAGCTGGAGCTTTTTGTGGTAAAAGCGCTGAAGATAGAGGGATTGGGGAAGCTATTGCTAAAAATCTTCAAGAGATGAGTCATTTAACCGTTCCAGTTATTGCTATTTTAATGGGTGAAGGTGGAAGTGGCGGAGCCATTGCATTAGCCGTTGCTAATGAAGTTTGGATGATGGAATATGCCATTTATTCAATCTTATCTCCAGAAGGATTTGCTTCGATTTTGTGGAAAGATAGTACAAAAGCAGAACAAGCAAGTGAATTAATGAAATTTACAAGTAAGGAATTACTCGAAGAAGGAATTGTCGATAAAATTATTTTAGAGAAAAACCGTTCGTTTAAAAAAATTGCGACAGAACTTCAAACTTCTTTATTGGCATCTTTAAAAGAATGGCGTACCAAATCAAAGGAAGAACTAGTAAGCCAACGCTTAGAAAAATTTAGAAAATATTAATCGTGAAACGTAACAACACTGTAATACGGTTGTTACGTTTTTTTTATATAGAATTTGTATAATGGAGAATACTATGAGAAAAGTGTGGTGAGTGGATCTGGATAAGCAATTAAGAAAAAATATTGTCATTACGGGAGTAGTAGCTCTATTACTGACACATTCTCCTATATCCATACATGCACAAGAAATTTCTCAAGAATCCATTCATCAATTAGAGCAAGAACTTTCTCAAAAATTAAATTTTGCTAATGAGAAGTATCGTCAAGTTGCAACATTAAAGAACGATTTAAAGGAATTAGCATCCAATCAAGCATTATTAGAACAACAAATTAATCAACAACAAGAAAAATTACTGGAAAAAGAATCAGTTGTGAAACAACGGTTATTAGCATTACAGTCAAGTGGTATTATGTATCAACGATTTATTCAACTATTTCAGGCAGCGAGTATTTCTGATTTTTTCCATCGCTTTTTTGCGATTCAAGAGATATTCAAGGCAGATATTTTAACAATACGAAATTACAAACAAGAAGTTCATTCATTAGTTATTTCTAAACAAGAATTAAAAGAGAATGAAGATAGTTTATTAAGAAAACAACAAGATTTACAAACAGAATCTACTTTATATGAAGAAAGTATTCAAGTGTTAAAACAAAATCTTTCTACTAATAAAGAAGCATTGTTTGCGATACATGAACAAGAATTGAAAGCCAAACAGAATTCTGAAAATACAGAACCAACAACGCATCATGCACCGGATGAATCTAAAAAAGAAGTTGTTCAAGAGGAGAAGAATGAACGGTCTACTGAAATTAAACCTTCAGCAGTCGATCAGTATCTCCAAAAGAAAGAGTCAAAGAAAGTTTTAACGAAGAGTACAGTAGAATCTTCTACAACTGCCTCTACTGGGAAAGAATTCGCGGCAGAAGCAACAGCTTATTCTTATAAACAACCTGGGCTAAATAATTATACAGCGATGGGAATTGATTTAAGAGAGAATCCGAATGTCATTGCAGTAGATCCTACTCAAATTCCTTTAGGAACTTTAGTGGAAGTTCCAGGATATGGAGTGGCGATTGCTGGTGATACAGGTGGAGATATTAAAGGAAATCGAATTGATTTACATTATCCGGAAGTACAACAAGCAGTGGATTTTGGAAGACAAAAAATTACGATAAAAGTGTTGAATTAAGAAGAATTTCAGATTTAATCTGGAATTCTTTTTTTGTTAACAAACGTTTCATTGAAAAATAAATTTTTGATGTGATGATTTGTTAACATTAAATCGAAAACTCTTTGATAAACTTGTAACAGAAATTACAGAAGTAAGGTGAAAAGGGAGTAACAAATGTGAACCTATTAGAAGAAATACAAGGCTATTGGAATCATCGATATACAGGATATTCTAAAGTGAATCAAAAAGAATTAGAGGGAACTCAAAGAGAAAGATGGAAAGACCAATTAAAACGATTGTTATCAGCTAATCAAACTCTTAAAGTATTAGATATAGGAACAGGCCCTGGATTTTTTACAATTATCTTAGAAGAATTAGGTTATACAAAAATAACGGGGATTGATGTTTCTAATAAAATGCTAGAAGTTGCCAAAGAGAATATTCAAAAATATGGCAAAAAAAATTCAAGTATACAACTCATTCAAATGGATGCTCAAAAGTTAGAGTTTAAATCAGAAACATTTGATATTATTGTTAGTCGAAATTTAACTTGGAATTTAGAAAAACCACAACAAGCTTATTCAGAATGGTTAAGAGTATTGAAACCAAATGGAACTTTATTCATCTTCGATGCTAATTGGTATGCATTTCTTCAAAATGAATCATTAGCAAAAGAATTTGAAGAAAAACGCAAAAGAGCCATTGAAGAAAAGTTAGAAGATTATTGGCAAGGCGAAGGTGTTGATGAGGAAAAAATGAATTGGATTGTTCAGCAATTACCTTTGACGTATCAACAAAGACCGCAATGGGATATGGAATATTTTTCTACTCAAGATGGAATTTCAGTAGAAATGGAAGAAAATTTTGGAGATTTAGTGTGGGATTATGAAGAACAATTAAATTATGGTGCAACACCGATGTTTTGTATAAAAGTTGTAAAGGAGGATTCGTAATGACATCGAAACAAACGATACAAGAACGTGTTGAAAATTATTGGACAAATCGAAGTGCTTCTTTTTTAGAGCAACGAACAAGAGAATTTCATAGCCCATTAAAAGATAGATGGATTACAGAATTTGAAAAATATTTGCCACAAAAGACTGAGTTAAAAATTTTAGATATTGGTTGTGGAACAGGATTTTTTACAGGCATTTTAAGTCAAATGGGTCATGAAGTAATAGGAATTGACTTAACAAAGGAAATGATTCATTTAGCTACTGTATTTGCTAAACAGGAGAAGTTCGATGCGCAATTTTTAGTCATGGATGCTCAAAATCTTGAGTTTAAAGATGCAAGTTTTGATATCGTCATTGCAAGAAATGTTACTTGGACATTACCAGATGTTCCAAAAGCTTATCAGGAATGGCTTCGAGTATTAAAAAAAGGTGGATTACTCATAAATATTGATGGGAATTATGGTGCTTCTAGTATGACAGATACGAGTCATTTACCACAGCATCATGCTCATCATCATTTAAGTCAAGATACTTTAACAGAATGCGAAATGATTCAAAGAAGTTTATCTATTTCTAGCGAAGTGCGACCTCAATGGGATGTGCACTATTTATTAAATCAAGAAGTTGACTCTCTTCAAATTGATCGATCGATTAGCCAAAGAATTTATCTTGAAAAAGATGAATTTTATAATCCAACACCTTTATTCTTACTATGTGCTAAGAAGTAAGGAGTGGGAGTGGATGTTTAAAGGATTGAAAAAATTTTTAACGATAGTTGTATTATTTGTCGGTATTTCATTTTTTGTATTTTTACTCATTCATCTAGCACCTAGTGACCCAGCTTCTGTCAAAATGTCAGCAGGAACAGGTCGTGTCTCTACAGAAGCTCTTGCGCTCATGCGTGAGGAAATGGGACTAAACCAACCATTACTTGTACAATATGGAAATTGGCTTTATAAATTTCTTCAAGGAGATTTTGGAAAGAGTTTAGTGTCTGATATCAAGACTGAGAAATTAATCATTCCGGCAGCTATGAATACGATTCAATTAGCAGTGATAACTCTAGTAGTTTCACTAGGAATCTCGATTCCATTGTCGATATTTTTTGTACGATGTCAAAACCGGATTGTAAAATCATTCCTTCAATTGATTCTATTTTTCAAAATGTCATTACCATCTTTCGTGATTGGTTATTTCTTGATGTTTGTATTTAGTGTTCAATTAAAATGGGTTCCTTTACTGGCTAAACAAGGTGGTATTGGACTAATATTGCCGATTATTACAATTGTTATTCCAGTGAGTGCAAAATTTATTCAACAATTTTCAGCGTTGTTAGAACATGAATTACAACAGGAATATGTTAAAGTGCTTTATTACCGTGGAATGGAAGAGTCCAAAATCTTTCAACGACATTTATTGAAAAATATATTTCCTACAATGGTGACGATTATTTTACTATCGTTTGGTTCTCTAATGGCGGGTGTTGTTGTAGTAGAAACTATTTTTTATTGGCCAGGAATTGGGAAGTTATTAATGGATAGTATTAGTTCGAGAGATTATCCACTCGTACAAATGATTGTTGTATGTATTAGCTTTTTATATTTAGTACTTACTCAAATTTCTGATGGACTACAAAATAGGACAGATACCCGTATTAAAGGCGGTGAGTTGCCATGATAAAAAGGGAAAAATGGGGAATTGGAATTATTATTTTAGTAGTTGCATTACTATTGTGGAGTACAATTTTCCTAAATTATGAAACGATGAATGCCAATGATTTGTTAAGTCCACCAAGTTCTCGTCATTGGTTTGGTACTGATGATTTTGGTCGTGATGTGTTTATTCGAGTGATTGTAGGAGCTAGATATTCAATTGGAGCTTCTCTGTTCATTGTTGGATTATCTTATTTAGGCGGTATTCTTCTAGGAGGACTAGCGGGAGTCTTTGGTGGATGGATCGACAGAATCATAACAAGTATGTTAGATATTTTATTAGCTATTCCTAGTTTACTGATAGCCATTACGGTAGCTGGAGTATTAGGTGGAGGGTTAAGAAATGGCGTCATTGCTCTTGTAATAAGTTATTTACCGTATTATGCCAAATTAACAAGAGGAGAAATTCGTAAAATAAAAGTTCGAGAATATGTCACCGTAATGTATATGCAAGGAGCTCCATTATGGTATCGGATGATGACGATTTTAAAAAATATTCAACAACCATTAGTGACGTATATGCTCGTCAATATTTCGAGTACTATCTTAAGTTTAGCAACTTTATCTTTTTTAGGAATAGGAGTGAAAGTTCCTCAACCAGAATGGGGAACAATGTTAAATGAGGGAAGATTATCGTTTGAACAAGCACCTTGGCTAATGATTGCACCAGGACTTGCGATTACGATAACGATTATTATGTTTAATGGAATTCATCATTGGATTCAACAGAAGAAAGGGAGAAATTTATGAAATTAAAAAATATGTTATTAACTATTGCAGCAGCAGTTTTAGTGGGATGTGCACCTGTACAGCCAGCATCTCAACAACAAGAAAGTAGTCAAACTTCAACATTTAAAATTGGGTATTCTCAATTTACAGCAGGAATTGACCCAGCAAAAGATTGGGAAGGTTGGTATACGATTCGATTTGGAATTGGAGAAACATTATTCCGTTTAACAAAGGACTTTGATGTAGAACCATGGTTAGCATCCTCTTATAAGAAGATTGATGATCAAACATGGGAAATTCATTTAAAAGAAAACCTTACTTTTTCTAATGGAAATCCTGTTACGAGTGATTCGGTTATAGCTAGCATTCAAAGAGTAGGGGAAAACCATAAGTCAGGTAAAATTTTTAAAACATCTACTTATACTGCTAATGATTCACTAACTTTTACAATTCATACTGAAAAACCAAGTCCTCAGTTTATTCATGAATTAGTGGATGCTAAAACAGCGATTGTAGATGTAACAAGTACGGATAAAATTATAGGAACGGGCCCTTATGAAGTGACAGAATTTAAACCAAATGATTCCATTTCATTAACGGCTTCGACTCATTATTGGGATGGCAATGCTTCGATTAAGGAAGTTCATTATCAATTAATTCCAGATCAAAAAACATTGGAATTAGCGATTAAATCAAAAGAAGTTGATGGTGGATTAGATTTAAATGATGATGTAGCCGATTCATTAATGAAAGATTCTTCTATTCAAGTGTATAATCAACCAAGTACAAGAACGTATCATTTAGAATTGAATAAAGCAAGATTACAAGATAGAAAAGTACGTCAAGCGATTTTACATGCGATTAATAAACAAGAATTGACACAAGACTTCTTAAAAGGTCATGTCACTCCTGCAGATGGTGCCTTTTTAGATTCTAGTATTTATTCAAGTGGTACATTTGCTAATAAACAATATCAACCAGAAATGACGAAACAATTATTAGCAGAAGCTGGCTATCAAACAAAAAATGCAGATGGGATTTTAGTGAATGTGCAAAATGAGCCATTACAAATTGTTCTAAAAACATATAAGAGATTAGCCAATGAAAAAATTGCTACAGCACTCCAACAACAATTCAAACAATTGGGGATTGATTTGAAAATTGATATTCAAGAAAAAGTCGACGGATTAAATCAATTAGATTATGACATTGCATTAGCTTCCGCATTAACATTGCCAACGGGAGATCCTCATTATTTCTTAAATGCAACTTTATCTAGTGATGGAGCCTTAAATTATGTGAAAAATTCAGACTCATGGTTAGATGAAAAAATTACAACCTTAGCTCATGAAGTAGATGAAGCTAAAACTCGTAGTGAAGTGACAGAAATTCAAGATTATGCAAGAGATGAAGCAGTCGTTGATTACATTGGATTTGTCAACTTACATGGAGCAATGAACAACTATATTCATCATTTTGAACTTTCTCCATCTGATTTTTATCATATTACGAATAAATTGGTAAAAGACTAATGGGACAGACAATTTTTGAAGTTAAACAATTAAATGCTTCATATGGACAGGAAGTGGTTCTCAAAGATTTAGATTTTTCCATTAAAGAAGGAGAAGTCATTGGAATTATTGGGGAGTCGGGTATTGGCAAATCAACTTTTTTAGAATGTTTACTTGGTAATATTCATCAAAAAGTAATGATGAATGCTGCTGAAATGATGTTTTTAGAAGAAAACTGGTTGAAATTATCTAGTAAAAAGAGAAGAGAATATTTAAGGCAGGATATTGGCATCATTTTCCAAAATGGACAACATAGTTTAGATCCTTTATTTACAATTAGACAACAGTTGGAAGAATTAATGGTACAACCCAATTATCAAACAATGATAGAAGCTCTAAAAATGGTTCAATTAGAAGAAAAAGTATTGCAATTATATCCTCATGAATTATCTGGAGGAATGCTACAAAGAGTGATGATTGCAATGGCATTTATCAATCAGCCGAAGTTAATTATTGCTGATGAACCTTTTAGTGCTTTAGATATTCCTTTGCAAATGGAGATGATGCAATTAATCCTTCTTCTAGCAAAGCAGTTTCATACTGCAACCATTATGGTGACACATCAGCGAGAGTTAGCGTATCAATTTTGTACGAGAGTGTTGACTTTAGAAGAGGGTCATTTTGTGGATAAAAAGGAAGTGTTACAAGAAAAATATTCCTTTGTTCGAGAACACGGTGAACAAAAAGAAGTATTCTTTCAATTGAAAAACGTATCGAACCATTATAAAGATGAGGATGTTATTCTTCAAAATCTTACACTTGATATTCCAAAATATGAAGTAACTGGAATCATTGGACATTCAGGAGCAGGGAAGACCACTCTTGCAAAGATTTTATCTGGTTTTATCCCATATGAAGGCAGTATTGAGATTGAAGGAAAGGAATTAAGAGAATTATTCGCTCAAGAAAAACAAAGCTATTACAGAAGAGTTCAGTATTTATTCCAAAATAGCTTATTATCTTTTAATCCAAATCAAACGATTTTGAAAAGTTTAGAAGAACCGTTAAGATTCATGCGGAAAATAAAGAATAAGACAGAACGAATTCAAATGATACAGGAATTATTTACTACTCTAGAGTTAGAATTCGAGTGGCTAGAAAAATATCCTCATCAATTATCTGGAGGACAGTGTCAACGCTGTGCCATTGCAAGAGCTATATTAGCGAGAGCTGAGTGCTTGATTTGTGATGAAATAACGAGTTCTCTAGATGATGCAAACCAGGAAAAAGTTATAAAAGTGTTACAAAAAGTTCAAGAAGAAACCAATATGACAATAGTATTGATTAGCCATAATCAGTCGTTGATTGAATCGATTTGCTCGAATGTTATTGTGTTAACGGAAGGGCGATGATAGTCTTGATATAGAAAAAAACATCTGAATGAGAAAAAAAGAAGACTTAAAAAATAGAATATATTGTTTGAGAATCCCTTACTAATAAAATGGTAAGGGATTTTCATTTTACAAAATATTAAAGATATTCAACGAATTTTATTAGATTATGATATAATACTTGTATATTATGATACATTTAGGGGGATGTTCATTGAAATTTAAAAAGGGTTTTTTCATTGGTAATTTTGTATCCTTTGTTTTAATGATAATAGTTTGGTTATCGATGACGACAAGTGTTCGAAAAGGTTTAGCACTTTATGATGCTAGTATATTTGAATATTTTGGATATGCGATGAATCATGGTCAAGTAATGTATACTAATTTGTTTGATCATAAGGGACCGTTTATTTTTATTTTTAATGCATTAGGGTACTTTGTTGCCGGTCCTTTAGGGATAAAAGCATTATATTTATTGTGTATATATTTATTTTTTTATTGGACTTATCGTATCTCACGATTATTTTCGGATAAAACCATTTCTATATTGGTTAATGTTATTGTATTTATTATTTTTGAAAAGTACTTTGAAGGTGGATGGGGATTAGAAGGTTATATTTTACCTTGTATCAGTTATTCTTTATATGTATTTTTAAACTATTCATTAACTAGTAAAATTAAACCAATGGAAGTTGTACTAAATGGTTTATTTTTTTCTATTGTATTTTTTACAAAAGCTAATATGGTAGGAATGTGGTTATTTTTTACTTTATACATAACTGTATATTTAGTCTATCAAAAAAAGTATAAAGACTTAATTCAATTAATAGGATTATTTTTAAGTGGAATTCTTCTAATTCTTGTGCCATTATTTTTATATTTAATGATGAATGGTGCATTAACTGATATGTTTTATCAGTCATTTATTGTAAATATGATTTATTCTAAACAGCCGAGTGAGTATTCGCTAAAAGAAGTAATTGAATGGTATTTATTACAAACAAATCAATTACAAATAAATATATTGATAGTGTTATCTAGTTTACTAGCATTAAAAAAATATCATTGGAAAGTCATTGCTTATAATCTATTAGTGATTTTTTGTATTGTGGTTGCATTAGTTTCAAAGAGAACATATTTCCATTATTTATTAGTGTTGATTCCATTATATGTACCTTATATTAGTATTTTTATGGATTATTTTAACAATTATTTATCAAAATATGGAATTGTGATATTACTAATTGGAATGTGTATCATTTATTATCATCCTTTAAAGGAAATAAAAGATAATATTTCACATCGTTATCAAGACTTGTCTGTTAATGAGAGAGAAGTAGCTAACTATATTCGTACTCATACATATAATGACGATAGAATTTATTCTCATAGAATGAATGGAATTATTTATTTAGAAAGTGATCGATTAGCTAGTACAAAATTTTTCTTTATTCCATCGTTAAAGGATGAAACACCTTTAATTGATGATTTTAAAAATTCTATCCTAAATAATCCACCGAAATATATTGTTTTTGATTCAAGATGGGATTATCGTAGATTAACAGATGAATTTATTAAAGAATATATAAAAGAACACTATGATTTTGAAAAAGAAATTGAAAGTATGAGTATTTATAAATTTAAAAATAATTAAGGAGTTTCAATGAAGAAAAAGCCAATCTTATATATAGTTATTCCATGTTTTAATGAAGAAAAAGTTTTACCTTTTACCAATGTGATTTTTAAAGATAAAATTCAAGAATTGGTAGAAAAAGAAATCATTTCTCAACAATCAAGAGTGATGTATGTGAATGATGGAAGTACTGATGATACGTGGAATTTAATAGAAGAATATTCAAATAATGAGTTTGTTGTTGGAATTAGCCAAAGTAGAAATCGTGGACACCAAAGCAGTGTTTTAGCAGGAATATTCGAGGCTAAAAAATATGCAGACGTAGTTATTACCATTGATGCTGATGGACAAGACGATATTCATTGTGTAAATAAAATGCTAGAAGCTTATGAAAAAGGTTCTGAAATTGTATATGGAGTAAGAGAAAATAGAAAAACAGATACGTTTTTTAAAAGATTTACAGCGGAAAGTTTTTATCGTTTAATGAGCTTTTTTGGTGCTGAAATTATATTTAATCATGCAGATTATCGTTTGATGAGTAAACGATTTATTGAAGAATTAAGCAAATATAAAGAAGTTAACTTATTTTTAAGAGGAATTGTGCCTTTAGTTGGTTTTCAATACTCGATTGTAACATATAAACGAGAAGAAAGAATCGCAGGAGAGAGTCATTATCCACTTTCTAAAATGGTTAAATTAGCAGTTGATGGTATTACAAGTTTATCTGTAAAGCCTATTCGTATGATAACTATTATAGGAGTTTGTACATCATTCTTTAGTTTTCTACTAATTGTTTGGGTTCTATGGACTAAACTTACAGGAGAAAGTGTTGCAGGATGGGCTAGTACCTATGCTATTGTTAGCTTATTAGGAGGAGTACAACTCATTAGTTTAGGGGTTATTGGTGAATATATAGGAAAAATTTATTTAGAAACTAAAAACAGACCCAGATATATTATTTCTAAAAGAACATATGAAGAAAACAATAGTAGTGAAAATGGTAAAAGGTTATTAATTGAATAATATTCTATCATCAAAATTTAACATTTCTATTTGTATTACTATCAAGTGTAAATCAAAATGTGACGAAATATCCTAAATTGTAACATTAATTGGACAGTATCACTTGTGTTTTACAGATGACAGTGTAAATGGTTCTCTAAATTGACTTAGAAGCGTTGTAAAGGGTATAATAGAGATAATTATTATGATAAATTAATAGGAGGTTTAGATATGGCTACAATTAGCATTACTCGTGAGATAGTTTTTACTGAAGAAGACTTGAAAAAAATTAAGCAATCAGCTCCAACTAAAAAATTCCTAGATGCTATTAAGAAATCTTCTAAACCAGTTGAAAGACCACATAGGACAGAAGGCAGATTTGATGCTTATCTCAGATGATTTAGTTATAACCCCATTAAAAGAGTTCTACAAGGATGTTATCTACAATACTATGTGGAAAAACTGGATGGAAGATGGAAGGTTAAATCCTTCAAATGAAAAAAGTGTTAATCATTTTAAAGAAGAAACCTATTTAGCTCTTTCTAATCTGGTAATAGAAGAGTTTGATTTTAATGGAAACCAGGATATGCTTGATTATTTTTCTAAATTAGCTTTAAAGGATGAGTTGGATAATAAGACACGTTCGTTTATTGTGGAAGCGCCAAATTCTTCTAGTGATTTGCTTGGAATTTTCTCTCTAACATTGAAAGTTGTTAAAATGGATGACTTATCAAATAGTCAAAAGAAGAAGCTTTTGACCAGTGGAAAGCGTTCTGCCGCAAAACATATTTCAGAAATTCCAGCTATTCTAATAGCTCAATTCGGAAAAAACTATAAAGCTGATAAAAGAATCAGTGGTGATGATTTGATGAATTTAGTTCTTACTCAAATTCAAAAAGCTCGGAAGATTATTGGTGGACAGACTATTGTGTTGGATAGTGTAAACCATGATAAGGTAATCAATTTTTATGAGAGTTTTGGTTTTACTAAATACGGTTCGATAGTAAATGATGAAAATCAATCTTATCAGCCGATGGCATTAGACTTGACCAAGCTTGAGAATTCGTAATTCTGTTATTTAATTTTGCGAGTGGTTGCAGATACCAGAAAACCAGACTCTTGTATTTCATTGAGACAGTATCACTTGTGTTTGACACAAATTTAACATTTCTATTCACATTACTTGACAAACAGTTAACTTTTTAGTAAATTAGTATCAATTTCATAGGAAATCCAGTGAAGGAGCTAAGTAGATTCGCAGCAATTAGAGAGAGAAATCGTGGCTGAAAGTTTCTCATAAGACTGAAAGAATTGAAAGACACTCTGGAGGAGAATAATGCAAAGTTATTCCGGCAAAAGAGCCGTTATTTAGTAGAGGAATAGAGAAGACTCTGTTCAAATTTAGGTGGTACCACGAAATAATCGTCCTGACTCATTCATTTGAGTCAGGATTTTTTTTACACAATTTTTTATACATAGAAAGTAGGGATAAAATGATTCAAAAACCAAAAGGAACAGCCGATTTATTACCAGAGGAAATAAAAATTTGGCATTACATTGAAGAAACAGCTCGCATTATTTTAGGCGATTATCAATTCGAAGAAATGCGTACACCAATGTTTGAAAGCTATGAATTATTTAGTAGAGGTGTGGGTGATACTTCAGATATCGTTTCTAAAGAAATGTATGACTTTTATGATAAAGGTGACCGTCATATTACATTACGTCCAGAAGGAACAGCAGCTATCGTTCGTGCGTATGTAGAAAATAAATTATTTGGGCCAGAACATAAGAAACCTTTTAAAGTTTATTACATGGCTCCAATGTTCCGGTATGAACGTCCACAATCAGGTCGTTTAAGACAATTCCACCAATTAGGGGTAGAAGTATTTGGTTCAACAAATCCAGCAACAGATGTTGAGACTATTGCAATGGCATGGGATTTATTAAAAGAACTTGGATTATCAAATATGCGTTTAGTGATTAATTCACTAGGTAAAACTGCAGATCGTATTGCATATCGACAAGCTTTAATTGATTATTTAGAACCATTTGCAGAAGAATTAAGTGAAGATTCTAAAAATCGTCTTCACAAAAATCCATTACGTGTATTAGATAGTAAAGATAAACGTGATATTGAAATCGTAAAAAATGCACCAAGTATTTTAGAATTTTTATCTGATGAAGCACGTAGTCACTTTGAAAAAGTACAGCAATATCTAACTGCCTTAGAAATTCCATTTGAAATTGATGAAACAATGGTTCGTGGATTAGATTATTATCAAGATACGATTTTTGAAATTATGACGGATTCAAAATCATTTGGTGCTAAAACAACGATTTGTGGTGGAGGACGTTATGATGGTCTTGTTCAAGAATTAGATGGACCAGAAACACCAGGATTCGGATTTGGATTAGGAATGGAAAGACTTGTGTTATTAATGAAAGATGAACAAGTAGAAATTCCTGACTTACAAGAATTAGATGCTTATATTGTTGGTTTAGGAGAAGAAACGGAAGAGGAAGTATTAAAACTTTCTATCTCTTTACGTCAACAAGGGTATTCTGTAGATCGTGATTTCTTCGGTAGAAAAGCAAAACCTCAATTTAAAAATGCTCAAAAATATGGAGCAAAAGTTGTGATTACTTTAGGAGAAGAAGAATTGGCAAGTCGTCAAGTTCCACTAAAAGTAATGAGTACTGGTAAAGAAGTAAAAGTTGACTTAGCAGATGTATATGAAGATTTTGATAGTCTATTCCGCCAAGCAACAATGGATACAACAGCAATTGATGAATATTTTGGAAAATAGAAAGTAGGGATTTGTATGAAAAAGAGATCAATTTATTGTGGATTAGTCACAGAAGAATTAGTAGGAAAAGAAATTACATTACATGGTTGGGTACAAAAACGTCGTGACCATGGTGGAGTTATTTTTATCGACTTACGTGACCGTGAAGGTGTGATGCAAGTTGTATTTAACCCACAACATAACCAAGCAGCTTTTGAAATTGCGGATACATTACGTTCAGAATATGTTATTGAAGTAACAGGTACTGTTGCTTTACGTGGAGAAGGATTAGCAAATCCAAACTTAAAAACGGGTACAATGGAATTAGAAGTACATGATGTTGAATTATTAGCGAAAGCTAAAACTCCACCAATTTATATTGAAGATGATAAAGTAGCATCAGATGAATTACGTATGAAATATCGTTATTTAGATATGCGTCGTAAACCTGTATTAGAAAACTTACGTTTACGTCATAAAACAACTCGTGCGATTCGTGAATATTTAGATACTGAAGGATTTATCGATGTAGAAACTCCATACTTAGCAAAATCAACTCCAGAAGGAGCTCGTGACTACTTAGTACCTTCTCGTGTACATGAAGGAAGTTTCTATGCTTTACCACAATCACCTCAAACATTTAAACAATTATTAATGGGTGGGGGATTAGACCGCTACTACCAAATCGTTCGTTGCTTCCGTGACGAAGATTTACGTGGAGACCGTCAACCTGAATTTACACAAGTTGATATTGAAACAAGTTTCTTATCAGCTGAAGAAATTCAAGAAATGATGGAAGGTTTGTTGAAAAAAGTGATGAAAGATACATTAGGAGTAGAAGTAACAACTCCATTCCCACGTCTTTCATTTGCTGAAGCAATGAGCCGTTATGGTAATGATAAACCAGATACTCGTTTTGCATTAGAATTAATTGATGTAGCAGATATTGTAAAAGATTCTGACTTAAAAGTGTTCAGTACAGTTGTTGAAAATGGTGGACATGTTAAAGCTTTAAACTTAAAAGGATTAGCAGATGAATATTCACGTAAAGATGCAGATAGCTTAGCACAATTTGTTGCTAAATATGGAGCAAAGGGATTAGCTTGGTTGAAAGTTGAAGAAGATGGTCTAAAAGGACCAATCGCTAAATTCTTAGTAAACCAAGAAACAGCATTAAGAGAACGATTAGATGCAGAAGTTGGAGATATTATTTTCTTCTGTGCGGATAAACCAAGTGTTGTAGCTCAATCATTATCTGAATTACGTTTACACTTTGGTAGAAAACATGAATTAATTGATCAATCTAAATTCAATTTCTTATGGGTTGTTGATTGGCCATTATTAGAATATGACGAAGATGCAAATCGTTATCAAGCAATGCACCATCCATTTACTCGTCCAGTAAATGAAGATTTTAATGCTTTATTAGAAAATCCTGCAGCAGCTAAAGCTCAAGCTTATGATATTGTATTAAATGGATATGAATTAGGTGGAGGTTCATTAAGAATTTATAGAAGAGACATGCAAGAAGCAATGTTTAACGTATTAGGATTCACAAAAGAGTCTGCACAAGAACAATTTGGATTCTTAATGGATGCATTAGATTATGGATTCCCACCACATGGAGGAATTGCATTAGGATTAGACCGTTTAGTCATGTTATTAGCTGGGGAAGATAACATCCGTGAAGTGATTGCATTCCCTAAAAACGGTTCAGCAATGGATACAATGACACAAGCACCAAGTCCAGTATCTGAACAACAATTACAAGAATTATCTTTAAAAATTCGCTAAAAATGAGCAATGGAGAAGTCTTTGAAGGCTTCTCCTCTGTTCTTCATAGAGAAAAATAAGGAACGAATACTAATGAAAAATAGCAAAGGTGTTGTGTTTAAAAGACAACAAGAAATTTTAAAATTATTACAAGAACATCGGCAACTTTCAGTTGAAGAGTTATCTTCTAGATTAGAAGTTTCCGAAATTACAATACGAAGAGATTTACAACGTTTTGAAGATCAAGGATTGATCGAACGATTTTATGGTGGAGCAAAATATATCACAGGTAAAATCGAAAAAGAAAATATTGATCAAAAACAATATAATTCCACTAAGAAAAATATTGCTCGTCGAGCCTCCGGTTTAGTACGTGAACATGATATGGTCTTTATTAATTCAGGTTCTACAGCCTTTTTATTATTGAATTATTTAGCAGATGAAAATGTTACGATATTAACGAATAATGGACGATCTATTTTTAAAAAAGCCTCTTCAAAAGCTTCGATTGTGTTAAGTGGAGGAGAAATTTTCGAACAAAAGAAATCTTTAGTCGGCGATTTTGCCATTAACTCTTTTTCGAAAGCACGTGCGAATATTTGTTTCTTAGGTGTCGGTGGCATTAATAAAAATGGAATTACGACTGTTGCTTTACCCGAAACAGCAGTCAATCGTGTGATTTTAGAACGGACGAATGGTCCTAAGATTGTTGTTGCTGAAGGAGCTAAAGTTGGACGAGAGTCTAATTTCCATACGGCAGATTGTTCGATGATTACGCATTTGATTACAGATTATTCCGCTGATGCTGAAACAGTTTCTTATTTAAAGAGTATTGGTGTAAAAGTTTTATTTATTTCTTAATGTAGAAAGGAGTAGGAGATGACAGTAGAATTAAGTCCAAGACTGAAAACCGTTGCTTCTTTTATAGAAGGAGTGACATTATTATGTGATGTTGGTTCTGACCATGCTTATTTACCAGTGTATGCCATTCAGCAAGGATTGATTACTAGTGCTATTGCAGGTGAAGTAGTTAAAGGTCCTTTCGAGTCTGCACAGCAAACCGTTCAAGACTATGTTTTAACGGATAAAATTTCTGTTCGTTTAGGGGATGGATTAGATGTTGTTACTTCTAAAGACGAAGTTACAGCTATTTCTATTTGTGGAATGGGTGGAGAATTGATTGCTCGTATTTTAGAACAAGGTCGAGTAAAGGGTACGTTAACGGGTAATGAGAAATTAGTGTTGCAACCAAATGTTGCAGAACATTTATTAAGACAGTGGTTAGTGGACCATCACTATGAAATTTTAGAAGAAGTTGTAGTGGAAGATCATCATCGCTTGTATGAAATTATTGTAGCGGAAAAAAGAGAACAGAGTGTCCCATTAACAGCAACGCAAATTAAATTCGGTCCAAAATTAATAGAGAATCCAACAGATTTAGTGATTCGTAAATGGGAACGACAATTACGTAAAATTGCAGAAATTTTAGTACAATTGAAAAATAGCAAAGAAGTTCCAACTGAAAAAGTAGAAAAATTTAACCATCAATATCTTGAATTGAAAGGATTGATTGACAATGCCAACCGTTAGAGAGATTATTCGTAAATTTGAACAAAGAGTTCCGAAGTCTTTAGCAATGGGAAAAGACCCAATTGGTTTACATTTTGGGGATTGGAATCAAGAAGTCCAAGTAGTGATGACGACGTTAGATATTCGTCCTTCAATCATTCAAGAAGCTATTGAAAAAAATGTTGATTTAATTATAGCCCATCATCCGCTGATTTTTAGACCGGTACAACAATTTGATTTAACAAATCCGCAACATAAAATGTACCAAGAAATTTTAAAACATGATATTGCCATTTATGCGGCTCATACAAACTTGGATGTTGTTTCAGGCGGAGTCAATGATTGGTTAAGTGAAGTCCTACAATTAGAAAAAGTAGAAGTACTATCTCCAACAGGAACACTTCGCCAAATGAAAATTGCCGTGTTTGTGCCTGAAGAACAAGCTAGCGCAGTTCGTCAAGCAATGCATGAAGCAGGAGCAGGACAAATTGGTGATTGTTACAAGGAATGTAGTTTTACTACTAGTGGAGTAGGACGCTTTACACCAACTGAAGGAGCAAATCCTGCAATTGGACAAGTGAATCAAGCAGAACAAGTAGCAGAGGAAAAAGTAGAAGTTATCTGTTATGAAAATCAAGTGGATGCTATTATTACTGCTATGAAAGCAAGTCATCCTTATGAAGTTCCAGCTTATGAAGTGTGGGCTTTAGAAAATGATGCAAAAACACTAGGAATTGGACGAATTGGACAATTACCTGAACCATTATCTGTCGAAGAATTTGTCACTTATGTCAAAAATCAATTCCAATTAAAAGGATTACGTTTTGTCACTCCACGAAATCGTTCGTTATACAAGATTCGTAAAGTTGCCGTTTTAGGGGGTTCTGGTGGAAGTTTTTACCAAGCAGCTGTAGCTAAGGGGGCAGATGCATTTGTAACAGGCGATATTACGTATCATGTGGCTCATGATATTCAAGAATCTCCAATGTTATTAGTGGATGCAGGGCATCATATTGAAGTCGTTTGTATTGAAAAATTAGCGAACTGGCTTGTACAATGGAATCAAGAAGAAAATTGGAATGTATCAGTGATTAAAAGTACGATTGATACAGACCCATTTGAATTTTTATAAGAAAGTAGGAATGTAATATGCCAAATCAATTAATTGATCGTTTTATTCGTTATGTAAAAAAAGAAACTCGCTCAGATGAAGCAAGCACAACTGTTCCATCAACACCAAGTCAAACAGAGTTTTTAAAGGACTTAGTAGAAGAATTAGTAGCATTAGGCTATCAAGATGTAAGATTAAATCCTAAAAATAGTTTCGTAACGGCAACAATTCCAGCTACAACTACAAAAGAAGTACCAGTTGTTGGATTTATTGCTCACGTAGATACAGCTGATTTTGAAGCTCGTAATGTACAACCTCAATTCCATGAAAACTATGATGGAGAAGCGATTGTATTAGATAAAGAAGGTAAATTTGTTTTATCTCCAAAAGATTTTCCAAATTTAAAAAATTATGTTGGGAAAACATTAATTACAACAGATGGTACAACTTTATTAGGAGCTGACGATAAAGCAGGTGTTAGTGAAATTGTCACTGCAGGTGCATACTTATTAGCTCATCCTGAAATCGAACACGGAAAAATTCGTGTAGCATTTGGTCCAGATGAAGAAATTGGACGTGGTGCTGATTTATTTGATGTGGAAGAATTTGGCTGTGACTTTGCCTATACTATGGATGGAGGCCCAGTAGGAGAATTAGAATACGAAAGTTTCAATGCTGCTCAAGCTGAAATTACAATCCAAGGGAAAAATGTTCACCCTGGAACTGCAAAAGATACAATGGTGAATGCCTTAGAACTTGCACGTCAATTCCAAAATGCTTTACCTGAATTTGAAGTACCAGAACATACTGCTGGACGTGAAGGATTCTATCATTTAATGTATGCTAATGGTGTCGTTGAAGAAGCAAAATTAGTCTATATTATTCGTGACCATGATCGTAACTTATTTGAAGCGAAAAAAGCTTATTTACAATTAGTTGCAGATCGACTAAACGCATCATTAGATAGCAATCGCATTTCAATTGATATGAATGATCAATATTACAATATGGCTGAAATCATTGAAAAAGACTTTAGAGCTGTTGAAGTTGCTCAAAAAGCAATGGAAAACTTATCTATTACGCCAATTATTGAACCAATTCGTGGTGGTACAGATGGTTCTAAAATTTCATTTATGGGCTTACCAACACCAAACATTTTTGCAGGTGGAGAAAACTTCCACGGACGATATGAATTCGTCGCTGTAGAATCAATGGAAAAAGCACGAGATGTTATTATTGAAATTGCGCAATTACTAGCGAAATAAAAAATAAAGAATATAATATAGCTTTTCTTTAGTAGCTACGGCGCAAGCAGCCTCGCATAGCGAGTCTCATTGCTAAAAATCGAGCCTTGGTCATCAGCTACAGAGAAAAGCTAATTATATTTTGACGGAAGTTTATGAGTGTACGTTTGCGATGTGCTTCTTCTGTATATACTGACGGTAGAGAAAAGCCAATTTTATTTTGGACGGTTAAAACTGAGAGAGTGTACAATATTTTTTCTAAACCTAAAAAAAGTATAAAAAAACCACTAGTTATAGAATTAAGCTATCAGGAATAATTAACAAAAAAGTGCCTTATAAATGAGATTTTAATACAGAATTGACCAAAATACTATTACATGGTGGCAATATTAATCACTTTCATTTACAAAAATAATTTCATATTATATTGTTTGTTTGACGTAAATTTGTTATAATGAGATATGTTTAAGAACAGGTTTTGATTGATAAAAAAGCCGTATGAAAAGCTATATGTAAATAATCATACTTTGTTTATTTTACGAATGGGAGATGGTTGATATCAGGATAAAAGAATTATATCATGGTACAACAAAGGAAGGCGCAAAATCTATTTTAAATATGGGTTTTAATTTACCTAAATGGAATTTTAATCAAACATCATTTCAAAAGAAACCTGGAACTTTGGGTTATGGTGTATATGCTTTCAGTCAAATATATATATGTAAAAAATATATTTCTGAAAAAATTCGAAGTGAAACAGCAGTTATTCTAATTAGACTTAATTTAGAAGATATGAATATTTTAGATTTGACGAATGAAGAACACAATGAAATTTACCAAAAATTTCGTGAGAAATTCATGAATTTACCTATATTTAAGAGTTTATGTCGGGAATTAAGAAATGGAAATCAATCTGAATTAGAAGGTATAATGTTAGAACATCTAATAAAACGTTATTCAGAGGACTTTTTTGGCATTGAGCAATGTGATTGTGTAAAATCATGGACTGTATCAGTGCTGTCTGATACAATGAATTCTAATGTTCCAAATGGTCTTGAATATTGTATAAGAAATGTTCAGAAAATTAAGGAGGTAGAGTTATGGAAAGAAGGTTAACATCGGAGCAAATTGACAATCTACTAAATGAAATTGTGAATGAAGATTTTATTATTAACGCTCTGAAAGAATTCAATTTATATCCAGAATTTCAACAAACTTATGA
>NZ_CAUPXD010000008.1:0-55252 GCF_963515095.1 uncultured Granulicatella sp. | reverse complement strand
CTTAAGTATATCAGATAGTTATGTTTTTTGTTGCACTTCATTTTACAATTCGGCAGCATAAATATCATAAAAATCTTTACTTCTACTATTATTTTCTGCTCGTGTAAGTATTGTTTGAAGTTTTTCTGATAACACTGTTTCCAATGGATACATATTCAATTCAATATTATCACCTAAAATTGTGCTATATCTTTCTAACCTTGGTAAAGGATAAATCGGATCTCCCGTAGCAATATCAATACTGAATGGAATTCTAATATTTGCTAAGTGCCCAATCAGATGAAATCTAATGCCACCGTATTCGTCTTCCGCTCTAATCTCCTCGGCAGTACCATTTATTTCAAACCATATATCTTTTTTGTTAGTATCTCCCAATATTTCCTCTAAAATTTTTTTCAATTTTACGGTTTCTATAGGAAATCCCTTAACTAAAAAATCAATATCTTGTGTAGATCTGTTTTGAACACCTAAAGAATAAGTTAATAACATACCACCTTTAAGCATAAAATTTTCTCTATGTATACTAATAGAAATTAACTTTAAAAATTCATCAAAGAAAAATTTACTTAATACCAAATTATAATTTAAATCAAGTTCCTTTGCTTTATTCCTTAATTTTTGAGTGATACTTTCTTTATTCATATACAATCACCTCAAGTATGTCCTCTATTTTTTTTGATATTCCTAAAATATGAGCATATTTTCTTAATTTCCATATATCTTTAGAATCATTCTTAATATATAGATTCCAAGCTTTTGAAAATATCTCTGGATCCTGATTTTTTCTATCTCTTACTAAATCGCAAATCGTCCTCTCCATATCATACACACACACAATATTTCCCATATCCGTTTTAATTTCAGCTTTACCTAGCTCATACCATTCTTTTTTCACTTGATGAACAATAACCGAATTTTTAATACGCCATGCATTGTAACCTTGCTTTACTGTTACTTCGTTAGAAAATGGCAGTCTATCTGTTAATCTATGCAAATACAGTGCTGTTTGATAGGAATAAATGCAAGCCTTATTTTGAAGTTGAAAGAAATAAAGTTCATCATAATTATCAAAATTCGGATCAAAATAAACACCTCTTGTTACTCTTTCTAGCTCTCCTTTTTTCACCAAATTCGTAAGATACCATGAATCAATTTTATTATCTGTTAGTTCCTTTGCCGTTATGATTCCCTTGTTCTGTTTTATTAATTCTCTTATTTTATATTCATTCACTGCTATCACTTCCTTTTGTGCTTTATTATATTTAAAACAACGCACAAAAGCAAGTTTTTAAATACTTTAAATTTTCATTTAATTAACCTTGTATAGAGTATATTTTGTGATTATTTCATTATATTCGGTCCTTCATATTATTTCGTCCTCTCTCTATTTTTTGAAATTATATTTCACTCTTTATATACGAAAAAAAGGACGAAAAATATTTTTTATTCAAAAAAATTTATTTTTTTTACTTTCAAGCGGAGGAATAAAAGAATTGTCTTCGTAGTAAAAGAAAAAAGCCAGATAATTCTGGCTTTTTTGCAGGGAAACTTTGAGACCTAGGCTCAAAGTTTAGCCATGAGACTCGCAAAGCGAGGCTGCTGGCGACCTTACTACGTAAGGAAATTCTTTTATTCCGTAGCATCTTAACGAATGGTTACATCCTCTAATGCAACTAAGGCTGTTTGAATACGATCCATTGCTTGTTTAATTTCTTCCTCTTGTAAAGTAGCTTCTTTATTTAAGAAACGAATCGAATAAGCTAATGATTGGTAACCTTCTTGTACATGTTCGCCTTTATACACGTCGAATAAAGTAACTGATTGTACATATTGACCAGCCTGTTCTTTAATGACCGCTTCTAATGTTGCATTCGCCATTGTTACAGGAACTAATAACGCAATATCACGTGTCATTGATGGGAATTTTGGTACAGATTGAATCACACGTTCTTTTAATCCTTCTGCTAATAAAGGTTCCACTAATAATTCAAATACAAATGTATCAGATAAATCTAATTCCTTTTGAATCACTGGATGAATTTTTCCAATAAATCCAATTAATTCTTCGTCTAGATAAATATAAGCTGTTTGACCTGGATGTAATTGCCCAATCGCATCTGTTGCAACAAAACGAATACGATCACTACAGTTCAATTCTGCAAAGTAAGCTTCTAATATTCCTTTTAATGCGAAGAAATCAACAGGTTGTGCTGGTGATTGCCATGAAGCATGTCCCCATTCTCCTGTTACTGCAGCTCCAATCACTTCTCTTTCTTGGAAATCTTCAGAACCATTTTTACCAATCGAGAATACTTTCCCTACTTCAAATAAACGAACATTTTGTTGTGAACGAGCGACATTATATTGTAATGCTTCCAATAAACTTGGTAACATAGATTGTCTTAATTCACTTCTATCTTCACTCATTGGTAAGTCTAAACGAATACTTGGTCTTTCTTCTACTGTAAACCAATGAGATTTTTCAGGAGTTGTTAATGCATAAGAATACGCTTGTGATAAACCTGCTCCTTGCATAAATTGACGAGTCCAACGTACAAAACGTTGTTTCTCATTTAATCTACCTTGTGTACTTGCAGTTGTTGGTAATGTAGAAGGAATTTTATCATATCCATAAATACGTCCTACTTCTTCCACTAAATCTGCTTCAATCGAAATATCAAATCTCCAAGCAGGAACTGTCACATGGAATACTCCTTCTACTTCTTTTGTAGGATAAGCTAATTGTTTAAATACTTGCAATACTTCTTCAGTTGTAAGGCTAGTTCCTAAAACATGATTTAAGCGTTCAAGTGAAATAGAAACAACTGGTAACTCTAATGTTAGTGATTGTGCAGAAGCAACTCCTTCAACTACTTCACCATCCCCTAATTCAGCAATTAATGCTGCAGCTCTCTTACCAGCTTGTAAAATTGTCGCTTTATTAATTCCTTTTTCAAAACGGCTACTTGATTCACTTCTTAAATTATATTTTTGAGAAGCTAAACGAATCGCTTTTGGCTCAAATAATGCTGATTCTAATGCAACAGTCGTTGTAGTTTCAATAATTTCTGAATCTAATCCACCCATTACCCCAGCTAATGCAACTGGTTTTTCTCCATCTGTAATAACAATTTCATTACTTAATGTACGTTCAACACCATCTAAAGTTACTAATGTTTCACCATCTTTTGCACGACGAACATGAATTTGTTTAGAATTTAAACGATCATAGTCAAATGCATGTAGCGGTTGCCCATATTCCATTAAAATATAATTCGTTACGTCTACGATATTATTAATTGGACGAACGCCTGCTGCAATCAATCGATTTTGCATCCATTGAGGACTTGGTTTTACAGTAACATTTTTAATAATTTGTAAGTGATAAGCTGGAGCGTCTACTTCATCTTCAACCGATACTGTCATCCATGGATTTAATGAAGACGAACCACCTTCTAAAAATTCATCTGGTGTTAATGTATTTTCTAAATTATAAATGGCACCAATTTCATGAACAGAACCTCTCATACTTAAAGCATCTGCACGATTAGCTGTAATATCTAATTCCACAATCGCACTATCTAACGCTAAAGCTTTAACAGCATCCATTCCAACTTCAATGGCATCATCTTCAAATACGTAAATACCTTGTTCATATTCTTTTGGCACTAATGAAGAAGGAAGCCCTAATTCTTGAAGAGAACAAATCATCCCTTGAGACTCTACTCCTCTTAATTTTCCACGTTTAATTTTATGGCCACCAGCAATACGTGCTCCATGAGTCGCTACAATAATTTTTTGTCCTTTAGCAATATTTGGTGCACCACAGACAATTTGTAAAGATTCTTCCCCAGCAACATCCACTGTAACCACATGAAGATGATCTGAATCTGGATGATCTACTACTTCTAATGCACGACCTACGACTAATCCACTTAGTCCTTCCCCTGGAACGGATACACTATCTACTTCAATCCCAGTACGTGACATTTTTTCCCCTAATTCTTGAGGAGTAATTGAACTTAAATCTAAATATTCATTTAACCATTCATACGATAATTTCATATTCTCTTCTCCTTACTTCGTAAATTGATTTAAGAAACGAACATCATTCGTATAAAGCGAACGAATATCTTCGATTCCATATTTCAACATTGCAATACGGTCTTGTCCTAATCCAAAGGCAAATCCACCATAAACGCTTGAATCCACTCCAGCAGCTTCTAATACATTCGGGTGAACCATTCCAGAACCTAAAATTTCAATCCAACCTGTTCCTTTACAAATCGAACAACCTTGTCCGCCACATTTGAAACAGCTAATATCTACTTCTAAAGAAGGCTCCGTAAATGGGAAGTAACTTGGACGTAGGCGAACTTCACGTTCTTGACCAAATAATTCTTTGGCAAATGCAGCTAATGTTCCTTTTAAGTCTGCCATTGTAATATGTTTATCAATTACTAATCCTTCAATTTGATAGAATTGATGTGAGTGAGTTGCATCATCATTATCACGTCTAAATACACGCCCTGGACTAATCATTTTTAATGGTCCTTTAGAAAAATCATGTTTTTCCATTGTTCTTGCTTGAACTGGTGAAGTTTGCGTACGTAATAAATACTCAGGTGTAATATAAAATGTATCTTGCATATCACGAGCAGGATGATCTTTTGGTAAGTTCATCATTTCAAAGTTATAATGATCTGATTCTACTTCTGGACCTTCTACTACTTGGTATCCTAATCCAATGAAGAAATCTTCCACTTCATCACTAACGTAACTTAATACGTGTTTTGTACCTACAGTCATTGGACGACCTGGCATAGTAACATCGATTGTTTCTTTACGTAAAGATTCTACTAATGCTTTTGCTTCTAAGTCTGCTTTAATGCTAGCAATTTTTTCTTCAATTACACTACGTAATTCGTTGGCTAAAGCTCCTACTTGTGGACGTTCTTCTGGAACGATATTTTTAATATTTTTTAGAACTTCAGTAATAGGTCCTTTTTTTCCTAATTGTTGCACACGAATTTGTTCAACTTCTTTTAACGTTTGAACAGTTTCTAATGCAGCTAATACATCTTGACGAATCGCATCAAATTGTTGTTTCATTTCTGCTAAATTCATTTTGTTTCCTCCTATAAATCATTTTAATAAACAAAAAGTCCCTTACAATTCCTAAAAATTGTAAGGGACGAAATTTATCGCGGTACCACCCTCATTCCTGCATTGCAGGCACTCGGCGTTATTAACGGTAACGAACCGATCCATTATTCATCTATCGAATCCCAATGGCGACTTCGGAAGTGAAAAGTTGTAGATTTTCATGAAAGGCTTTCAGTCGCTGACCTTTCTCCCTAATAATGAAATTTTCTATAACCCTTTTCCATCAATGTCTTTAAATATATGTGTTATTTTATCAAAGCTCTTATGAATTGTCTAGCCTTAAATCATATTCTAAATTAGAATCTAATATTTCCATCATTTTATAAAAAGATTTGAACTCCGATTGCTACAATAATCAATACAATCATCGCAATCATCCAAATCGTTAAAAAGCGATTATATCTTTCTAAAAAAGGCTTTTTAGGAACTGGTGAATCATTCCATTCAATCTCTTCACTATTTTGAGACCTTTTTTGCTCTACTACATGTTCTCTCAAAGCTTTTCGTGTTAATAATGGTTCTTTCGACATATTTTCTCCTATTGATGCAATGCTGCATATTGAACAGCGATAATAGTTTTTGCATCAGTAATTTCTCCATGATGGATTTTTTGAATCACTTCTTCCACTGGAATCCACTCAATGGAAACAAATTCATCTTCATCTAATGGCGCAGCATTCTCTAAATGATGAATTCCCTTAGCTTCATACAAATGAATTTTTTCATTACAATATCCAGGAGTTGGTACTAAATCAACTACTTTTTTCCATTCATTTGCACTTAATTGTGCCTCTTCTTCTAACTCTCTTTCGGCTGCTTCTAATGGGCTTTCTCCATCGTGGTCTAATTTACCTGCAGGAATTTCTAATGTATGAGCTTCAATGGCTTTACGATATTGACGAACTAATAAAATTTTCCCTTCATGAACAACAAGAACTGCTACTGCTCCATTATGTAAAACAATATCTCTCGTTGATTGTTTACCATTTGGAAGTGATACTAAATGGTGTTCAACTGTAAAAATACCACCTTGGTATTTCACTTCTTTTTGTACGGTTACTTCTGTAAAATCATTCATAAATACGCCTCCTTAATCATATTATAGCCTATCCCTTTCATTTAGCAATAAAAAAGAAGGACTTCTTATAGTAGTATTCTAACCATGAGATTCGCTTCACGAAGCTGCTGGCGTCCTTTACTACTATATCAAAGAGTCTTATTCTAATACGTCCCTTCATATCCTTACATAAAAATGGAGAAGGACTTTTCACCGTAGTACTGGAAAATTCGAGACCTAGGCTCGAATTTTAGGAATGAGACACCGCAGGTGGCTGCTTCCGTCCATTACTACAAAAGAAAAGTCCTTCAAAATTAAATCTCTGGGTAAATATCTTCCACAGTTTTTTCTGGGTCAATTACAATGTATAAGTGACCATGCGTTCCAATAGCTGAACTTTGGTATTTATTATCATTACCATCTTCATCCACTGGACTATAAGGGAAGTATACACGATCAGTTGAAACAATTACATCTGATTTTGGATGATCGCTATCTAAATATAAAATATCCATTAATTCGATATCGCTATATTTTTTAACACGCTCGAACATTCCTAACTCTAATCCACCTAAGTTAATGTCTTCAGACATTACGTGGTCTGCTTCAGGAAACACTTCAATACGTAATGATTCACATGGATGAATTTCTTGGAATTCACTTCCATTAATACGACCAAACGATGTTGTAACTTGTTTAATCCATAAATCTCCAATTAAACGACGGTTAATCGTCCAAGTTTCTCCGTTACGGAATACAAAACGTAATCCTGACATTACTTTTTTCATAAAAGTCTCTCCTTTTTTATGCATGTTCTCACCGTTATGATCAGTGAAAACACTTTTTTATTCTTTACTCTTCGAATTTTACCATTGAACTTGAAGATTTTCAACGATTATACACTCTTTCCTCCAAAGTGAGATAAAACATACGTTTCCAACACTTCAGCATCATTGGAAATACTTTTTTCTAAAATCATTTTTTCAACCGTCTTTAATACTTGCCCAATAATAGGACCTTTTTTATCTAACTTTAAAATACGAATAATATCATGCCCATTTAAATGAATATCATTCATCGAACGAATAGGTAAAGAATGATACGTTGCTTCTAAGCCTTCCATGGAACTACTTTTATCTTGAATAATCAATAATTGCTCCACCTCACAGGCAACTTCATAAGGACAATCATATGCTAAAAAGAAATTCCATTCTTCTTCTTTTCGTGCGCGATAAGTTCTGTAACCCACTAGTACATCTCGAATTTGTTCATTAGATGATTTCCATGATTTTAATAAATGAGTCACTTCCTTATCACTCAATTTCAATTCATCTACGAATAAAATCCAAGCTTGTAAAACGCTCATTTCTTTTATAGGAAATTCTGCTAATTTTAAAAGAATTTCACCTTTTCCATCAAATAATGGACAGGCTTGATATAAACCCGTTTCAACAAATAATTGCATCGCTTCATTGCGATAAGAACTTTGAATCATCTTTTCAAATTCCACTTTCATTCGTTCAACTGCAACTTTAGATAAATTCATTTTTAAAAGAGAAATCGCTTTTTTCGTTTCCTCTTCAACTTGAAATCCTAACTGACCGACAAAACGCACTGCACGAAACATTCGTAATGCATCTTCGTTAAAACGTTCTTTTGCATCACCGACACAACGAATACATTGACGTTCTAAATCCCCAATACCATCGAAAAAATCCATCAATTGGTCATCAATTCCAATCGCTAATGCATTAATCGTGAAATCACGTCGTTTTAAATCTTCTTCTAGCGAGCGAACAAAGGTCACTTTATCCGGATGTCTAAAATCTTCATAACCTTCTTCTGTTCGAAAAGTTGTAACTTCATAACCTTCTTTATGATAGATAACCATAACTGTTCCATGTTCAATCCCTACATCTACTGTATGAGGAAAAATTTCTTTAACTTCTTGTGGAGTAGCACTTGTGGCGATATCTACATCTGAAATAGGCTTATGAAGGAGCATATCTCTTACGGAACCACCAACAAAATAAGCTTCATATCCAGCATCCACCAATTGTTGCATCACAGGTAATGCTTCTAAAAATAATGGTTCTTTTTGAATAGACATTCACTCGCCTCTCTTTCTCTTATTTTTCTAGTTCTTTTAATTTTGCTGTTAATTTTATAAATAACTCTTGATTGCCACTTTCTAACGCTTGATCAATTTGCGTTAAAATTTCTTGTTTTAATACGCTAGTTTGAATTTCTGCTAATGCTTGATGAACTTCTTCATCTGAAGAGCTTTCCTCTTCATAAAAAGGATTCTTCTCTAGTATACCAAATTTTACCATAGTTAAGTAAGCATCTTCGAATTCCATTTCAATATAGCATTCTTCTTTCCAATTCAAACGAATATCATGGAATGCTTGTTCCGGATTATTAAAACGTGTTCCTGCTTTATAAAAATAAAAAGATTCATCAGGCACTTTATCTGTCGAAAACCACATCCCTTTTGGTGTACAATCTACTTTTTCCACAAAATGAATTTGTTTTAGTAATAATTCATGATTCAATAAATAATTTAAAATCCATAGCGCTTCTCTTCTTTTTAAAGCTTGATTCGATACAAACCATGAAATAAAATTTTTCTTATCTTCTAAACTTGGCTGAAACATCTTTTTCACTCCTTATGCTTCAAAATATTGCTGCAATTCTTGTAAATCTTCATTTAATGGTTCAAGATTTTGACCATGTTCTAACCATTCTTTCGCTTCAGCAACTCTACCTTCCTCTCGAAGGAATCTTACATAATCAATAATAAACTCTACTGAATCTTCTAATTCAACACTAGCTTTTTGATAAAATTCTAGTGCTTCGTCAAATTCCTCCAGACCTTCTTTGGCTCTTGCCATTAAATAGAAAATTTGCCCATTTTCTAAACCTTCTTCTATTTCCCTTGCTAAAATATCTTGAACTTCTTCAAACTCTTCTTGATATAATAATATTTCTGTATAAGCTTGCATAATTTCAAATGATTCAGGAGATAATTCATAAGCTTGTTTTAACGCTTCTTGTCCTTTTTCCATTTGCCCAATGGATAAATAACTCACACCTAAACTAAAGAATGGATCTTTCTCATATGGATAAGTTTCTGTCATTTTAGATAAGCTCATAATCGCTTTTAAATACTCATGTTTATACATTTG
The DNA here is from genome assembly GCF_963515095.1 of uncultured Granulicatella sp. GTDB lineage: Bacteria > Bacillota > Bacilli > Lactobacillales > Aerococcaceae > Granulicatella. Next base: position 45,841 of record NZ_CAUPXD010000008.1, on the reverse strand, counting down.
AATATGACTTAATCCTAGTAAGGCTTCATAGTGCTCTTCATCACGAGATAAGATTTCTTGATATAATTTTTTTGCATGATCATAATTCCCTTCTTGGACATCATGTTTTGCAATACTGATTAATAATTCATTCGAAGCTGATACTAATCCTTCATCAGATACTAGTTCTTGTAAAGGTTCGTCATTTCCAATTTCCAAAGAGGCTTCCACTAATAATTCTCTAGCTCTATTTTCTTCTCCAGTTTCTTCAGTGGAATTTTTTAAAAATCTTTCTAAATACTGCACACTTCTATCCATTGAACCAGATTCAAACAATAAAGTTCCAAGATAAAAATCTAAGATGGCTTCTTCAGGAGCTAATTCTTTTGCCAATAATAGTTTTCTTTCAGAAACATCATAATATCCTTGCGCCTTATATAACTCTGATAAAATCACTAAAACACTGGGATAATTCGGGTTATCTTCAGGAATATCATATAAAACAGATAATGCTTGATCATATTCCCCTTGATTGACTAAAATTTCTGCTAATAAAATAGTCCAAGCAGATTCTTCAGGTTCAAATTGAGTTAACAATAAATACGACTGTCTTGCTTCATCAAAAAATCCACTACTTGCACTAAACGCAGCTAAATCGATTAATTCTTCAATTTTATCCTCTGTCACTTCTTCCATAAATTGATGAAAAAGTGAATATACTTTTTCTAACTCTTGTTCTTCTAATGCATTTTGAATTTGTTCAACGATTGATTTCATAATTTCTCCATTTCTATAGACAACAAAAAAGATGCTATATTGATTTAACTCTAATATAGCACCTTTATGAAATAGTTTCTATGAAAATATCATAATAAACTGATTAGTTTTTTACAGCATCTTTCAAAGCTTTACCTGCTTTGAATGCAGGAACTTTGCTTGCTTCGATTTGGATTTCTTCACCTGATTGAGGGTTACGTCCTTTACGAGCAGCACGTTCACGTACTTCAAAGTTACCAAAACCGATAACTTGTACTTTTTCACCTGCTTGTAATGCTTCTTGAATAGTTTCGAATAATGCATCAACTACTGCTGAAACATCTTTCTTTGTTAATTGCGTTTTTTTAGCTACGCGATCTACTAATTCTGCTTTATTTGCCATGTTAGATTCACCTCCATCACACAAGAAAATAATTCAGTAGTTATTGAGTGGTCCAATAACTCTGGAAACCTTACTGATGATTTCTAAACAAGTATACCATTTGATTGGCGGACTTTCAACGAATAATACTAGGATTTTATCATTTTCTTTGACGAACAATCATATGAATTGGTGTTCCTTCAAATCCAAAGGCAGCACGAATTCGATTTTCTAAGAAACGTTCGTATGAAAAGTGCATTAATTCTACATCATTTACAAAAACAACAAATGTTGGTGGTTGAATCGCCACTTGTGTCATATAGTAAATCTTCAATCGATTTCCTTTATCTGTAGGAGTCGGATTCATTGCAATAGCATCCATCAATACATCATTTAGAATCGATGATGAAATACGTTTAGAACGAACTTCATGAATTTCTTTTAATAATGGTGCAATTCTGACCAATCTTTGTTTTGTTTTAGCTGAAACGAATAAAATTGGTGCATAAGATAAGTATAAGAATTCTTTACGAATATTTTGTTCGAATTCTTTAAACGTAGAATTATCTTTTTCTAAAGTATCCCATTTATTCACTAAAATGATAACACCTTTACCTGCTTCATGAGCATAACCTGCGATTTTCTTATCTTGTTCTTGAATTCCTTCTTCCGCATTCAAGACAACACAAACAATGTCACTACGTTCAATTGCTCTTAATGCACGTAAAACACTGTATTTCTCAGTAGATTCGAAAACACGTCCTTTTTTACGAATACCAGCTGTATCAATCATTTTAAAGATGGTACCTTCTTCATCTGTAAAGCTTGTATCAATGGCATCACGAGTTGTTCCTGCAACATTCGATACAATAACACGTTCTTCTCCTAACATTGCATTCACTAAACTAGATTTTCCTACATTTGGACGACCGATAAAGCTAAAACGAATCACATCTGTATCATCTTCTTGATCATCATGTTCAGGAAATGCTTTTACAGCTGCATCTAATAAATCTCCAAGCCCTAACCCATGACTTCCTGAAATTGGAAATGGCTCTCCAAAACCTAATGCATAAAAATCAAAAATATCGGATCGTAATTCTGGATTATCTACCTTATTTACAGCTAATAATACGGGTTTATTCGTACGATAAAGCATTTTAGCAATATGCTCATCTGTTGATGTTACACCTTCTTTAACACTTGTTAAGAAAATAATGACATCTGCTTCTTCCATTGCAATTTCAGCTTGCATACGAATATTAGACATAAATGGTTCATCAGTAATATCAATACCACCTGTATCAATAATATGAAATTGATGTCCTAACCATTCACCTTCAGAATAAATTCTATCTCTCGTTACTCCAGCAATATCTTCTACAATTGAAATTCTTTCACCAACAACTCGGTTGAAAATTGTAGACTTCCCAACGTTTGGACGACCTACAATCGCAATAACTGGTGTTGACATCAAAATTCCTCCTTTCTCAAAAAATGAGGCTGGGAGTTTTTCCCAACCTCACCCAAATTTAATATTTTCTATTAGTCTTCAACAACTAATTCAGATAATTGTTCACCTAAGCGATCTGCTAATGAAAATGTCACATCTTCTTCAGGTAATACATATTCTTCTTCTACAACTTCTTCAACTTCAGGTTTTTCAACAACTGGAGCTTCTTCTAAAGCTTTAATACTTAATGAAATACGTTTTTCAGCTTCATTTACATCTAAAACTTTAACAGTTACTTCTTGTCCTACTTGAAGAACTTCTTGAGGAGTTGCGATATGTTTATGAGCAATTTGAGAAATGTGAACTAATCCTTCTACTCCAGGGAATAATTCAACAAATGCACCAAATGCTGCGAAACGTTTAACAGTACCAACTAATGTAGAATCAACTGCTGCACGTTCAGTAATATTATCCCAAGGTCCAGCAACTGTTTCTTTAATAGATAGAGAAACACGACCTTTTTCAGCATCTAATCCGATTACTTTAGCTTCTACAGTTTGTCCGACTGCTAAGAAATCACTTGGTTTTGATACATGTTCATGAGAAATTTCAGAAACATGAACTAATCCATCAATTCCACCTAAATCAATGAAAGCACCAAAGTTTGTTAAACGAGCAACTTTACCTGTAACAACGGCTCCTTCATAAACAGCTTCTAAAGCAGAAGCACGTTTAGCTGCTTTTTCATTCGCTACGATTTCTTTACGAGATAAAATTAAACGATTATCCGCTGGTAAAATTTCAACGATATCAAATACTAATGTTTGTCCCTTAAATTGTTTCAAATCTGAAACAAAGTGGTCAGAAATCATTGAAGCTGGAACAAATGCACGAACACCAGCATCTACTACTAATCCACCTTTTACAACATCTTTAACAGTTCCTTCTACTTGTTCATGATTATCTGCTTTAGCTTGAAGTTCTTCCCAAACTTTACGAGCATCTACACGACGTTTTGAAAGTAAGAAACTACCATTTTCTTTATCTTTAATCGGTTTAATAACTACTAAATCTAATATATCTCCCACTTTTACAACATCTTCAATTTTTTCAAATGGAGTTGCTGATAATTCATTAAAAGGAATGACACCTTCAACACCTCCACCAATAATACCAACGATAGCTTGTTTATCTTGTAAAACAAGTACTTCTCCTTGAACTAAGTCTCCAACTTGGATATCTTTAACAATATCAAGTACATCTTGCATTGTTTGTAATTCTGACATTTGACTTCCTCCTATTACGCAACCATTCATTCGAACGAAAAAATAATCCTAAAAATTTATTTTTTCTCCTTTTTACATCATATCACTATTTCTTTCACAATTCTAGTAATTTCCTTTGAAAACAGCTATACTATTGGTTCTTTTGAATTAATGCAGTCACCGTTTTTACAACATCATCAATCGTCATTGTAGTTGTATCAATCTCTATAGCATCATCTGCTTTTTTTAGTGGAGATTCTTTGCGAGTAGAATCAATATAATCACGACGTCGAATATCTTCCACCAATTCCTCATAAGACATCTCAATGCCTTTTTCTTGATTTTCAATATATCGACGTTTTGCACGTTCTTCTACACTTGCTACAAGAAAAATTTTAATGTCTGCTTGAGGAAGTACAACTGTGCCAATGTCTCTTCCATCCATAATGATCGAATGATTTTCCGCAATTTCCTGTTGTAAATAAACTAATCTAGTACGAACTTCTTTTAGTGCAGAAACTGCAGAAACATTTTTAGTCACTTCCACACTTCTAATCTCATCTGTTACATCTTCCCCGTTCATAAATACACTTTGCTTTCCATCTTTCATTGTAAAACGAATTTCAATATTTTGAACTAACTCATTAATAGCATCATGGTCTTCTAATGAAATATGGTTACGTAAAACTGCTAATGTCACTACACGATACATCGCACCTGTATCTAAATATAAAAAGTGATTTTCTTTCGCAATTAATTTTGAAATAGTACTTTTCCCAGATGAAGCAGGCCCATCAATTGCAACTTGCATAACATATATCTCCTTTAAATTTTTAACTTTTTCCTATAACAACCTAAAAGGCTGGACTTGCTGCCCAGCCTTTAGCTGTTATTGTCTTGGTTGTAATACTTTTAATTGCATTCCTGGTGAAATATTATTTGTTGTTAATCCATTAATCGATTTTAATGTATCAACGTCCATTCCATGATTCACTGCAATTCTATATAATGTTTCACCAGCCTGAACAGTATAACTTCCATATGCACCATTTTGAGTAGTAGGTGTTTCAGGCGTATTCTGTTCTCTTTGATTATTTTGTTGTTGTCTTGAAGCTGATGATGATGAAGTTGTAGTATTTGCATTTGTTGTAGAAGCTGTTGTTTCAACTGTAGTTGTTTCTGCAGTAGTTGTTTCTACTACTTTTGTCAACATTACTTCATCTGCTGTACGTGGTTTAACCTCAGCTTTGGAACTTGACCAATAGAACCACATCATAAATAATAATGGAGATACCACTACTACAATAAATACAAATAATAACACACTTAATAATGGAGCTGATGCTTTACCATTAGCATTACGAGCACTACGTGAATACTGACGCGCTTTTTGTGTATCTTCACCAAATTGGCGATCCCATGGTTGCTCATCTTTTTGGTTTCTTTCATTATTAAAATTATCAGTCATTAAAAATCCTCCTAAATTCAACCACTGTCGTCATTAGACTTTTCTCATATAAAACTATAGCATATTTCATCTATAATATGCAATCTTTTCCTTCTCTACATTGTATTTTAGCATATTTTTTAGTATTGTCATCGCTTTTTTAAATATTTTGAAAATTTTTAAAAAATATGAGAAACTTACAATAAGCATAAATAACTATTAGAAATGGAGGCTCTCATATGAATTCAAAAAAAATACAACCCATTTATGGAAAAGTCGATTGTGAGAGTTGTATTGCATGCGGTATTTGCCAATTAAAAGCCAGCAATCTTTTTGAGTACGATACTGATGGGATAGCCTTTATTAAACAAGATAACAATACCGGAAGCCTCCCCATTCCTGAACAAGAAATAGAAACTTTTAAAGAAGCCTATACTCACTGTCCAACAGGAGCTATTAAACGAAAAAATTCTCCATTCTAGTCTATCTAAAATAGTTCGGCAGCAGATATCTTTCGATAACTGCTGCCGTCCTTTACTACTATCAGAAAAGTCAATTTACGACAATACACGCATTAAGAACTCTTTGGTTCTTTCTTTTTGCGGATTTGTAAAGATTTGCTCTGCAGTTCCCTCTTCAGCAATAACTCCTTTATCCATAAAGATAACACGGTCACTGACGTCTCTAGCAAATTCCATTTCGTGTGTCACAATAATCATTGTTAATCCAGTATGAGCTAAACTCTTCATTGTCTCTAAAACTTCATTTACCATCTCTGGGTCTAATGCAGAAGTCGGTTCGTCAAATAATAATACATCAGGTTGCATTGATAAAGATCTAGCAATTGCTACACGTTGTTTTTGTCCACCTGATAATTGACGAGGACGAGCATTTAAGTACGCCCTCATTCCAACTTTTTCTAAGAAGCCTTTTGCAATTTCCTCAGCTTCTTCTTTTGATTTTTTCAACACTTTGATAGGACCCACTGTACAGTTTTCTAATACATTTAAGTTGTTAAATAAATTAAATTGTTGGAAAACCATTCCTAAATGCGTACGATATTCATAAATATTTGTATCTTCGTCTAAAATATTTTTTCCGTTATATAAAATTTCACCAGAAGTTGGTTTTTCTAATAAGTTCACACAACGTAACAATGTTGATTTTCCCGAACCAGAAGAACCAATAATCGTTACTACTTCTCCAGCTTGTACTGAAAATGAAATATCTTTTAGGACTTCATGAGTCCCGAATACTTTATTTAAATGTTTAATCGTTACTACTTCTTGACTCATGATTCTTATCCTTTCCCTTTCGTTTTTTCGTATACAGATGCCATTGAATTAGAATTTAATGGATCTGAATGAATAATTTCATAGTTATCTGGGCCATCCATTCTACGTTCAATATAACGTAAAATTTGTGTTAAAACTGTTGTCATAATAAAGTATAAAATCAAAGTGACAAAGAATGTTTCAAAGTAACGGAAGTTTGCTCCTGCAACTGTTTTTGTTGCAAAGTATAATTCTGAAACAGAGATTACGTTCAATACTGAAGTATCTTTAATGTTAATGACAAACTCATTACCTGTTGCTGGTAAAATATTACGAATGACTTGCGGGAACACAACATTCATCATTGTTTGAGTGTGTGTCATCCCAATGGCTTGAGCGGCTTCAAATTGTCCTTTGTCGATAGAAATAATTCCTCCACGAACAATTTCAGACATATAAGCACCAGTGTTAATCGATACAATGAAAATCGCAGCAAACGTACGATCCATATCAATCCCAAACGCTAACGCTGATCCATAATAAATAACCATTGCTTGTACAATCATCGGTGTCCCTCTGAAAAACTCTGTATAAGCTGTTAAAATCGCATTAGCAATTTTTAAAGTAATTCTTTTTGACCCTTTTTCTGGCATTGGAATAGTTTTTACTAATCCAATTAACAATCCGATTCCTGTTCCAATAATTGTCCCAATAATAGAAATATATAAGGTTACCCAAGCTCCATTTAGAAACATTGGCCAATTATCTTGTATAATTTTGATAATCCATTCAATATTCATCTTTTGTCCTCTTTCTTTTTTTAATTATGTATCTAGAAGGGTTTCCCCTTCTAGTTTATTAAAATATGTTAGTTAGCTGCAGGTTGATTTTTGATTGCTTCATCCATAATTTGTTGACGTTCAGCATCAGAAATTTCTGATAAAGCTTTGTTGATAGCATCTTTTAATGGGCTATTTTTTTTCAATCCAACAGCTGTATCTGTATCTTCATCACTTGCTTGGAATCCATCTGTTAATTTAATCATCACAAAATCTGAATTTGCTGCTTGAGCAGAAACACCTTCTGGTAATTCAGAAACATATGCATCAATTGTTCCAGCTTGTAATGCTACACGCATTGCAGGGAAGTTATCCATTGCAGGTTGTTTCGCAACTCCAGGAATTTGGTCAATCACACTATAGTGGAAAGTGTTTAATTGTCCAGTTACTTTAGCACCTGAGAAATCAGCTAATGTTTTAGCCTGTTCAAATTTGCTACCTTTTTTAACAATCATTACTAATTGTGATTTGTAATAGTTATCTGAAAAATCAATCGCTTCTTTTCTTTCAGCAGTTGGACTCATACCAGCTATGATTGCATCTAGTTTACCAGAAACAACGCCTGGTGTTAAGCCATCCCACTCAGTTTTTACAACAACTAATTCTTTATTTAATTTTTTAGCGACACGTTTTGCAATTTCAACGTCATATCCACCAGCATAATCATTTGTTCCTTGGATTTTCACTCCGCCATTAGCATCTGTTTGTTGTGTCCAGTTAAATGGAGGATATCCCGCTTCCATCCCAACAACTAATTGGTTGCTTGATGATTTACTTCCACATGCTGCTAAGCCTAAACCGATTGCTACAGTTAATAATCCTTTTAATAAATTTTTTTTCATAAAAATCCTCTCCTCTTGGCTATAAACTTCAGGACTCAAATAAAAAAGAGAGACTACGAACAAAAGGTTCGCAATCTCCCCTGAACAGACTCTTATCCTAAAAAAGTGTACAGAAAAAATTAGCATAAACTGCTTTTGCCCGGTAATTGATTGCACTTCACACTGGTCTGGGCAGAGAGTGTGACAGTGACTGACCTATTATGACCAGCCCCCAACATAGCCTTGCTACATTTCGGCGAAATCCCCTTTCCGTAATCACGTACTTTTGTCATCCGCGCCTCAAGTTCAATAACCATTTATTTAATTTGTAAAGTCATTGTAACAAAATGAAAATATGATGTCAACCATTTTCATTAAATTTTCATAATTAATTTTGTGTTGGAGAAGTACTACTTAACAATTGTTCATAAGCAAACTCGAATTTTTGTACATCTCCTGCTCCCATAAAGACAATAACGGCATCTTTATAGACCAATAATGGTGAAACATTTTCAATTTTTAAAACGGTTGCTCCACCTTCAACTAGCGCTGCTAAATCTTCAATCGAGACTTTTCCAGATTTTTCACGAACAGAGGCAAAAATATCACATAAATAGACATCATCCGCTAATGATAATGCTTGGGCAAATTCATCTAATAAAGCAATTGTTCTCGTAAATGTATGTGGTTGGAATACAGCAACAATTTTCTTTGTTGGATATTTTTGTCTTGCAGCATCTAATGTTGCACGAATTTCAGAAGGATGGTGTGCATAATCATCAATCACTGTAATTTCTTTAATTTTTTTCTCAGAGAAACGACGTTTTACTCCACCAAACGTTTTTAAATTAGCTGCTAACTCTTCTGGATTAAAATCATTTAAGTAATAGAATGTCACAATAGCCAACGCATTTAAAATATTATGCGTTCCAAATGTTGGAATATCAAATTTACCATAAAATTTACCATGAATATAAACATCAAAATGGCTACCTTCTGTATCTTTTTCGATATTTTCAGCTACAACATCGTTTTCTTTAGTAATTCCATAATAAGTAATTGGCGTTGTTACATCTAACTCACGTAGTCTTTCATCATCCCCACAAGCAATAATTCCTTTTTTCACTTGACGACCAAATGATTCAAAAGCGCTTTGAACATCGTCAATATCTGTATAATAATCAGGATGATCAAAATCGATATTTGTCATAATGGCATAATCTGGTTTATAAGCCATAAAATGACGTTTATATTCACACGCTTCTAATACAAAGTATTCAGATGCTTCTACTCCATGTCCTGTACCATCACCAATTAAATAACTCGTTGGTTCCATTGCACTTAAAACATGAGCTAATAATCCTGTTGTACTTGTTTTCCCATGCGAACCTGTTATTGCAACACTTTGGTATCCTTTTAATAATTCACCTAAAAATTTATGATAACGAATTACTTCAATCCCTTTTTCACGTGCTGCTACTAATTCTTCGTGACTATCTGGAAAAGCATTTCCAGCAATAACAACTTGTCCTTCTTGAATATTATCTGCACAAAACGGAAACATTTTGATTCCCGCATCTTCTAAACCTTTTTGAGTAAAGAAATAATTCTCCAAGTCAGAACCTTGAACAGAATATCCTTCTCCATGTAATACTAAAGCTAACGCACTCATTCCTGAGCCTTTTATACCCGTAAAATGATAAATTTTACTTTTATCCATGATAAATTCCACTTCCTATGTTTACTATTTACTATATGGTAATGTATCTTTTCCTTGTTCTTGTTCCATAATCCATGATAATGAACGATTCATTGCTCTTCTTTGTTTTCCTGGTAAAGGTTGCAATTCAGGAGCTAAAACTTCCATCGCTTGCGTATCAGGTAAATGATTTAATAATGTTTCTTGCACTATTTGTGTCGTTGGAAGATCTGATTGAAGTTTTGTTACTTTTTTCGAGGATTTCTCCACTACTTTTTGCGATACTTCCACTTCTTCCACTTTAACCAAAGGTGTTTCTTCACTTGAAAAAATTAATAATTCCTCAGTATTCACTCTCAAATTTTCTTCTAATACTTCATAAGGAATTTGTTTTTTTATTTGAGAAGGTGGTGTCATCCCTTTTAAAATGGATGGAACAGTTGAAGGAGTAAAACGAGTTCGAGTTGGCTTTTCTTGTAAAAAACTACGCCATTTCTCCCGATTATTCCCTCTTTGACTACTTTCTTTAAAGGATTGGAAAATTCCATCTCTTGTTTGAGGAGCATCTTTTTCTTCCAAAGCAGATTTCTGTTGTTTTGAAAAAGGCAAATAATGTTCCACAATTGTTTCCTGTTCCCTGTCTTGATTTGTTTCAAAAGAAATTTCTTCTTTTGGGTGTAAATAATTTGGAAAATCTACCCATTTTCTTTTGGAACTTTGTTTATTTGGTAAATATTGATTACTAATCTCTCTGATCGAACGATGGTTATCTGACAATAATACCACTCCTCTTCGATTTTTTAACCTTTAAACGGCTCTCCAATAACAGCATCATCATTTAACACTAAAATCCCTTTTTTAGCAGGCGCATTTTCTAAGCCTAATTCACGAGCAGAACATAACATTCCATGACTTTCTACCCCACGTAATTCTCCTGACCAAATAATACTTCCATTTGGCATTACAGTTCCTGGAATAGCTACTACAACTTTTTGTCCTGCTTTAACATTTGGAGCTCCACAAACAATTTGTAATACAGTATCTTGGCTAACACGTGTTTGTGTTACATGTAAATGATCTGAGTCTTCATGAGGAACACAAGTTTCAACGTATCCAACAACTAAAGTATCTTTTGGAGATAAATCTAATGCTTCACCATCAAATCCAGCTTCTTGGATTAATGCTTTCACAGTTGCTTGTTCTTCCTCTGATAAAAATTGTTGTCCCGCTTTTTCAAAACGGATATGATTTGAAATTCCTGCAATATTGTAACCAATCACTGTATTTGTTTTTTCATCGAATACACGTGTTACTCCATTTTTTGTTTCAATTGCAACATCATAACGACTTGCCGCTCCTGATGTTAGTAATAATGTATCTGAAATACCTTCTTGATTATAAAAACTTAACCACATAATAATCTCCTTAAATTTATTTTTCAAATTAATTTGTTCTTCCATCTAAAATTGTATCAACTGTACTACGATCTAAAGCACGAATTGTTTGGATAACCATTTCACGTGCTGCTTCATAGTCTTTAATCGAAAACATTGTTTGATGCGTATGAATATAACGAGCACATACCCCAATCACCGTACTTGGAACTCCTTGATTCATTAAGTGAGCTTTTCCGGCATCTGTTCCACCTTGAGAAACAAAGTATTGGAATGGAATATTGTGAGTTAAAGCAGTATCTTCTAAAAATTCCTTCATACGCGGTAATGTAATTAAACCTGGATCTAAAATTCTTAATAAAAATCCTTGATCTAAATGTCCAAATGTATCTTTTGAACCTGTTAAATCATCTGCCGCAGAACAATCTACCGCAAAGAATAAATCCGGATTGAATTTTGTAACACTTGGTCCTGTACCACGTAGTCCAACTTCTTCTTGAACATTTGCCCCAGCAATTAATGTGTTTGGTAATGCTTCATTTTTCAATTCACGTAAAGCTTCTAAAACTACCGTACAACCATAACGATTATCCCATGATTTTGCAATCATTCGTTTTTTATTCGCTGTCCAAATTGTTTCCACTAACGGTACAATTGTATCTCCAGGACGAACTCCGTATTCTTCTGCTTCGTCCTTTGAAGTGAATCCAGCATCAAATAAAATATCTGTTACTTTGACCGTTGCTTGTTGCCCGCCAGCCGCACGTAATAAATGTGGAGGAACAGAGCTAGAAATTACAGGATAATCTCCTTTACGAGTTTGCAATGTAAATCGTTGCGCAGAAACGACATATGGATTCCATCCACCTAACGGGCTTACTTTTAATAAACCTGTTGCAGTAATATTGGTTACCATAAATCCAACTTCGTCCATATGTGCTGCAATCATAATTTTAGGTGCATTGGCATCTTTATGGTCACGAACCCCAAAAATCCCACCTAAACCATCTTGCTCGATGCGATCGACTAACGGTTCCAATTCTTTTCTCATAAATTCTCGAACATTTTTTTCATGTCCACTTGTTGATTGTAATTCTGTTAAAGTTTTAATTAAACTTTCTGTTTTCTTTTCCATTGTTCTTGCCTCCATAAGAATAAAAAGCTCGAATGTCCCGTTCCCAGTCCTTTCAGAGCTCCTTTTAACGTCACTCTTTGTATGAGAATATTCTCTTTTTAGGCTGACGCTATTTTATATAAATCTAGAACTGCACCAGTTTTGGCATCTGCAAAAAATTCATATTGCACCAATTCTTCTTGTTCTTTACGAGTAATGCCACCATAATATACATAGCCACTAAAATCTTCTTGTTCAATGTATACGGGTTCCATTTCAATCCATGAACCTTCAATCGTACCTACAACAGTAAACAAACGACGAACATTCCCTACAATAACATCCCCATTGACTAGCTTCTTTTCATAAAATTTAGAAATAAGCCATGCCCCTAGAAAAGCTCCAGTTGCAAAGAAAAATCCTGCTTTAAAAGATGATTGATTTTTTGACATTTTACTCACTCCTCTATTTCACTTCATAGGGATGACGTTCTTTTGGAAAAATTGCTTCCACTCGGTAAATTGGATGTCCTTTAGCAGAAAACTTTTCTTCATATTCAGTCATCACATTGCCTTCAAACTCTACTTGGTGTAAATCTAACCACACTTGTTTTAAAATCATTCCAAATTGAGAGAACGAAGCTAAACTATATTCAAATAAGCCTCGATTATCTGTTTTAAAATGAATTTCTCCCTCTAGTGGTAATACTTGTTCATATGCTTTTAGAAAATCTTCATGAGTCAAGCGTCTTTTAGCATGACGTTTTTTAGGCCACGGATCAGAGAAATTCAAATAAATTCGATCCACTTCACCATCTTCAAAATAATCTGTCACCGTTCCACCATCAATATGTAATAATTGTAAGTTTGGAACTTGGGCAGCTAGTGCCTTTTCTAATGCAACGACAATCACACTTGTTTGAATTTCAATTCCAATATAATTAATATCTGGATTTTTCTTAGCCATTTCACTGACAAATTGACCTTTTCCTGAACCGATTTCAATATGAATTGGATGATCATTCCCAAAACGCTCTTTCCAGCGTCCTTTCCATTCTTCTGGATTTTGAATCACCATATCTGGATGAGCTAATAATGTATCTTTAGCCCACGGTTTATTTCTTAAACGCAATTTAATACTCCTCTTCTTTCATCAAACGATGATTATAAATTGATTTTACAACTAAAATCTTTTCATTCATTTCATAATAACGACCTTCAAAATGACTTTTCTTAATAAAGTTTAAACAATTCATTAGTGCATACCATTCAATTCGTTGGTAAATATTCGTTGATAAGTTTAAACCATAGGCATCTAGCCATTCACCCCATTGATGAACTGGAATGTATTGAGTTAAAATCATCGTTAAATCCGATACAGGATCTGCTAAACGAACCATTTCCCAATCAATTAAATATAATTTATCATTTGCCAATAAAAAATTACGACGATCTAAATCTCCATGACAAACTGTTTTTCCTGCTTCTAATACAAGCGGTAATGTTTCTTTTAAATAATTTAACACTTCTGATAAGAAACGATGACTTTGTAAACCTGACTGCAAATTTTCTAAATAATCTTCAATGAAATGCTGAGCGGTATATTCTTCGCCTTGAATTTTTTGAAGCATTAATAGTAAATTAGGAGATTGATGGATTTCTTTTAATAAATCAATCACTTCCATCGAATTCATTTCTTCAGTTGTTAAGGATCGACCATTTAACCATTCTTGAGCTGTTAAAACATCTCCATTTCCAGCCCTTTTGGTCCATATTAATTTAGGGGCAATTCCCTCGCCTGATAATGCAGCTAAAAATGGAGAAGAATTTCTTTTTAAAAAGACTCTCTCCTGCGCTCTCACTGCCATATAGGCTTGTCCGGTATCTCCTCCAATTGGATGTAAATCCCATCCGGCATCCATATTTTGTTCCATATTTCTATCCCTACCGACCATTTCTTGAGTTTATTCGTTATCTTTCATTGTATGCTGTCCCAATGGTTCCGTCAAGCTTCACAGCAAATCTATTTTTTTAACGTCTTTTCTTTTTTCGATTTAAACGTGGTTTTAAATAACCATATAAGAATACTGCTGATAATAGTGGATACCATACAAGTCCAGATAGTACAAAAACATTTCTCGAAACTAAAACTGTTAATAAGCTAATTATGGTACTTGCTCCAATGACTAATTGTAAAACAACTCCAATAAAATCATCCATCATTTCCTTTGGATTATATAAAGAATGAATATAAATAGAATGCGCTTTTGGATGTTTATATAAGGAAGCAAATTGGAAACAAATGACTACTATCATTATCGATTGAATTGCCATTATCCAATACCAAACGGAACTAACAAATGATAATAAAACTGTTGCTACAATCATTTGAAGGAATACCGTAACATAATTGGAACTTCTTAATGCTGTTCGAACTAATAAATAACGATACGGATGAATCCGATTCGGTGTTAGGCGTTTAACAAAAATATCTAATGATTGATTACGTTTTGCTTGATGTTTCTTTAAAAATGGAACATCTACAAATAAAGCAATCACTCGGAAAATTCTTTGTTGACGTGCTTGTTCGCTTTGAATCATTTCATTCCACTTAAAATGTACCGGTTTAGCAGACGCAAAACGATAAAGTTCAAATGCAAGAACTGCCAAGACTTGTGTCATCGATAAAGAAAACACTTTTGGAATAAAAGAAAGAATTCCAAGTAAACAAATACTATTTACTAAATAGAGTGCTAGGTTATAATAAGAATTTTTCGGCAATTTTCCTTCCAACACAGATTTTTGAATCATAAAATGGAATCCTTTTAGTGATAATAGCGTTACAAAAATGGCAATAAATGGAATCATTCCGTTCCCATATGCTTGCATAAAAATCGGCAACA
Source organism: uncultured Granulicatella sp. (assembly GCF_963515095.1). Taxonomy (GTDB): domain Bacteria; phylum Bacillota; class Bacilli; order Lactobacillales; family Aerococcaceae; genus Granulicatella. The sequence goes on along the minus strand of NZ_CAUPXD010000008.1, from coordinate 30,516 downwards.
CAAAAATCGTTGCAATAAAATTCATCACTAATGGAAAAATCCAACTATAACGAATAGCACGTTTAAAATAAGGCTTAAAATCTTCACCAATTACACTTAAAAAGTGTAAATCAGCCTCTTCTACATAAGTAGCAATTTCACCAAATAATGGAAAAACAGCTAATAATAAACTGACAAATAATATTAGCGGCCATTCTAAAATACGAATCGTTTTTAACCATGTTGAATATTGAAACAATAGAAAACCAAATAAGAAAAAGAACACAATCATAAAATGATCATTCATCATATATTTAGCATATTTCATTACTTTTTTCTGATAAGTCTTAAAACGACTTCCCCACAATTGTTCACTATTCATGATGATCACCTGTATTCGTTGTTAATGCAAAATACACGTCTTCTAATGAAGTTTCATCAATTTTAACTTCGCCTTTAAGCGTTTCTAAATCTCCTTGTGCTTGAACCACTCCATCATGTAAAACAATGAAACGATCACAATATTTTTCTGCAGTATCTAGCACATGCGTAGACATTAAGATTGCAGCACCTGATTCTTTTTTCTCTTTTAAAACATTTAATAATGTACGAATTCCTAATGGATCTAATCCTAAAAATGGTTCATCGACCACATATAATGGAACGTCTAACATTAAGGCACAAACAATGAGTACTTTTTGCTTCATTCCCTTTGAAAAATAAGCTGGGAACCAATCTAATTGTTTTGTCAAACGAAACTGCTCTACTAATTCCATCGCACGATGCATTGTTTCTGGTGTATCTTGTTGATACGCACGCGCTGTTAATTCGATATGTTCTCTAAAGGTTAATTCTTCATATAATACTGGTGTCTCCGGAATAACTGCAATTAATTTACGATAATCTCGAACACTTTCTGCTACCGTATGCCCTTGAATCGAAATTTCTCCCGAAAATGGTTGAATAAAATTTGTAATACATTTAATTGTTGTACTCTTTCCTGCCCCATTTAACCCAATAAGTCCACAAATTTCTCCTGATTTTACTTCAAAAGAAATGTTTTTAATAACAGGAACTTGAGTATAACCAGCTGTTATATGATCTACTTTTAATGTCATAACTTTCTCCAATCCTACACAATTTAGCATTATTATATCAAAAATTCATTCTAGTTCCTAGAAACTTTCATTCAAAGAAAAACTTCGCGATTTCATTGCATTCCACTACTACACGTGGTACGATTTGACTATACACATCAAGGAGGTTTTTATTATGTCAGATTGCATTTTTGATAAAATTATTTCTAAAGAAATTCCGGCACACATTGTCTACGAAGATGAGGTAGTCATTGCCTTTTTAGACCTAGGACAAGTAACACCTGGTCATACATTAGTCGTTCCAAAAAAACACGTAAAAGATATTTTTGAGTATGATGAAGAATTAGCTGCAGCCGTATTTAGCAGAATTCCAAAAATCGCTCGTGCTTTAAAAGCAATGAACCCTGAAGTAAAAGGAGTTAATATTTTAAACAATAATGGAGAAGTTGCTTTCCAAAGTGTCTTCCACTCTCATATCCATTTAATTCCTCGTTACAAACACGAAGAAGGTTTTGGATTAAAATGGGAAACTCACGACTATTCTCATGAAGAATTAGCAAGTATCGCACAAAATATTGCTAAACATGTAGAGGGATAAACCATGAAAGTCATTTATATATTAGATAAAGATAATGGTGTTCTTTTTAATCATCGTCGTCAATCAAGAGATGCTTTTTTAGTTGAAAATATCGTGAACAAAGTTAAACAGGAAAACGGAACTTTATACGTATCTGATTATTCTAAAGAATTATTTGAAGGTACAGATGTTTCTATCCAGTCATTAGCAAAATTCGATCTTTCTGGCGCAAAAGAAAATGATTTTGTTTTTATTGAAAACGAAGAAATTCAACTTGACGATTATAAAGGCAAGGTAGATTTTTATTTTTATAAATGGACTCGTGTATACCCAAGTGATAAGAAATTAGATTTACCTTTTAATCAGACTACAATCGTTAAAAAGAAAAAATTCGATGGTCGATCACATGATAAAATTTACTTAGAAATTTGGAGAAGAAAATAAATGAAAAAATTCGTAAAAGGATTACTTTTTGGAAGTATTGTCGGTGGAACGATTGCCTTACTCACAACAAAACAAAATGGTAAGAAAAACCGTGAACAGTTATATGACAATATCGTCAGCTTATCTGAGGATATTTCTACTTTAAGTAATGGAATTCCTGTTCTTCAAAAAGGAACTCAACAATTACAATATCGAATTATTCCACAAGTAAAAGAACTATCTGAAGAAATAATGGAAGATGTACAAAATTTTAAGCATATGAGCCAACCTCGTATTAAAAGAATTCAAGCACATCTATCAACGCTTCGTCAACATATAGAAGAAGCAAAAAAGGTGAACGTATGATTCGATTATTTGCTAGTGATATGGATGGGACGATTTTACAAGATCATTCTACAATTCATCCGGACAATATCAAAATGGTTCATTATTTACAGGAAAAGAATTTTCCCTTTGTCATTTGCTCAGGAAGAGATTTCTACCAAGCTTCCCTTTGCTTAGAACCTGCAAATATTCAATGCCCTGTCATTGGATTAAATGGAGCCGTTATTTATCAAGAAGATGGTACCATTTTAAAAGAAGTCACACTTTCTCATGAAGATACACGAAAACTTATTCAAGTAATTGAGAAATATCATAACAATTGGGATATGATGACTTCAAAAGGATTATTCTCTTTACACTTCGCAGAAAAATTTGCAAAAAGAGTGGCTACTTTTAAAGAAAATCATCCAGAGCTTACTCCTGAAGAATTTGAAGCTGAACTTAATAAATTAAAAAAACTTTTTGATGCAACAGATGTTTCTAATATCGAGGAAGTTTTAGAGAACCCAACGATTAAAATTTATAAAGTCTTAACTTCCAATTACGAATCTGAAGATTCATTAATGGAAATTAAATCTTATGTTGAACAAGAACTTCCTAATCTAGTTGTTACTTCTTCTTTTAAAACAAATATTGAAGTAACTCATAAAGATGCCCAAAAAGGAATTGCCCTTCAATACTATGCAAACACTTTAGGGATTTCAATGGATGAAGTTTTTGCGATTGGCGACAATTCAAATGATGTATCTATGTTAAAACTTGCTGGTTATAGTGTCGCTATGGGAAATGCTAATCAAGAAGCTATGCACATTGCTAAATACCAAACAGATGATAATAAGCATGGTGGCGTTGCAAAAGCTATTCAAAAATGTTTAGATGAACAACAGTAAGTCATTACCTCCTTTTTTGGGGGTAATTTTTTTATAAATACTTCTTTTTAATAGTAAGAGGAGGTGATTTTATGGAAGCAGATTTTCTTCAACCACTCATTGCTTTAATTAGTAATATGGGATTTCCAATTGCGATGAGTATTTATCTACTTCATCGAATGGAACAAAAACTTGATATAATGATTAATCTTTTAAGTGAACTCAATCATCATTTAAAGAAAGATTGACTCAACAGCAGTTCTCATGTCATAAAATGTAACATGACATGAGAACTGTTTTTTGTTTTTTACATTAAAATCTAGTAAAATTAACTCACATTAATTTTTAACAACTTGGAGGTCTTTATGAAAATACATACGAACATTAAGAAAAAGAGCTTCTGGATTAGCTTATTAGGAATTTTATTTTTCCTTCTTTCTACTCCAATTGAAGCTGCAACAAAAAAATATACCATTGCAACAGACACAACTTTTGCCCCATTTGAATTCCAAGATACTTCTGGTAATTATGTTGGAATTGATATGGATTTAATCAAAGCTATTGCAAAAGAAGAAAATTTTGAAATTGAAATTAAAGCTCTAGGATTTAACGCTGCTGTTCAAGCTTTAGAAGCTGGACAAGTAGATGCGGTTATCGCAGGAATGAGTATAACAGATGAAAGAAAACAAAAATTCGACTTCACAGATTCATACTTTGATAGTGGTATCGGAATGGCAGCAAGTACTTCAAGCAATATTAGCACTTACGAAGAACTTCGCGGTAAAAACGTCGCGGTAAAAATCGGTACACAAGGAGCAAGTTTCGCTTCTTCTATTCAAGAAAAATATGGATTTACTATTTCAACATTTGAAGATTCAGCAAATATGTATCAAGATGTAGTCAGTGGAAATAGTGTGGCTGCTTTTGAAGATTATCCAGTATTAGGTTATGCAATTCGTAGCAATCACTTACCGATGACACTAACTTCTTATAAAGAACAAGTTACCCAATATGGAGTTGCCGTCTTAAAAAATCAAAATACTGAATTTATTGAAGCTTTCAACCGTGGATTAGCTACTTTAAAATCTAACGGTGAGTACGATAAAATCATTAATAAATACATTGGAACAGATGATTCAACAACTACTTCTACTGAAGATACAAGTTTATTAGGATTATTAAAAACGAATGCTCCAACTCTTTTAAATGGATTATGGAATACCATTTGGATTACATTTGTTTCTCTTGCAATTGCAACAGTGATTGGTGTTCTTTTAGGACTAATGAGAACTAGCCGTATTTCTATTTTAGAAGCTATTGCAACTATCTACATTGACTTTATGCGTGGGATTCCACTAATTGTTTTAACATTCTTCATTTATTTTGGAATTCCTCAAGCATTCAACCTTCGTTTAGATGCAACAGTTGCAGCTATTACAACATTAGGATTAAATGCTGCTGCTTATATCGCTGAAATAGTTCGTGGTGGTATTAATGCTATCGATAAAGGACAAAGCGAAGCCGCAATGAGTTTAGGATTACCTTATTACAAATCAATGCAAAAAATTATTTTACCGCAAGCAATTCGTTTAATGGTTCCATCATTTATTAACCAATTTGTGATCACATTGAAAGATACTTCAATTTTATCAATCATAGGACTTGTAGAATTGACACAAACTGGTAAAATAATTATTGCAAGAAACTTACAATCAAGTTCAATGTGGTTTATTGTTGGTATGATGTACTTAATCGTTATTACTCTATTAACAAAAATTTCAGCACGTTTAGAAAGGAAGGCATAAGATGGCAATTATCGAAGTAAAAGGCCTTAAAAAAAATTACGGTGAATTAGAAGTCTTAAAATCGATTGATTTAGAAATCGAAGAAGGACAAGTAGTTTGTATTATCGGTCCTTCTGGATCAGGTAAATCAACATTTTTACGTTGCTTAAATCGTCTAGAAAAAACAACAGCAGGAAAAGTTATTGTTGATGGATATGATTTAACCGATAAAAATACAGATTTAAACTTTGTACGTCAAGAAATTGGAATGGTATTCCAACACTTTAACTTATTCCCTCATTTAACAATTAAAGAGAATATTACATTAGCTCCTGTTGAATTAGGACGTGAATCAAAAGAAGATGCAGATAAACATGCCTTAGAATTATTGGGAATGGTTGGCCTAGAAGATAAAGCAGATGTTTATCCAAAAACTTTATCCGGTGGACAAAAACAACGTGTAGCCATTGCTCGTGCTTTAGCGATGAAACCAAAAATGTTATTATTCGATGAACCTACTTCTGCTCTTGACCCTGAAATGGTTGGGGATGTATTAGAAGTAATGCAACAATTAGCAAAAGATGGGATGACAATGGTTGTTGTAACTCACGAAATGGGATTTGCCCGTGAAGTAAGTGACCGTGTTATTTTCATGGATGGCGGTTATGTCGTGGAAGACGGTACACCGGAACAAATCTTCAAAAATCCTCAACACAGTCGTACACAAGATTTTTTAAACAAAGTGTTACATTAATAGATGAAAAAGACTTTTGGGAATTCCAAAAGTCTTTTTATTCGATATAGGAAAGGGAAAAAGAATGAACCAAAAAGAAATCATTATTGAGATTCAAAATGAAATGAAAAAATTTTTCACTCAGGAAACTACTGGGCATGATTGGTATCATATTGAGAGAGTATGGAAAAACGCCAAAAAAATCGCTGAACATTATCCTGAAGCAAATCATCTACAAATTGAGTTAGCTGCTCTACTTCATGATCGATATGATCACAAAATTGTTTCTAATGTTGAAGAAGCTAAACTGGAAGTGAGAGATTTATTAGTACAACATGGATTGTCAGAAGATTTAATTAAAAAGATTCTCTTCTCCATTGATGCAGTTGGGTTTCGTAATGGGAAAAATCCTCTTCAACCTATTACAATTGAGGATAAAATTGTTCAAGATGCGGATCGACTCGATGCGATTGGTGCAATTGCCATTGCTCGTACTTTTGTTTATTCAGGTGCGTACCAACGTCCGATTTATACAGGAGAACCTCTAGATGTGTTAGAAAAAGCTCATGATCTTGAAGACACTGCCATTGGACATTTTTATGAAAAATTATTAACTTTATCTGACACTTTACATACTCCTGAAGCTCGTGAAATTGCAAAAGGGCGACACGAATTTATGAAAGATTATTTAACCCAATTTTCGCAGAATGGGAAGGATTAAAGTAAAACCTTTTTACTCGTGAATAGGAAGAAAAAACATTTTTACTGTAACTGGGACGCCAGCAGCTTCGCTTTTGCGAATCTCATGGCTAAAATTTGAGCCTTGGTCTCAAATTTTCCCGTAATATAAGCCACTACCCTCGTGGCTTATATTACTGCTACGGTAAAAATATTTTTTCTTTCTATTCACTCTCTTTTATGTGAGTGACGTATGGATCTTTACTAGTGCTATAAAACAATCATTTTTTTACGGACTCTCATAAATTCACATCACAATGAGAAAGACTTTTCTCCATAGCAGGAGTAATATCAGCCGAAAAGGCTGATATTACTGGAAAAATTGAGACCCTAGGCTCAATTTTTAGCCATGAGACCGATAGGTCTGCTGGCGTCCAATGCTATTTTTAGAAAAGTCTTTCGAATAATTTTTACAATAATTCAATACGCTTTATAAAGTCTTTGTTACTCTTCGTTTCTCTTAATTGTTTCACGATTTGCTCGCTTGTTTCTAGTCCGTCACCCTTCATCGTGTTACGAACCTTCCACACAGCTTCTAAAACATGAGAATCCAGTAAAATTTCCTCTTTACGAGTACCTGAACGCTTCACATCAATCGCTGGAAACACCCTTCTTTCTGCCAATTCACGAGATAAATGCACTTCTGCATTCCCAGTTCCTTTAAACTCCTCATAAATGACATCATCCATACGGCTTCCCGTTTCAATTAAAGCCGTTGCTAAAATCGTTAAACTTCCACCATCTTCAATATTTCTTGCAGAACCAAAAAATCTCTTAGGACGATAAAAAGCAGCTGGATCAATTCCCCCACTTAGTGTACGACCAGAAGGTGGAATCGTTAAATTATACGCACGAGCTAAACGTGTAATACTATCTAATAAGACAATGACATCACGACCATCTTCTACTAAACGCAATGCACGCTCTAACACTAATTCACTCACTTTAATATGATGTTCCGGTGTTTGATCAAAAGTTGAAAATACAACCTCAGCATCTACAGTTCTCTCAATATCCGTCACTTCTTCTGGTCGTTCATCAATTAATAAAATAATTAATTCTGCATCAGGATAGTTTGTTGTAATCCCATTTGCAATTTCTTTTAATAAACTTGTTTTACCAGCCTTCGGAGGCGCTACGATTAAACCACGTTGTCCAAACCCAATTGGACAAATTAAATCCAACATTCTTGAAGCAATTCTACCCGTTGTCGTTTCTAATTTGATTTGTTCTTCAGGATACAATGGCGTTAATCCTGGAAAATGGTCCCTTTCTTTTGCTTCTTCAGGGTCTTTCCCATTTACTGCACCAACTTGCATCAAACCGTTAAACTTTTCACCCGTACGTGGAGGACGAGCAGGTCCTGAAACTAAATCTCCATTTCTCAAGGCAAATCTACGAATTTGAGAAGAGGAAATATAAATATCTTCCTGACTAGTAGAATAATTAATTGGACGAAGAAAGCCAAATCCTTCCGCATTATTAATATCTAATACTCCTTCTACTTGGAAGAATCCTGTTGCTTCTTCTTGAGCTCTCATAATCGCTAGAGCTAATTCTTTTTTATTCATTTGCCCATAATAAGGAATTTTATAATGCTTGGCAAAAGCATACATTTCTTTTAAAGTCTTTTGTTGCAAGACTGGTAAAGTTACTGTTTCAATTGTTTCTGACATTTTAATCCTCTTCAATCATTTGGATATCAGCACCTAATTGCTGTAGATTTTCTACAATATGTGAATACCCTCTTAAAATATGTTCAATATTACTAATTTTTGTTGTTCCTTTAGCCATTAAACCAGCGATTACTAACGCTGCCCCTGCACGTAAGTCACTAGCAGCAACTTCACATCCCGTTAAAGGAGTTGGACCATTTATCGAAATCACATCATTTTCAACTCGACCTTTAGCACCCATACGATTTAATTCAGGAATATGATTGACACGTTTTGGATAAATCGTATCGATAATTTTAGCTTCTCCTATTGCTTTCATTAATAATGGCGTAATCGGTTGTTGTAAATCTGTTGCAAAACCTGGATAAGGCAGAGTTTTAATACTGACTGCTTTTAATTCTTTAGATGGGAAAACATGAATATCTTCCTCACCAATGGTCATTTTAACGCCCATTTCTTCCATTTTTGCTAAAAATCCTTCAATATGTTCGAAGATTACATTTTTTACAGTAACTCCTTCGCCCACTGCTGCTGCAATCGATAAATACGTTCCTGCTTCAATTCTATCTGGAATAATCGTATGACGGCATCCGTGTAATGCTTCCACACCTTCAATACGAATAACGCTTGTACCAGCACCTTTAATATTAGCGCCCATTTTATTTAATAGATTCACGACATCAATAATTTCCGGTTCTCTTGCAGCATTTTCAATAATCGTTTTACCTTTTGCACGAACAGCTGCTAATAAAATATTAATTGTTGCTCCTACAGATACAACGTCCATATAAATACGAGTTCCTGTTAATCCTTGTCCGTTTGTTGATAAATAAATGGCTCCCATTTCATTACGAACATCCGCTCCTAATGCTTTGAACCCTTTAATATGTTGGTCAATCGGTCTTGGTCCTAAGAAACATCCTCCTGGAAGTCCAACAACTCCTTCACCAAATTTTGCAAGAGTCGCACCCATAAAATAATACGAAGCTCTCATACTTTGAATTTTTCCACTTGGCATTGGAATGGATAACATATTCGTTGGATCAATGGTCAATACTCCTTCTTCAAAAGTAGTATGAACATTAAAATCTTTCAAAATTTCAATTAATGCGGCTACATCTTGAATATCTGGAACACCTTCTAATACAACTGGTTCTGATGCTAAAATAGCAGCTGGAATTAAAGCTACTGTACTATTTTTAGCACCGCTAATGGTTACTTCTCCAGTTAGTGGTTTTCCTCCATTAATGACTAATTTTCTCATTGATTCAAATCCTCTCATAACATCTTCTCTTCCATTATACCATGCCTTTACAAAAAGGCATACTTAAAACTTTCTCGAAAATTGTCACCCGTTTATCTATGTTAAGTTGACAATCCCTTCTAATCTTTATACAATTTGAATCAAATAAAGGGGGATTTTTTATGAAAACAAAAGAGGCTGTTTTACTCTATCTTCAAGAACATACTGGTGAACCAATTTCTGGAGAAATAATGGCACTAGCTTTAAATAAATCACGAACTTCAATCTGGAAAGCTATCCAATCGCTAAAAAAAGAAGGATACTCTATTGAATCTTCTACAAATAAAGGATATACATTATCTCAGAACAATGATGTTTTATCTGAACAACAAATCACCCAAGAACTTATTCAACAGCATCATCCAATCGATTGGGTTATTCAAACAATGGAAAGTACTACTTCAACGAATGATTTAGCAAAATTGTATGCAAATCATAACTCCACTACTCCTGCAATCTTTATAAGTGAAGAACAAACTGCTGGTAGAGGTCGTTTAGGAAGAAAATTTGTTTCTCCATCTAAAACAGGTTTATACATTAGCCTTTGTTTATTCCCTACTATAGCATTGGAAGACTTATCTCTCATTACTTGTGCAACAGCAGTAGCCTGTGTTGAAACACTAGAAGAATTAACGGGAAAATCTCTAAATATCAAATGGGTAAATGATTTATTCTATCAAGATAAAAAAGTTGGTGGAATTTTGACAGAGATCATTAGTGATTTTGAGTCTCAACAAGTTCAAGCACTTATTGTTGGAATGGGAATCAATCTTATTGAAAATCCCCAGTCCTTTCCGGAAGAATTACACTCTATTGTAGGTAGCATGTTTTCTTCTAAAACAGAATATGATAATTCTTCTTTCAATCGTAATCATTTTATTGCTCAATTTTTAGAAAAATGGACATTTTATTATCAAAATCTTTCTAAGAGAGACTTTATCGAGTCTTATAAAGAACATTCTAATGTAATTGGAAAATCCATCAAAGTTATCGAAGGAACCCAAGTTTATCATGCTTATACAAAAGACATTGATGAAAATGGACATTTAATTATCGAAAAAGAGGATAAGAGTTTGCACGCATTATCGTATGGAGAAGTTAGCATTCGTACGAAATAATAAATTAATTAATTTATAGGTTTGTCAATAGTTATATAGGCCGCAAGCAGCCACCTTCAGTGTCTCATTGCTTAAATTCGAGCCTTGGTCTCGAATTTTCCTTATAAAATACAAAAAAATAGAAATGACTTTTCTCTATAGCATTGGTAATATCAGCCAAACTGGCTGATATTACAGGAAAAAGCGAGACCCTAGGCTCGCTTTTTAGCAATGAGACTCGCTTTTGCGAGGCTGCTTGCGTCCTTTGCTATTTGAGAAAAGTCATTTCTATTGTTATGCTACCAAAGATAAGTCCTATTTTAACTCATCTGTCAATTCGTATAATTGATCCACTAATTTTCCTACGTAAGCAATGGCTTCTTTTAGTGGTTGTTCTGTTGAAACATCACATCCAGCATGACGTGCTAAGTCTTTTGCAGAAAGGCTACCACCTAATGCTAATGTATCTTTCCAAACTTGCGCTTGAGAAGGATCTTCCTCAATCTTATTCGCAATAGCTGTACCAATTGTTAAACCAGCAGAATAAGTATATGGATATAATCCCATATAATAGTGAGGTTGACGCATCCAAGTTAACTCTGCCCCTTCATTCACTACAAGACTATCTCCGAAGAATTCTTCCATTACTTCACGTTTCACTTTAGATAACACATCTGCATTTAACATTTCATTATTGTCTACCATCTTGTAAATACGATCTTGGAATACTGCTTCTAAATAGTGAGTTACCATATTATGGAAATAAGTACGACTAATCATATTACTAATAACCCAGCGTTTGAAACGAGCATCTGTGCTATTTTTCAATAAATAATTTGATACAATGACTTCATTACAAGTAGATGGAGCTTCTACAAAGTATAATGAACATTCATTATTAAACATTGTTAACTCTTCTCCAACACGTTTAAAGTGGTATGCATGTCCTAATTCATGAGCTAATACGAATACTTCATTCATTTTTCCAGTCCATGATAATAAAATATAGCTCGCTACTTTTGGGACAGTCGCACAGAATCCACCTGTGCTCTTACCAATATTTTGAGGGAAGTCAGTCCAACGTTTGTCGTAACTTTCATCAATCATATCTTTATAATCTTCCCCTAAAATTCCAAGAGCTTTCTTCAAATAGTCTCTAGATTCTTCAATGGACATATCCACTTCAAAATCAGGATCCAAATTAATTTTACAATCCGCAAATTGCATATCTTGAATGCTATGTTCTCTTGCTAATAAACGAATATAACGTTGAATATGAGGAGCTAAATCCGTCATTAATGTACGAATTTGACGATCGTATAATTCACGATCACCATCTTGTTGATCTAATAAGTAATCAATAACGCTATTATAACCACGCATCGTTGCAATCATTTTTTCTTTTTTAATCGTTGAGATATATTCATTCGCAACTGTATTTTTGTAGCGATTTAATGTTTTATAGAAACTTTTCGCTGCATTACGACGAACTTCTGTATGATTATCCATTTCATGCAAGTTTTCGTATAAAACAAAACTGTTTTCATATGTTTTTCCATCAGCTTCAAATGAGTCAAATTCCATATCTTCATGTTTTGTCACTTCATATAATTGATAGAAGCTTGGTAAACTAGACATATTTGATAAAACTTGTTCTGCATCTTTTGATAAAGTATGAGCTTTGACACGAATAATTTTTTCAATAAAGTAAGCTAAATCTGGACGTTTTTCTGCCACAAATTGGCGTAATAAACTTTCGTCTAATCCTACAATTTCAGTATCGTAGAAACTCATATTCAAAGCCCATGCACTAGCTAATTGTTCAAATAAAGTTGCATTTTCAACTACTGTATCATTGAAACGGTCAACAGTCATTGGTAATTCTGCATAATGAGATAAACGGTAAAATGTTTCATATAACGCTTCGTATTCTGCAGTAGCTGTAGTTAACACTTCTAAATCTGCCAATTTATCCTCATATTTTTCTTTAAAGCTCTTTAATTGAGCTTCTGTTTCTTTTAATGTTGTACGATATGCTTCATCACTTGGATATAATAAACTCATATCCCAAGTAATTGATTGATCGACTTCACTACGTTTTACTAATTTTACTTCACTCATGTGTATCCCTCCATACATTCTTTTGTATTGCTATTATAGCATATTATTTTTCATTCTCTAGTGAATTCGTCATAAAACTATCTTCCATTAATCCATTCATCACTTCTGTAATCAATTCCGTATGAATTGCCTGCGTACAATCCTTCTTATTCCAACCATGAACGACTAAATTAGATAAGACTAATTCATTAATATGATACGAAACAGTTGCCGAAGTAATGCCCAATTGTTCCGCAATTCCTTTCACACTCTTTGTACCCTTTGCAATTTCGCAAAAAATTTGATACCTTGTTTTATCTCCTAAATTTTTGAAGACATTAATCCGTTCTTGTTGCTTATCTAATCTAGTCTGGATTACGTGTTGAATCACTTCTAATGATTTTGCCCCTAGTATTAAAATTTCAGAATCTTGGAAAAAGAAATCCGATAATAATAAGGTTGGAATGACTGAAATTTCATCTGATGCCCAGTTAATTTCCTCGATGAGTTTTGTTCCAGAAAATGCTTCTGCTAAAATTGTTGGGTGTTCATGAATCGTGGTTTCAAATTCCTGATAAGATTTTTCTAATATCGGTAAATATTCTGCATAAACTTTATCAAAAATAGGCTTAATCGTTTCGTGTAAGAAAATAAAATCTTCGACAAACTTTTTAGGTCCGGACATAATCGTAAAGTAATTCCAACGTACAGTATCATCAATCGGCAGATTTTTTAAGAAATCTAGAAAAGCAAACTGATTCTCTAATAATTCTACAACTTTATCTTCGACACTTGCTTCTTCTTCATCTTGCTTCACAATAGTTGTCATTAATTGTTGCTTAATTTGACCTTCATCCATCGAATGTAAAACTTTAGCATACTCTTCAAATGAATGATAACGGAGTACATTTTTTACATTGACAAAAAACATTCGTAAAGCATCATCCTTATAGAAATAAAGAATATTATCTTTATAAGGTTCCAAAGGAACACTCATCTGTCTCATTTCTTCCACAATAACTTCTAATTGCTCTTCCAATGGTGAGGATGGACGTTCTTCATCTCTATCCTTTTTCAATATTAATATTGGATACAGCAGCTGATTGACAAACTCCATTTGCTCTTGTTTAAATTGCATTTTGCGCCTCCTTACTAGAATCTTGATACACTCGATTCGCTACTAATAAGAATACCACTAACCCCACAATAGAAACAACTAAACACACTGTAGCATTAGAAACATCTAATATCATTCCAAATACTAACTGCCCAATTGGAACAGAAATCGTAGCTAACATCCCCATTGTTGTCCCAATTCTTCCTAAATATTCTTCTGGAACCATTTTAGCACCTAAAGTTGATAATTGAATATTAATATACGTTGCTAAAACAGAAACAAGGATAAATCCAACAAGAATACCAGCTAACGACATCCATTGATTCATTGATAAAATATCACGAGCCATTGTTCCACACATAACCACAAATAATCCAACGACAAATCCCCCAGTATATTTCAATAATAAGTGAACGGGTTCTTTACTGTCTTTGATTAAACGATACGCAATTAATGGAGAAATCATACTCACTACTGCTACAAATGATTGAAACATACTAAATTCTGTATTTGAAAATTCCAACGTAACCCTGATAAAGTAAGTAATTACAATACCAAATATAGGAGACATTAAAAAGTTAATAATTAAGGCTAATAATACAATAATAATAAGATTTGGAATGTCGAACGCAATTTTAATGCCATCTTTGAAATCTGTCCAAAAACTATTCACAACGGATTGTTCTTCTGCCATTTGTTTTTGAACTTTACGTTCAGGAATTTTCATAAATGCATAACCAATCATTGTCAAAAATAAAATACTTCCTGAAATGAACAAAGAACCTGTAATAGAAAAAGTCGAATAAATAAAGGCAGCTACAAATGGTGTAATAATATTCACAATTCCATTATCCACTTGCATCCAAGTATTCGCTAGAGCTAATTGATTTTCTTCAACAATTGCTGGCAAAACACTCATCATTGGCCCCGATTGAAAAACTTCTACTAATTCTAAAATAATGACCAAAACATAAATTGCTACAAGAGATAAATTACTTGTCAAATAAGTACCCACTCCAAATGCAAATAATGTAATTACCGTCATTAGTGTTGTATATACGAGACCTTTTTGTCGATCCACTCTATCTCCCCACACACCTGCAATTGGAGAAAATAAAATTCGAGGAAAAATAATAATCGATAAAATACTCGCAAAGGCCGTTGCAGACCCTGTCTTATCTAATACATAGAGCGACAAAGCGTATTGAATGATATTACTCGCTGCTCCCGCAAATGTACTACTTAACCATAATTTTCTAAAATTTGCATTATTTAATATGATATCCATAAAATTCCAACCTCACTTTCTAAATAAATTAGATAGTTATCTAACTTTATTTGAATTTTACTGCTAAAAATGAAAAAAGTCAACAAAAATTAGACTTTTATCTAACTTTTGTTGACATTTAATTTTATTACATTTCTGGATTCCATTTTCCAGTTGAATCTACATAATAATTTCCTACCCATGTGTCACGAGCTAATGCCCCATTTTGCCCTAAATAGTATGAATCTTGCCAATAGTCACGAGCATATTTTCCATTACCATGTAAGTAGAACCAGTTTTGATAATTCGAATCATAGACCCATTCTCCACTAGCCATATAACCGCCAGCTTCTAAATAGTAGTCACCTTTCCAAGTATTTTCAAGGTATTCTCCATTTTCATCTAAATAGAACCAACTTGAGTAATTCGCATCATAAATCCATTGAGAAATCACTTTTTCTCCATTTTTATAATACTGACGATTTACCCAACCATTTAACACTTTATTCGAAGTTGCAGATTTAAAAGCTGTTCTAAAGCTACGATAATTTCCTTTTGAAGTAGAAATTTTTGAAGCTTCACCACTCATTTCAACATTAACGGTAGCAGAACCATTTCTTCCTAAATAGTTTTCAGCAAGATTTGAATCAAATCCATTTGATTTTAACCACTCAGTATTTGTAAAAGCTTGTGCAGTAATAATTCCTTTTCCATCTTGTTGAAAAGCTACTAAAGCTGTATGAGTAAAATCTGGACGAATTAAATTCCAATAATGTCCTATTTGTTCCCCAACTTCTAATGGTTGGTTATTTACTTTCGATTTAACATAAGCAGCTTTTTCACCATAGAAATATTCAATTCCTTCTAGAACTCCAGAACGATTCCAAGCTAAGTTTTCACCATAACTACGGACATTATCTTTTACAATACTAAACGGATCACTTTCTCCATTCGGACGACTATGTGCTAATAATACTGAAGCTTCTACGGAACGAATTTCTGCAATTTTTTCTAAAGCAGTTGACCATTTAATGGGTACATAACGATCTACTAATCCTTCCTCATATGCTTCTTTACGAATTTCATTAATACGATTAATAATCGCTTCTTTACTATCAGATACATATGTTCCACTTACAGCTGTTTCTTCAGCAAAAGCTGTTGTATTCTGACTATACGTACCAACTGTATAAAGTGTTAAAGCTGTAAGACAGCCAATAAATAGTTTTTTATATTTCATAGTTTCCCCCCTATTCAAACTTTGCAACTAGTATACACGAATTTCATGTCAACTATAGAGCAGTTATGTAACAGTTTAATGTCATTTTATTACTATTACTTTTCTAACAAATTTTTATTGTCCTATTTTTTTCCATAATTGCCCTGTCCATTCTTGGACTTTTGACCATAATTGTTTACCAGTTTCCTCTGCTTTTTGAATCAACTCATCTACATTTAATGACGAATCTTTTTTCTCAGTAGTTACAGCAGGAGCGACACCAAATGGTGTATTTTTTGGATAAGTACTTAATAATCCATACATTTCTAATTGGAATAAAGGTCCCACACCATGTGTACTTGATACAGCAAGAGAATATTTGGCAGAATCATCATACCCCATCCAAGTTGCAACAACCATATCCGGTGTATATCCAATCATCCACTGATCTCTAGCACCATCTTCTCCATTTACCGTTTCTGTTGTACCTGTTTTTCCTGCAATCGTATAACCTGCTGGCGCAGCATTTGCTCCACCACCACCCGGTGCATACACCGTTAATAACATACTTGTCATTTTATCAGCAACTGTTTCACTCGTCACTTTATTTGTTTGAGGAGTTGTATTATCAACAATCACCGCACCTGTAGCATCTACAATTTTAGTCACAAATCTACCTTTTGCACGGACTCCTTTATTGGCAAAAGTTGTATAAGCAGATGCCATTTCCATTGGAGAAACTCCTTTTGTTAATCCACCTAATGCAATTCCTAAATATTCATCCTCTGGAACTGTTGAAATTCCAAACTGATGAACTTTTTCAATTCCTTTTTTCAAACCTAATTGATCCAATAACCAAACTGCAGGAGCATTCCAACTTAAACTTAATGCCTCAGTCATTGTTACAGTTCCCTTATTTTGGTGATTCCAGTTTTCAGGAGTATATTTTTCTGGACCATACGAACGTTTTTCATCTACTAAGGTTGAATTAGGTTCATACCCTTCTTCTAAAGCTAAAGTATAAACTGCTAAAGGTTTAAACGTTGAACCAGGTTGAACTTTCATTTGAGTCGCACGATTAAATCCTCTAAAAGTATGCTTCCCTGCTCCATCAATTCTTCCTCCAACTACAGCTAACACGTTCCCCGTTTGAGGTTCCATAGCAATAGATGCTGCTTGAGCTTTCGTTCCATCATCATAAGCAGGATATAATTGCGTATTTCCAAATGTTTCTTCCATATCTACTTGTAATTTTTGATTTAATCCAGTATAAATGCGATACCCTTTATTAAATAAATCCTCTTCTTTAATCCCATATTGTTGAGTAATTTCATTAATCACTGCATCAAAATAATAAGGATAACGATATCTTGAATTGGCTACATAACTATCTACTAAAACAATATCTGATTCTGATGCAATATTAGCATCTTGCTCACTAATCTTTCCATTTGTCACCATTAATTGTAATACCGTAGCTCGTCTTTTAACGGTAGCATCATAATGATCAATAGGATTATAATAACTTGGCGCTTTTAAAGAACCTGCAAGTATTGCTGATTCACTAATGGATAAATCTGCAGCACTTTTTCCAAAATAACGTTGAGCAGCATTTTCAATCCCATATGCACCATTACCAAAATATGCATTATTCAAATACATCTCTAGTATTTGATCTTTTGTATAATGCTTTTCAATTTCAAAACTTAAAAATAATTCTTTTGCTTTTCTTAAAAATGTTTGATCTAATGTTAAAAATGTATTTTTTGCTAATTGCTGTGTTAACGTGCTACCTCCACCAACAATATTCCCACGATGAAGAATTAATCCAGCAACAGCACGAAAAATTCCAATCAAATCAAACCCTTTATGATCATAAAAACGTTTATCTTCTGTAGAAATAACTGCATCTTTCATCGAAGTAGAAATATTATCTATTGATACATATTCTGCTTTCGAGATATTTAAAGCGCCTGCTTCTTTTGAATCCGCATCATAAATAACGGTTTCTTGAATCATCCCCGCTCTTAAACCACTAACATCAGCAGTCTTTGCCCCATATACTAAATAGGCTAAAAAGAAGGCTGTGAAAGTTAGAAAAATTGTACAAAATAGTTTTGTTACATGAAATTTTTTCCAAAATTTTCTAATTCTTTTTAGCCAAGGATGATTCCATATTTTTTTATACCATTTATCTTTTAAACCAATTTCGTTCTCGATTTTATCATGACGAGAAGGAATTTTTTGCGGTTCTAAAGGTTGATTGTCATTCATAAAACTCTCTCATTTCTTTAATTTCAATATAATATTATCGTATCATGAATAAATTTAACTGACAAATAATAGAACAAGATTTTACAATTTATTAAACAACAAAAAAGACTTCTCTTAGTAGCTATCGTCCTTCGCTACTATGAAAGAAGTCTAACTTTTATCCGAACTCCCATAAATATCCGTTAAAGAAGAATAGACTTCCCATAGTAGTATGCGTAACAGGGGCTACTGGCGTTCTATACTACTATACAGGAAAGTCTAAATTTTTCTTCGTACCCTCATAAATATCCGTCAAAACAGAATAGACTTCTCGTTGTAGAAAGAATACAAGTAGACAAGCATTGGCTACTTGTATTTGGAAAATTTGAGACCTAAGGCTCAAATTTTAGGCATGAGACTCGCTCTTGCGAGGCTGCTGCCGTCCCTTACTACTTCAGAGAAGTCAAATTCTGTTCCGTTTACAGGGGAATGATAGTATCCGTTTCTTCGGTAGGATCCTGCGTTGAAACAATCTCAATCATCAACCCATGCGGCAAACAAATACTCGTTTGCCCCACTCTTGAAATCCAACCCGTTTTAACGGCAATTTGGTCAGGACTATTATCTTCCTTATCCCTAATTCTAGTCCCATCTACTTCAATAATATTATATTGCTCATCACTAGGGAAATAAATAAATTCCTCTCTCGGAGTATCCTCTTTCAATTCAAAACGCTGCACTTCTTCACCATTAATCGTAACAACAGCATAAATCTTTGCTTCTTCAGTTGAAGTTGTCATCTGTTGTACTGCAAAAATTGCATTTGGTAAAAACGATAAAATAAATAAGGCAATTACAATAATAATGTCATAAGGCTTCACTAAATGTTGATACTTCTTAAATTTCTCTCTCATAAATCCTCCATTAAAATTATTAGCCCTTCTATTTTACAAAAAAATACAAATTTAAACAACCAAAAAGGTAAAAGAAAAAGACTTCTCATAGTAGATTACGCATGAAACCGAAGATTTAATGCCATCCTTTACTACTATATAGAGAAGTCTATCTCGTTACGTCTTCTCATGAATATCCGCAAAAAAAGAAAAGACTTCTTATAGCAGTATGCGTAACAGCAGCCACATTTTTGGCTACTGTTACTAGGAAGCTTGCGTCCTATACTGCTATGAAAGAAGTCTAATTCGTAATATTAACCTAGACGTTGACGAGCATCCGCTGCACGTTGGAACGCTTGTCCAATGTAGTTGATACATAACATCATTACTAAAATTAAAATTGTTGCAGGTAACCATACCCACATTTTGTTTTCAATAATATCTTGCGTTTTCGCTGCAGAAATTAATGTTCCTAAAGAAGGAGTTGTATATGGTAAACCGAAACCTAAGTATGTTAAACCAGTTTCAATACCGATATTTCCTGCTAAACGTAAAATTAAGTTAACAATGATTAATGAACTAATGTTAGGTAAAATCTCGCGGAACATAATTTGTAAATCACTTGAACCTAAAGTCTTAGACGCATTTACATAATCTAAACTAGCTTCTTGTAACGTACGAGTTCTGAATAAACGAGCTGAACCAACCCAGTAGAACAATGTCATAATTAAAATAAAGTGGAATAATGTATAGTTTGGAATAACTGTAACGAATACGATGATAATCATTAATGTTGGTAAAATCATGATGAAATCAACAATACGCATTAATGTAGTATCAACCCATTTACCATAGTATCCAGAAATTAAACCAACGATAATCCCGATAATACACGTTAAAATTGTAATCGTGAAACCAATTGTTACAGAGTTACGAGCCCCGATAACTAACATCGCGAACACATCACGACCACCTTCATCAGAACCTAATAAATAACCGTTAACACCTGGTGCTTTATAACGTTGTAAAATATTTACTTTCAAAGCAGTTGCTTCATTAATGAAGAACGGACCAATGTAAATAAATAAGAAAATTAAAGTTAAGATAATTAATGCTGCAAGAGCAATTCTATCTTTTAAAAATTCACGCACAATAACCTGAAACCCAGTAGGTGGGGTAGATACGGTGCTTTCTTTTGTTACATCTTTTTTATCTTGCGCCATTTGCTACTCCTCCTTTTCTATTGTACGCGAACCCTAGGGTCAACGATACTCATAATAATATCAGATAATAATGTTCCTAATAGTGTTGCTGTACCAAATAGTAATAACAACGCTAAGATAACAGAATAGTCACGAGATGAAATTGAACTTACGAATAAGTTCCCCATTCCTGGATATGAGAAGATATTTTCAATAAACACTGAACCACCGATTAAACCTGTGAATTCATATCCTAAGAATGCTGCGATTGGTAAAATTGAGTTACGAAAAATATGACGGTTAAATACCACTTTTTCAGGAACCCCTTTAGCACGAGCTGTACGAACATAGTCTTGACTCTTCGCATCAATTACCCCAGTTCTTAAATATTGAACTGTACCAGTTGTTGATAAAATTGCCATTGTTAATGCTGGTAATAATAAGTGGTGGAATCGATTAATTAAATAAGTAATCGAACCTGGCGATACGCCTGAATCTACCGAACCACGAGTTGGGAACCAACCTAATGTATAACCGAATAACCATAATAGGATTAAGGCAAATACGAATGTTGGAATCGAATAAGTAATGAAGTTATAAACAACGATTAACTTATCTGCCCATGAGTTTTGATAACGTCCTGCAACCATCCCTAAAGGAAGTGCAATTAAATACGTTAAAATTAATGTTAATAATGATAACCATACTGTATTACCAATACGTTCACCAATTAATTTTGTAACAGCATATTTATAAGTATAACTTTGTCCAAAGTCTCCTTGGAAAGCTTTTCCCATCCAACGAACATATTGAATATACCATGGATCATAGAAACCAGCTTTCACACGTAAAGCTTCAATTGTGTTCGGATCTGTTTCAGGAGTAATTAAACCTGTAAATGGATCCCCTGGCATCATCTTAGCAATTAAGAATGCTAATAAACTTAAAATTAAAATTTGTGGCAACATTAGTAGCACACGACGTAATATAGTTTTCCACATAGTCTAGTTACCTCCCTTTGCTGACGGATTCAACGCAACAAAATGCGAATCTGACAATTGTTGTAAATCGAATACACGACCATTTTCGTCATAGTACATTGTTTGATTTTCTTGATAGAATTTCTCAGCTTCAATACGACGTAGTTTGTTCGCTTCACGGTTTACTGGGTCAATAACTGGAATGGCTGATAATAAACGTTTTGTATAAATATGTTGAGGGTCTGCATAAATATCATTTGCTTTTCCTGTTTCAACAAAACGTCCACGATACATAATGAATAATTCATCACACATGTGTTTTACAACCCCAAGGTCATGAGAGATGAATAAATAACTTAAGTTAAATTCATCTTGAATACGTTTCATGTAGTTTAATACTTGCGCTTGTACTGATAAGTCCAAAGCAGATACTGGTTCATCGGCAATAATTAAACGTGGATTACTTGCTAATGCACGAGCTACCCCAATACGTTGACGTTGTCCACCAGAGAATTGGTGAGGGTATTTTAATAATGCTTCTTCAGATAAACCAATGATTTCCATTAATTCGATAACTTTGCGACGTTCTTCTTCTGGAGATAAACGGTCGAAGTTACGTAATGGCTCAGCCACGATATCTAAAATACGTTTTTTAGGATTAAAACTTGATAATGAATCTTGGAAAATCATTTGTACATTACGATTGTAATCAGAAGTACGACGACGTGCTTTATTTGTCACATCTTGTCCTTCATATAATACTTTACCGCTTGTAACTGGCTCTAAACCGATAATTGCTTTACCGATTGTTGATTTACCAGAACCTGATTCACCTACAAGTCCATATGTTTTTCCTTCTTCAATTTCCAATGTAACACCATCAACGGCATAAACGTGATCCGTTACTCGGTTGAAGAAGCCACTTCTAATTGGATAGTGAACTTTTAAATCTTCAATTCTTACAAAACCCATTATGCTTCCTCCCCTTCAAAATGGAAATTTTTATAACATGTACAACGAACAAAATGGCCTTGACCAACTTCGTGTAATGTTGGATTTTCTTCATGTTCTTCTGCAGAAATCCATGGAATACGAGGAGCAAAACGGCATCCTGTACGTGGTAAGCTTGGTAATGGAGGAACTGTACCTTCAATTACGTGTAACTCTTGTCCTTCTGAACCAGCTTGAGGAATTGATTGTAATAATGAACGAGTATATGGATGTTTAGGATTTGTAAATAATTCCTCTACAGGAGCAATCTCTACGAATTGTCCAGCATACATCACAGCTACACGGTCAGCAGTTTCCGCAACTACCCCAAGGTCGTGCGTAATTAAAATAATTCCTGATTGTGTTTCTGCTTGAATTTCATTTAATAAATCTAAGATTTGTGCTTGAATCGTTACGTCAAGCGCAGTTGTTGGTTCATCAGCGATAATGATTGGTGGTTTACATGATAATGCAATCGCAATAACAACACGTTGACGCATCCCACCTGATAATTCATGTGGGTATTGTTTAAATGTACGTTGTGGATTTGGAATCCCTACTTGTGCAAGTAATTCCAATACACGTTCTGTACGTTGTTTTTCATCTAAATCTGTATGATATAATAATGCTTCGTCAATTTGAGCACCAATGGTCATTAATGGGTTTAATGAAGCCAATGGATCTTGGAAAATCATTCCAATGTCATTTCCACGAATTTTATTATATAAAGTCTCATTTAAATTCACTAAGTTAACATCATTATAAATAATGTCCCCTGTAATTTTTGTATTTAATTTATTATGCAAGCCCATAATTGTAGTTGCTAATGTAGATTTACCACATCCAGATTCCCCTACAATTGCTAAAATTTCATTTTTTTCTAATGTTAATGAAACACCATCAACTGCATCATAAAAATCATCTTTAATACGAAATCCAACATGTAAATCGTTGATTTCTAATAATGGTTTATCGATAGCCAAATTCTATTCCTCCTTTGTCTGAATCGTATGTTTGTCCTACAGCATTCAAATGAATAATATTCTTTAAACATTATTGATATTATACGTATTTTCAACTGAAAATGCAAATTGTATGACAATTCCATTTTTAAAATAACGTATGTTTATTCTACCACGATTCTTTGGAAATTCCTATGATTTTCTACAGAAATTTTTAATAATTTCCTCATATTTCCCATAAAAATGTTTTCAAAAAGAGTCTGTTTGATGAAACTTTACATCAATTAATTTTTTCTTATTTCTAGTTATAGTTATTTCGTATAATGATAAAAAGAAAAAGGACTCTTAAAGTAGCAAGCATCCTTTACTACTTTATTAAAAGTCCTATTCTATATCCTATTTTACTGGAGTATCTGCAACTAATTCCATTTCATTAATCGCATTTTTTGGATTATTCGAAGCGATATCCGTACTATAATATTTCACTCGTTTATTTACAGCAGTAATTTGATCCCCAATTAAAGTTGGGAATACATACGCTTGATCATGCACATATTTTTGCCATTCTTTATAATACTCAATATTTTTAGCATCATCGAATGCACTTTCAGAATTAATTTTATTGAAAATATCTGTTTGTTCCTTACTTACAAAACGTGTAAAGTTAAACTTCGCATCTTCCCCATATAACCCTGTTGGATCTGGGTCAAATCCTGTATTCCATCCTGCAGTATACATATCAATTTCTGGATCGTTTGCTTCTACTTTATCATAGAAACTATTCACTTCCATTGTACGTCCGTTTACTAATTGAATATTTAATCCAATTTCTTTCCACCATAATAAATATTGTTGAATTAAAGATTCATTTGCATCATCACGAGTACGAGCAATAAAATTAATCGTTAATTTAGAACCATCTTTATTTTCTCGTAATCCATCCCCATCTACATCTTTATAACCGGCATCATCTAACATTTTCTTAGCTTTTTCTGGATTATAAGTAAATCCTTCTTGGTCTTTATTATATACATCTTTAAAGAATGGAATAATTAATGAATTCGTTCCACGTTGTAATCCGTTGTATAAACTCTTTCCAGCTTGATCGATATCTAATGCATATGCAATTGCTTGACGTAAAACTGGATCAGACATTTTGGCATTTGGATTCATCACATTTTTACTAATTGATTCATCCCATTTTCCTAATTGGAATGCTATATATTCATAAGCAGAGTCCTCGCTACCTAATAAAGTGACATTCGTTAAATCTTTATAAGTATCAAATTGAGCTCTTGGCATTGAAGCAATATCATATTTCCCTGCTTTCATTTCAGAAACAATACTATCTGGAGAGACAAGTTCTGCTACTACCTTATCTAATTTTGGTCTTCCTTTATAATAGTACTCATTTGCTTTATAAGTCACTGATTCCCCAGGAACAATCGATTCAATGGTAAAGGCGCCTAACCCTACTACTTTTGTTCCACGAACATAATCGCTTTGTTCCCAATCTTTTACAGGAATTGTTGAAAAAATATGTTTAGGCATAATGTAAGGACTAATTGGTCCCCCTGCTAACTTCATGGATGGAGTCATTTCTTTATAATGAATTTTTATTGAATAATCATCAATTTTTTCTAGTCCAGAAATACTAGACGATTCACCATTATGAAACTCTTCCATTCCTTCGATATTTTTATAATTCGCATCATAACGAATACCTGTATAATCTTTATCTCCAATTCCTTCATAAGTAAAGATATAGTCATCAATGGTAACTGGTTGTCCATCAGACCATTTATAATCTTTTGAATTTAATGTTACCTTCACTGTTTTTCCAGGAACATCAAATTCAAGTGACGCTAAACCAGAGTTCACTAGCTTACGATTTTCGTCATATTCAAACATTGTTCCATCAACATAACCTGCTAATGCAGAATCTGTTGAATCTGAAGCTAATTCATCAATAAAAAGTCCATTAAAAGGAGATGCACTTACGATGGCATATTTTAATGTTCCACCTTTTATTGGTGTTCCTTCATGAGTAACTTCCTTTGCAAATGTTCTATCCTTTGCGTTTGAGTCATTCGCCCCATCTGTAGAGTTTTTCGGAGAACAAGCTCCTAAAACAGCAACTATTGCAAGTGAGGATAAGATTGCCTTGCTTTGTTTTTTCATGATTTTCCACCCTTTTTGGTTTATTTTTATCACTATTATTTTAGCACACTGAACCATCGTTTCAACCGCTTACAATTATTTCTTCCCAAACTTTAATAAACTCCTCATTAATTCCTATGAAAATCTCATACAAAATCCTCTTATAAAAAGAGCAATGAATTTTTCCGTTGTAGCTCAAATATGACACTCGCAAAGCGAGGCTGCTAGCGTCGTCAACTACAACAGATAGTATCATCTTACGCCCCCCATCCCTCTACACAAAAAGAGCCATGAATTTTTCCCGTAGCATGATTAGTAATAGCCAAGAATTGGCAATTATCAAAAGGAAAATTTGAGACCTCAGGCTCAAATTTTAGCCATGAAACCGCAGATTTGCTGGCGTCCTTTGCTACTTTTGAAAAATTCTACGCACTCCCATTCCTCAACACAAAAAGAGCCATGATACTATCCGTTGTAGCTCAAGCAACCAAAGCCAAATATTGGCTTTAGTTGCACGAAAATTCGAGACCTAAGGCTCGAATTTTAGCTATGAGACTCGCAAAGCGAGGCTGCTAGCGTCGTCAGCTACAACAGATAGTATCATGGCTCGCCCCTAAACAAAAAACTCGACTCAATGTATTTCACTGAGTCGAGAAAAAAGTGGGCTTATTTTGCAGGTTCGTTTGCAGTTAATTGCAATTTAACCATTGACGATTTTTCATTATTTGATCCAAGTTTTGTATCGAAGTATTTCACACGTTTGTTAACAGCAGTAACTTTCTCACCTGTAATAGTTGGGAAAATGAACGCTTGATCGTGTACATATTTTTGCCATTCTTTATAGAATTGAATATTCTTAGAATTATCGAATGCTTCGTTAGAAGAAATTTTCTCAATAATCGCATTTCCTTCAGCACTTGAATAACGTTCGAAGTTGAATTTAGCTGCTTCTCCAAATAATCCTTCTGGATTTGGATCGTAACCAGTTGACCAACCAGCAGCAAACATATCAATTTCAGGATCATCCGCTTGAACTTTATCATAGAAGCTGTTCAATTCAATTGTACGTCCTGTATATAATTGAACATCCAATCCAACTTCTTTCCACCATAATAGATATTGTTGAATTAATGATTCATTCGCATCATCACGAGTACGAGCTGCAAAGTTGATTTTAAGTTTAGAACCATCTTTATTTTCACGTAATCCATCGCCATCTACATCTTTATAGCCAGCATCATCTAATAATTTCTTAGCTTTTTCTGGATTATAAGCGAAACCTTCTTGATCTTTGTTGTAAATATCTTTGAAGAATGGGATGATAATTGAGTTTGTACCATGTTGTAATCCATTATACAAGTTTTTACCTGCTGTATCAGGGTCAATCGCATAGGCAATCGCTTGACGTAAAGCTACATCACCCATTTTTGGATTTGAAGCCAATACGTTTTTACCTTGATCTTTATCCCATTTACCTAATTTAAATCCAATATATTCATAAGCTGATTCTAAAGAACTTACAAAAGTAACATTTGTTAAATCTTTAAATGAATCGTACTGAGCTGATGGCATACTTGCAATATCATATTTACCAGCTTTCATCTCTGATACGATACTATCAGGAGATACTACTTCCATTACGACTTTATCAAGATTTGGACGTCCTTTAAAGTGGTGTGGATTTGCTACTAATGTTACAGATTCACCTGGTACCATTGATTCAATTGTAAACGCCCCTAGACCAACGTTAGATTTACCACGTACAGCATCACTTTGTTCCCAATCTGCTACAGGAATTTTAGAGAATACATGTTTAGGCATAATATAACTACTTACTGAACCACCAGCTAATTGCATTGAAGGTGTCATTTCTTTGTAATGAATTTTCACAGTGTAGTCATCTAATTTTTCTAAACCAGAAATTGTTGAAGCTGAACCTTTGTGGTACTCTTCCATTCCTTCAATATTTTTATAATCTCCATCATAACGTACACCTGTGTAATCTTTATGACCAACTCCTTCATAAGCAAAGATATAGTCATCAATTGTTACTTTTTCTCCATCTGACCATTTATAGTCTTGAGAGTTTAATTTAACCGTTGCTGTTTTGCCTTCTACATCAAATGAAATAGAAGCTAAACCTGAATTAACTAATTTACGGTTGTCATCATATTCAAACATTGATTCATCAATCATACCAGCCACTGTTGAGTCTGTACTATCTTGTGATAATTCATCAATAAACACGCCATTTAATGGTGAAGATGAAACAATCGCATATTTTAATGTACCACCTTTAATTGGTTCACCATCGTGAGTAATTTCAGAAACAAATTTTGATTTATCTGCTCCCTCTGTTGTCGCAGTTGTTGTTGTCGTTGTTTTTGAACCACATGCTGCCATCGTCAATGCTACTGCTGCTGTTGGTAACCATAACCATTTTTTCTTCATCATTTTTCATCTCTCCTTAATAAAATCTTCTTCAAAAATTCATTTTTTGTTTAAGATGTTATTATAATAACACAATTTTTAATTTTTGCAAGTGTATTTTTAATCTTTTTTTAATTTATTTTCACTTTATCTCATTTTAAACTAAAAAAAGACCTTTCTCACGGGCATATCCATAAGAAAAGTCTTTATATTGAACTATTTAACTTGAGTATCTGATACTACTTCTAATTGATACAATGCTGATTTTGAATTGCTTGTTCCAATCTTCGTATCATAATATTTCACACGCTTATTAACAGCTGTTACTAAATCCCCTACTAATGTTGGGAAAATAAATGCTTCATCATGAACGTATTGTTGCCATTCTTTGTAGAATTCAACATTTTTTGCATCGTCAAATGCTTCTGTTGAACTAATGTTATTAATGATGCTATTTCCTTTTTCGCTTACAAAACGAGCAAAGTTAAATTTAGCTGTTTCGCCGAATAAGTTTGCCGGGTTTGGATCGAAACCTGTTCCCCAACCAGCTGCAAACATATCAATTTCTGGATCATCTGTTTGAACTTTTTCATAGAAGTTATTCGATTCAATGGTACGTCCAGTATATAATTGAACATCTAATCCAATTTCTTTCCACCATAATAAGTATTGTTGAATTAATGATTCATTTGCATCATCACGAGTACGTGCCGCAAATGTAATACTTAATGGAGAACCATCTTTATTCTCACGAATTCCATCACCATCAACATCTTTATATCCAGCTTCTTCTAACATTTGTTTTGCTTTTTCTGGATTATATTTAAATCCTTCTTGTTCTGCATTATATACATCTTTGAAGAATGGAATAATAATCGAATTTGTTCCACGTTGTAAGCCATGGTAAAGTGTTTCACCTACTGTATCCATATCTAATGCATAAGCAATTGCTTGACGTAATACTGGGTCACTCATTTTTGCATTTGGATCAGTGATGTTTTTACCACTTGCTTTGTCAAATTTTCCTAAATGGAAAGCTACATATTCAAATGAAGATTTAAACGTACTTACTAAGTTCACATTTGTTAAATCTTTATAAGATTCATATTGAGCATTTGGCATCTCAGCAATATCATATTTACCTGCTTTCATTTCTGAAACAATATTATCTGGAGATACAATTTCCATCACTACTTTATCTAATTTTGCACGGCCTTTGTAGTAATGTTCATTTGGAACTAAAGTTACAGATTCACCTGGAATAATGGATTCTAACTTAAATGCTCCTAAACCAACAAATTTAGTTCCACGAACATATTCACTCTTATCCCATTCTGCAACTGGAATTGTAGAGAAAATATGTTTTGGCATAATATACGCACTTAATGCTCCACCTGCCAATTTCATAGAAGGACGCATTTCTTTGAAGTGAATTTTCACAGAATAATCATCAATTTTTTCTAAACCTGATACTGAATCTGCTTTCCCTGCATGGAATTCTTTCATTCCTTCTACATTTTCATATTTACTATTATAACGAGAACCTGTGTAATCTTTATGACCAATTGATTGATAAGTGAAGATATAGTCATCAATTGTTACAGGTTGACCGTCTGACCATTTATAATCTTTAGAATTTAATGTAACAGTTACTGTTTTGCCTTCAACATCATAATCAATACTTGCTAAACCAGTATTTGTTAACTGTCTATTCTCATCATATTCAAAAATACTTGCATCAATTTGAGCACTAATCGTAGAGTCTAGTGAGTCTTGTGCTAATTCATCAATAAATACACCTTTAAAGCCTGAAGATGCTACTAAAGCATATTTTAATGTTCCGCCTTTGATAGCTTCTGCATCATTGACTGCTTCAGTTGCGAACTTTGTTTGTGTCCCTAATGGTGTTTTAGTAGCTATTGTTTCTTTATTAGAACTACATGCTGCTAAAGCTAATACTGTTGCTGCTGTTGTTACATATAACCAATTCTTTTTCTTCATCTCATTCCTCCAAATATTTCTTATTTCACATAAAGCTCTCATCTCCTTATGTCGAAATCATTCTATCATAAATTAAAATAAAAGCAAATTTTTTTAATCTTTTTCACTTTATTTACTCATAATCGCATAAATTTCTAATAAAGTGTCTCTGTATCGTGGAAAAATAAAAAAACTCCCTCAAAGTAGCACAGTTAGTTCCACTTTAAGGGAAGTCATATAATAATTTAACGTACTATCATTAAAGAATGGCACAACACATAGACTTCCCGCAGTAGCGCAAGTACTAGAAGCCATCCCTTTGGCTTCTAGTACAGGAAAACT
>NZ_CAUPXD010000007.1:0-69866 GCF_963515095.1 uncultured Granulicatella sp. | reverse complement strand
CTTTAAACTTATTAGACGGTTTTCCGTTTTTTTCTACTTCATGCAATTCATCCTTGTCTATAGGTAACTCAAATACGACGTCTCCCTTTTTGGCAAGTTCTTGTCTTGCTTCTTCTCTTAAAGCGTCTAGTTTCTCTCTATCTTGTCTGCTTTCACCCGGATATTTTTCCTTATATTTAGCATTTGCAAGAGTATTGACTTTTTTAATGTACTCATCCTTTAAAATCTTTTTAATTACAGCATTAACCCCCACTACATCCACACCTTGGCTGTAGCGTTCTTCGTTCTCTACTACTCCATCGACATGGTTGATAGTGTGGTCATAGACAGTTTCTTCTACTTCTTTTGAAGGGTCTGTTTTATCTTTTTTAATACCCTTAACAACGATACGATAACTTCCTTTTGTTATGAGTTCCCAATCTGAGATGTAACCTGTCACGAAGTCTAGTCTTAAAGTACTTCCATATTTACTCGAGAAAGCTTCGAAACGTTTCTCAATACCGTTAAATCCTTCTATATTAGGTGAATGAACTATAATATCATCCTTATCTTTTACAGGTAAGGAATCAAGATATTTTTTATTCTCTTCCCTATTTGATGCCATTATATTAAACTCAGAACCATCTTGTGCTTTATCATTTCTATTGGCAAGAGTACGACCTTTGGCAAGCATCAACATGTACTTAAATCTGTAGTCTAACGCTTGCTCGTGCATCCAGATTCGGTCAAGAGCATCTGAACCGAGCAAACCACCTTGTTCTATGATTGGTTTTCCTTCAGGAGTATAACCTGTCACACGCCAACCTGTGAAATACCCCCATTCATTTTTCTTACCAATGGCGAATGTACCTCCACCGATAGGTTTCCAGCCTCCGAATTCATTGTATTTTTTCAATACTTCAGGTAAAAGACTTTCTTTTTCAAGTCTATCAAAAGCATTATGCACAACTTCTAATTCGTCTTTTGACAGATTTTCTTTTTCCATTAATACAGGATTTAAGAGGTATTCTTTAATTTTGTCAGGATTCAACTTTAATTTATCAGCTAACTCTTGTGTTAGTCCTAAGGTTTTCAACTTATCCACCGTCAGATTTTCTTTTTCAAGTTTTTCAAAAGCTTCTGTAAGTTTATTGTTTATTTTTTTATTTTCTTCTTCCTCTAGAATTAATTGTTTTACTAATTGAGGATTTAAGACAAGCTCTTTAATCTTTTCAGGAGTTAAGTTTAATTTTTGAATAAGCTCTTCTTTCATTCCCATTTTTTTTAAGATTTCAGGGTTTAAAGTTTCCTTATCAAATTTTTCAAAAACGGCGTTCAACTCTTTACTTTCTTCAGGTGTTAGTTTTAACTCTTTGATCAATTCAGGATTCGCTAACAATTCTTTAATTCTTTCAGGATTTAGATTTAATCTATTCGCAAGTTCATCTTTTAAGCCTAATTCCTTTAATTTTTCTGAAGTAAAGCTTTCTTTTTCAACTTTTTCGAAAATCAAACTTAATGCTATATTTTCTTTTTCATTCAAAATATATTCTTTAATAAGTTCAGGTTTAATTGCAATTTCCTTAATTCTTTCAGGAGTTAAGTTTAATTTTTTAATCAAGCTAGGTTCTACACCTAATTGTTCTAATTTTTCAGGGGTTAAGCCCAATTTATTGATTTTTTCAAGGGTTAAACCCAATTCACGAATTTCACCTGATTTTAAACCTATTTTATCACCGATAGCATCCATATTTTTCAAGTAATTTAACTCATTATTTTGGAAATCATCTGGTAAACTATCTAAAACCTTATATAAACCTTTAGCCGTGGTTCCTTCTTTTGGCTCTTTATATACTCTATTGGCATCAGCATCTTCAGTATTGGCATTTTCTTCCAGAGAAGGATTATCTTTTTCAAATAATTCTCCCTTATGTTGACGTCTTTCCTCTTCTTCTTTTCTTTCTTTTTCTTCAATTTCTTCGTCTAATGGTTTGCCAGGTTCAGTTGGTTGTTCTTCTGCTGGTTTATCTGAATTTGTTCCTGTAGGTTGTTCTTCTGCTGGTTGTGCAGGTGTTGTTGGTTGAGTTTCTTCAGAATTCGTCGGTTCTCCAGTCGATGGAGGTGTTGGTTCAGGTTGCATAGTTTCTGCTTTCAACGGAAGTGTTGGATCATTTGCATAAACTAAACTAGTTCCACCAACAACGAAAAAAGATGCAATAGATAAACTCACTACACCTATACTCAATTTTCTTATACCAAATCTTAATTGTTTATCGAAATTTTTCATAAATTCCTCCTAAAAAAAATGAATAATAATTGCCTCTTGTGAATAAACTATTAATACTATAGTAAAATACAACTTTTAAGTCAAACATTTTCTGTGAACTCACGATTCAATACTTTTTTGATTAATTTAATAGGAAATTATTCAAACTATCCTTACTATCAAAATAAACAAAAAAAGACTCCCTATAGTAGTATGAATAAGATAAGCCTGTTCGGCTTATCTTACAGGAAACTTTGAGACCTTAGGCTCGGGAGTTTGACACTTGCATAAGAAAAAAGTGCGATAATCGTTGATATTATCGTATTTTTTGTCATTTTTTTGCATTTTAATATTGCGTACTTCTCGTACTATGGTATCCTATTATTAGGATATTACCATTGAATGTAAACAATTATTTTCTAAAAACTTTATCAATTACACTATTATCACTAATATTTTAATTTAAATAAAACATAGAACAACTATTATTTTTAAAAAATAGCAACGCAAAAAAGTACTTAAAGAATATCCTGATATTAAACTTATCCTCAAATTATAAAAACACAAAAATTTTGACTTCATTTATCATTATAGTTTAGGTATATTTCCATTTTCTTAGGACTGATATTACCGATAAACTTTATAATTTGTTCACAATTAGGAATAATTTTGAAGTTATTTATGTGAAAATATAAAATTTTTCAAAAATTTAGCTAGAAATAGAAAAAGTACGCATTTTTCAAAGTAAAAATAAGACTCCTAAAACATTGTTAAATCAACGTTTAGGAGATTTTTGTCTTCTGTAAAGTATCAAATAGCGGATTACATATATGCAATTTTACCCCCCCCCCGAAAATTTGTCAAGTTATATGCCTTGAAATTATAAAAAAATTTCTAAGAAACACAAACATTTGTGGCGCGAACCCCGCCTAGGGGGTTATTAGTATATTTGTTTGTTTTGAATCAAAATACATTGAAAATATAAAGTTAAATTAGGTGTATAGGATAAGTTATCGTTTGTTGCACTTGACTTGACAATTCACGGAAATTATTCAAACTATGCTTACTATCAAAATAAACAAAAAAAGACTTCCTATAGTAGTAAACGTAACAGTAGCCGTTTGGCTACTGTTACAAGGGAAAATCGAGACCTTGGCTCGATTTTTAGGCATGAGACCCACAAGGGCTGCTGCCGTCCTTTACTACTATATTAGGAAGTCATTCAAAAATATCTTATAATTCTGTTGGATCAAAAGTATAAACTACCTTATTCAAATTTCCATATTCCTTTGTTGGATCATACTTCACAGATTCAATACGCAATCCTTCTTTGCTTTTTGTAAAACGATAACACCCATGTTTCATCGGAAATCTCTTAGGAAAATATTTTGCTTGCCTAAATGATGTAGCAAACTTATCACCATTATCATCGTATTTACTCAAACCAATATAAGCATAAGGTTCATCATCTACATAAACCGTAAATTCAAGATTTTTTCTAGTCTCCATATCCTCTAAGTTATAAAGAGAATATGGTTCACGTATCGTTATCGTCTTACCAACTAATTGTTCTTTTTCATCTTTGGGATAGTCTACTAAAAATACTTGCTTAGCTCTTTCTAAATAAGTTATATCTATTTCTCCATCGCGTTCAAGTAATAATTCATCGCTTTCATCATTCTCAGAATCAACTTTTAGATCTACTTCAGGAGGTAAAGAATATTTTTTCCCTATTGGATGACTGTTGAAACAACTTGATAAAAGAGCAACCGAACAGACAAGTAATGCTAATAAAATAAATTTTATATTTTTACACCATTTCATTGTTAACTCCCCCTAATCATCTTCTTATTTTGTAATTCTTAAAATAAAATTTGAAAACGCTATCCTCCTTCTAATTATAATTATATGGATTTTTTAGGGAAATACAATATCTTTGTGAAAAAATATCTAAACAAACAAAAAAAGACTCCCTTTAGTAGTATACTCAGACATAAGACTCATTCCACGAGGCTTCTACCGTCCTATACTATTATGAAAGGAAGTCATTCGACATAAATACGGACTCTCATTAGGTCACATAAAACCAAGAAGACTTCCTATAGTAGTATGCTTGGGCATGAGACCGAAGGGCTGCTACCGTCCAAACACTACTATAACAGGAAGTCATTCGACTTTATATACGGACTCTCATTAGGTCACGTAAAACAAGAAGACTTCCTATAGTAGTATGAGTAAGATAAGCCTATTTGGCTTATCTTACAGGAAACTTTGAGACCTTAGGCTCAAAGTTTAGGCATGAGACTCGTTCCACGAGGCTGCTGCCGTCCTAATACTACTATTTTCAGGAAGTCTTTCGAACATTTTTTAACTATTTAAAACTGTCCTTAAAAGCATCCTTCATTTTATCGAAGAAATTACCTTCACCTTCAACATGAGTACCTGCTTCTTTTCCGAAAATCTGCATCGCCTCACGTTGTTTGTCCGTTAAATGTTTAGGCGTTAGAACACGTACTGTAACATGCTGATCACCCATTCCACTACCACGAAGTCTAGGCGC
Source organism: uncultured Granulicatella sp. (assembly GCF_963515095.1). Classification (GTDB taxonomy): domain Bacteria; phylum Bacillota; class Bacilli; order Lactobacillales; family Aerococcaceae; genus Granulicatella. The sequence continues at coordinate 65,061 of NZ_CAUPXD010000007.1, read as the reverse complement.
ACCTTTTCCTCTTAAACGAAGAACCGTACCAGATTGAGTTCCCGCAGGAACTTTTAATTTCACTTTGCCGTGAACAGTCGGAACATCCACTTCATCTCCTAATGCAGCTTGAGCAAAGTTGATTGGAAGTTCATAGAAAATATCTGCCCCTTCACGTTCAAACGTATCGCTCTTACCAACACGGAAAATCACATATAAGTCACCATAAGGGCCACCATTTTCTCCAGCTTCCCCTTGTCCACGTAATGGCATTTGGTTTCCATTTTCTACACCGGCTGGGACTTTTACTTTCACTTTATGCGTTTCTTCCACATGTTTATGACCATGACAAGTCTCACATTTTTCTTTGATTTCTTGTCCAGTACCACCACAGACATCACACGTTGTTTGAGACATCATTCTACCAAATGGTGTTGCTCTTTCAACATTGATCACACCTGAACCATGACATTTAGAACACGTTACAGGATCTGTACCAGGTTTTGCACCAGTACCATGACAAGTTTCACATTCTGCATTACGATGGTAATGAATCACTTCTTCTTTACCAAAAATCGCTTCTTCAAATGTTAAGTCCATGACATATTGTAAATCTGCCCCTTGACGTGGCATATTGGCACGATTTCCACGACGACCACCGCCGCCACCAAAGAATGTATCGAAAATATCTTCGAATCCACCTGTATAACTTCCAGAGAATCCTTGACCTCCGAATCCACCAAAGCCACCAAAACCGCCACCAGAAAATCCTGAGTTTGGATCGTATGAAGCATGACCATATTGATCATACGCAGCACGTTTTTGACTATCACTTAAAATTTCATAAGCTTCTGCTATTTCTTTAAATTTCTCTTCAGCTCCAGCTTCTTTATTAATATCTGGATGGTATTGTTTGGATAATTTACGATAAGCTCGTTTAATATCTGCATCGGAGGCATCTTTGGAGACTCCGAGTACTTCATATAAATCACGTTTTGCCACCATTATCCCTCCTTATCATATCATTCTACAAAAGAGCGAGTGGAAGAAGTTCTCCCACTCTTACTTGCTCTTAATTAGTCTTTTACTTCTTCGAAGTCAGCATCTACTACGCCATCTTGTGGTTGAGAGCTTGCTTGTTCAGCTCCTGCCGCTCCTTGAGCTGCTTGGCTAGCTGCTGCTGCTTGTTCATATAATTTTACAGATAAGTTTTGAACAACTTCATTTAAAGCGTCACGTTTAGCTTTCATTGCTTCTAAGTCATTTGCTTCTACAGCTGCTTTTAATTCATCACGAGCTGTTTCAGCTTTCTTAACATCTTCAGCATCTACTTTGCCTTCTAAGTCTTTCAATGTTTTATCTACAGTGAAGATTAATTGATCCACTTCATTACGTAAATCTACTTCTTCTTTACGTTTTTTATCTGCTTCAGCATTTGCTTCAGCATCTTTTACCATACGTTCGATTTCTTCGTCTGATAAACCTGATGAAGATTTAATTGTGATTGTTTGTTCTTTACCAGTACCTAAGTCTTTTGCACGAACATTTACAATACCGTTTTTATCGATATCAAATGTTACTTCGATTTGAGGCACACCACGAGGTGCAGCTGGGATATCTGTTAATTGGAAGCGACCTAAAGTTTTGTTGTCTGCTGCCATTGGACGTTCCCCTTGTAATACGTGAACATCTACTGCTGGTTGGTTATCTGCAGCTGTTGAGAATACTTGTGATTTACTTGTTGGAATTGTTGTATTACGATCGATTAATTTAGTAAATACACCACCCATTGTTTCAATTCCTAATGATAATGGAGTTACGTCTAATAATACGATATCTTTTACATCACCTGAGATTACTCCACCTTGGATTGCAGCACCCATTGCTACTACTTCGTCAGGGTTTACTGATTTGTTTGGTTCTTTACCAGTTTCTTTACGAACAGCTTCTACAACTGCTGGAATACGAGTTGATCCACCAACTAAGATAACTTGGTCAATTTCACTTGCTGATAATCCTGCATCGCTTAATGCACGACGAACTGGTTCTTTTGTACGTTCTACTAAATCTAATGTTAATTGATCAAATTTAGCACGTGTTAATGTTACTTCTAAGTGTAATGGTCCAGCTTCACCAGCAGTAATGAATGGTAAGCTGATTTGTGTTGAAGTTACACCTGATAAATCTTTTTTAGCTTTTTCAGCAGCATCTTTCAAACGTTGCATTGCCATTTTATCTTGAGATAAATCAATTCCGTTATCACGTTTAAATTCAGCCACTAAGAATTCAATAATTTTGTTATCGAAGTCGTCCCCACCTAAGTGGTTGTCTCCTGATGTTGATAATACGTCGAATACGCCGTCTCCTAATTCTAAGATAGATACGTCGAATGTACCACCACCTAAGTCGAATACTAAGATTTTTTCTTCGTGGTCTACTTTATCTAAACCGTATGCTAAAGCTGCTGCAGTTGGTTCGTTCACTATACGTTCTACTTCTAAACCTGCGATACGTCCTGCATCTTTAGTTGCTTGACGTTGAGCATCGTTGAAGTAAGCTGGTACAGTAATAACTGCTTTTTCAACTTTTTCTCCTAAATATTCTTCAGCATACCCTTTTAAGTATTGTAAGATCATTGCTGAAATTTCTTGTGGTGTATATTGTTTACCTTCGATTTCAACTTTATATGATGCGTCACCCATATGACGTTTAATAGACGAAATAGTGTTTAAGTTTGTCACAGCTTGACGTTTTGCAACTTCCCCTACTTGAATTTCACCATTTTTGAACGCTACAACTGATGGTGTTGTACGGTTTCCTTCTGGGTTTGGAATAATTTTAGATTCATTTCCTTCTAATACAGCAACTGCTGAGTTTGTAGTTCCTAAGTCAATACCAATAATTTTACTCATAATTCATACACTCCTATAATTTTAAATTTTTTAGTTGGTTTATTGAGAGACGATAACCATTGCTGGTCTTAATACACGGTCTTTCAACATATAGCCTTTTTGAAATACTTGAACAACAACATCACTTTCTTGTCCTTTTTCAGCTGGAACAGCTTGAACTGCGTGATGCTTATTTGGATCAAATGGTTGATTTAGTGCTTCAATTTCTTCAATACCTTCTTCTTTTAGGGCATATAAGAAACCTTCATATACCATTTCAATCCCTTTTTTAAGATTTTTTGCTTCTTCTGATTCACTAGGTGAGGCAATCGCTCTTTCTAGATTATCAATGACATTCAATAAGTTTTGTGCTAGAGATTGACTACGATACTTCGCTGCATCTTGTCTTTCTTTTGCATTTCTTTTTTGAATATTCGCAATTTCTGCAGATAAGCGATATACTTGGTCATTTAATTGAGAAACTTCTTGTTGTAATTTTTCTTCAACAGAAGGTTCAACTTCTTCGTTTTCTTCGACAGTTTCTTCAAACTCTTCAGTTTCAGGAGATTTCTCTTCTTCTACTTCTTGAGTTTGTTGAACGTCTTTTTCTTCATTTGTTTCCAAGCTTCCATCTCCTTTTATAAATTTCTATAATATTGCTCCATTGTTGTTGTGAGCTCTTCTTGTAATCCTTTAACAATCGATAGGACATTCGAATACGGCATATTTTTAGGGCCTAATAAAGCAATAATTCCTCTATCGTGTTTTGGAGTTTCATAGCTTGCTGTAATAATACTAAATTCTCCTAATAATGGATCATCCATCTCAGCCCCTAAACGAATTTGGATATCTCGGTTAGAAGGCATCACTAATTCGTGCATCTTCGATTGGTCATCCATTAATCGATAAATTTCTTTTAAATGATGGACATTGGCATGTGAGTCGAAGTAGTTTAATAAATATCTTCTTCCTGCAACATGGAGTCTATCTTGTTCAAATTGGTTCATCATATCTTGAATCACTTTAACAATTTGAATTTGAGAATTCATATATCGATTCATTAAAGCTGGTAAATCAGACTTCAAACGTTGGAGAACTGTTTCTAATGGCAAGCCAATCAATTCCTCATTAATGATTCGAACGACTTTATCTAAGTCAGAGTCATCAATCGCACTTGGAATCGAGTAAACTTTATTTTCAACTAAACCATTGCTCATAACTAAAATCGCCATCACTTGGTTTAGCCCTAGTCGAACAAGTCGAAATCCGGATAATGTAGCACTCCTTACTTCGGGTCCAATGGAAATTGTTGTGTAATTCGTCAGTGTCGACAAAATATCTGCCGAAACTTTAAAGACATCTTGAATTTCCATAGTCGATTGTTGGAAAGTTTCACGGATTTGATTTCGAATACTTAATGAAACTGGACTGTTCTGAACGGGTAAAATATTATCTAAATAATAGCGATACCCTTGATTCGATGGAACTCGTCCTGAAGAGGAATGGTTCTTTTCAAGATATCCCATCTCTTCTAGTTTCATCATTTCATTTCGAATGGTTGCAGAGCTAACTGCTAAACCCGTTTGCTGCATCAACTTTTTTGATCCAACTGGTTCTAATGTTTCCGTATATAGTTGAATAATCGATTGTAAGATTAGCAATTGTCTATCGGTTAACATTTTGGTCACCTCTCTTTAGCACTTGACTAAGACGAGTGCTAACCACATGTATAATTTATCATATTGGTCAAAGTAAGTCAATAATAAAACACTCGGACTTTAGTCTTATTTTTAAAATATTTTTTATACAATAAAAAAGGCTATGTATCGGGAGTTATCCTTTACATAACCTTTTTATAAATAATAATATATAGACTGAGTTATGTAGTAGCAAGGTCGCAAGCAGCCAGCTAACGCTGTCTCATTGCTAAAAATTAAGCCTATGGTCTTAATTTTTCCCTTATTTTGCTACTACAAATAAGTCTTATATTTTTTATAATAGATTCTTTTTTAATGTTCTGACCATGTATTCTCCTACGTCAATAATTGGGAGTTTGGTCAAACTTTCTAATTCTTCTTTGATATATGGAAAATGAGTACATCCTAAAATAACTGCTTCTACATTGCTTCCATTGAAAAATGAAAATAAACTACTAAAGTCAAACTTAGTCGCAATTTCTTTTGGTGAGAGATTGGCTTCAATGGATTTGACTAATTCAAGCAACGTAATTCCGATGACTTGTAAACTAGGATTTGCTTTGTATAAATTATTCTCCACTCCCATTAAACCATGAGAGTTTGCTGCCATTACAGCCACTTGTTGATAATCCATTGCTAATTGACGATACATTTGCATTGGCGTAATCATAGGCATCTCATACTCCTGAGATAATTGATCAAAATCTACTACTGAGCTAAGAGAATTACAATAAACAAAAATAGCATCATATTCTGCTCGTAGTTCTTCAACCTTTTCTCTCATAAAAGCCATTCGATATTCACTAGATGAAGATTGAAAAGTTGTTTGTTCAATAGGATTATTCGAAATAGGCACTGGCAAAACATCTACAAATCCATGCTTTTCTAATAATTCCTTTCCTAATCTTGAATCAACAGGAGTTCCTCCCATTACTGCAATTTTCATCTCTATCACCTCTTGTTCACTTTTTGCTAGTGTAACATAGGATAGTAGAAATAGAAACAGAAGCGCATTTCTTTTATTTTAAGAAACTATTTTTTATTATTTTGTTTCCTTTTCTCTTTGTTTAATCTATACAGCTCAAAACCTGTATAAAAAATTTGAAAATAAATTTGATGAGGAATTCGATTCTTAAAGTATTCAGTAAAATATGCTAAGAAAACGATAATGATATTTGTAACTGTTATAAGTAAGAACCTTTTAGAGTGTAACAATAATGATGCATATTCTTTAATATTTTTCATAAAATAACTCTTCTTTCTCATAAGGATTATATTTACAATTAGATATTACCAGTAATTTTAAAAAATATTATAATGCAATCAAATTTATTGATAAGAAATTTAAAGAAGTTCTTCCGTAAACTTCTTCAACACTTTCTGATGTTCAATAGCTTTTGAAATGTCATTCATGAAATAGAAATATTCAATACACTTCTTACACAATTTTTCTCCTCCATCTCTATTTTTTGTACCAATTAAATAGAGTCCTTTAAAAAATTTACATTGATTTTTTTCATAATATAATTCTGTATGATTTAAATGCTTTTCAATAATGTCTATTACTTCTATTGCAGAATTAAAATTTTTATCCATCAAATCTGCATAACAAACATTTAATAAAATTCGAGTAAAAATCTCAGTATAATTTTTATCTGAATGAAATAATTGACTCTTTCGATTTATCATTTTCACTAATTTGTGTCTCATATCTGATGACATAAATCCTACAAAATTACCAAACAAACTAATTTCATATCGTCCGCATTCATCAACAGTTAGAATATACTGAATAATTTCCTGAATATCATGATGATTAAATGGAGTATTAGAAAATTTATCAATATAAGCCTTCAATAGAATGACATTATGTTTATGTCGAATATTATTTGATTTACTTTTTAATTCAATTTCCCTAGTTAATAATTCATTTAATAAGTATAAATCATTATTGGCTACTGCAATAGATAAATCTTTTAAAAAAGTAGATTGGTTGTCTTGTGTCTTATCTAAGAGTAGTTCAAATTCAAAAAGGGAAATATTTAATCTATCTAATAGTTTCAATAAAGTTTGAAAAGAAATATCATTTTCACCACGTTCAATTTTTGATAAATGATTTTTGGATAAAATTCCTTCTGATAATTCTGATTGAGAAACTCCTTTTTCTTTTCTTAAAGTTTTTAGTAAATAACCGTATTGATTCATAACTTCACATCCACTACTCATATTTGATTACATTTTCATCATTTTATCACAAAAAAAGGGAAATTCTACACCTATTTCGATAAAAAAATAACAGCTCGCAAATGCAAACTGTTATTCTTCACTTTATTCATTATTTAGTTGCACGACGTACGTATGTACCTTCTGAAGTGTTTACTTCTAAGTACTCGCCAGCTTCGATGAAGTCTGGAACGTTTACGACTAATCCTGTTTCCATTGTTGCTGGTTTACCAGAACCTGTAACAGTAGCGCCTTTAATAGATGGTTGAGTTTCAGTTACTTGTAATACAACTGTTGAAGGTAATGAAACCCCAATTACTTCTGTTCCGTAGAATTGGATTTTAACTTCCATGTTTTCCAAAATGTATTTCAATTCGTTTTCGATTGTTTCTTCTGGAATTTCATATTGTTCATAGCTTTCTAAGTCCATGAATACACCAACATTATCTTGGCTGTATAAGTATTGAACGTCTTTTGTATCGATGTGAGCACGTTCTACTTTTTCATCAGGTCTCATAGTAGTATCAACTGTTGATCCGTTACGTACGTCACGGATTTTCATACGCATGACAGTATTTCCTTTACCTGGTTTGTGGTGGCTGATTTCCAACACTTTAATTAATTTTCCATCAAGAATGAAAGTCATTCCTGCTTTTAAATCACTTACGTTAATCATGTTAACTCTCCTTCATATTTTGTTTACTATACGTTTATACCATATTTTTTAGAAAAATGCACTAGTCAAGTCCAACTCTGTGGAAAATTTCATCAACTTGTCGAATATGATAGTGATAATCAAAGGCATCATTCAACTCTTCTGCACTTAAATGTGACATAATTTCTTCGTGGTTCTCAATAATTTCTCTAAATGAACGTTGTTCATCCCAAGCTAATGCTGTACATGGTTGTACTAAGTCATAAGCTTTTTCACGGCTTAATCCTTTATCAATTAATTTTAATAGAACACGTTGGCTATAAATTAATCCAAATGTTGCATCCATGTTTTTAAGCATTCGATCAGGAAATACCGTTAAGTTCTTAACAATATTTCCAAAACGATTTAACATATAATTTAATAAAATCGTACTATCTGGAATAATGATTCGTTCTGCTGATGAATGCGAAATATCTCTTTCATGCCATAAATTGACATTTTCATACGCTGTTACCATATGTCCACGAATCACTCTTGATAACCCAGCCATATTTTCTGAACCAATTGGATTTCTCTTGTGTGGCATTGCTGAAGATCCTTTTTGACCTTTTGCAAAAAATTCTTCGACTTCACGTGTTTCTGATTTTTGCAAGCCTCGAATTTCAGTCGCAAATTTTTCTATACTTGTCGCAATTAAAGCAATCGTTGAAATATAATCAGCATGTAAATCTCTTGATAAAATTTGTGTTGAAATTTCTTGTGGACGAATATGTAACTGCCCACATACATATGCTTCTACTGAAGTTGGAATATTGGCAAAAGTTCCAACGGCCCCACTAATTTTACCAGCTTCTACACCTTGGGCAGCACGTTCAAATCGTTCGATATTGCGTTTCATTTCGGAATACCATAATGCAAGTTTAAACCCAAAAGTCGTTGGCTCTGCATGTACTCCATGCGTTCTTCCCATACAGACAGTATATTTATGTTCAAGCGCTTTTTGTTCGATAATCTCTAAGAAACGTCTTAAATCTTTACGTAAAATATCATTCGCTTGTTTTAATTGATAACCATAGGCAGTATCCACAACGTCTGTACTTGTTAGACCATAATGAACCCATTTTCGTTCTTCCCCTAACGTTTCGCTCACTGCACGAGTAAAAGCTACAACATCGTGTCTTGTTTCTTCTTCAATTTCTAAAATTCTTTCCACTGAAAAACTAGCATTGTCACGAATTTTTTGGACATCAACTTTAGGAATTTCTCCCAACTCTGCCCAAGCTTCGCAAGCTAAAATCTCAACTTCTAACCAACAACGATAACGATTTTCATCTGACCAAATCTTAGCCATTTCCGGTCTTGTGTAACGAGTAATCATACAAATGCCTCCTATTTTAAAATCATATCTATATGTTCAATTCCAACTAGCTGATAAGGTTGTGACCAAACTTCGAAGCCTAATGATTCATAGAACAGTTGCAAATACGTTTGTGCATGAATCATAATCGGCTGATCGACATACCATTCTTGACAAATTTCTATCGCTCTTTCCATTAGAGCTGTCCCTTTTCCTTGTCTACGATAAGCTTCATCAACAAGGACACGTCCGATATGAGCGCCATCGACTTCTTGGAAAATTCGTAAATAAGCAATCACTTTACCATTTTCATCTGTTTCAAATAAATGCCACGCTCTTTTATCAATTTCATCAATTTCTTGATAATTTAATTGTTGTTCCACAATAAAGGTTTGAATTCTTGCTTTGTAAATTTCAATGACTTCTGTTTTCGATAATTCGTCAAAATTTTTCAAGTACCACATATTTTTCCCCTATTATTTTTCAAAATATTTTTTAGTATTTACTTCATCTTCTTTTAATTGAGCAATAAGTGCTTCTACTCCATCGAATTTTAATTCGTCTCGTAAATAATGCAACCATTTTACTCTTACAGGGAATTCATAAATATCTCTTTGGAAATCTAAAATATAGACTTCAATCGTAATTTTCGTTACATCATTAAACGTTGGATTCACTCCAATTGAAGCCATCGCAGGATACCACTGATCTTCTACTTGAATTTCTACAATATAAACTCCTTTTTTCAATAAATAAGTGTCCGTTGAAACATCAATATTCGCTGTGGGAAATCCTAATAAGGCACTTCCACGTCCAAAACCATGAACAACTTTTCCAATCATTGTATATTCATAGCCTAATAGTGCATTTGCTTCTTCAATTTGACCCGTTTCTAAATAGTTTCGAATCGCTGTTGAACCAATTTTTTGTTTTTCTGTCTGCTGTTCAGAAATCGTAACAATTGAAAATCTTTCTTTTGCATAAGTAGGTAATAAATCCATATTAGCAATCTCTTTTTTCCCATAAGTGTAATCAAATCCAGCAACAACCGTTATAGCATTTAGTCCAACCATATATTGGTCAACAAACTCTTGAGGACTTAATGAAGCAAATTCTTTTGTAAAATCAATAACGTAGAAAATATCTACGCCGAATTCTTCTAATAACTCTACCTTTCTTTCAAAGGGTGATAGATATTGTAATTCGTCTGGATCTACTCCTTGGAATATAATCGAAGGATGATGGTCAAATGACATTAACGCTAATTTCACGCCTAGTTCTTGAGCTTTTTCCTTTGCTTGTTGAATCACTTCCTGATGCCCTAAATGAATCCCATCAAAAAATCCAAGTGCCAACACAATCGGCTCTTGAACAATTTGAGAAGGCTCATAAGGATGGGTGATTTTTATAATTTGCATGTTATCTCTCTTTCCTTAAAACATTTTAATCGGTTTTAATAGTCCTTTTTTCTCAGGATGAGGCCCATATAAGGCTATTAATTCACCTTCAATATAAAAAGTTGAAGGTTCTATCACTTGTGGTAATTCTGCTATTGTTAAAATGGCACCATTTTTCACTTTTGTCATGAATTCCTCACTAATATCCACTCTAGGGTACGTACTAAATACTTCTTCTAAAGGTCGAAGAATCGATTCTGCTTGCTGTTGTTCCACTAAAGCTTCTAATTGTGATAAGGTCACACATTGTTCTGACATAAATGGTCCACTTTTAATACGAGTTAACTGAGACATATGAGAAGGTACTCCTAGTTTTTCTCCTAAATCAACAGCTAATGTACGAACATAAGTCCCTTTACTGCAACTAACTTCAAAAGTCCATTTTTGTGTTTTTGTCACTTCATCATATTTAGGAGTCGAAGTTCGTTTAAACTCGTAGATATTTACTTTTCTTTCTGGACGTTCTACAACTTCTCCTTTTCGAGCATATTCGTACAGTCTTTTACCATTAACTTTCACAGCAGAATACATTGGAGGAATTTGAGTAATTTCTCCAATGAAAGTTTCCATCATGGCATCAATTTCTTCTGTTGTAAATGGAGTCATAATCGCTTCTTGTTTCACGATTTCTCCATGAGCATCTTCTGTTTCAGTCGCAATGCCTAAACAAATTTCTCCTTGATAGACTTTATTGGATTCTAATAAATACTCTACCACTTTTGTTGCTTTTCCAACACAAATTGGTAAAACTCCATCTACTTCTGGATCTAATGTACCTGAATGCCCAACTTTTTTCGTTTGTAATAAGCGTCTTACTTTAAAGACACAATCGAATGAAGTCATTCCTTTTTCTTTCCATAGTGGTAAAATTCCGTCCATTGATTTCTTCCTTTTTCAATAAATTTAACTTAATAACCTTTCATATTTTATCATAGATTTTCTTAAAAAAAAACAAATCCTACGCTTGAACAATTCTCTATCCTTAGTAAAAAATATTAATGCTAGGTGTTTTGTAAAAAAATATGATATGATAGAAATACATTAAGTTAAAAGGAGTGACAACATGTCTCGTATAATCATAGTGACAGATTCAACTGCTGATTTAACCGAACAAGAAATCCAAGATTTCAATATTCATGTAGTTCCATTAAATATTACCATTCAAGAGGAACATTATTTAGACGGTGAAACAATTACAAAAGAAGAATTCAAAAATAAAATGATTGCAAGTTCTGAATTACCAATGACTGCTCAACCTTCTATTGGTCGTTTTGTTGAACTGTATGATGAATTAGGTAAAGACGGTTCTGAAATTATTTCTATTCACTTGATGAATTCAATTAGTGGAACTGTAAATGCTGCAAGACAAGCAGCAGATATTACTGAATCAACTGTAACGGTTGTTGATTCAGACTTCACTTCTCGTTCAATGGGGATTATTGTTCGTGAAGCTGCGAATGCTGCCAAAGAAGGCAAAAGTGCTGAAGAAGTTTTAGAAGTTATTGAAAGTACTCGTCAACGTACGAAATTATATTTAACCGTTTTAAACTTAGATAATTTAATTAAGGGTGGCCGTATTAGTCGTGTCATGGGAGCTTTCTCGAATTTATTAAACATTAAACTATTCTTAGGAGTCATCAATGGTAAAATTGAGATTGTTCAAAAAGGGAGAGGTTTAAAGTCTCTTCAGAAGAAATATGATGAAGTTTTTGAGGAAATGAAAGCTTGCCCTAATGGGATTCAAGAAATTGGGATTATGCATGCTGGATTGAATGAGTTTAATCAAACTCAAATCGACACTTTACGTGACTTATTCCCAGATGCTAAATTTACAATTGTAATGACTTCACCAATTATTATGAGCCATACAGGCGTAGAGGCGATGGCGGTTACTTACCTAACAAAATAATATATCTATTAAAAGACTTCTTAATATAGTAGTATTAGGACGGCAGTAGCTTCGCGTAGCGAATCTCTTGCCTAAATTTTGAGCCTGGGTCTCAAAATTCCCTGAAATATAAGCTTTTGCTTATATTTCCCATACTACTATAGGAAGTCTTTGTTTGGTGGCATATGACATAATGTGCTGTTGTTATTTAATAATGGATACTGTGGAATATAGTAGCCCCTGCGGGTCTCTTGCCTAAATTTTGAGCCTAAGGTCTCAAAATTTCCTGAAATATAAGCCTTGGCTTATATTTCTCATACTACTATAGGAAGTCTTTTTTGGTGGTATCATTCTAAATAAATAAGACAAACATCTTCTTAGTTTTTTCTAAGTTGATGTTTGTCTTTTGTTTTACATGAGTAAGTTTCCTACTAATATTCCGATATAGGTTCCTAATATATATCCTAATGTTCCTACTAGCATTGTTGGTGCTACGAAGCGATGCCAGCCTTTTGATACTGCCATGGCTGCTGCTGTTGTTGGACCTCCAATGTTTGCATTTGATGCTAAAATAGCTTCTTCAATGGTAAATCCAAATACTTTTGCCCCTAAGAATGTCACGAACATATTTACAAAGACCATAATGGCACAGAACACTAAAAGTAATGGAGATTTCGCAATAATCGCCTCAATTGAAGCAGGAATCCCAATTACGACAAAGAATAAATAAATTAAGAAAGTTCCAATTTCATTTGCTCCATGAATTTTCTTGAAAAATGAAGAAAAAATTGTTGAAGCTGCCACTGTTAAAGTTGTTAGAATCAAATATTTATTAGAAATAAATTGAATCACACTATTTTGTCCAAGAGTGGCAATTCCTTTTGATAAACTAAAGCTTACCGTTACAATTACTACAGCAATCGCAAATACAAAGGCAATATCTTGTAAAGTTACTACTGTTTTTGAATGATATTGTTTAGAGTCTTCTAATTCTTCATTTGAATAAGCAGATTTAAAATGTTTTTTGAAAAATGCCATTGATGGAATCATTAATAAAATTAAGAAATAGAATACCATTAATAAATTATCCGCCACAGTAGCTGCAGAAATTAATTCTTTTGGAATATCAAAGGCAGAAGCAACTGCCACAAAGTTAACTCCACCACCGATATAACTTCCAACCATCATTCCAGCAATATGATTCAATACGGGAATCAATTTTCCTAAGAAGGCATATCCTACTAAAGCCCCTAATATAGTTCCTACAGAACTAATTAAGAAAATTATTAATAAACGTCCACTTTCTTTCCAAATTTGTTTTAAATCACATGTGAATAGCAACATCGGAATTGCTAATGGAACTACAATATCCCATACTTGATCATAAACAGGAGATTCAACAGGAATGATGCCAACATTACTTAATGTAGCTGCTGCTAATAAACCAATAATCGGACCACTAATTTTCGATGCCCACTCATAATGATTTTCTAAATAAATACTTGCTGTTGCAATGACGATAATAATGGACCAAAGAATCCAAGTCTCATTTGCAGAAATCATAACACACCTCTTTTATTCATAGTGTTTTTATTATACCACAGTTAGAAAAATTTTCACGAAGTTATTAAAATAATTATAATAATTATAACAAAAAATACTCTCTGTAGTAGCTTGGGACGCAAGCAGCCTCGCTTTTGCGAGTCTCATTGCTAAAAATTGAGCCTAAGGTCTCAATTTTTCCCGTAATGAAATCCTTAATCAGGATTCCATTACTGGAGCTACTACGGAGAGTATTTTTTATTATAATAATTTACGTTTCCTACTTAGAAGTATTAATTCTTAAGGTAAATACAAATAAAAAATTCTATAGTAATATGCGTAAAAGTAGCCATCTGGCTACTTTTACTAGGGAAATTTGAGACCATGGCTCAAATTTTAGCCAAGAGACCCCATAGGGGGCTACTGGCGTCCTGTATTACTATAGAAAAACTTTTTTATTTATATTTAACGCTCTTCATCCTCTTGTTGGATACTCTTCAACAATTCTTCGATATGGTTTCCATAATCAACAGACTCATCACGTTTAAAAATTAATTCAGGCGTTTTATAGAGAGATAAACGTTTCCCTAATTCACGACGAATTAAACCTTTAGATTTTTCCAATCCACGTTCAGTTGCTTGTCGCTCACTCGCTAAAGTTTGCAAAGTTGTATAATAAACCGTCGCAATTTGTAAATCGCCCGTTACATCAACCTCTGTAATCGTAATTTCTTGCACACGAGGATCACGAACTTTTTTTGACAAAATATCATTCACTTCTCTTAAAATCTCTTGAGAAACACGACCAACACGGAAATTCGCCATTTGATACTCTCCTCTCTTCATTCCATCATTTAACGACTATTTTCTTTTAATTTCAACCATTTCAAATGCTTCGATAATATCATCTACTTTAATATCATTGTAGCCTTCAATCATAATTCCACATTCAAATCCTAATTTCACTTCTTTAGCATCATCTTTGAAACGTTTCAAGCTTGCTAATTCACCTTCATAAATAACAATGTTATCACGGATTAAACGAACTTGACTAGAACGTTTTACAACCCCTTCAGTAACATATGAACCAGCAATTGTACCTAATTTAGATACTGTATAAGTTTCACGAACGATAGCAGAACCAGTAATTTTTTCTTCAAATTCAGGATCTAACATACCTTTCATCGCTGTTTCAATTTCATCAATAACATTATAAATAATACGGTGTAAACGAATATCTACTTGATCAGATTCAGCTTGAATCTTCGCTTGAGGTGTAGGTCTTACGTTGAAACCAATAATAATCGCATTACTTGCTGTTGCTAAAGTAATATCACTTTCATTGATTGCCCCAACAGCTGTATGGATAATTTTCACACGTACGCCTTCAACTTCAATTTTTTGTAAACTTGAAGCTAATGCTTCTACAGAACCTTGTACGTCTGCTTTAATAATGACGTTAACTTCTTTCATTTCTCCATCTTTTAATGTTGAGAATAAGTTATCTAAAGTAATACGGCTTGATGCGTTACGCTGTTCAATTAAAGCACGTTTTGCACGTTCTTCACCGGCTGCACGAGCTGATTTTTCATCTTCAAATACTACGAAGCGGTCACCAGCTTGTGGAGATGCATTTAACCCTGTAATTTCAACTGGAGTTGCTGGGACAGCTGTTTTAACACGACGTCCTTGGTCATTCACCATTACACGAACACGTCCGAATGTATTTCCGACAACGATTGGATCTCCAACTTTAAGCGTTCCTTCTTGAACTAATAATGTTGCGATAGGTCCTTTTGTTTTATCTAAACGAGCTTCAATAACTGTACCTAATGCTAAACGATTAGCATTTGCACTTAATTCTTGCATCTCAGCTACTAATAAGATCATTTCTAATAATTCTTCGATATTTTGATTAAATTTAGCAGAAATTTCAACGAAGATTGTGTCTCCACCCCATGCTTCAGGAACTAAACCTAAATCAGATAATTCTTGCATCACACGTCCTGGGTTAGCAGCTGGTTTATCAATTTTGTTTACAGCAACAATAATTGGAACATCTGCCGCTTTAGCGTGGTTAATTGCTTCGATTGTTTGTGGCATTACACCGTCATCAGCAGCAACTACAATAATTGTAATATCTGTGATATCCGCACCACGAGCACGCATTGTTGTAAATGCCGCGTGACCTGGTGTATCTAAGAATGTAATTGGTTTGCCATCAATTTTAATTTGGTAAGCACCAATATGTTGTGTAATTCCTCCGGCTTCTCCAGCTACTACAGAAGAATTTCTTAATTGGTCAAGTAAAGTTGTTTTACCATGGTCAACGTGACCCATGATTGTAACAACTGGAGGACGAACTGCATGTGAGTCGCTCTCAGCAGCTGCTTCTTCAAAGTATACATCTAAATCAGAAATATCTTTTTCGATTTTTTCTTCAGCATCCATACCATAGTCTGCTGCTAATAATTCAATCGCATCTTTCGATAATCCTTGG
Source organism: uncultured Granulicatella sp. (assembly GCF_963515095.1). Classification (GTDB taxonomy): domain Bacteria; phylum Bacillota; class Bacilli; order Lactobacillales; family Aerococcaceae; genus Granulicatella. Next base: position 48,872 of record NZ_CAUPXD010000007.1, on the reverse strand, counting down.
TTTAATGTTGCCATTACTCCTAATAAGAATAATTTTTTAATAATTTCTGCTGGTTCACGTTTAATCTTTTTAGCTAATTCAGCAACTGTCATTCCATCTGTATACACTAATACATCTGGTAATTCATGGAATTTACGTGCTGGAACTGCTGGTTTTTGTTCAGCATTCTTTTGTTGTTTACGGTTATTTTTTTGATGACGATTTTTCTTATTAAAGTTTTCTTGTTGATTACGTTCGCCACCACGTTTTTGATTTCCACGTTTGAAATCATTATTTTTTTTAGATTCACGATGATTTGAATATGATTCTTCATCACGAGATTGATGTTTTGGTCCTTTATTTGCTACTTTTTCTTGTTTTTGCATAGATTCCTTCTTATGTCCGTGTTTATTTTGATTTGGTTGATGATTTTTATCCTGTTGTTTTGGTGAATGTGCTGGTTTGTGTTCAGCTTTTTTCACTTCTTCTTTTTTTGCAGTTTCCTTTTTAGGTTGCACTGCTTCTTTTTTTGCCTCTACTTTTTTAGGCACAGGAGTTTCTTTCTTTTCAACAACTTTTTTTGGAGCTTCTTTCTTTGTTGAAATTGAAGCTTTAATTGTTGCAATTTCTCCATCTTCCATTGTTGACATATGGCTGTTATAACTAATGCCTAATTGTTTTGCTTTTTCGATAATGTCCTTACTAGGTAGTTTTAACTCTTTTGCAAGTTCATATACACGTGTTTTTGACATACGTTCACCTTCCTATTCGTTCATATCGTTAAATCCTTTCATCTTCATCAGACTTTTTGTAAAACCTTGATCAGCAACGGCGATAATCGAACGTTGTTTTCCAATCGCCTGCGAAACTTCTTCCGTTGTAAATTGCTGAATAAAAGGGATTTCATAATATTCACATTTATTTTTGATTTTCTTTACGGTATTCTCACTACTATTTGTTGTACAAATAACGAGATTCACTTTTTCTTTTTGAATACTTTGCAGTACTTGCTCTTCTCCAGATATTAGTTTACGAGCTCTTGTCGCCATACCTAATAAATTGAGAGCTTTCTTTTTATCAATGCTTTCCATCACTAAATAACTCTTTTCTAGCTTTTTGGTGATCCACATATTGCAATAGTTCTTCATAGAAACTATCTGGGATTTCGATTTCTAATTGACGTTCAAATAAATGATTCTTCCATGCTTTTTCAACAAGAGTCGGTTCTAATGTAATATAAGCTCCTCTTCCATTGACTTTTCCAGTAGGATCAATTTGAGCGACACCTTCACTGTTACGAACAATCCGTACCAATTCTTTCTTAGGCATCATTTCTCCAGAAGCTATACAACGACGCATTGGAACTTTTCTTTTTTTCATAAGATGCCTCCTTCTTGATTATTCTTCAGTTTGAACTTCTTCACTTGAATCTTCTTCAACTGTAGGTAATTCTGAATCTAATTGGTCTAAATATTCTTGATAAGCTGATTCCGATTTAATATCAATACGGAAACCAGTTAATTTAGCCGCTAAACGAGCATTTTGTCCACGTTTCCCAATCGCTAATGATAATTGATGATCTGGAACTACAACGATGCAGCTATTACGATCAGAATCAAAATCTACTTTCACAACTTGTGCAGGATTTAATGCATTCGCAATGTATACAGATGGATCCTCATTCCATTCAACGATATCCATATTTTCACCATTTAATTCATTTACAATATTTTGAACACGTTGTCCACGAGGTCCTACGCAAGTACCAACTGGATCTAAGTTCGTATCTCTAGAACGCACGGCAACTTTCGCACGATCTCCTGCTTCACGAGCAATAGAAACGATTTCTACAACTCCTTCGTAAATTTCAGGAACTTCTTGTTCAAATAAACGTTTTAATAAATCTGGATGTGTACGACTTACGAAAATTAATGGACCTTTAGTTGTGTTATCAACTTTAGATACTAATACTTTAATACGTTGATCTGGTAAATATTCTTCAGTAGGAATTTGATCTTGTTTTGTCATTCCTGCAACAATTTTACCTAAATTTACATATACATAACGGAAATCTTGACGGTCAACTACACCTGTCATAATTTCATTTTCATATTCGATAAATTCATTATAAATATTTGTACGTTCAGCATCTCTTAAACGTTGCATAATGACTTGTTTAGCTGTTTGTGCAGCAATACGACCGAAGTCTTTTGGAGTTACTTCAAAACGAATTTTATCTCCAACTTCATAAGCTTTATGTAATTCATGAGCTTCGTCAATACTCACTTCAAGTGTTGAATCAAATACATATTCCACAACTTCTTTCACTGCATATACATGCATATTTCCTTTTTTAGCATCAAATTCAACTTCAACATTTTGTGCTTGTCCATAGTTTTTCTTATAAGCAGAAACAAGAGCCGCTTCTAAAGCTGTAATCACAACTTCTTTAGAAATCCCTTTTTCTTCTTCAAGAATATTTAATGCTTTAATCATTTCTTTACTCATAATGTGACTCCTTTGTCAAAAATGTTTCTCATTGATTCCTAGAATTGAATCGCTAATCGAGCTTTTGCAATATTTTCACGCACAATCGTAACTGATTTTTTACGCGTTTTAATTTTCACTTCTAAAGTCACTGACTCATCAGTTACTTCTGTTAAAAATCCTTCTAAAAACTTTTCACCTTCAACTTGTTGATAGAAAGATAAATGAACATATTGTCCAATCGCTTCTTTCAAATCTTTCTCAGTTTTCAGAGGACGTTCAGCACCAGGAGAAGATACTTCAAGGAAATACGCTTGAGGAATCGGATCTGGATCTTGTGCATCTAATAATTCACTAAATTTTTCACTCATAAACGCACAATCATCTAAATCAATTCCACCTGGTTTGTCAAGGTAAAAACGTAAAAACCAATTTTTCCCTTCTTTTACAAACTCTAAATCGACTAATTCAAACCCTTCTGCTTCAATAACTGGCAAAGCGAGTGTTGAAACTAATTCTGCTACTTTACTCATAGATAACCTCCTTTACATAACTGCGTAAAAAGAGTGAGCATTCCTGCTCACTCTCCTTTCCACGTCATCTTAATTCATAAATAGTATAGCACAGATAAAAATATCAATCAAACAAAACGCTCATAACCGATGAGAAGTACTAAACTAGGACTAACTCACTAACCCCAAATAGTCCCTCATTAGGGAGACAGCGAAGCGCCTCTGCCACACGACAGAACGTAAAAGACACTTCCGTACCCCACATCCTAAACGTACTCTCCTGTTATGACCGAAACACATGGGATTGGGCGCCGTTGTGAAAATGAAAGTACTCTGTTTCCAGAGTACTTTCATAGGCAATTTTTGAGACCCCAGGCTCAAAAATTAGCCATGAGACTTGCTTTGCAAGGCTGCTGGCGGCCTCACAACATCAGCCCAATCCCTATATATTTTATATTCTCGTTTGGTACATAAGTATCCCACTAGCAATCGCAACATTCAACGATTCTGCTTGACCAAACATCGGAATCTGAATAATGGAGTCCGCAGATTCAATCAATTCGTCACGAACGCCATTTCCTTCATTTCCAACTACAATTGCAACAGACTCTCTGCCAGTTAACCATTTGAAATCTTTAGCATCACGATGAAGTGCTGTTACCGCAATTGGAATATCATTTTCTTTTAACTTCCCATATACATCCATTAAATTCTCGTGATAAATCGCTACGTGAAATTGGCTTCCTTGCATGGAGCGAACAACTTTATCATTGTATAAATCCACACAGCCTTCTCCTAAAACAACTGCATCAAATCCTGCAGCATCGGCAGTACGAATAATCGTTCCTAAATTACCGGGATCTTGAACCGCATCTGCTAAAAGATAACGCCCCTGAGGAACTTCGACCAATGGTTTTTTTTCTAATGGTACAATCGCTAAAATACCTTGATTCGTTTGAGTCATCGATAATTTTTCAAACACCTCTTTTGAAACAAACATTGTTGGATAGCTCTTTGTCCATTTTTCATAAAGATGAATCGTGTCCTCACTGACTACTAAGCGTTGAATGGAAATATTTGATTGAATAGCTTCTTCAACTAAATGTTCCCCTTCAATCATATACGCTTCCGCTTTTTTTCTACCTTTGGAAGTTTGTAATTTTTGATAATTTTTTACCATTGCATTTTGGTGCGAACGAATTATTTCCATGTCCGTCTCCTTTATTGTTCCATCATTACTCGGAACAGTTTTAATTGTTCTTTTTGATTTGAAAAATATTTAGAACGATGAGGAATTTCAAATTGAAACTTTTCTCCTTCAACTTCAAAACTGAATTCATCATTTGATAAAAATTTCTTTTGATACTGTACTTTCTCTATTCGTCCAACTGGAAATAGTAGAGGTCTTGTATCAGTAAAAGTCGCATCATCTTTTAACCCAAAAAATACACATCCCTTTGAAGACCAATAGCAAATCTCATTTTCTTCATGAATGAGTCTTTTAACTTGAATGAACACAGCTTTGTCTTCATATGGTAAATGATATTTTTCTAAATGATTTTTTAAAAACTCCAATGTAAGCATTTAAGAGACTCCTTTTTACTTTTTCTTACCTGATGATTTTTTATTTTTAAAGGATTTTTTATCTTTTGATGGATAAGCTTTTTTAGCGGTTCCTTTTTTCTCTTTTGGTTTATATGGTTTCTTTTCCACCATTTTTTTCTTCTGAGCAACTTGTAGTTGGCTTGAATGAACTTGGAACGCTTCAAGTGTTGCATCAGCTGGGATCAATTTTTTCAAGTCTCTTACTTCTTTTTCCGTAACAAAACTAATAACTAATCCATCTTTGCCCATTCTTCCAGTTCTTCCTGAACGATGAGTATATACCTCTTTATTTTCAGGTAAGTCATAATGAATGACGACTGGTAAATCTTCAATATCTAATCCACGTGCTGCCACATCCGTTGTTAATAAAATAGGAACTTCTCCTTTTTTAAAAGCTTGAATTGCAGCTTTACGATTGATTTGATTTTCTTGGCTCGTTAATAATGCACAAGGAATATTGTGATACTGTAATTTTTCTGCTAAAATCCCTGCATTTACAAGTGAATTGACAAATACTAATGCTTGATATTCCTTCATATTTGCGAACTTTCTTAACAATTCATCTTTTTTACGAACAGGAGATTCAATATACACATGTTTTACATTCCCATTTCCAGATATCTTCTGTACATTTTCAACCCATTTTGGTGTCATATTAATCCATTGGTGAATAGATTCTAATATTTCATTTTTAGTGGCTGAAAAGCAAATCATTTGTCGTTGTGATGGACATTTTTTAATAAAAGAACGAGTTTGTTCTAAATGTTCTTGCGCTAATAAATAATCTGCTTCGTCTAAAATAAGTGTTTGAACTTGATGAAGTTTTAATTTTCTTTGATTCGCTAATTCTGTTAGTCGTCCTGGTGTTCCAACGACTAATTCTGGTTTTTTCTTTAAGTTTTCAATTTGACGCTTTACATTAGCTCCTCCTGCTAAAACTAACATGGTTAGTTCTGGTAATTTCCATTCACGAATAACTTCACCAATTTGTTGTGCTAATTCTTGACTAGGTACTAAAATGACTGCTTGTAGTTCATGATTGATTTCAATTTTCTCTAATAAGGGTAACAAGTAAGCTAATGTTTTTCCTGTTCCAGTTGGAGAGACTGCTACTACATCTTCCCCATTTTGAATCAATTCCTTTGTTGCTTCTTGAATCGGCGTTAAGTCTTTAAAACCTTTTTCATTCCATTTGTTTTGAATATATTCTTTCATAATTTCTCCTTAATTAAATGTAATTCCTGCTGAATTTCTTAATGCTTCAATCACTTCTAAAACATTACGACTTATTTTTTTACTTTGTTCATATTGTTTTAAGGATTCTGGTGTACGTTCTAATATTTTTGCAAAACCAATGGCTTCCCATTCTAATGGATTTTTACGAAGTTCATATTTCTTTGTTTCCTCAACTTCACTCATATATAATGTTTTGACTTCTTTAATTTCTTGGCAGTCATTTATTTGCAACGTTTTTTTGCCAAAGTAAATTTCTTGAGGGAGACATACATTTAACACTTTTCCAACAAAAATTGTTACATCAAATGTTGGATACTCCAATGATACAATTCCTTGTCCATCCGCTCGATTTTGTAATTTACGTGCTTGATAATGAGCTTTTTCTGGCATTCCAAACCAACTAATCGCATTGTAAATAGGATAAACTCCTAAATCCATTAAAGCACCTCCACCAGAGGATAATGAAAATGAATTCGCAATTTCACCTCTTAAAAATGCATCATATTTTGAAGAATATTTTGCATACGATAAAACTGCACCTTTTACTTCATCAATTCTAGAATCAATCATTTTACCAATTTCTTGGAAGGCTGGTTCATAATAATGACGAATAGCCTCAATAACGAATAAGTTTTTTTCCATCGCTAATTGATGAACTTCATCCCACTCTTCAACCGATAAAAAAGAAGGTTTTTCAACAATAATATTTTTTTGATGCTCTAATAATTGTTTTGAATAGTCACCATGTGTATGGTTTGGTGATCCGATATAGACAACGTCCCAATTATTTTCTAATAAAAATTCACTCCATTGATTTGTCCAAAAAGGAATCTGGTGTTTTTTAGCAAATTCTTCTGCTTTTTCTAGAGTTCTACTGTATACAGATACGACTTCAAAACTATTTGTTTGTTGCACCGCTTCTACAAAAGATGAAGATATCCACCCTGTGCCTATAATTGCTAATTTTTTCATGATCACCACTCCTTTTCTTCCTGGATAGTCTATCATATTTTCCTTAAAATCTCTAGCAATCCTCGTTGCATACAAAAAAGAGGCTGGAATTCCAACCTCTTCATTCTTAATATAATGATAATCTTTTTTCTAAAATTTTCTGACCTTGTTCAAACACTAAACAGATACTCCAGTAAATTAACGCTACTAAAATATACATCGTCATATAATCGAATTCTCGACCTCCAACAATTTTAGCATTTTGAAAAATATCAGGTACCGTAATCATTGCTGCCAACGAAGTTCCTTTAATCATATCTAATAACACATTACTTAAAGGTGGTACTGAAATTCTAAATGCTTGAGGAACAATCACTCTTCTTAATGTTTGAAAATAATTCAATCCTAAGGAAGTAGAAGCTTCCCATTGTCCATAGTCCACTGCATCAATTGAAGAACGTAAAACTTCACATATATATGCACTACTTGCAATACTAAAACATAAGATTGCACAGACTAGAGCTGGAAGTTGAATTTTTAAATAAGGTAATCCAAAATATAATAAGAATAAAAATACTAATGTAGGAGTTCCTCTCATAAAAGAAACATGAAAATTAGCAATCATTCTTAAAATTCTTATGTTCGATCGTTTCATTAAAACAAACATGAAACCTAAGATTGTTCCAAAAATAAAACTTACTCCAGCAATTCCTAATGTATATTGTAAACCACTTAATACAAAGGAAAGACTATGAATCGCTAACTTAAGATTAAACAATCGACATCGCCTCTTATTCTACATCAGAAAAATCAATTTTTTCTAATTTCAAGTCTTTTGGTTGAGTTACATCTTCACCAGCAAAGAATGTTTTAGAAATTTCTGTTAATGTTCCATCTTCTTTCATTGATTTTAATGCTTCATTGAATTTTTGTTGGATAACGTCATTTCCTAATTTAATAGAGAAGCTTGCGCTATATGGGTTTGCGTAAATACCTTCGTTAATTTTAATTGGGAAAGTATCTTTACCGAATGCTACAGCAATTTTTTGTAAATAGTAGTCATTAATAATAACATCTGTACGACCATTTACTAAATCAGACATATAAACATCATTTGTAACATTGTCATAAATAACTAATTCTGCCCCTAATTTTTTAGCAATTTTCATGTAGTTTGTACTTGCAGCACCTGCAGCTTTTTTACCTTTTACATCAGCCCAAGAATAGATTCCTGAATTGTCGCTTTCACGAACCACCATTGATGTAAATGAATATTTATGAGGTTCAGTACGTAAATATTTATCAATATTTTTTGCTCCATCTTCAATTGAATAGTTAGCAATATCTACTTGACCACTATCTAATGCTGTTAACATACCGTCAACACCCATTTCTGTGAATTCAACTTCTAATTTTAAGCGTTTAGCTACTTCTTTTACAATCTCAACATCATAACCAGTTAAAGAATTGTCTTTATCTGTATGGAATGATTGTGGATATAAAGTACCTGCTGTTGCAACTTTAATCTTTCCTGCTTTTTCAATTGCATCCCAATTTTTTTGTGCTTGTGATACAGTATCCTTGCTTGTAGTAGTACTTGTCGAAGTCGAACAAGCTCCTAAAAATAATGTTGCAGCAACTGCACCAAGTTTAAACCATTTATTCATAATTTTACCGTCCTTTTTTCATATATTTTTGACTAACCTAAAATAGCACACCTAGAGAAAGAAATCAATCATTTTTTACTATTTTCATAAAAAAATATAACAGATTTAAAAATCTGTTATATAAACACTTAAACCACTCTAAAACTTTGTATAACAATTAAAGATACAGAAGTGAGCCTGAATTTACACAATTCTCCCAAATCACAGCCTCACAACCCCAAGAGAAATCACCACCCAGGTACACCAATAGGCAAACAGCGCAAAGCGCGCCTTTGCCACACGCCAAAACATAAATGAGTTTAACGTAAAAAACATCCTATGCGAACCATCCGTTAATGAAAAGAACACATGGGATTTATCGCAGCAGTTGTGAAATAAAAGCTTCCTGACCAGAGGAAGCTTTTAAGGCAACATTTGAGACCCTAGGCTCAAATGTTAGCCATGAGACTCCGAAGGAGGCTGCTGGCGGGCCTCACAACATCAAGAGAAATCCCGATGAATTTATTTCACTGATTCTTTGATTCTGGTTGCCACTTTCTCAGAAATTCCTAGTTTTTGAATCTCTTCAACTGTTGCTTCTTGAATTCCCTTCATTGTTTTAAAATACTGTAATAGTTTCGTACGAGTCTTTGGTCCAACTCCTTCAATCTCATCAAGAATGAATGAAAAAGCATTTTTACTTCGTACCTGACGATGGAATGTAATCGCATATCGATGGACTTCCTCTTGAATTCGTTGTAATAAATGGAAAGCTTGGCTCGTTGGATCTAATTCAATTTGTTCATACTCTTCCCCATACAGTAAATGAGCGGTCTTATGTTTCTCATCCTTTACCATTCCAGCAATTGGAATAGATAATCCAAGTTCATCTTCTAAAACTTCCATGGCAGCTCTCATCTGAACTTTTCCACCATCCATCAAAATTAAATCCGGTAAAGGTTTCTGTTCTTTTAATAATCTTGAATATCGTCTTCTAACAACTTCTTGTGTCGTTAAAAATTCATGACTCCCTTGTACCGTTTTAATATTGAATTTTCGATAACTTTTTTTCTCCGGTTTTCCATCTCGATAAACGACCATTGCTGATACAGGATTTGTCCCTTGAATATTCGAGTGGTCAAATGACTCAATGACACTTAAACGGCTTAAATCAAGTGCTTGTCGTAATTGTTCCACCGCACCTAATGTTTTTTGCTGACTATTTTCATCAATCTTGAATTTTTCAAGTAAAGCTACTTCACTATTTTGTGTCGCTAAATCAAGCATTCGCTTCTTCGGTCCTCTTTGAGGGGTTAATACTTTAACTTCTAATACTTCAGCCAATAATTCCTTATCAATTTCTGCTGGAACTAATATTTCTTTTGGTAAAATATGATTTTGTTCTTGATAAAACTGTACAATAAATGATATTAATTCCTCTTCTGCTGAATTATAAATCGGGAATAATGCTGCTTCTCTCTTGATAATTGTGGACTGTCTAAGTAAAAAGACTTGAATAGAAATCCAACCTCTATCCATATAGAATGAGAATACATCCCGATTTGTAAAGTCTTGTGACATAATATGCTGTTTTTCTACTGTTGTTTCGATATATTGAATTTGATTTCGATAATCAATGGCTCGTTCAAATTCTAATTGTTCTGAAGCTTCATCCATTTTCTTTTGTAAATCTTGCTTAATTTCTTTTACATCGCCTTCAAGAAACCGTTGGATTTTTTTCTTTTGTTGTTGATAAATTTCTGGTGAAACTTCATGATCACAACAGCCAATACATTGCCCTAAATGATAATAGAAACAAGCACGTGTTTCGTTTTTCCCACATTTTCTTAATGGATAAATTTTTTGAATGAGCTGTTGCGTTTCTGTTGCCGCATAAACATTCGGATAAGGTCCAAAATACATGCCCCCATCTTTTTCAACATTACTTGTAATAATCAGTTGAGGATCTTTCTCATTTGTAATTTTTAAATAAGGATACATGGTTCCTTGTTTTAATTTAATATTGTAATAAGGTTGGTATTTCTTAATTAAATTAATTTCCAACAATAATGATTCTTTATTCGTTTTTGTAACAATAAATTCAAAATGATGAATTTCACTCACTAATTTTTCAGTTTTAGTATTATGTGCTCCACGGAAATAGGAGCGAACTCGATTTTTTAAGTTTTTTGCTTTACCAATATAAATAATTTCATCTTCTTGATTTTTCATCAAGTAACATCCTGGTAAATCAGGCAATTGTTTTAACTTTTCTTCAATTAATTCACTTGCCATTTTTTCGCTCCTTCCCCCTACTATAATGCAGTTTGATAAATGATTCTTGCATCTTCTAATTCTAAATTATGATGCTCAGATAAATGAATTTTCTCGTGACGTCCTAATCCTTCCACTAAAGCTTCAATGACTGATTCATCTAATGAAATATCTTTAAATCGAATTGGTGCACCTAATGATGCAAAGAATTCTTCTGTTTTTTCTATGGCTCCATTGACGATTTCTTCTGGTGTTCCAGATAGATCCCAAACTCGTTTTCCATATTGAATGAGTTTATCCCATTTTTGTTCTTTACGTACTTTCATCATAGCTGGCAACACAATCGATAATGTACGTCCATGATCGATTCCATGATTTAATGTAATTTCATGTCCTAATGCATGAGTTGCCCAGTCTGTTGGCACACCTGCAGAAATTGTTCCATTTAATGCATTTGTTGCACACCACATAAAGTTCGCTCTTGCAGCAAAGTCGTGATTATCCTCATCAATGACTGTTGGTGCAATTTCAATTAATGTTTGTAAAATGCCTTCTGCATAACGATCTTGTAATTTTGCATCTACAGGGTATGTTAAATAATTTTCCATTGTATGAATAAAGGTATCTAATACACCATTCACTAATTGTCGTTTTGGTAATGTATACGTTAATTCAGGTTCTAAAACTGAAAACTGAGGGAATGTAACATCTGGTCTAAAACTTACTTTTGCTTTTAATGCTACAAAGGTAATCACCGCACCACTATTCATTTCAGATGCAGTAGCAGGTAATGTTAAAATCGTTCCAAATGGAACAGCTTTTGTAACAGGAAGACCTTTTCCAAATCCACCTCGAAACATATCTAATGGATTGCCATCAAAAACACTAGCTGCAGCTACAAACTTTGTTCCATCAATGACAGAACCACCACCAATTGCTAGTAAATAAGTAAATCCTTCTTCTTTTACACGTGCAACAGCTTTGATTAATGTTTCGTATGTTGGGTTTGCTTCGATTCCTCCAAACTCATCCCATTCACGATTTCCTAATGCTTGTACAGCACGGTCGAAAGCTCCATTCTTTTTTACAGAACCCCCACCATATAAAATTAATACTTTTGCATCTTTTGGAATTTCTCCATCAATATCCTTAATACGATCTTTTCCAAATAAAATTTTTGTTGGGTTTCTAAATGTAAAATTACGAATTCCTAATTCCATAATATCTCCTACCTTTCTATTTGATGATATCAAGCTCTAAGTGTCGAGGCAAATCACACGACTTAAGAAAAAAACTCCTGAAGGAATTTCCAACAGGAGTTGTTACAGATTATACTTTATCCATTATTTAAAATATCTTATTTGAAATAAATTTCTAAATATTTATCTAATCTCTCGGCTGAAATTTCTTTTTCTAATTTTGATATTTCAGTTGGACTTAAACTAATCTCGCCATGACATGTACCAGCTTCATCATATGCAACAATTACTTCGCCAATGTCTTCCCGTTGTTCTCTTTGAACTTTTGCAAAGTGCTGTAATAAAGTTTGTTCTACTTCTGTCGCACAATGCTCACGTAATAGGCAAAAATGTTCTGCAATCGCTGTTGGAATATAATAACAATCCACTAATGTCATTGCTTCTTTTGAATTTTTAGATGCTTTACCTTTAGGTTTATTTTTTTGACGCTTCATGAATAACCTCTCTTGATTTCTCTGTATCTAGTATACAAAAAAATTACCCATAAGGCAAAAAGTTATCTTTGAATTTTTTCAACGTTTTCTTTTTTTGCATATTCTGATAATTTTATAGCACTTCCTAACTGCATTTTGAAAATACTTGTTTCACCTTTTTTCCAATCATTCACTGTAGTATAGCTTATTCCAGTATCTTTACTTATTTTATATGCAGTATATTTTTCTAATAAAGATTCAATTAATTCAATATCTACTATCAATTTTTAATCCTCCCTTTTTATCACCAGAATTTTTTCTATGTATCTTTGTTCCCAGAGTAATTCTATTTATACTACATCCAAAAAGTTAGACATAAAAAATCTAATTTTTGGGTGTTTTTTATGAAATTAACTTATGAAGAATCAAAAAGAGACGACTTAAGTCGTCTCAAAAAATCTAACTTTTTGGGTCACTTCATTTTTAAGATAGAGTGTTCTTATTTTTTGACTGCTCTTTTTTTATCCCACATATATAAAAGTGTAAAGACAACTATTGCTCCAATTGAAGAAACAAAACTAAACATGAAATTAGTACTTTTTGTAATAAGAAAATGTACGATAAATACAAGGTTATAAACAATAAGCATTGCAATAAATGATAATATTTTTTTCTTATTCTTCATAAAAATCCTTCTTTCTATTTATGTTAACATTTTAATTCCATAAAAAAATGGTACTGTGTACATTGGTATCATCCCTTTTATATTTCTTTATATTCCATATTTCATCCAAAGCATAGCATATCATTCCAAAAAAACAAGTCTTGTTTTAAAAAATTATTTGCAGTATAATTAAGAAGTTATAGCGCTTTCATATCCCTTTAAAATCAATAGAACATTGTTTTTTTCATTATTGAGTTTTTTAGGGTTAATTCTATTTTGAATAGTCTCTTTAATATTTACCACTGTATTTGGTGTTGTCATTTTTTTGTAACTCTTCGAACTCTTTTTTATTCGTTATTTGTACACTAGAATTCATCAAAATCCCTACCATTTTAACCCTTCCTTATTATATTTCCATTAGAATCATTCTTTATCTGTAGTATATTTGAAAAGTGTTATCAATAAAATAAATATATAATTCAGATTCTATTTTTCGATAAATATTTTAAAATCTATTAAGATTTTACTAGCTATTTTCCAAATGCTTCATTTCATGGTAGAATAGTAAACGAAATTGTTTCTTAAAGGAGTCAATATGTTAACGATCAATATGCTTACACGAGCAGATAGTGTAAAAGGACAAGGTGTTCTATCTGCTACAGAAGAACAAATTAATCTCGTAACAGAAGGTTTAAAAGACTATCAAGTCGTTGTGAATCAATTAAAAACATACAATATTACTCATATTCATACGATTAATCCAGATTTTTTAATTAAATCTGTTATCACAAGACAAAACCGTCCAATGATTGCTTCTGTTCACTTTTTACCGGAAACTTTAGAAAAAAGTATTTCCCTACCTCGTCCGATTAAAGAATTATTTTATAAATATGTTCTTCAATTTTATAAACAAGCAGATTATCTAGTAACCGTTAATCCACGTTTTATTGAAGATCTAGAACATTATGGAATTCCAAAAGAAAGAATCACGTACATTCCAAACTTTGTATCACGTGATACTTTTTATAAAATTACAGATCGTTCAAAAGCAACTCTTCGGGAATCTTTTGGATTAGATCCAGATAAATTTACCGTTGTATCTGCAGGACAATTACAAATGAGAAAAGGTGTTTTAGAATTTATTGATTTAGCTAAAAAAATGCCTGATATCCAATTTGTATGGGCGGGTGACTTTGCGTTTAAAGGGATTTCTGAAGGTCGAAAAGAAATTATGGAACATATGGATGAATTACCAAGTAATGTTCATTTCTTAGGGCTTGTAGAAAGAGAACGAATGAATGAATTCTTTAATATGGGAGATGTAATGTTACAACTTTCGTTTGAAGAGCTATTCCCTATGACGATATTGGAATCGATGAATGCGAATATTCCATTATTATTAAGAGATTTAAGAGAATATCGCCCTATTTTATTTGATTATTATTTAAAAGGAAATTCTCAAGTACAATTCCAAGAGATTTTACGTCAATTACAGCAAGATGAGGCTTTCTATCAAGAAGCTTGCGAAAAATCTAAAAAAGGAGAACAATTCTACTCTAAAGAAAATGTACTCCAACAATGGCAAGCCTTTTATGATAAAGTAGCTGTTGAAAATCATTTAAAATAAAGGAGAATTTATGACTGAAACACATATTAAACAAGGTAAGCCTCTGTCTCCATTTGCACAAAGAATGATGCATGCTGCTTCTATCGCAGGAGCCATTGCAACGGTCATCTTTTGTATTTGGGCATATCAAAAAGGATTATTTACTTCCCAAGAAGCACTTAGTGAATATATGCAACGTGCGGGCATATGGGGACCACCTGTTTTTATCTTATTACAAATTCTACAAACAGTTATTCCAATTATTCCGGGTGCTTTAACAAGTATTGCAGGTGTATATATTTATGGAATGTTTATTGGAAATGTATATAACTATATCGGTATTATCATCGGTTCTATTATCGCTTTCCATTTAGCTCGAATTTATGGACAATTATTTGTAAAATCAATGGTAAACGATAGCACCTATCATCGTTATATCGGTTGGCTAAATCGTGGAAATAAATTTGATTACTTCTTTACTTTCATGATGGCTTTTCCTGTTTCACCTGATGATTTCCTATGTATGCTTGCTGGTTTAACAAAAATGAGTTATAAAAAATTCATCCTCATTATTTTAATTTGTAAACCTATTACTTTAGCGGCATATACTTATGGATTAACTGCGATTATCGATTATATTTGGGCTTTTTTCAAATAAACATAGACTTTTTTGATTAGTCAAACTATTTTTAGTATTTTTGCTAAAAATGGTTTGTTTTTTTATAGTTTCATTTTATAATAGGCTTATATAAAAGCAGTTACATTTTTATAGGGAAAGAAATGTTAACGATTGCATTTTTTATATAAATTATGAAATGGGTTAGGAGGAAACGAAATATGTATCATAGTATTACAAACTTTATTGAAAAAGCAAAACTCGAAAAATTATTAGATCCACTGGACGAAATTTATACAACCAATCAATTACTTCATTTATTACAATTAGATGATTATAAGCCATCTGAAATTTCTAATGATAACATCCCATCATTAGAGGATTCCATGGACGAAATTATTCAATTAGCGATAGAACTAGGAGTAATTGAAGATATTTTACCAGAAAAAGAAGCATTTGAAGCAGCCGTTATGAATTTATTAACGCCTCTTCCATCTGTTGTAAATAAAAACTTCTGGAACCATTATAAAGAAAATCCTGAAAAAGCAACTAACTATTTCTATGCATTAAGCCAAAAAAATCATTACATTCAAACAAGAGCTATTGCTAAAAATATTCAATTTCCGTATTCAGGAAAATATGGTACTTTAGAAATTACGATTAACTTATCAA
The DNA here is from genome assembly GCF_963515095.1 of uncultured Granulicatella sp. GTDB lineage: Bacteria > Bacillota > Bacilli > Lactobacillales > Aerococcaceae > Granulicatella. Next base: position 32,952 of record NZ_CAUPXD010000007.1, on the reverse strand, counting down.
AACCTGAAAAAGATCCAAAAGCAATTGCTCAAGCAAAATTAGTCAAACAATCTAGTTACCCTGCTTCTCAATTAACGATGACAAATGAAGGGTATTACGGACGTTTCAATCATCCTGCTAGAAGCAATCATAGAATTATTCGTTTAGAAATTAATCATGAAGATTGGGGATTCCAATATTCTCCTTACTCTTATTTCAATGAACATTCAATTTTCTTAACTCAAGTACCACGTCCAATGCAAATTACGGAACGTTCATTTGAGAATTTAATGGATATTTTACGTCAATTCCCTCACTATTTTGTTGGATCTAATGCTGATTTACCAATTGTCGGTGGTTCTATTTTAGTTCATGATCACTATCAATCTGGTAGACATGTCTTTCCTATGGATGTTGCACCAATTTTAGAAAACCACTCTTTTGAAGGTTTTGACGGTACGGTCTCTCGTTTACATTGGCCTTTATCCGTAATTCGACTAGCAAGTAAAGATACAAAACAAATTGTTCAATTAGCGACTCATATTTTAGATAAATGGAGAAATTATTCAGATGAAAGTGCGGATATTTTCGCATTTACAGAAGACACTCCTCATAATACGATTACACCAATTGCTCGTGTACGTGATGGTATCTATGAATTAGATTTAGTGCTTAGAAATAATCGTACGACTGAAGAATATCCAGATGGTATTTTCCATCCTCATGTGGATGTACATCCAATTAAGAAAGAAAATATTGGATTAATTGAAGTGATGGGGTTAGCAATTCTTCCTCCTCGTTTAAAAACAGAACTAAAAGAAGTTGAAAACTACTTACTAGGTCAAGCTCATCAAATGCCTGAAATGCATAAAGCATGGGCTAACGAAATTAAAGACAATGAAAAAATCACTTCAGACAATGTTGAAACTTTGATTCGTCAAAAAGTTGGTGAAATTTTTGAACGTGGTTTAGAAAATGCCGGCGTCTTTAAACAAACAACTGAAGGACAAGAAGCATTTGGATGGTTTATCGACTCCTTACAAAATTAATATCTTTTAATGCCTTTTCTGGTATAGTAGCAAAGGACGGCAGTAGCCTCGCTAAAGCGAGTCTCTTGCCTAAAATTCGAGCCCAGGTCTCGAATTTCCCTGTACTAGAAACCTCTCGGTTTCTAGTACTCATGCTACTATGAAAAGGCTTATTTTTGTTACATAACTAAAATACGTCTTTCATGGCTAAAAATTATTTTACATACAAAAAACGATTTCCAAACGGAAATCGTTAATCATTACTTTCTAATAATAAATACTATTGAAACTATAATAATACTAATAATACTGGCAATTCCAATAATAATTATTCCTAATAAAATTGGTTTATCCGTTAAACTTAATAAAAATTCTTCCAGTTGAAAACTCATTTCAGTTTTAACATCAGTAGTTGTAGTTTCTTCTGGTTCTTCAACTTCTTGTGGAATAATTGTAACAGGATAAGTTAATGGTTCAATCTTTGATGTAATACGAGGAAGGTCTGTTTCAATAACAATTTTATCCTCTTTTAAACTAAATTTAGGTGTTTCGCCGATTCGAACTAAAGTTTTAATATCTTTGTCGAGTTGAACTTTTACACCATCAATGGTATGTTCTCCTGCTTTTAACACGGTTTGCGTTTCATATTCAGAAAAAGCTTTTTTCAATAATCCATTCCCAATTTGGCTCTTGAAGAAAGAACTATTATCCTTATCTTCCCAAGCTCCTACTCCTAATATAACTTGAATAAAACGAGTATCTTCTTGTTTAGCCGTTAATAAATGGTTAAACGCTGCACTAGGACTTGAACCAGTTTTAAATCCATCTACTCCTGGAAATCCCTGAATCATTCCTGGGATAGAACTGTTGTAAGTGTAAAATGATTCTTCATAAGGAGTCCCCACCATTACTGTTATTAAAGGATTTTTAGTGAAGTTTGTAATCTCAGGAAAATCTTTTAAGAAATGATACGCTAAAATAGCTAAATCTCTTGCAGTTGTCTGGTTATAACGATTGTTATTATAACCTTCTGGTGTATAATATCCTCTAAATGCAGAAGCTACTGCTCCACTAGCATTATTGAATTTCGTATTTTCCATGCCCCATTCTTTAAATTTAGCATTCATTTTATCTAAAAACTCAGTGTCTGATAACCCTGTCGCTCTTGCTACCATTAATGTAGCAACATTCGAAGACGGATAAAACATCATATATAATAATTCTTCAATTGGATAATCTACTCCAGCAACAATAATATTATTACTAATTTCCCCAATCGTTGAAATCGCACGATCTTCTTCTGTTGCAGTGACGATTGTATTTAACGATAATTTTCCTTCTTTCATCGCTTCAAACGCCATATAAGCTGTCATCATTTTTGAAATACTTGCTGGATCCCATGGTTGGTCAATATTACTACCAAAAACAATCTCCCCTGTATCAGCATCCACCATTATGGTACTTTCTGGTCTATAATATTCATCTACACCATAACCTTGTTCTGCTATAGCATCCATTACATCTTCTCTATATGGAATTGCTACAGTAGTTTGTTCAATTTTTTCAGGTTCTTGAGTTGTTTCAGATTCTACAGTAGTTTCTTGCGTAGCTTCTTTTGTAGTAGAATCATTTTCTTCCGCTAAAATAGCACTTGTACAAAATAATGAAGCCATAAGGAAACTTAATCCCAAAATATGTTTAATTTTCACGAATGACCCTCCTCTATCAACTCTATTATTTTACTCTTTTTTGCGGAAATTAGCAAAAAATCTTAATAAAATAAAAATTGCCGATTCAATTTTACTCGAACCGGCATTGAATCTTTTTAAATTTAAATAGAATCACCATTAAAAATTGAATTTTTAACAATAACGTAATCCACTTTACGAATCGATTCTAAATCTGAACCACCCGCATACGAAATAGATGATTGTAAATCTTGTTGCATTTCTACTAAAGTATCCTTTAATGAACCTTTATAAGGAACAATGATTTTTTTACCTTCAACATTTTTACGTTCACCTTTTTGGAATTCTGATGCACTACCAAAGTATTCTTTGAAACGTTCTCCATTAATTTCAACTGTTTTACCTGGTGATTCTTCATGACCAGCAAATAATGAACCAATCATGACCATTGTAGCACCAAAACGAATTGATTTTGCAATATCTCCGTGAGTACGAATTCCGCCATCCGCAATAATTGGTTTACGGGCAGCTTTTGAACACCAACGAAGGGCTGCTAACTGCCAACCACCAGTACCAAATCCTGTTTTAATTTTTGTAATACATACTTTACCAGGTCCAATCCCTACTTTTGTTGCATCTGCTCCCGCATTTTCTAATTCACGAACCGCTTCTGGTGTACCAACATTTCCAGCAATCACAAATGTTTCTGGTAAATGCTTTTTAATATGTCCAATCATATCAATAACTGAATTCGCATGTCCATGGGCAATATCAATGGTAATATAATCCGGAATTAAATTTTTCGCTTTTAATTCTTCAATAAATTCATATTCATGAGGTTTTACACCCACACTAATGGAAGCAATAAGATTTTTTTCATGCATTTTTTTAATAAATGGAATTCTTCCTTCTTCATCAAAACGGTGCATAATATAAAAATATCCATTTTCTGCTAAAAATTCTGCAACTGATTCATCAATAATCGTTTGCATATTCGCAGGTACTACAGGGATTTTAAACGTATGTTTCCCTAATTGAACAGTTGTATCGCATTCTGAACGGCTATTTACAATACATTTATTCGGTACTAATTGAATATCTTCATAATCAAAAACTTTCATTTCAAACATGAGGTAACCTCCTTAAGTAAGCATTTGTTTCATATCTGTTACCACGAAATATTTTAACTTATTTTGACTAAAATGTAAACAAAAAACTGTGTTTTATGAACATTAATTAGTATAACATTTTCGTTATACAGTAAAACACGAACAAAAAAGTTTAGAAAAGTAAAAAATGACTTCCTAAAGTAGAAATTTTAGCCATTGGACTCAATTGAGAACCTGCTAGCGTCCTTGCTATATAAGAAAAATCATATACCTAAATCATTCGAACCGTTTTAAAATTTATGACAAAAACAACAAAGACTTTCCAAAATAGCAATTTTAGGCATGAGATTCGCTAGCGAAGCTGCTGCCGTCCTTGCTACATAAGAAAAGTCTTATAAAAAACAATTTATACTATTTCAACGAATCTTTCACTAATCCGAAAATAAACTGAGTTGAGTCAAATGGTTGTAAATCGTCCATTTTTTCTCCTAATCCAATAAATTTAACTGGAATATTCATTTCATGACGAATCGATAAAATTACGCCACCTTTTGCAGTTCCATCTAATTTTGTTAAAATTAAACCTGTTACGTCAATTGTTTCTTTAAATTGTTTTGCTTGAACTAAAGCATTTTGTCCTGTAGTTGCATCTAATACTAATAAAGTTTCATCTGCTCCTGTTTCAATTTCTCTAGAAATAATACGGTTCATTTTTTCTAATTCTTTCATTAGATTCACTTTATTTTGCAAGCGACCTGCAGTATCAATTAATAAATAATCGATATTTTCTGCTTTCGCTTTTTTAATAGCATCATACACAACAGAAGAAGGATCTCCACCTTCTTTACCACTAACAACTGGAACTCCTACACGTTCGCCCCAAATTTCTAATTGTTGGATAGCTCCAGCACGGAATGTATCTCCTGCAGCTAATAATACAGAATGCCCTTCTTGTTTTAATCTCCAAGCAATTTTACCAATCGTAGTTGTTTTACCAACACCATTTACTCCGACGAATAGTAATACAGTTGGTCTACCTTCAGCTTTTGCTAAAGTTGCTAAATTGTCTTCACCTTTTTCATAAATGTCTACCATTTTTTCAATAATAACTTGTTTGACATCATGAGCATTTTTAGCATTTTTCAAACGAACTTCATCTCTTAAAGCATCCGTAATCGCTAACGTCATTTCAAAGCCTACATCTGAAGAAATAAATGTTTCTTCTAAATCATCGAAGAAATCTTCATCAATCGTTCTAAAATCTGCTAAAAATTCGTTTAAATGATCCGAAAAACTTTTACGAGTTTTTTGCATTCCTTGGTCATATTTATCAATAATTATCGAAGTTTCTTGTTCTTGCTGTTTAATGACAGCATCTTCACCGGTAAAGGCACGTTTAATACGATCAAATAATCCCATTATTTCACTCCTTCTCTTTCACGTTTATTTTGTTCTAAAATGTGATAAATAGCATGAGCTACCCCAGATTCTTCATTTGTCTTCGTAATGAATTTTGCTACTTCTTTTACTTCTGGAGAACCATTTCCCATTGCTACTGGGAATCCAACTGTTGTAAGCATTAATAAATCATTTTCTTCGTCTCCACAAGCTGCCATTTCCTCTACTGTAATTCCTAAAATTTCAGCTAAATGCGTTAACCCTGTTCCTTTAGAAACTTCTTTTGGAACTACTTCTAATAAGAAAGTACGAGACTTCATACAATTGAATTTTTCAAAGAAAGCTTCTGGTAATTGACGAATTCCTTCCTCTAATAGTGATTCTTCAATACATAGCACTGCCTTATAAAATACGTGGCTTTCTTCAAATTCCAATGGATTTTTTGTAATGAACTCAATTGGATGAGGTAATCCAGGATAAATAGAAGGTCTTCCTTCCGGATAAGTTGTTTCATAAGCTCTTTCTAAATCAATCATTACAAGAGGTAGTCCTACTTTATACGCTTCTTCATAGCAGTATTGCATATCATCTCTTGAATGACCTTGTTTAAATAAAATTTCTTGTGATTTTGTTTTTTGTATAATTCCTCCATTGTAATTGATAGAAAAATCATCATCACCTAATAATTCTAATTCTTCTAATAAATGATAAATACTCATTAAAGGACGACCTGTACAAAGAACAATTTTTACTCCTTGTTCTTTCGCAAGTTGAATAGCTTTTTTATTTTCAGGTGTTACTTTTTTATCATCGGTTAGTAATGTTCCATCTAAGTCTAGTGCAATGACTTTTATCATACAATCTCTCCTTTTTTTCTCTAGGGGGGTACAAACTGTGTTTAGGAGGTGCATTTCCTAGAGCTCGTCGTTCCTTTGATTTCATTCTTGTATTATACCAAATTTTTAGGTTTGTGACTATTCCTAAAGAAAAAGCCATATCACTGTGATATAGCTTCTCTTTTTTTTGTTGTTCGATAACTCCTAATTGTAGTCACTTAGATTTACAAACAGGCTTTGTCGAATTCCCTATATAAAATTCAATAATAAGCTTATCTTCTACTTCAATGCAAAAAATTCATCTCGTAAAATTCCATATTTTATAGAATCGTAGTAAGTTCCTTCATAATAACGAACTTTTCTAATTCTAGCTTCTTGAGTCATCCCTAATTTTTCTGACAGTCTCATCATGCCAGGATTACCACTCCAAGTTGTTAGTCCCACTCGTTCAATTTCTGGGAAATCTTTAAAACAAATCCCAATCCATTCTTGTAAGGCAGATGTTCCAATACCGTGAGACCATAATGAATCATCATAAATAACAATTCCTATTTCTAACCAACGAGTTCTAATGTCTTCCCAATAGCGTGTAACAACTCCAATAATTCTTTCTTCATGAACAATTGCTAAAACATTTTCACTCAGAAAAAAAAGATGATTTTCTGACTGTAAAAATGTTTCAAAATTTAATTGTTTATATTCATCAAAATAAGGGGCATTATAAAGTGTCCATCGAGGTTTTTCAGATGAATATATTAGTGTATGAAGTATTGGCAAGTCTGTTTCTCTTAATTTTTTAAGCAAATTAACTCTCTCCTTTTTGACTCTAGGTGGTGCATTTCCTAGAGCTCATCATTCCTTTGATTTTATCCTTGTATTATACCAAATATTTAGATTTGTGACTATTCCTAAAGAAAAAGCCATATCACTAGGATATAGCTTCTTTGTTTATATTGAGGATTTATCGAATAAGCAAAAAAGACTCAGTTCTTCAAATCACAAAAATTATCTAATTGCACTATTTTACTTATTACCTACTCTACTCACATCTTATTTATAACTAGATGATTGTCCTTGATAGTAATGATCTTATCATATCCAACCATCATTTCCTCGGAAATGTGATGTTCTATATCAATAACTGCTCCAGAATAAGTTTTAATCAAATCATTCAAAATTTTTGAACTCTCATTATCCAGCCCTGATAAAGCTTCGTCAACAAGTAAGCATGGTTTTTCAAATAATAATGCTCTTGCTAACTCTAACCGTTTTAATTCTCCACCAGACAGAGAATGTAATTGCTTATCCATTTTAGTATGAAGCATCTCTTTTGTTGCTAAGTGTTTCATTCCTACTCTTCTTAAAATTTCAATGACTCTACTTTCATCTATTGGACTATCAAACGTCAGATTAAACAGCAATGTTTCGTCAAATATAAATGGGTGTTGAGAAACAACAGAAAAAAGTTCAATTCCTTGTTCTTGTCCATAATTGATAGTACCAGATAATACCTTTGTTTCCCCTAAAATAGTTTTTAAAAAAGTACTCTTTCCTGAACCTGAAGGTGCTTTGAATAATATCTTATCATGACTTCCAAGTGAAAAATCAATATTTTTAATCAATTCATTATCTTGATATCCTACTGTAGTTTGTTTAAATTCTAAGATAACTTCTCTACTTGTTGGTAATTCTAGCAGTTGCTCATATTCTTCGGCTTTACTATTAAGAGTTAGCACTTTATTCAATACTGGATCAATTGATTGAATCACATTATATGTAGAAGCAGCAGTTATTAATGGAGATACAACTCTATCAGCTGCCATATAAATAGTAAGCAAACTCCCTACTGTCATATATCCATTTTGAACAGAACTTATTCCCAACATTAACGCTATCAATAATGAGCACACATATAGTAAACCAATAATTGTATTGGCGGTATTTTGATTAAAATCCATCTTAAAATAATTTTTTTCAGATACTCCTAACTTCTCATTCAACTTTTTTAGTACATTATTTACCACACCAAATCTTTTCATCAACTGGCGTGCCTCTAAAAAATCTGTTAAAAATCCTATATATTGATCATTGGATTCTTGCCAACGTGTTGTTCCTTTCTTTAACCATTTTTTAGTTAACTTAGGAATTAGAGCAGGTATAGCTCCCAAACCAACAAAAAGTAAGCCTACTAACACATTGATATTCATCAAAAATATAAATGTAACAACACCTTGAAGTGTACACAAAATCATAGTAAATACATTATTGATAAATTTATTTTCAATTTGCTGAACTTCACTAGTAATACTAGTGATGTAAGAACTTGGTGATTGCTGTAAATTCTCTTTTCTAACAGAATTTACTGCATGTATATTTTTTAACTGATAATTTACATTTTGAATAAACTTGCCTTTAAAGACACTAAATAAAAATTTTGATAAAACAATTAACAGTAAAAAAATCAGCCATAAAAATACTGTATACATACTGCTATCAAAATCACTATTGTTCATATAATCTGTAAATTTCCCTAAAAAATACGGTGCACCAATTCCATCAAGAGACATTAAAGCTAAAAATAACAAAGCACATATAAATATTCGTTTATTACCTACTAGTATAAATCTTAAGAATCGAAACATTCTGATTCCCTCCTCTTTAATTTAGAAAATTTAAATTCAACAATGCAAGTTACATTATTCGCAAAAAATAATAAAACTAATCAATTTTTAATTTAATTCTAATCCAATCCAATAATTTTGTCAAAATATATTTTTACAAAATGAGATAATTAAAATACACAATTAGTCTACAATCATTAGTAATTTCCATAAATACTATGATTAAAAATACCCTGTAACGATTACCAACCTTTTAACGGTTTATTTTTAGCTAATACGAACCAAATTGAGTCTGTATACCAAAATAGCTATCCCAGCAAACAACTCTTTATTTCAATCTATTTAGAGCTTTTATTGTATTATTCACTTTATTCCTATTTCTACTGCAAAGACCGTTATCTCCTTTTTTTACTCTAGAGGGTTGCAAATGCTATTTAGTGGGTGCATTTTCCATCAGGGGAGGCTTTTCCTATAGCTCATCATTCCACTTTTCACTTTAAGTATATTTCTTTGATTTCGTTCTTGTATTATACAAACTTTTTAGGTTTATGACTATTCCTAAAGAAAAAGCCATATCACAGGGATATAGCTTCTTTATTTTTATTGAATGAATCAATTAATTACTCACTAATGAAGTTTAAACAAAATTATTGGTATTTTTTTACCTATAATCGATATGATAGAATCTTACAAATTAGATTCTCCAACAGAATTTATCGAAAAACTCAAATTAACCTTAACTTTTTATTGATTTTCTACTGATTTTAAATATTCCAAGAGACTATTAATCTCATTCCTATCTAAGGTGATTGTTAAATAATTTGCCGTTGCCCACTGATCATTAAAATATATTCTCCATTCTAAAGTGATATCTGAGATTTCAAATCCTGGCTCAACATAAATAACATTAGGATTGGTTCTTACATCGAAAGATGGAGATAATACAAATTCTAAATCATGTTCAAGAAATGATATCTCTACTGTTTCTGTTATTTTATTATCTAGAAGGTTAGCTAATTGTTCTACAAGATAATCAATTTCACAAGACAAGAGTGATTCATAATTCTCCTTATGAAAGTTTAAACTGTCTTTAAAAGAAAAACTATAGTCTATTTTACACCACTCACTGTACCAATTACTTCTATCTGTTGATAAATATCCTCTTATTTCCAATTTTACCTTAATTCCATCAACTTCTAATTCCAGTCCCATTATATACTCTCATTTCCATCTTTAATTTTTCCCCAAGTTGTAAAATAAAACAAGAAAAAACATCGTTATTTTCTATTAAAATTATTTCATCAACCTTGTTTAACAAAGAGTCGTTTTTATTCAATAAATCATTTAATTAATCACTAATGACGTTTATACAAATTTATTGGTACTTTTATTTTACCTATAATCAATATGGTAGAATTTTACAAATTAGATTCACCAACAGGTTTTGTCGAACACCCATTAATTCATCTATGCTAATATGTTGGTAAGTCAATATGAAACACTTCTTATTTTTGTTGTGATTAATTTGGTTTTAGTGTATCATATTAGCTTTTTTATGCATTTATTTTTTCTTTTTTAGCGCCGATTGTAAAAGCTCTCGTATTCTCCTTCAAATACAAACTTTTCAGGATGAGATTTGATGTAGTTTAGTTCGTTTTCTTCACCTTCATAATCATAAATGAAATCATCGGCTTCATCTAATATCTTAAAAAATTCTTCTCCGTATTTTTCTTCCAACATTTCTAGCATATAGTATCTTTCTTCTCTACCAAAAGATATTGTCCCACCACAATAGTCTACAACTTTTTGAAAATTACCTGCATATTCGTTCATTCCAAAATGTTTGAAACCTTTTATTGCATCTTCCCAAACTATCCCTGTAGGATTATATAAAAACTGATGATGACCTCCATTATTTACTTCTACAAAATACCAAGTAATGGCTAATAAATATCTTTGCTCTAAAGTGAAAGTCTGCGCTGATTGAATATACTCATCATATCCATCATAAATATTAATTGTTTCCCACATTGGATCAACAACATCATAATAAGAGTTTTCATCTAAACTTTTAATATTTTCTATGGTAATCTTTGCGTATGTTAATTTCTTTTCTGTTTCACCCATTTCAGTTGTCTCCTCTATATTTTCATTTTCTAAATTCTTCTTTCGTTGGTTTTATATTATATCTCTCGTAATTAATAAACTTATGCAAGTTCTAACTCACAGATAACTCTTTTGGTATCTAGTTCGTCTATAGCAGTAATTTTTATATAATCAAATCCATTCCTCTTCACTTCTTCAAAAGAAATTTTTTCTCCGTTAATAGTTTCTGTGAAGTCATCTTCATCAAATTCAAAATCTTCTTTCTCTTCATCAAAATCAATGCTATAGGTAAAATCTATTTCAATTTTAGAGTTTGGAATTTCTAATTTAGAAAGTGGACGTTTTTTGATATCTTCTAAATTTATCTCATCACAGAACATAGGGTTGTATCCATATTTAGCTTCATCATAGAGTAAAATTTCTTTTCCTGTATGTATATATTTTGCTACTATCATGCAAGGATTGCTAATCTCATTTTTTTCATCATACATACCACAAATCATATGTTCTTCAAAAAGTGAACCATAAAAATATATTTCATAAAGTTCGTTGGTATCTCCACTTTCTAAGTTGTTGCAAATACTAATACTTGTAAATGTATCATCTATATTTATTATATTGTAATTTTCTTCTTTAATATAAGTTGGTACTCTCATTTTGTTTTCTCCCTTAATTTTACAATCGACGCACTAAAATTATTTCATCAACCCTATTTGACAAAGAGCCATTTTACCATAGAAGGCTTAATTTAAATTTACAGATTTTTTATCATACGCTCTATTTTATTTTCTTATAACTCTAACAAGTATACAGTCTCTGGTGTTATTACACTCTCTTCAGTATAAATCATCCAATCACTTACATAATTAATAGAATATGTCCCCTCGTCACCTTCATGTAAATCTGGAATATGATACGGTTCTTGAGTCAATACTGCCTTGAAACTATCTCCTTCCATAGAAATAGCTTCAAACCAAATATGTTCAAGATTTGTACTATCCAAATTACCTTCTTCATCTATTGTTTCAAGTCCTAATTTAATAATAATAGTAATATCTTCATTACCTTCTTGTTTTTTCTTAAGCATTCTTTCAACATAAGAAAATCTTTCTCTAGCTAAATCACTCATTCTAGCAGTTTCTTCAGTACTTAAGAACATTAATGGGTTATTATCAAACTTTTCTGTAAATTTTGAAGGTAAACTTACAATGTTATTATTATAATCTTCTTCACTTTCATATAGGAAAATTATATTTGTTTTAGAATTATGCGATTTTTTTCTGTCTTCAATCCCTCCAATATTAATATTAGGATAATATTTCAAAGCATCCATCCATTTTTTAGATGTAGCAACTATTGGCTCTCCATCATAAAACATTCCTAAATGTATTTCTTCTTCATCTTCATAAGAATAATTTCCATCTATCATTATAGAAGCATAATTAGAAAGTAAGTTATAATGTGATTCATAATCTTTCTTATTTGAATCTAAAATCTCTATTTCATGAAGATTACATCTACATAAACCATGAGTATGTAACCAAACTTCATTCTCATCAAAAACAGCTTGAACAGTATATAGGCTTGATGGAGCAGGAAGTACATTTGATTTTACTGCTAATTCAACCCATTTTTTATTTAACATTCTTTCAGCACTTGCATCACAAAGAGCAACCATTTCCGGAACCATAGCATATACAAGCTTAAGTTGTAAATGGTAACATTTTTTAGAATCACCCTCAAATTTCATATAAACAATTAAGGCATTCTTTGAATTTAAAATATGTTCTTTTTCTTCTTCTGTAAAATATTGTAATTCCCATTGATACATTTCTTCTGCATAAAAATCTCCAAGATAGAATCTTACATCAAAATCAGTTCCTTTATATGATAGAACAATCTGTCCAGGGAAATCTTCACTTGGAAGACTTTTTTCTTTAATTTCAATACCATCTATAGCTTTAATATTTTCAAAAATATCTTCTGTAAGTGAGTATTTATTAGGCACTAAAGCTAACATATGTGAAAATTCTTCCCAATAAGCAAGAGGTGCTTCTTTAATCTTAGAATATTCTTCATTTTTTCCCTTTGAACTATTAAATAATCCGTTAATAACTTTTTTATAAAAACTCATATTTTTCTCCTTGTAAAGTATAAAATATCACTGCCATCATATTACAATAATTGGGTAGTTTTAATTGTTTTTTACACTGAATCATTTACGCCTGAGTTGTAAAACAAAGTGAGACAACATAACATCGTTATTTTCTGTTAACATTGTTTCATCTCGCTTCTTCTCTTTAAAGTGCTATTTCACGCTACTTTACAATATGGCATGCCCAGCCATCATATTCCCCGTCAAATTCTTCTGCTAGATCCATAAGATACCAGACAGTTTCATCGATATTTTCAAAAGCATCTTCTCTACCTATGACAAGTTCATATAGATATTCCTTATCTATATCTTCATTATTGCTCAGATTTTCTGATGAAAGTTTTATAAAACCGTCTTCCATTACTTTGGTAAAAAATGCTTCCCCATTTTCTTCTGTTGTAAAGCACAGGCAATGTTCGAGTACTCTCGGCACCATACTATCACCATGACTTTCAATATTCTCAATAAGCCTCATATTCATAATGCTTTGATGTTCATATCTATCAGGATACAGTCCATTAAAATACAGTTCCCAGTCCTTATCTTCAAACACTGCCAATGTATAAGCATAATTAGGGAAGTTTTCTGACATCATTTCAGAAATTTCATCGTAGTACCCCAACTCATTCTTAACATACGTAAAAATATGTGTCCGCTCATCGCATTTCACAACGCCTGCTAACATGTCTCCATGTTGTTCAATAATCTCTACTACAGCGTCTTCTACAGGATATACATATTCCCCTTCTTCTCTTGTAGGAAAACCGTTGTCATCAGCATTCTTATATAATATTTGTAAATGTAATCTTTTTGGGTAGTTTGCAGTGAATTGAAAATCTGTAAGAGCTAAATTGGTTCGAACCACAGCCGGTAAGTCATAAGCAAATGCATTGCATAAATAAATGCACCAGTCTTCATCAATTTCGGCAGTTTCTTGATCAATTACTTTCTCCGTAGCCACATTGACTCTGCACTCTCTTTTTTCAATTTCTTCTTTACACTCTTTTACTACTTCCAACGCATTCTGTTCCTCAGGATCTAACTCCGCCCAACGCAAGGCATAAGGAATAGCTCTTTCTTCCTCATGAGTCAAATATTGATAGGCATATGCCATGCGCATATTCCATTCAGCCTTATCTTTCCCCTCTTCTCTAACCAAATTCAAAATATCTATAGATTTTAATAAAAATTTATCACCAATAAAACTAGGTGTTCCTTTATCATCATTGCCGACAATTGCAAAGTTTTGATAGGCACGAGCAAGCTGATACCATACTTCGTAATCCCGTTCTTCCATAGGGATGCTTTCCAACGCTATGATACATTCCGTATATTTATCTTCATCTGTAACCTTTTCTATATACGCAAAAAATTCTTTTTTGTTTTCTTTTTGATATTTCATAATTTACTCCTTATTTATCTTATTTTTACAAAATTCCTCAGTTCTTCCATATATTCTTTTCGGTAAAAATTAAAACTTATTTTTCTATTTCAATACCATTCAAATATGCAAATTTAATCATAATAGCTCCGGAAAATTCTGAATAATTCAAATTAATGTTTTCTGGAGGTAGCATTTTCAATGATTCGTAAAAGCTGATATACCTATTTCTTAATTTATTTTCCTTAAGAATTTTATTGAAATATTGCTGTGCTTTATTTTTACCGCCAAAATAAAATATATAGTATAGCAAACTATCTGACATACAACTTCCCGATATAATTCTATCAATATTTGCTTGAGTGTCCTCGAAATAATCAAATATTGGAATAATGTGTATTTTGATAAGCTCGCTTACTTCTTTCACAGTATATTTATAGCTTGCACCTGCAAGTTGCCACCACTCATACGGTTTTCTTGAGCTTAGTGAGCCTAAATCTCCACCATAGATAAAACCATTATTGATACCGGCCTTTTTCATTGATTTGGAGTAAATACCAATATGTGGAATAAATTCTACGCTGCACTTATAATTACGTCTGTTTGCTTGAAAAGATATTTCAAAGAAAATATCTTTATCTTTCGTAACTCTCTTTAATTTTTGACCTTTTGAAAGCACCTTAAAATCTGGGAAATGACTTGCTATTTCTTGCCAAGCCTCTTGACATAATTTTTTAGGATCCATAATTCTCTTTAACCTCTTTCCTATCGTTTATCCAACATTAAAAATACAACCTCACAAATTACAAGTAATAGTCCACATATACCTATAATAACTCTATATCCTTTCTCACCCCACACTTCAAAAATAAATGCGTATCTTGCTTTATCTCCGATTGTAGCTTGATATACCCATTTCCAATCTCTTATCGCACCGATTAAAAATAGTAATCCACCTGCTATCAGCACATACTGATAATATGCTTTTAACCATTCAAATACTTCATCCATATCGTTTGTCTATTTCCTCCATCAAGCATTTCTAAAATTATTTCTCTTTTTCACATAGGATAAGACCTCTACTTAATGCGCTTTCATTATAATTTAAAAATATAGAGATATCAATATGATAAAAAACAGCATACGTAAAATTGTTGTTGCAACTTGCAGGTTATTCATAAAGAAAAAGCCATATCACATTGATATAGCTTCACCATTATTATTGAATTAATTATTTGATTAAAATTAATGGAATTTATACAACATTATCGGCACTTTTATTTTACCTATAATCGATATGATAAAAACTTACAAATTAGATTCAGCAATAAGATTTGTCGAACAACCCAAATTTATTCGAACTATTATTTATTTAAAATCATGTTGTAAATACGCAATTTTATTAAATCATATGATGCAATCTCTATAAATCAAGTACTGTTTCATCCAAGAGAAACTCCTCTACTCCAATATATAAAATACCGTCATCATCAAATCTAGGTACTATGTTGTTTCTAACTATAACAACTTTCTTAAATGAATCTCCTGTTCTTCTCAACGATTCCGTCTCTTGTACTTGCTTTTCTTTTGTATCAACATTAAGTGCCGATTGAATATAATATCTATTACTTCCTCTATTGATAATAAAGTCTACTTCTAAATTTTTTCTAATCGTTTTTTTATTCTCATCTTTATAATTATATTCCACAACACCAACATCTACATTTAGCCCCCTCATACGAAGTTCATTATATATTACATTTTCCATAATATGTGACTGTTCAATCTGTCTAAAATTTAACCTTGCATTTCTAAGCCCAATATCTGAAAAATAGTATTTATACGGAGATGATATATATTTCCTTCCTTTCACATCATATCTTCTGGCTTTTTCAATTAAAAAAGCATCAATAAAGTATTCCAAGTAATTACTTACTGTGAACTGAGATATTTTTATATTTTTTTCTGACATAAAAGTATTCGCCAGCTTAGTTGGATTAGATAGAGAACCAATAGACGAAGATATAATATCCAACAAATCATCCATTATAGATGCATCTTTAAGAACTTTATTACGCTCCATTACATCTTTAATATAGGTGCTTGTAAAAACATTTTTCAAATACTCACTCTTTTTTTCATGATTACTAATCTGTACAGTCATTGGCATGCCACCGTACAGACAATATTCATCAAAAGCCTTTCCCTTGTCTCCTTTATAACATGAATAAAATTCTGCAAATGAAAATGGATATACTCTTATTTCATCACCACGATCTCTAAACTGCGTGAGCACATCTGATGAAAGCATCTTTGAATTACTACCTGTAATATATACATCTACATTTGGAATTTTCATAAGTCCAAGTACCAAATCAACAAAGTTTACCTTTGATTCAGTGCCTTCCAAATATGGATTAGAAATTTCTTCTACAAATTGAATTTCATCTATAAAAATATAATATTTAAGTCCATTATCTTGTATTTTATCTCTTAAATAATTATCTAGCTCTATTGGATTTCTATATTTGATATTCTTCAGACTATCAAGTGCAATCATTATAATTTGATTTTCACTAACTTCACTGGAAAGTAAATACTTCCTATATAGTTCAAATAAAAGATAAGATTTTCCACATCTTCTAATACCTGTAATAATTTTCACTCTTCCATTGTCTTTTTTATCGATAAGTTGATTTAAATATCTTGGTCTTTGTACTTCCATTCTCACACCTCATTTAATAATATATTGTAAATACGCATTTTTATTAAATCTATTTACTATATTATAGCATTCTTGATCAACATTTCCAATTATCACTTTTAAAATTAATGCGTATTTACTACTTTTATTTAAATTAGCATAAAAAGCCATATCACGGGGATATAGCTTCTTTGTTTTTATAGAATGAATCATTTAATTACTCACTAATGAAATTTACACAAAATTCTTGACACTGCAGAATCTATCAAATAACCTCTAGTATCAAATTTAAATACTAATACTTAAGTTGAAAAATTTTCCTAAATTCGTGCTTTATTCAATCTTAATAACTTATATTTTCCTCATTCCTGTTATTTTATTGTGATTACTTCATTAAATTTACTATTCCAATAGTCTAAATTATGATGCAATACCATTATGATTAGATAATCATCCAGACTTAATAATAAGTCCATAACCATGTCTGCAGTTGCCATATCGAGATGCGCAGTTGGTTCATCAAGTAATAATATCTTTTTATCACTAGCTAATGCTCTCAACAATCCTAATAAATTTCTCTCACCACCACTCAATTCAGACATGGGATTCATAGACTGTAACGCTTGTTGAGTTGATGGACTTAAACGACTCCATAATTCTTGTGAATGGTGCTTTTTGTCTTGATAGAGACCAAATAACGTGATATTATCTTCTAGCTTTGCCTTCATAAAATGCTCATGTTGCGTCAAGTAAAAAATCTGATCAACAGCTGCCCGTATTTCGCCAGATTGTAATGGAACTTGGTGCATGATTAACTTCAATAAAGTTGACTTTCCGACACCACTTTTCCCTACTATTGCATACTTATGAGGGGCAGTAAATTCTAAGTTAAGATTTTCTAAGTTCACATTATCTTGAAGATAGCTCACATTGGTAATAATGATCTGAGATCTATTAATATCTTTCGGTACGGATAATTCCTGATCTTTTTCTCCTAAATTCACGATGATTGACAAAGTTTCTTTGGAAGCATTGATTAAGTTTAAATCAATTAAGATGTTCTTTATTGGATAAATGAAATTTTCTACATAACTAAAGGTCGCAACCGCTGCTCCGATTGATAGTTCATTTTTTATCAACAGATAACCGACTACTATAAATGAAGCAAGCTGTATTATAAACATGACTAGACCGTTAGCAATATTAGATAACGTTTTGATTTTTCCATAATGGAGACGATTTTCCTCTGTTTCATCCAATTGTTGTTGATGTAGTTTTCTAAAAGTTAATATGGTTTCACTGTTAATACGAGATTTCATCGAAAAAATATCAGCTAATCGTTGTGAGTAAACTTCTAATCCTTCTAAATATCTTCGTTGTTTTATAGTGATATAAGGTGCCAAATACTTGGAAACAAAGGGTGAGCACAGTGATAAGGCTATGATCACAATAGCGACTCTCCAATCCACAAAAACAATCAGTGATACAGCATAAATAGCAAGACTTATACACGACTTAATAATGTCTAATAACGGATCTAAGTACTCCTCACTTAACACTTCTACATCATTATTGAAGACCGATAAATATTCTGCGATTGTCTTGGAGTTAAATGTTGTGACTGACGATGATAAAAGAAAATCACATAACCGACCTTTGACAACACGATTAAATTCAACTGACGTTCGCCATTCGTATACTTGTGATATATATTGAAATAACGAGTTACATACAATCGCTAAGAGATAACAAACGATTAATTTTATAAGAAGTTCATTACCCTCAATTAATACTCTATCAAACAACACCTTATTTAAATACGGTATAAGAACATTTGTTGAAGTATAAAGTACGTGAAAGAGCAGTTGAATAAAAATAACATTTTTAATTTTTTTGATATAATAAACCATTATTTCCCCCTAAAAAAGCCTAATGAATGAAGTGACTCGAAAAGTTAGATTTTTTATGTCTAATTTTTAGGTTGCTGTACATTCTTAAAGAATTATTTTTTATCTAGCGTAATAAGAAAATCTTTTGATCCACATTGAATTATCTTCTTTAGGATATTCTTATTACTTAATGTACCATTTGTAACAAGACTACATGGCATTTATAAATCTCTATTTAGAATTTCCATAATATCAATAATTCTTTGAGCATGTAATGTTAGTTTTCCTCAAATAAAACATATATCTATTAACTCAAACATTGTCTTTTCTACCATATTAAAGATGAACTTTATAATTTTATTATTTATATCTTTTCAATGATTTATTTTCAATATTATAAATTTCGTCTGCACAATTTTTCACAAATTCCATATCATGAGAAACAAAAATCACTAGCCCTGGATAATTTTTTATCAATACCTCTAGCGCTCTTATACTAATCATATCCAGTGAATTTGTAGGTTCATCTAATATTACAACATTGGCATCTTTAATAAATACTTTTAATAATTCTATTCTAGTTCTCTGCCCACCACTTAATTTATTGATTGATACATTCAATAATGATGCATCTATCCCAATATCTCTCAATAAATTTATAATATCTTGCCTTGAAAAATTAGAATCTTCTTGTAAATAATTTATAAGATTTTTTGTACTTGCAACATCAAAATGAAATTGTTTAAAAACTGAAAATTTGATCATTTTAGAAAGTATAATATTTGGATGGTTATCTAGTATATTCTTTATTAATGTAGACTTACCAGAACCATTTTTCCCAGTAATTGCAATTTTTAATTTATTTGCAAATTGAAAACTAACATTTTTCAATAATTGTTTATCTTCATAATAGAGATTTAGCAATTCAGCTCTTATAGGATATTTATTATGTAATTCTCTAAAATTGCCTTCAGGAAAATGGATTGTTTGTACAATAGGTATATCATTGATTTCACCCAAACTATCTAATCGCTTTTCAACATTTTTTATTGTCCGATCAATTCGCTTTACAGCTGTACTTTTATCTTTGGTTGCAGCTAATCGACTAGGTTTTTCAAACGGCTTTGTATTTTTATTTTTTTCTAGGCGCAATCTTTGCTCTTTATTATTTAGAATAATCGTTTCTAAATGTTTTTTCTCTCTAATATATTCTTCTTTTTCATATTGTTGTTTTAACAGATGAAGTTCTTTTTGCTTTACATAATCTTCATAGGTACCAATATACTCTCTGATTTCTTTATTCTCAATATCCCATATTTTAGTCACAACATTTTTTAAAAAATAGCGATCATGACTAGCTATAATAATGATCCCATTTTTATATGATTTAATCGTTTTAATTAAGTTCTCTCTCGTCTGAATATCCATAAAATTAGTTGGTTCATCTAATAATAAACAACCTTGTTTTGTACAAAGCATTTTATATAGGAAATCTCTTTGCTGTTCACCAGCACTATGATTTAAATTTGTATAATCATTATTTGAAAACCAATTTTGATCAAACTTTTTACATAACACATCACAGATTATTCTACCCTTAGTAGATTTTGTATTACCGCAAATAATATTTAATAATGTTGTTTTACCTACTCCATTATTACCTACAATTCCAATAACTTCTCCAATATGACCGATTAATTTATCAGTATGAAACAAGGTTTTATCTGCAAAAGACATCTCAATATCAATTAATTTAATAACTTCTTTAGCCATAAAGTCACCCATCCATTAAATCTTTTTAACCGTTTCTAAGTCAACTCTAGATAGCAATTGGGATACAATAAACATCATTACTATTCCCACTGTAATTTGCTCATTTCAGTAAATCGGCTATTTCTTTCTCTCCATACGCCTTTACATACTGAATTACATCCTGTTTCCTCTTGATTGATTCAAGTAGTGATATATCTAGTATATTTACGAATTCTTTAAACTGAACCTGTCCGATGCTTCTTATCTCTTTAAGTTGCTCGGCATCTCTTATCTTTCTCTCTGCCTCACTTTCAGGGTATCCTTGCCCAAATGGCTCTGAGAAAAGAACTTCTATTGTTTTTTCAAGATTTTCAATACCTAACCATGTATAATCTTCACCTAATGGTAATGATATCGCATTTCCATTATTTATCTGAACAAATAAATAGGCATCCTTCGGTGTAGGTGCATACCCGCAGATGACGTCTGGCATACCATTACAAGCAAGCATCATTCCCTGTCCGGAAGAACAGCCCGTAACAACGAAATCAACTGTTCTACTTGCCAACAAGATACCTACAAGAATAGAAATTTCTATATACGAGTATTTATCATTTTCTTCCATCGTACAACCAAAATTTATAACCTCAGATTTCTTTGGAGCATACTTTAATACAGTATCATAGATTATTTGATTTTTTGTCGCTTGCGAACTTGCTTGAATAACTCCGATTCTCATTCTTTCCTCCTGTGATTATTTCTTATTCATTGATTTTGGTGCAGGTAATTCGTCATACATTGAATTGAATAAGGCAGATAAAAAATCTTTGTTGTCAACAACATCTAACAACAACATTTCCTTTCCCAATTACTTCTATCTTACTGCATTCTTGCGAAATTAAAAACACATTATCCATGGATAAAAGTTTCTCTTTTTTCCATACCAACTTTAATATGAACAGTCCTTGCAAGTTACCTATAGAATATTTTCCATTGATATAAACAAATATTATTGAGTTTAGGAAAATTTGTAATAAGTTTAAAACCACGCAGAGATACTCACTCGTAACATTAATAACTTCTATCGATTCCTGCTTTCTTACTAGATTGGTAAATTTTCTTAAATAAGACATAGCCTATTACCAAAAAGAAAGCTGACTGACCCGCTAATAATAAGTAGTCCATCCAAGCAACGCTTTCACCTTGAATCAAATTTTGAGTCATTTCAATCCCTAAAGAAATTGGAAGAAATCGTCCAATCAAAATTGCCCATTCAGGCATCATCTCATGAGGTAAAATAGCTCCAGTGAAAAATAATAGTGCATAAGAAATAATCGAATCAAATGATGCTGTCTTCGTATATTTTAACGTCAATGCCACTAATACTAAGGTAAATCCAAAAACTCCAACAGTTGTTAATAAGAAGATGATAATATACCAAACACTGAATGAAATTTGAATCGAAAGAATCGTACTTAATACAATGGATACAATGGCAACTTTCATTAGATTGACAATTAACCACACTAATGTCCTTACTATAATCAGTTGTTCAAAAGGAAATGGTTTAATAATTAGTTGATCTAAAATTCCCATTTGCTTCTCCGAAGACACAGAGACTGCTGCTTCACTAATAACCGAACTCAACAAATACCAATACACAAATCCTACATAACCTTGATTCATTTGTTGATGTTGAACTAATAAAAACATATAGAACACAATCGTCGTAACCACAACACTCACAATATGATCCGGATAATAGGTACGTACTTCATGCAAATATTTCCACAATTCTGCCTTAAATAACTTCATGATGAACTCCTCCTCTTTGACTATAGAAGTAGTCCAGTGTTTCTTCAACCGTAGGACTTAGTTTCTCAATCTTTATTAAATGAGACATTAAGTTATGCTTTACTAAAAGTGCAGTTAATTCTTCAATAGAGTTTCGTTTCACGTATGATTTTCCTTTTTCAATGCGGCATTGAAGCTCTTGATGAATTACTTCTCCCTCAATAACTGCTTCAAATTCTTGTGAATGTGGGACTTGTTGCAAGAAGTTCTGATAATCTCCCTTATAGACAACCTTTCCTTCGTCAATCACAATCACATAGTCTGCTAGTAATTCTATAATCTCTGCTTGGTGTGAGGTAAGAATTATCGTTTTATTTTGTTCTGTTGAAAGTTGTTTAATTTTTTGACAAAGTTGCTTTGAACTTTGAAAATCTAATCCTAAAGTTGGTTCATCTAAAAATAACACCTCTGCATTTGTCATTAATGAAATAATTAATGAGAGCTTCTGTAACATTCCTCGAGAATACCCACCTACTGGTTCATCAATAGCATCTCTGAGGTCGAACTCATCAATTAACGCTTGGATACTATCATTCATATAGTGTATAGATTGTTTTGATAATCCAAGAAAGTATTCAATATTTTGTTTACCTGTTAAAAATGGGTAAACATTATCGACAGATTCTAACACGGCACTTACATTTTGGTAGTAAGAATGTCCAATATCTAAAAGATTTTCCCCCTTAAACAAAATATCTCCCTTATCTGCACTGATCATTCCTAACATCAGTTTAATTAATGTCGTTTTCCCAGCACCATTTTTACCAAGAATTACGGTAATGTTACTTTCTGGAATTTCAAAGGAAATATTATGCAAAATTGTCTTATTATTGTATCGTTTTTCGATACCCTTCACTTCAAACACCATCTTCTACCTCTCCTTAAAATAGTAATCAAAAAACTCTCTATCATTTTTGTTCAAATTATTTTTTGAACATATTAACCTCTTTTATTTTCCCATAATACTAAGTTTTTTTACATTATACCATTTTTTTAGAATTGTAACTATTTTTAAAGAAAAATTTCACATGAGTGTATATTTTTTGTACACTCAAAAAAGCACGAAACTAGAATTTCTAGTTCCATGCTTTCTACTAGTCTTTCATTCCAACAAGCTCACGCTGTCTACGATTCGCTTCTTGTGCGATGTAACTCATCACAAACTTGAATTCTTTAGCTGTAGCTTTTTCAGAGAGTTCTGCGATACTTTGATTATATTTATCAATAATTTGTTGTACTTTTTCCTCATCAGTCATCTAACATTTCCTCCAATTGTTGTTTGGTGTATTGCTGTGGAAGTACTAGCGAATATTATCAGCAATATTGTAACATCATTATTCTGAAAGTTTTGCTTAAACAACTTATACTGAATAAAATATCCTTATTCAAAAACCTCACTGACACATTCTGTAATCTGTTTAAAATGATTAAAGTCCATTATTGGATCTCCTAAAGTATCGTCTCCACTTAATCCAATAATTTCTATTTTACTCTTAGAGTGATTTTTTTCAATTAATTCTTCCGCTAAAGCTTTAATACTCAGAACTTTTCCAATCGTTAATGTATAGACTCCTGAATTTAGAACATGATGATAAAAATCATCCCATCCTCGAATAAAATCTTCTTTTCTAGTTGCTAGCTTTGTAATTCTCTCATCGGTTAAAGGAAGAGGTTTATTTTCTTTCGAGAGTTTATCAAACACATGATAGACTGAGCCATTACTTTCAATCACAAATGGAAATCGTAAGGATTGAATGAAACCGTCTTGATACTGATCATTTAAATTCTTCAAATATTGTTCTACTTCTAGTTTTTGCCTTCCGAACTGATTATGGGGTTTATAAGCTTCATCACTTGAGATAAATATAACTCTTTCCTTTACAAAAGGTAATACGGACTCTAGAAACAATTTTGTTTGTGAAACATTTTTTGAATAATAATACTCAGCAAAGTCTTCACAGAAATTTGTCATTTTTAATGATGCTCCATGAATGAAAATATCTGGTTGAATTTCTTCAATATAGTTCAAACAATCTTGCGAAGTAAAATCCATTGGTACTGGGTAAAATACTGATGCATCTAACCTTCTATTCATAATAGCTAACTGGGTTTCTTGATAATCAACACCATAAACTATTGCATCATTTTCTATAAAATAATTTACTAATGCTTCCCCAATTGTTCCACAAACACCTGTAATTAATACTTTTTTCTTCATGATTCACTCTCCATGTAATGCTTTTATCCAATTTTTCGTTGGCATATCAATAACTTTATTTAACGGATTCATCGGGATATTGTCATCCTTATTTTCTAGTTTTCCATTTCGAATTCTTTTAATTAATTTTGATGGAATACCAAATCGTTCTTTTAAAATTATTTCGTCTTCCAAGTTAAATGATTGCGTAGAAATCTTCAACATACCTTTTTCTAATAATTCAACATAACTTTCTGTTTCTTTAATAATTGTTTCTAGAAAAAACTGATTAGAATAATTAATAGTATTTACATTTTGTAAATCCGATAAACCTGACAAAGTAATATCACTCATCAATTCAACAATTTCTGAACGAGTAATTTCTTTATCCAAAAATAATAAAAAAAGATCCAAAACAAGTATTCTATGCAATTTCCTAACAATATACTCTTGATTTTTATTTCCAAATACGATTCCCTCATTCATAAGAACTAAAATGACTCTCATTAAATTAATACATTTTAACCCTACTGATAGATTAGATTCAGGAATTTTTTCACTAATTTTCTTAAAGGAATTTTTGAAATAGTTCAATTCATAAATACTATTTTTTCCAAAATACTCAACTTCGATGACTTCCTTCAAAAAAGAACTATCAATAACATAGCTTTCTCCATTAAAAATAACATTAAGACTGCCAACCGGTACTAATCCATTTTTATTTCTACGATAGAATTTAATATACTCTCCCTTAAAGCTATCCTCACCTAAAGTAGTCGATAATTTATCACTATTAATCAAGTAAATATCAAATAATTCTTTTGTTTTTGCATTTATTAACGATAACATCTTTTGAGATAAAACCATTGTAGTTTTTCCATCTAAAAAATTTAATTTCCTAAAAAAATCAGTTGTGATTTTCAAGGACTTTTCAAGATTTTCTTGCTTTAACAAAAAGAAACTTAACATATGATTATACGGAGATGCTACTCCTTCATACCCTGTTATTTCAAGAATTTTATCTGTAACTCTAAAACATCTTTGATTTGTGTATAAATAACTATCAATCTTAAAAAAATCTTCAAATCTATCTTCAATATTTAAAACAGAAGAAAATTTAAGTGTTTTATGATAACTAACCCCAGAATCAGGAATATAATCCATTCCTGCTTTTTCCATAATCTCCCTAAAATACAAACTAACTTCATTTTCCAATTCCTATTAACCTCCAATAATTATACACACTCCTAATTAGTGAAAGCTTATCACACCCTTATGTTATTTTCAACACCATTTTATTCAATTTTGTATTTTTTTATAAAAATATACTTAAATGAATATTAATTTTGGCATATCATAAAAAAACATTATGGAAATCTGATTACTGATTCCCATAATGTTTTACTTTTATTTTTAATAAGGGATTAAAAACGACTACTTAAATATTCTTGTATTCTTAAATACAGTTTTTCATTTCCTAATAGTTTATACAAAAACTTAGCTTGTTCATAATACATAAGAATATCTTCGTCTGAAAGAAAATTATCTCCAATGTTCGCTAATAAACAATATAAATCGGCTAATAAATAGATACTACTATTTTCTTTACAGATATCAATTGTTTCTAAAATCTCTTCCAAAGCTTCTTTTGTAACTTTATTTCTTACTAAAATTCGAGCATAGTTATATCTTATTTTGATTACCTTATGTAAATTATCCTGCTTTGACATATCTACTTTATAAATCTCTTCCATTAGAACTTTATAAAACTGTTTATATTTTTCAATTTCATCACATTCAAAATAAAATAGTGCTAAAGTATTCAAAAAATCTAAATAGTATTCATCATTAGTTTTTAGTTTTTTACATAAGTGTTCCATCATTTCTATTGCTTTGACAATATCTTTATGTACATTAAACGCAACAATTGCCTTTATCCATTCTATGTAAATAAGATCCTCTTCTAACGTAATTTTTTGCTTCTTATTCAACTCTAATGATAAACAATATTCTAATTTACTAAAATCCCTTTGACTTAAAGCATCATCAGCTATTTTTTTAAATGATTTTAATACAGAATCAGTTCCCTCTAGCTTCGAATTAAAAAAATAGTCCATACTTACATTTAAACGAACAGACAATTCTTTTAAAATTAAAGCACTAGGATCATAATTTTGATTTTCTATTCTACTAATTTGGCTTTGTTTACAAATTCCTTCTGATAATTCCTTTTGTGTTAAATTTAATTCTAATCTTCTATGTTTAAGACGTTCTCCTAACAAGTGACTTCTCCTTTCCAAGGCAGACTAATCAAATACATTTTCCATATCTTGTGACTCATTATTTTTAACCTGTTGCATTCCTTTATCCATCATTTTGTAAAATTCTTCTTCACTCATTGAATCACGAATAGGAACTTGCTGCTTAGGAACAGTTAAAGAAAACGGAATGCCATTATTCATAATAATTTGTCGATAAAATAAATCAATCGCTACTGCTCGAGAAAGACCAATCTGTGATAAAATTTTTTCTGCTTGTTCTTTAATATTTTCTTGAATTCTAACATTTACACTAGCTGTTTTCATACACATTTCTCCTCTTATATGATTGCAATTATTATACCATATGTATTGCGTTACGCAATACATTTTACACAATATCCATGTTAACCCATTTATCATCAATCAAATTATTGACTCTTATACAAAAAGAAAAAGCCTTTATTCAGGCTTTTCCATTTTACCACTAAAAAATATTCTACTCCAACCCATCAAAGTCTTCAAATTTTACCGAAGCTAGTTTTGAAACTCCAGATTCTTGCATCGTTACTCCATATAATACATCTGCTTCTTCCATTGTTCCTCTTCTATGAGTAATCACAATGAACTGTGTATTTTTTGTAAATTCTTTCAAGTAGCGACCATATCTTGCAACATTTGCCTCATCTAGGGCTGCTTCTACTTCATCTAGTAAGCAGAATGGCACTGGCTTCACTTCTAAAATTGCAAATAATAATGCAATGGCTGTAAAAGCACGTTCTCCCCCAGATAATAGACTTAAGGATTGTAGTTTCTTACCAGGTGGCTGAGCAATAATCTCAATTCCTGTTTCTAATAAATTCGTAGGATCTGTTAACTCTAGAGTAGCACGTCCTCCTCCAAACAATCGTGGGAATGTTTGTTGGAATTGACTTGAAATTGCATCGAAAGTTTGTTTAAATCGACTCGTCACTTCCGTATCCATTTCTGTAATCGTGTCTTCTAGATTTTTCTTCGCATCTAGTAAGTCTTGTTGTTGAATCGTTAAAAATTCAAATCTTTCTTGAACTTTATCATATTCTTCAATCGCCATTAAATTAACTGCACCCATTTGTTCGATTTGTTGTTTTAAGAGACGAACGGCTTTTGAAGCATCTTCAATTGACATTGTTAATTCTGTTTTTTCGATTGCTGCTTCAAATGTTAATTCATATTCTTCACTTAAATATTGAAGTTTTTGATCAATTGCCAATTCAAATCGATTGGCTTTTGTTTCAACTTTTGATTGTTGTTTCAAATACTCTTGTAATTGATGTTGCGCTTGATTTCGACTAACTTCTGTTTGTTTATTCAATACTTCTAATTGAATTCTTTCTTCTTTTAGTCTATCTAAATCTGTTTCTAATGCTATAACAGTTTCCTTAATCGCTTCGTAATCTTTTACAGTTTGGTTGTAATCTGCTTCATTTTTCTCTTTTAAGTCCTTCTGTTCATCTTTTTTCGATTCCAGTAAATGAACTTGTTCTTCTAAACGTTTTAATGACAGTTTTTCTTGTTTGAATTCTTTCTTTTGATGTTGGACTTGCTCTTGAATACGAGCTTTTTGTGTCCCCACTTCTTGTAATTCTTGTTGTTTTTCTTGAAGCTGTTGAGTACGGTCTTCTTGAGATAATTGTAAATAATCCAATTCTTTTTTAACCGCTTGATTCTCTTTTGTAATCCTTCTTAACGCTTCATGAGTTTCCACATATTGCTGTTCTAATTGTTCATACTGTTGAATCGATTCATCTAATTCATATTGTTGACTTAATGTTTGACGACTGATTTTATTAAATTCATCTTTTGAGAATTGTAATTCTAAGCGTACTTCTTGTAATTGTTGTTTTAAGATTGTTTCTTCTTCTTGAATCGCTGTTCCTTTTTGAACAATTTCGTTCCATTTCGTTTCCAACTGATTCCATTTTTTTGAAACTTGCTTCTCATATTCTTTCAACTGATTCAATTGTTGTTCTAACGTTTCTAATTGACTATTCCGCTTTACAAGAGATTGTTGTTGATGGTTTTTAGAAGCTCCACCGGTCATCGAACCACCAGCATTCACAACATCTCCTTCTAAAGAAACAATACGATAACGATATTGCAAGACTTTAGCAATTTTCATAGCATCATCCAGTGTTTTAGCAACGACAGTTGTTCCTAAAATATTTCGAACAATGGATTGATACGTTTTTTCCACATGTACTAAGTCACTAGCAATTCCAACATAGCCTTGTAAAGATAATAATTGTTGTAGAACGGCATCTGGCATTCTTTTCTCTTTAATAATCGTTAATGGTAAGAAAGTTGCTCGTCCTAAACGATTCTGTTTTAAATAGTCAATCGCTTTTGCAGCCGCTTGTTCATGTTCTACTACTACATGTTGGCTACTTGCCCCTAAAGCAATATCGATAGCTAATGTAACTTCATCATCTACTCGAATTAATTCAGCAACTGAACCAATAACACCTGCGATTTGTTTCTTTTGTTTTAAGATTTCACGAACCCCTTGATAGTAACCGGCATAATCTTCAGAAACTTGTTTCAAACTATGATAATTGGCTTGTGTTTGTTGTAATTGTCGTTCAATCTTTTGTTTTTGTTCTTGCATCGTTTGACGTTCTTGACGTAAACTGTCTGCTTGTTGACGATAGGAATTCAAGTCTTCTTGTTTACCATTAGTTTGTTGAGCTAGATTTTCTTCTTTTTCCACTAATTGTGCAATCTTTTGATCTAATTGCTTTGATTGTTCTTCAAATAATTCTTGTTTTTCAAGTAATTTATCATGTTGATTTTGATTTTGTTCCATTGAACGTTCCAAGTGTTTTTCTTGGTTCGTTAATTTTGAAATTTCTTGTAATTGCTCGATATAGTCACTTTGTAATTGCTTTTGTCGCTCTTCATTACCTTGACTTAATTGTTCTAATTCTTCTACTAATTTAGACCATTGAGCCTCGATTTCATTCAGTTCCACTTCTTTAATGGCAACTGCTCGCTCTAATTCAGCCACTGTTTGTTCTGTTGATTCTAATTGACGAATGACTTCCACTAAAGCTAATTGATTTTCTTCATTGGTACGATTCGCAAATTCTTGTCTTTGTTGATAAACTTTACGTTCACCATCTAATTGTTCCATTTTTTGAATCGCATCAACGTATAACACTTGTTTTTCATCTAACTCAGTATTTTTTACAGCAAGTAATTCTTGTTGATCGAATACTTTCTGCTCTAGCTCTACTAATTTTTGTTCTGTTTTCGTCACAGTTTCTTGTAACTGAGCTACTTCTCGTTTAGCAACTGTCCATTGAGTATTTAAAGTTTCAATTTCAACGGCTAATAAAGCTGTTTCGATACCTTGTAATTCTTCTTTTTTTGATAAATAAACAATCGCTTTTTCCTTTTGTTCTAATAAAGGCGTTAATTGACTTTTAATTTCATGTAAAATATCTTCTACACGATTTAAATGTTCTTGTGTTTGATCTAATTTTCTTTGCGCTTGAGTTTTACGGTCTTTATATTTTAATACCCCTGCAGCTTCTTCAATAATCATACGACGATCTTCAGGTTTATCATTGAAAATTTGTTCAACTTTCCCTTGGGAAATTAGGGCAAAGGAATCCTTTCCTAAACCAGAATCCATCATTAAACTTGTAATATCTTTTAGTCGACAAGCTTTCTTATTAATAAAGAAGTCACTATCCCCATTACGGTTCAATCGACGAGTTAATACAACTTGAGAATGCTCAATTGCTAATTTTCCATCTTCATTGTTAATATGCAAATTTACTTCAGCAATATTCACGGGTTTACGAGTTTGAGAACCTGCAAAAATAACATCATCCATTTTTTTACCCCGTAAACTTTTAGCTGATTGTTCTCCTAAAACCCATTTAATTGCTTCTGACAAATTAGATTTTCCACTTCCGTTTGGACCTACAACAGCTGTAACACCTTTATCAAATTCGATAACGGTTTTATCCGCAAATGACTTAAATCCAGACATTTCAATTTTTTCTAACTGCATCCTTGACTCCTTACTTTAAGAAATAACGTTTAATTTTTCTAATGTTCTTCTAGCAGATAATTGTTCTGCTGCTTTCTTCGTCTTGCCTTCACCAATTTCATAACCTTTATCATTCACATGAACTTGTACGGTATAATAACGTGCATGAGAAGGGCCTTCTTCTTTTAGTAATTCATAACGAATGTTCACATTCCCATTTCTTTGGAAATATTCTTGTAATTCTGTTTTAAAATCACCAACTAAAGTAAATCTTCCATCTTTTATTTTCGAGATAATAACTTGTGTTAGAAATTGACTAGCACCTTCAAAACCTTGGTCTAAATAAATAGCACCCACAAAGGCTTCAAATACGTCGCAGAGAACTGCTGGATTTTCATGTCCTTTTGAAGCACGTTCCCCCTTTCCTAATAAAAGATATTTATCTAACTCACACTCTTTTGCAAGTGTCGACAAACTTTCTTCGCATACGATTTGCGCTCTTAATTTTGTTAACTCGCCTTCTTTTTTTGTTGGCATTTGACGGTATAACCAGTTTGAGATAAATAATTCTAAAACGGCATCGCCCAAAAACTCAATTCGCTCATTATAAATTCCTTTGCACTCTTTGTGTTCATTTGCATAGGATGAATGAGTTAATGCTTCTTTTAGATAGTTTTCATTTTTAAATTGTATTTGATATTCTTTTTTTATTTTTTCTTTAAATTGTTCGATTGAATACATGCCCTTCGGCTCCTTATCATTTCTCTATCTCCTTATTATAAAAGGTTTACCAAAACATTACAAACGTTTTTGAAAAAATCGGCGTATTCTAACACGTAAAGCAATAGAAAAGACTTTTACGATTGTAGCAAGGTCGACAGCAGCCTCGCTTTGCGAGTCTCATGTCTAAACTTTGAGCCTTGGTCTCAAAGTTTCCCTGTAATATTAGCCAAAATGGCTAATATTACTACTCCTACAATAAAAGTCTTTTCTATTGCTTTACTTTTTTATTCTCCAGTAATTTTTAAATCAACTTTTAGAATTTTCTTTGATAAATTTTCCAGATAAAAATTTCTTACGTAACAAATTTAAAGTAAAAAAACTTTTCTCCGTAGCCAAAGTAAAATTAGCTTCTCAAGCTAATTTTTACAGGAAATTTTGAGACCTTGGCTCAAAATTTAGGCATGAGACCGAAGGGCTGCTGCCGTCCTGGCTACTTTTAGAAAAGTTTCTTTTTACTTTAAATGCCATTAATAATATCTAAACAAACGTATACATTTATTATCCTTAAAAATATTTATTATAATTTACGAAAAGTTTTAAAGTAACTTCTAGTTAAGTATCAAAAATAGAAGTTAATCTGGGACTAAAATTTATGTTAGAATTAAGTATGAGACAAATGATGTTATGGAACGATGAAACATTAACATTTAACGTTATCTGATCGTATTGAAATTGAATTAGGTATTACAAAAGGTTCGAGACTATTTTCCAAAAGGAACTTATTTTGATGAATATACACAGGAAAATATTTACAACTTTGAATATCAAAAAAGAAAAAATGAAATTTGTCCTTTCTCGATTTTAGCTTTTCTTCAACCCACTACAGTTAACTAAATTATGTGTTTTGTCTCACCTTTATTATATTTTTTCAAGCAATTCTTGTATCATTCTATTTAGTTCATCTATCTTCTCAGATTGTTTCTCTAGTAATAATCTTTGACTAGATAATTCGTCTTGGAGTTTATCAAGTTTTATCTGTTCATCTGGATTATCTTTTACAAAAAAGTTTGTCAAAGCACTTGTTAACATTCCTATTGTACCAATCCCTACCAACATTAATAAAACAGCTATCCATTTCCCAAAAAGGGAAACTGGAACAATATCACCATAACCAACAGTGGTTACTGTCACAAGAGCCCACCAAAGACTATCTGAGAAGGATTTTTCTTCAACTA